>JABGQA010000135.1 GCA_018644665.1 Candidatus Poribacteria bacterium
TCGGCTTCGTGCGCTGCCGCTTCACGACGCGGATCGTGTACCGCCCGTCGTCCGACGTGTGGATCGTGTCCGTCTCGGTGCGTGCAGTCTGCATCGGGCCTACGCTTTGCGAACGGTGATCTGCCAGAGGCCGGGCCCGACATCGCTCTTGGACAGCACCTCGTGGCCCTCGCCTTCCATGCTGCGCGAGACGTTTGCCACGGCGGGCCGATGGTCGAACACGACTTCCAGCACCTGCCCAGAGTCCATGACCTCGAGCGCCAGCTTCGACTTCACGAACGTATAGGGGCAGACCTCCCCGGTGAGATCCAGCTTGTGGTCGGGCGTCACGGTTTCCGTCGCGCTCATTGATCGGCCTCCACTTTCCGTTCGATGAACTCCCGTGTGTCGTCGTCCCACACGAACGCCTTGATATCCCCGGCCTTGCCGCCCATCACGGACAGCACGATGTACGCCGCGTCGGGATAAATCGGCTCGTCCCAGTCCTCAATGACGGCCCGCGCTCTGTCTTCCGCCGAGAAATACGCCGCGTGGTCCGGGTGCGAGTGGTACAGCGCCGCGATCGCGACCCCTGCCTCGGCCTCTTCGCGCGCCACGGCGAGCAGTTCCTGCGGGTCGATGTAGTACGCCGTCCGCGCGTCCCTCGGATGCTTCGCCGGGTCTTCCCGATGCAACTGGTTCTGGATGTTCGTCCACCGGCGCAGACTAAGCGAACCCTCGGCGTCGCGGAGAAGCGCGCCGCAGCATTCGTCGGGGAAGGTCTCCTCCCCGTGCGCCCGCATCGCGGCAATCAGGTCGGACGCGATACGCAGCGATCCCAACATCAACTCCTATGACCACTGAACTCCCTCCCCTCACAGATGTACAGCAGGGGAAGGTTGGGATGGGGTCCAAGCGCGCGCCGGCGGATCGGCGCGGGAATCAGCCGTCGAACAACGCCGTGCTGAGGTAGCGCGCCCCGCCGTCCGGGAAGACGGTCACGATCACGCCCTCGTCTATCTGGCTCGCCAGCCGCAACGCGGCGAGCATCGCGGCGCCGCTGGACTTCCCGACGAGCAGTCCGTCCTCGGCGGCAAGTCGTCGGGACATGTCGTACGACTCCTCGGTCGGCACGAAGATCGTCCCGTCCAACCCGGAGGTATCGTAGATGCCCGGCGTGATGGCCGTCTCGATGTGCTTCATGCCCTCGAGCCCGTGGAATCCGCTCTCCGGCTCGACGCCGTACACGCGGATGCGCTCGTCGTGGTCCTTCAGCCGCCGCCCCGTGCCGACTAGCGTGCCGCTGGTGCCGACGCTCGCGAGGAAGTGCGTGACGCGGCATCCGGTCTGCTTGATGATCTCGACGCCCGTCGTATCGTAATGCGCCCGCCAGTTCGAGTCGTTGTCGTATTGGCACGGCGCGTAGTAGATGTCCGGGTCGTTCTCGTAGATCTCCCGCGCCATGAGCAGCGCGCCGTCGGAGCCCTCCAACGGGTCGGAGAACGTAACCTTCGCGCCGTACGCCCGCACGGTGCGCACGCGTTCCTGGCTGACGTTCGAGGGCATGACCAGTTCGCACCGGTAGCCCTTGACCGCGCAGATCATCGCGTAGGCGATGCCCGTGTTGCCCGACGTCGAGTCGAGCAGTATGAGGTCCTTCGAGAGTTCGCCAGAACGCTCCGCGTCTTCGATGATGCGCAACGCGGCGCGATCCTTGACGGACCCGCCCGGGTTGAACCACTCCGCCTTGGCGTAGATCTCGACGCCGGGCTTGTCCAACTCGCGCACGACGGCGTCCAGACGCAGGAGCGGCGTGTTCCCGATTTCGGAGAGCACTCCGGCCTCACGAAAATGCGTCTCGCAACCGACCGCAGTAAGAGTGGCCATCAGCCCTTCCCTGTCACCATGAAATGACACGGTCACTGTCGAAGATCAGGTCTACCAACTGCTCGTGAGTCACCGAATCCACCGCTGCTTCGACGCCTCGCGCCACGCAGTCCTCCTCGACGACGTATCGGGTCGCTGTCGGAGCCGTCGGGCGGTAAACGCCGTCCTGGACGAACGCGACGCGCAGATCGTGGGACGATTCCTGCGCTGCGATCATCTGCATCGCGTATGCGTCGTCGGGGCTACGCACGATGTGCAGAATCTTCACGCGCTCTTACCCTCGCTCACGTGTTCCCCACAGGGGCTACCACGTGAGAACGACATCACTCTCCGCCAGCATCCCCGCCAGGTCCGCCCGCGCGATGCGCTCGACTCCCGCCGGCAGTTCGGCCACGTCGCGCGCGTCGAGCGATTCCGACTCGGCGTACATCGCCTTGCCGAGCATCCTCAGCGTCTCGATCGGCCGTTGCACGTCGCCGCCCGCGATCATCGCCGGTCGCGCGTCGGCGTTGAGCGTGTAGACGGCGTCTTCTGCCAGAACGAGCCGGACGTCGTGGTCACCGAGCGTCTGACCGACGCTCATGCGCATGGCTTCCGCCGCGCGCCGCGACTCGAACGCCGACCCTCTCACCAGCACCGTGACGACGGACATGCCTAGCACCCTCAGTCGGGATCAGGTGAACGAGATGACTCGGTCACACTCAGCGGTTATCTGTGCGAAGTCGTACTGGCTTCCCCACGTCAGGTTGGGGATATCCTCGACCTCTTCGACGCCGCGCTCCGACGCGTTCTGGCTACACGCGGCGATCTCGGCGCCTTCGAGCGCCAGCTTACGGAACTCGTCCGTGTCGAGGTTGTACGCCCCATCACACATGACGAATATGCGAACGCCCCGCCCTTGCGCGCGCGCCGCCCGTGTCAACTGAATGACCGTGTGGACATCCGCGCTCTCCGGGCTCGTCGTGAGCAAGATGCCGAGGATTTCCGCCATCGTCCTATTCCCGGTCTACCACTGCACTGCGCAGAACGCCTCGTAGTCGATCAACTCCGTGACCGACGGGTTCTCGCCGCACACGGGGCACGTCGCGTCCTTGTGCAGCGTCAGCTTGCGGAAGTCCTGGTTCAGCGCGTTGTACAGGAGCAGCTTGCCGATCAGCGGCTCGCCGATCCCGAGCAGCACCTTGATCGCCTCGACCGCCTGCAGCGACCCGATGATCCCCGGCAGGACGCCGATCACGCCCGCTTCCTGGCAACTCGGCACCATGTCCGGCGGCGGTGGCTCGGGGTAGAGGCATCGATAGCACGGGCCGGTCCGCGGATCGAAGACGGTGACCTGCCCCTCGAACTGGAAGATGCTCCCGTGCACCACCGGCTTCCCGGCGAACACGCTCGCGTCGTTCAGCAGATACCGCGTCGGGAGGTTGTCGCAGCCGTCGACGATGACGTCGTAGCCGTCGATGATCTCCATGACATTTTCGGACGTCAGCCGGGTCTGGTACGTCACGACATCGACGTCGGGGTTGACGCCCTTCAGCGTCTCCGTCGCCGAGTCCACCTTCGGCCGGCCGACATCCGCGGTGGAGTGGAGAATCTGCCGCTGCAGGTTGCTCAGGTCCACCTCGTCGTCGTCGATGAGGCCGATCGTGCCGACCCCGGCCGCGGCCAGGTAGAACGCCGCGGGTGAACCGAGCCCACCCGCTCCCAGCAGCAGAACCTTCGACTGGAGAAGCTTCGTCTGCCCCGTCCCACCGACCTCGGAGAGGATGATGTGACGGCTGTACCGCTTGATCTGTTCGTCGCTGAAGTCGAACATCCGCTTGTATGTCCTAAGACCCTACGAACCCAGGTCCGCGACGCGCTAGCCCCCGGCGATCGCCGGGATGATGGACATGATGTCGTCCGGTCCAGTCTTCGTCTCGGTCCCGTCGAGGAAGCGCACGTCCTCGTCGTTCACGTAGATGTTGACGAACCGTCGCACCTCGCCCTGGTCGTCGCAGATACGTTCTTTCAGGCCCGGGTAGTCCGCCTCGAGGCCGTCGATGATCGCGGCGACCGTATCGCCGTCGACCGAGACTTCGGCCTCCCCTTTCGTCAGGCGGCGCAGTGGCGTTGGAATGCGTACTTGTGCCATGAGGTATTCCTGCTTTCGGACTGGGAAATCACTAGGCCGCGGACGGCTCAATGTAGCCCAACTCCTCCAGCGCAGCAATGATCTTGCTCGCCGATTCGTCCACCGTTTCCTTGTCCGTCTCGACGACGACCTCGGCGTTCAGCGGCTCTTCGTACGGGTCGTCAATGCCGGTGAACTGCTTGATCTCGCCAGCGCGCGCCTTGGCGTAGAGGCCCTTCACGTCGCGGTCCTCACACACCTCGAGCGGGCACTTTACGTACACCTCTACGAAGTTCTTGATTTCCGTGCGCGCGTGCGCGCGGATCTCACGATAGGGGGAGATGGCTGCGGCGATAACGCCCGCGCCGTTGCGCGTGAGCAGCTTACACACGAACGCGATGCGCTTGATGTTCGTGTCCCGATCTTCCTTGCTGAAGCCGAGGCCCTTGCTCAGGTTCGTGCGGACGACATCGCCGTCGAGCACTTCCACGTGGATCTTGCGTTCGGTGAAGATCTCGACAAGGCGATCGGAGATCGTCGTCTTACCGGCTCCTGAGAGCCCGGTGAACCAGATCGTGAAGCCCTTTTTAATCATACTTGCTAGCGTCCTTTTTCGGTCGGTTGTGGTGTCGCGAAGTGGGTTAGATGTATCCCGCACTCCGCCTTGTTTAGGCCGCTCCATCGCCCCGATCGCTCGTCGCCACCCTCGGCGACGGAGCGCGTGCAGGGCCAGCAGCCGATACTCGGATAGCCGTTGTCGTGCAGCGTGTTGTAGGGGATGTCGTTCTCCCGGATGCACGCCCATACGTCGTCGGAATCCCACTCCGCGAGTGGGTTCACCTTAATCATGTCGTGGCGCACGTCCCACTCCACGACCTGCGCGGCGCGGCGGGTGGACGCCTGGCTCTTGCGGATGCCCGTCACCCAGGCGTCGTACTCAGACAACACCTTCTCGAGCGGAAGCACCTTGCGCATGTAGCAGCAGTAGTCCGAGTCGCTCTTGTACAGTTCGTCCCCGTACTTCTCCGCCTGTTGCGTGACGGTGAGTTCGGGATGGATGTTCTGTATCTGAATGCCGTAGCGCTCGGTCAGTCGCGCCCCGACCTCTTCGGTCTCGGGGAATTCGAACCCCGTGTCGATGTGGAGCACGGGCACATCGGCCTTGCCCAACTCCGCGAGGTGGTGGATGACGGTGACTGTGCTCGGCCCAAAGTTCGAGACTACCGCCAGTCGCGGGGCGTAGCGCTCCAGCGCCCATTCGATGATGCGCGTCGGAGTTTCGGTTCGCAGCTCCGACGCGAATTCCTCTACCCGGTGATAATCACGCGGGATGTCTTGCTCACCGACTGCCATGCACGTCCTCTTTCTACGGCGCGTATCCACGCCCCTAGCTTCCGTTCGTTCATCCCACTCGACACGCGCAGCGTTGACCTCTTTCTCTGCCGTGGGATGGCCTACCCGAAATGCCCGGCCAGACTGAAGTAGCGATCTCCCGTATCCGCGAGTATCGTCACGACACGCTGTCCCGGCTCCATCCGACTCGCGACGCGCGACGCCGCCACCGCGTTTGCCCCCGAACTCATGCCGACCAAGAGACCTTCTTCTTCGCCGAGGAATCGCATCATCGCGTATGCGTCCTCCTCGCTGACGGTGATGACCTCGTCGACGAGGGACATGTCCAGCACGTCCGGCACGAATCCCGCGCCGAGTCCGTCGATGCGCGTAGGCCCGGGCTTTCCGCCGCTGAGCACCGGCGACGCCGCCGGCTCGACGGCCACGATGCGGGCGTCCGGCAGTCGCGTCTTCATCGCCTGCGCGACCCCCGTGAGCGTGCCGCCGGTCCCCACTCCCGCCACGAACGCGTCGATGTTCTCCTGCGTCTGCGCCAGGATTTCCGGCCCCGTCGTCTGACGGTGAACGGCGGGATTCGCGGGGTTCACAAACTGGTTCGGCATGAACGAGTTCTCCGT
This sequence comes from Candidatus Poribacteria bacterium, assembly GCA_018644665.1. GTDB lineage: Bacteria > Poribacteria > WGA-4E. Next base: position 5,947 of record JABGQA010000135.1, read on the forward strand.
GCGCCGCGCGATCGCCTCGGCCTCCCAGATGGCCCCGGCCATTCCCTCCGCCTCGGGTGTCAGGACCAGTTCCGCCCCGAACGCCTTCAGCAGGTCGCACTTCTCGGAAGTGACGTTCTCGGGCATCGTCAGTATCGCGCTGTATCCACGCGCCTTCGCGACGATCGCCAACGCCGTGCCGGTGTTCCCCGCGGTGGGCTCGACGATGGTCGCCCCTTCGCTGATGACCCCGCGCTTCTCCGCGTCGAGGACCATCGCCAACCCGATGCGATCCTTGACGCTGCCGCCCGGGTTGCTCGACTCGAGCTTCCCGTATATCTCCGCCGAATCGGCCCCGGGTATTCTGTTCAGTCGGACCAGCGGCGTCGCGCCGATCAGTTCGAGTACGCTACCGCAGGCCTTACGTTCCACCAGTCTATCCGGGCCGTTATATCGAGAACGTGTACGTATGTTCTACCGCCGCCGGGAACTCCGCTCCTCGGCTCCGCAGGTCATCCAGCGTCACGCCGTCCAGGTACGTCCGGATCGCGCCTTCCAGCTCGAGCCAGATACCTTCGAGCATGGCGTCCGCGGACCGCGTGTCGTCCTTGCCGCGACCACAGGCGCACAGGTCCAGCGGCCCTTCGACCGCCGCGTAGATATCCCCGAGCCGTATGTCCGACGCCTCGTGAGCAAGCCTGTACCCGCCATCGGGACCACGTCGACTGGTAGTCAGCCCGTGGCGCTTCGTCTTGAGGAGTAGCTGCTCCAAGAAGGTCCGCGGTATGCTCCGACGCTCCGCGAGCCACGCGACCGACACGTACTCTTCCTGCCGAGACGACAGTTCGAGCAACGCTTCCACCGCGTATTTGACCTTCGAAGAAACCTTCAACACACCACCGCCTGACCTACGCCCGGACACACGAAAACGCCCCACGAGACATCCTGGCCCACATGGGCCCGAGGGTCTCCGGGACGCTTAGCTACAACAGATAGAGCGCGAGTCGCGCAGCCCGGCCGGCTGCGTTCGATTCAGACTCGCTATGTCCTCGTCGCTTCGTGCGCCGTGCATTTCTGGAATCCATCCTTGCGGGAATCACTCGTAGATGCAGCCGGTCACTGCCTTCGGAGATACAGTAGCTTACCCGACCGTTCTTGTCAAGAAAAACGGCTTAGACGGCCCCAAACCCGACCGGGTCTGTCGGGATAGCCGTCCGAGGGACCCCCAGCATCGCCTTCGGCAGTCGCGGCGCCGAAGCTCTGCGAGCTCCACGGTAGCGAGTGGTTAGCGGCCTCGGCCGGGCAGCGTGTTTGGCGTCCGATCCCGTTCGGCGACTACGATCCCGGCGGGTGTCTGCTGGGTTCGCACCGAGGTCAAGACCCATCCACTGTGGCGCCTTCGATGGGAGCGGCCTTCCGGCGCGTCCCGAGTGGTGCGATCCTCGTCACGGACGGACGGCGTGCAGCCATGCCACCGACGTTCCGTACGTGGCCCGGCAGGAACCCGCCCGATGCGCGATCCCATGTCAGCGGGGTAGACGTCGATCCCATTCCGCTGCTGGCAGTCGACTGCGCGGGCGGCAATGGCCAAACGGGCAGGACTTCATCTCGGCAACCCCCACAACCGGGGCGACACATGAGCATCGAGGCTTTGCACGGACGACGGAGCCGACTCTTCGGCACGAGCATCTGTGCTATCGCGTTGACGTCCCTGAGCGTCGTCACTCTTGGCGCGCGTTCGCAGGGGGCCGCATCGCGCCCCCACGTGGGGAGGCAGGGGGAGAATCGCGTTGCGAACTGGATTGCGGATACGGCTGAGGCATGGTCCTTCATCGGCGATGCGAGCTACGACGCGAACGCGTCCGCAACGCCCGACGGTTCCGGGTCGATCAAGCTGATGACGCCCTACTACGACACGGAGGGCGGGCATCGTGAAGACTCGGGCCGCGCGCACTCGGACTACATCCCGGTCGAACGCGCGGGGAAGCACACCTTCGCGTTCTACGCGAAGACCGCCAACGGTCCGACGTACGTGACCGCGATGGTCAGCATCCACGACGGCGACATGAAGTTCATCCGCAACCTGCCCGGCGGGAGATATGGGACTACCGCGGACGGGCCCTGGGAGGAGTGCGTCCTACCCGTCTACGTCCCGGAAGAGGCCTCTTACGTCCGCGTCGTCGCGGTCAAGATGGCGGATACGCGCGTCGGCGGCGAAGTGTGGGTGGACGACTTCTACTTCGGGGAGGGCGTCGGCCTGGAACGTCCGCCGACCGACAAGCGGGCGTTCGACGGCGCGCACGTCCGTGTGGATGAACTCGGCAACTTCGAGGTCGCGAAGGACGGACGGTGGGAGCCGTTCTTCCCGCTGTGTATGTACTCGGACAACCGCCGGGACGCGGCCGTGTATTCCGCGCAAGGCTGGAACGTCATCATCTGGACGTCGGTGGCTGCTCAGGTGCAAGAGGCACGGGACGCCGTCTCGGAGTTCAACCCGAATGGCATGTTCGCGGGGTTCCAGATTCCGCAGTACACGTTTCCGTCCGGCTGGGCATACAACGATCTGGACGACCTGCGAGAGCAACTGGAGGGTGTGTTCGCCGCCGGTCTCGGTGAGAGCCTGCTGCTCTACTACTGGGACAACGAGAACAACCACGATCAGTGGGACGTGCCGGTCGACGTGATCGAAACGCTCAGGAGCATCGACGTCGACTCGGCGGGGCGACCGCGCCATCCGATATACGGGCTGCAAGGGAACTTCGGCGTGGCGCGGGTGTACTCCGCGCGCGGGTTGGTCGACGTGTCGGGAACCTACGTGGGCGGGGGCGCGGACGCCACGGGGGGCGCGGGTACCGGCGATCTGGACGGACTGCTCGTGCTCGACCGTCTCGAAGGGCAGGTGAGCCCCGCCGCCTTCGCGCAGTTCAACGGCGTCGACGGGCCGGGGGACATGCGACTGCGGCTCTACAACTCGATCGCCCTGGGCGCGAAGGCCATGGGCTATTGGAGGGACTGCTACGAAGGCTGCGGCGACGGATACCAGGAGACGGTTGGGCCCGTGGACGAGAAGGCGTGGTGGCCGGACTTCCCGAACCTGCGCCGTGAGGTGGACGAACTGCTGCCGCTGATTCGCGAGCCGCACTGGACGTCCTGGACCGTGGACGTCGATCCGCCGGGCGTCGCGCGCGTCGGCACGCGCGATTACCTCGGCGAAGCCCATCTCATCGTCGTCAACCAGACCGGCGAGCCGCAGAGCGTGACGCTGACCGTCGACGGGCTGCCCTATCTGGATTGTGAGGTCCGCGACTACTTCAGCGGGCGGCGAATCGCCGGGGTGGTTGACGCGTCGTTTGTCGTGCAGTTGCGTGGCATCGACGTGGGAGCCGGGACGCAGATCCTGCGGCTAGCGCCGTTGCTTCAGGGAGGCGGGTAACCGGTCGGCGTAGCGCCGCCTGGACGCCTCGGGCGATTGACATGCCGTGGCGCCGTCGATAGTGTGTCCTCGGGGCCGGCGCGTAGCCAGGGATATGGACGCGTATGGGGATCACCCCTAGACCTGCCCGCTGGCCGACATCGCAATGGCCGTCAGTTCGGCGAGGACGAGCCGCCACACCTTCGGAGGATCGCGTCGATGAGCGCCGCGCCTGAGCAGGATATGGAAAGACGGCTACGTGGGCTGTTTGGCTCCAACGTCGGCTGCGAGGGGCCGCTGGCGGCAAGCGGCGCCGGCCTGCGACTCACGGGCATTGATCTGCGCCCCCGGCTGACGCCGGAACAGGCGACATTCCTTCTGGACGCTCTGAGCCGGTTCGGTGTCGTCAGCATTCCGGGGCAAGACCTGGAGACGTTCTCCCTCGCGCATATGGAACGGTTCGCCAACCACTGGGGCGCGCCGATTCCCCACCCGAACAACTTCCTGCGCGGCGGCAAGATGGCGCAATCCGACGGGGCCAGTGATGGCCCCGTCGAATGGCTCCCTTTCGACCGACGCAGAGCGTCCGTGGTGAGCGCTTCGTTTCCGGGACAACTCGAATGCCTGCCCCACGAGTCGCCAACGGTCCTCGTGGTATCCAACTTCGCTGGCGTACTCCCAGCGAACTCTGAAGAACAGCCGGCTGCCGCGAGAGTGACGGCCGGTGGGTCCTGGCACACGGACATCGAATACGAACCCCTGCCTATCTACGTCTCCATGTTCCTGGTTCACAAGTCGCCCGTCGCGCGCAACGCGGAGACGGGGACGTGGGTCGAGGACCCGACAGACGGGAGCGACGACATCCGTCCGTATCTCGACGGATCCGACGCCGAGCTTTACCGGCTGCGCAAGACGTTGCCCCTGAACGGCGAGACGGCGTTCGCGGACACTGCCGCGGCGCTCGCCGCTCTCCCGCCTTCAGAGCAGGCGTCCCTGGAACGGACGCAGGTGCGGCGTCGCCTGAACGAGGGCGATGAGGGCTGGCTTGCGCCACTTGTGAGGACCAACCCGCGATCCGGGATCAAGTCCCTACACGGCCCGATATGGGCGTCACGACCACGAGTGCGGCCCGCGGTAGAGGTCGACGACATGACTCCGGAGGCGTCCCGGGCGCTTCTCGATCGGCTCGAAGCGCATGTCCTCCAGCCGCAGTTCCGGTACGACCATCCACACGTGCCGGGCGATGTTACGATCTGGGACAACTACATGACGCTGCACAACGCGCCGCCGGTGAAAACGAACATCACCTCGGTCGATGACGCGCGGCTTCTCTATCGCTTGAGCTGCAAGGGCGATCCCGCGCTGACACTACCGAGGAACGACCCGCCGGAGTGGTTGGAGTCCCACGTCACGGGAAGCTACACGACGCCGCCCGGGACGATCGACGTCGAGTGACGGAACCCGATCCGCACGGAGACGAAGCGCGTGCTGACGGACCTGCCTTTTGGGCTTGCAGGTAGTGTGTTTCGCAGTCCCATGCCGTTCGGCCCCTACGACCCCGACGGGTCACTTCTGGATCTGTACCAGCAGCACGACATATCCGCCGTGGCGCTGCTGGCGTCCGACGACGAATGCGAGCGGAAGGCAGGTCGGAATCTGCGTCTCCTGTATTCGGCTCGGGGCCTCGCGGTAACCCATGTGCCGATTGAGGACTACGGCGTCCCGTGTACGGAAGATCTCCGCGTGGCCGTCCCGGCGATTCTCTCCCACGCCCGTGGTGGCGGGATATCGTCGTCCACTGCTCCGCGGGCATAGGCAGGACGGGACTGGTGTTGGCGTCCGCAGCCAAGGTAGCGCTGGACGTAACCGGCGATGAGGCGATCCGATGGGTGCGTCAGCACATCCGCGGGGCGGTCGAGACGCGATCCCAGGAAAAGGTCGTGGGAGACTTCACGCCATCGCCGTAGACGTCGCCCGCGCGAGGCGGCTGTTGACGCCTGCACACGACGCTGAGACGCCGCCTCGGACCCTCGAATCGCCGTAGAGTAGACGCGCTACGCCGCCTTCAGCGTCTCGTGGATGCAGACGCGGAGGATGTGGTTCAGGATGAGGTGCAGATCCTCGACCAGGCCGTAGTCGTAGCTGTCCACCACGAACGGTATGTCGGACATGCCCGCCAGCTTGCCGCCGCCGAACCCAGTCGCGCCGATGGTCACGCAGCCGTTGTCGTTGGCGTACTGCATCGCGCGGAGGACGTTCTCGGAGTTGCCGCTGGCGCTTATCCCAACGACGACATCACCCTCGTTCAGCAGGTTCTTCAACTGCTCGATGAACACGTCGTCGTAGCTCGTGTCGTTGGACCACGCAGTCATCACTGCGTTGTTGTCGGTGACGCTGATGAGACGCAGGCGGCGTTGTCCCTCCGTGACGGTGCCCTTGCCGAGGTCGCACGCCCAGTGCGACGCCGTCGAGGCGCTTCCGCCGTTGCCCAAGACGAACACCTGCGCGTCGCGTTCGTGCGCGTCGAGTATCGCGCTGGCGATCTTCTCGACGGTGTCCTGAGGGGTCGCGTCAAGGATTCGCTTCAGCTCCGTCAGGTACTCACCGATCCACTTCACTTGCCGTCCTCCTTGGGTGTGACGGGGGGCGCGTCTGCGGGGCGCGTGGCCAATCGCGCCGCCTGCTTTGCGAGCCGCTTCGCGTTGTCGATCTCCGTGACGATGGGTTCGTTTGCGAAGCCCACCGCGAATAGCACTCGGGGCGTGTCCGTCTCGAAGGCTACGCCGACGCGCAGTCCTTCTCGGAATCGCTGTTCGACTCCTACAGAGAAGGCGTCGCCATCCCACTCGGCGATGCCTCGCCAGTCTCTGCTCAGCGCGTACCAGGTCTTCTCAATGCCGCCGATAGGCTTGATGTCGGCATCGGACGCGTCGGGGTAGAGGGGGATCTTGACGCCCGCGTGCAGTTGGAAGAACCCCGCCGAAGGGAGGTTGAATTCCTTCGATACCAGAGCGAGCCCCACGGCGTGTTCCTTGCCCTCGCCCAGTTCCGCGGCCGCGATGCTCACGTTCGGCAGCGCGCCGTCCTGTCTAAGCACCAGAGCTCTAGCGTCCCACGACAGCGTGGCCGCGTCCGGCGCGGAGGCCGCGCTCCATGAGGCGCCGCCCTGTAGGCGACGTCCGAGGCCGAGGTCGAACGCCAGCGCGGCGCCCGTCCGGTCGAAGGGGTCTTCGGCGCGATAGCCACCGGTCAACGCCGCTACGAACATCCCGCGTGGAAGTACGTCGGCGGTGGGCGTGGATATAAGGCCGCGGCCGCCGAACGAGGCGCCTGCGTCGCCGGCTAGGACTAGGAGGAAGAGCACGGCCGCCACCCGGACTGTCCATGCCGCAGTGGCGTTAGTCGTCTGGTGCGTGGGCGGTGCTTCGACCGGCCCCCACGGTTGGGACCCCATCTCCATCTTCCCCTGCGAGGGGAAGACGTTCGCGGGAGTCACCGGCCAACGAGAGTGGCTATGCCCAAGGCGTGTGGGGGAACGCTTGGAAAGCACGCGCGTCCAGGACTGTCTTGATCGCGTCGCTGTGGTGGGCGTGTTCCGGGTCGAGGGCGCTAGCGTCGCCATGCAACTCTCCTCACACGTCTCCGAGGTAGGCGCTGCGGACGCGCGGGTCGACGAGGAGTTCCTGCGCCGGCCCCTCCATCGTGATCGCGCCGGTTTCCATGACGTATCCCCGCGTGGCGACGTTGAGCGCCATGCGCGCGTTCTGCTCGACGAGGAGGATGGTAGCGCCGTCGGCGTGGAGGCGCCGGACAATCGCGAATATCTGCTCCACCAGCAGGGGCGCCAGGCCCAAGGAAGGCTCGTCGAGCAACAGCAGTTGGGGCCTCGCCATCAGGGCGCGGCCGATGGCGCACATCTGCTGCTCGCCGCCGGAGAGGCTTCCCGCCATCTGGTCCCAACGCTCGCGGAGACGCGGGAACAGCTCCGTGACGTAGTCGAAGTCCTCGCGGATGCCGTCCGCGTCCTTGCGGAGATAGGCCCCCATGTCGAGGTTCTCGGCCACGGTCAGCTCGGCGAACAGCTTCCTGCCTTCCGGCGCCTGGGTGACACCGAGACGCACGATGTCCTTTGTCGGGCGATGTGTGATGTCCCGTTCGCGGAGACGCACGCTTCCGCCGTTCACCCGGACGATGCCGCAGATAGCGTTCAGGGTCGTCGTTTTGCCCGCCCCATTGGCGCCGATGAGCGTGACGATCTCGCCCTCGTCGAGATGCAGGTCGATGCCGTGGAGCACCTCCATGCTGCCGTAGCCCGCCCGAAGCTGTTCGAGGCTAAGCAGGGGCATCGGCTGTGTCCTCGTCGGCGATGCCCAGATACGCCGCGATCACCTCGGGGTTGTCGCGCACCTCGGCGGGCGAGCCCTCGGCGATCTTGCGGCCGTGATCCAGGACGATGATCCGGTCGGAGACGTCCATGACCAGGCGCATGTCGTGTTCGATGAGGAACACGGTCACGCCCGTGTCGCGAGTGCGCTCGATGAGTTCTATGAGTTCGTTGGTCTCCGTCGGGTTCATGCCCGCGCCCGGCTCGTCGAGGAGGAGGAGCGATGGGCGTGTCGCCAACGCCCGAGCGATTTCGAGCTGCCGTTGGTCTCCGTAGGGGAGATCGCTCGCCGCCTCCGTGGCGCGGTCTTCGAGGCCGACGAACTCCAGGTACCGCATGGCGGCGTCCTCGATCTCGCGCTCCTCGCGACGATGCCTTGGACTCGTCAGGGCGGCGTCCACGGCGTTGCTGCGCACGCGCCCGTGCAGGCCGACCTTGACGTTGTCGAGTACGGACAGGTCGCTGAATAGGCGGATGTTCTGGAACGTGCGCGCGATCCCAAGGCGGGTCAGCGAGTCCGGTGTCCGCGCTCGGTAGTAGAGCTTCCGCCGCGCCGACGGGATCATGAGCGCGATGAGACCCAGTCCCGCGCTCGCCCCCGACACCAGCGTGGCGTGCAAGGGGTCGAAGACGCGCTCCGTCAGATCGACGCTGCCGTCGCCGTCGGGCTCGAACCGTATGACGCCGGATGTCTTCTCGTAGAGCCCCGTCGCTACGTTGAAGACGGTGGTCTTGCCGGCCCCGTTCGGGCCGATGAGGCTCGTGATGCTGCCGCGTTGCACATCGAACGTCACGTCATCGACGGCATGGATGCCGCCGAAGTGCTTGGTCAGGGTCTCGACCTTGAGGATCGCTTGCGGCATCAGGCGTCATCCTCGAGGTGGTACAGGTCGGATGGCTCCGATGTTCGGGTCGGCTCGTCAGCCGAGGAACGCTTGCGCGGCAAGAAGCCCTGTGGACGGAACACCATCACGACCACCAGGAGGGCTCCGAACATCAGGAAGCGCGCGCGGTCGTCGACCTTCAGCACGATCGAGCCGATCGTCAGTTGCTCGCGCAACACCTCGCCGAGGCCGTAGACGAGATACGTGCCGATGAGCGCGCCGCGGATCGAGCCCATGCCCCCGAGCACTAGACCACACAGGACGACTACGGAGAACCAGAAGTCGAACACGTTCGTGGACACGGTTCCCGTCTTGAATCCGATCAGCGCGCCGCCCACTCCGGCGATGAACGCCGATATGCCGAAAGCGTTCAGCTTGTTCGTGGTCAGGCTGATCCCGCTGGTCATCGCGGACGTCTCGTCCGCCTTGATGGCGAACCAAGCGCGACCCATGCGCGACTTCTCCAGCCGTCGCATCACTCCGACGGCCAACGCCAGGGTGAGCAGGCATAGGTAGTAGAACTGCGGCGAGGAACCAAACCACTGGCCACCCGAGGGGTATTCCCACTGCCCGGCGGACTTGAGGATGCCGCTGTACTCGCCCCCAACCAGTTCGGCGCCCCACGGGTTGATGGACGGGAAGTTCTTGAAGCCCGCGCCTCCGCCGGTCAACCACGACTCGCTACGGATGATCACCCGGATGATCTCCGCGAAGGCGAACGTCACGATGGCGTAGTAGTCGCCCGAGAGGCGTAGTGTCGGCGCCCCGCGTATCAACCCCCACACCGCGGCGTGAAGCCCACCGACGATCAGCACGACGATGAACGACCCGGGGAACTGCATCCACGGTCGGTCGTAGAGGATCGTGGCGGTGTACGCGCCGATCGACGCGAACGCGACTACGCCGAGGTCGAGAAGGCCCGTGTAGCCCGTGACGATGTTGAGTGCCAGCGCGACGATGGAGTAGACGATGCAGAGCAGGAAGATGTCCGAAATGCGCGCGCGGTATTGCATGGGGAGCGGCAGCAACGGAGCCACGAGAGATGCCACCACGAGCACGAGCAGGATTCCGCCTCCGACCCGGTGGGCGGGCTTTCCGGCGGTCTCGCGCCACCATCGGTCCCATGCGGCCCGCACGGCGGGGATGACGTTACCCATGAGGCTCAGGCCCGTTCCGTCGTCGCTCGTCCGAGGAGGCCCGTCGGCCGGACGAGGATAACGAGGATGAGGAGCCCGAACGCGAAGGCAAACGCGTAGTTGGAACTGATACCGAGCCAGTCCGTGATGTAGGCGCTGCTGATGACCTGGACGACTCCCAACACGAGCCCACCGAGCATGGCGCCACGGATGTTGCCGATGCCACCCAACACGGCCGCGGCGAACGCGATAACGCCTGGATGGAAGCCCATTCGGTATCCGACGCCGCTTCCCCGATACAGAGCGAAGAGAATCCCCGCAGCAGCCGCCATCGCCGATCCGAGGGCAAACGTCAGGGCGATGATGCGGTTGACGTCGATGCCCATGAGCGCGGCGGTGACCTTGTCCAGCGCGCAGGCGCGCATCGCCTTGCCGACCTTAGTGCGCTGAATGACGGCTTCGAGCAGCGCCATCAGCACGATGGTGGATACCCAGATGAAGACGACCTTCCACCGTATCTCCACGGGACGGCCGCCGCCGAGATCGACGGAGATCGCGGGTTTGTTCAGGAAGTGGTCGAGGCTCTTCTCGTCGGCGGAGAGGTCCATGCCGGTCATCTCAGCCAGCGTCTCTCGGCGGGTCTCGCGGAGGGCGCGCCTGGCCTCGCTGGAGGTCGAGCCCAGCGGGAACTCCACCTTGAGAGCGTCGCCGTCACGCGCGGCGTTCCGCGGCCCGAACGAGGCGGCGGCCCGCTCGGTTAGCTTGACCGCTACCTTGTCCAGATACTCGTCGCCGTGGGCGTCGGCGTCGGCGCCCGTCGTTCGGATCATGAACGCGGGGTAGAGGTCGGGGAACGGCCGCTCCGACGCGGACCACATCAGCATCGCCAGGTTCTGTAGGAAGAGCGACACCCCTATGGCCGTGATCAGCGCCGACAGGCGCGGCGCCGTCCGTAGCGGACGGTAGGCCAGGCGGTCTATGAAGATTCCCAGCAGAGCGCACAGAACCATCGACGCCGGGAGCGCGAGGAAAAACGGCACGCCCACGCCAACCAGCAGAATGCCGGTGAACGCGCCCATCATGTAGATCTCGCCGTGGGCGAAGTTGATGAGCTTGATGATCCCGTAGACCATCGTGTACCCGACGGCGATGAGGGCGTAGATGCCACCCAACGTCAGGGCGTTCACTATCTGCGTCGCGAGGAGACTTACATCCACGGGGGGCGTCGGAGCCTGGCCTGAGTTGGTGAGGAGTGAGTGACCGTATCGTAAGCGTTGAGGGCAGGCCAATTCAAGGAACCGTGCGGCGCTTGGGGCGCCCAGATAGCGCGGCCATCTCGGCCTGGGAAGTCCGAGCGGTTGTCTCTCACGAGGGGAGCCGCTAGTCTGCGGGAGGCTGGGAGGCGCACGTTTATGGCGGACGCTGCCCATCCGACATCTAGTTCATCCCGGCATCGTCGCGCGTCTGGCCGGTTTCTCACGTTCCTACCCACAGAGGGCCGGGGCGCCCTCGACAGACTCCCATGAGGAGAAGCTATGCCCGATATAGACCATGCGCCGATGCACCTCACTGCGGAGCAGATCGACGCCCGACTCGACTGGATCGAGGCGTCTCCCGCCGACTCCGGCACGCTCGAAGGAATCTGCATTCGCCCCGAGCCCAACGAGCGCGAAGAGCTTGAGAGCTGCTTGCTGTCTCCCGAGCTTGGCGTGGAAGGCGACTTCTGGGTCAGGAACTGCTGGAAGAAGCTGGAGGACGGGTCGTCGGACCCCGCCGTGCAATTGGCGCTCATGAACTGCAGGGCCGTCGACGTCGTCGCCGGGTCGCGCGACCGATGGAAGTGGGCCGGCGACCAGTTGTTCGTGGACTTCGACCTGGGCGAGGACAACCTGTCCCCGGGCGACAGACTGCACATCGGCTCCGCCGTTGTCGAACTCTCTGACATCCCCCACACGGGCTGCGATCTGTTCAAGGCACGCTACGGCATGGCGGCGGTGAAGTTCATCAACTCCAGGACGGGCAAGGAGAAGCGCCTACGTGGGGTGCTCGCCCAGATCGTCCAGGCGGGAACCGTGAGCGTGGGAGATACCGTCCGTAAGGCGGATAGCGCGTAGCCACGTCTCTCGAGAGGGTCCGCCCGTGGGCGCGCGGACGGACCCGCACGCCTTCCTACGCCGACGACGCGGCGTCCCGCAGCTTCCTCAGCGAGGAACGTCCCAGGACACGGGGTCTTCTTCGACCGGGTACGGCAGCGCCCCGAATTCCTCCGAGAGGGGCTTCCCGAAGAACACGTGGTCCGCGAAGTCCATCAGGTCCTCGCTGCTGGGAATGTGCCCGACAGGTCGATACCGGATGCTGATACGGTCACCCGCCTCCAGAAAGTCGTAGACCGTCTTCGCCGCGACGTGCGTCAACTGCGACCCCCGCGGATTCGTCCACGAGTCCTCCGTGCCCTCAGTGCTGAGCAACGCGCGCGACGCGACCAACGCGCGCAGCTCATGCTGGTCGAACGGCAGGCGCTCCACGTTGTCGACGAACCGGTTGAAGTCCGGGCGGAACCAGTGGGGCGCGAACCCGACGATGTTGTGCAGTTGTTCGCTGTTCCCATAGATGAACCGATAGGGCGCGGTTCCTCCGCATCCCGAATGGCTCGGGAGCGTCAGGGCGATGCGTTCGTCATAGGCCCCCGCGACCAGCGCGGCCTTCCCGTACCGTGAGTGCCCGGTGACGACGACCTTCGCCGCGTCAATCGCGTCCATGATCCGGTGGAAGCCCCACGCCCATGCCATGAGCCCGCCGCAGTCGATGTCCGCGCCAAAGAGTTCGTAGACGCCGGCCGCGCGCGCCTTCTCCTTGTCGTCGGGAGCGGCTTCCTGCCGCCCGCACTGACGCTGTAGCGTCGGATGGCGGGCTGGTGAGGCGGGTCGCCCGCGGGCCGCATCAGCGTTGTGGCCTTCGCGCGTGGTGGGTAACGTGGCGTCAACGAAAGTCCGGCCGGATAGGCCTCGGCGATCTCTGCCTGCCGCCGCCCTGCCGTTGCACGCACACATCCAGAAGGAGCCCCGCCGATGACGTCTCGCCGACAGACATACGCGCTCGTTTTCGCGTTCATGCTGTGCGTTACGGCGGCGTTCGCGCAGTCGCCGCCCATCGCCGATCCCGCGAGCGTGGGGATGTCGGCGGAACGGCTCGCGCGGATCGACCCGGTGCTGTCGCGCGCCGTGGAAGACGGTGACATCGTGGGGATAGTGGCGATGGTCGCGCGTCACGGCAGCGTGGTTTACCTGCACGCCGAGGGCATGGCGGATCGCGAAACCGACCGACCCATGAAGCTCTCGACGCGCTTCCGCATGGCGTCGATGACCAAGCCCATCACGAGCGTCGGGGTGATGATGCTGTTCGAGGAGGGGGCGTTCCTGCTCAACGACCCGGTGTCGGACTACCTCCCGGAGTTCTCGAACCCGTACGTCTTGAACAACAAGGTCGAGGCGGATGGGGAAGAGACGCACACCCTCGTCCCGGCAGAGCGCCCCATCACGATCCACCACTTACTCACCCACACGTCGGGCATCGCGTACCCGATATTCAGCGGCGGTGTGATAGGCGACCTGTACGACAACGCCGGTGTCTGGGATGGCCTCGGGATCATCGACTCGACGATCGAAGAGGGCGTGCGACGTATCGCGAGCGTCCCCCTGAACCACCACCCGGGCGACCAGTTCACGTACGGCCTATCGATCGACGTTCTGGGGCGGCTGATCGAGGTCGTCTCCGGCATGAGCTTCGCGGATTTCCTGCGGGTGCGTATGTTCGAGCCCCTCGGCATGGATGACACGGCGTTCCACGTCGATGACGAGTTGGAAGCGGCGTTCGCGACTCCCTATGAGGAACGCGAGACCGGCATGTCGCTGCTGGACTCGGATGCTGATCGCGCCACGTGGGCGCGCTATCCCTTCGACGGGCCGGGGACGTACTTCTCAGGCGGGGCCGGGCTTTCCTCGACCGTGCATGATTACGGTCGCTTCTGCCAGGCGCTGCTGAACGGCGGAGAACTCGACGGAGCGCGGATTCTGTCGCCGAGAACCGTCGCGCTCATGACGACGAACCACATCCGGGATCTGCCCTACGGTGGCGAATCCGGCTCCCGGTTCGGGCTGGGATTCCACCTCGCCGGTCCCCAGAGCGGCACGCAGGGCATTGGGTCCGAAGGGTCGTACGGATGGGGCGGGTACTACGGCACCACGTTCTCCATCGACCCGGCCGAGGACATGTTCCTGATCGCGCTGACACAGACGCAGTCGCCGGGCAGCGGGAGGTTCAACGGCGGGCTGTTCCCGAACCTCGTGTATCAGGCGATCGTGGGCGACTGAGCGTCATCCCCACCACGGCTCGCCTTCGGCGCGATGCGCCTTGAGATACTCGGAGTTCGTCCGGGGCATAGCTCTCGAGGATCGCGTCTACCGGCCGACGGTCAGGAGCACCGTCAGTTCCTTCCCGTACGGAAGTGAGTCCGTGGTCTTGGCTTGCATGGGTTCCGCATGAACTTGCCCTCAGTGTCGACGGTCACAGGTCGTCGTCGACGAAGACCTCGTCCAGGTTACGGGCGCCGTGGAGTACACGAACGATCTCAATGCCGCCAGAGACGGGGCGGTAGAAGATGATGTAGGAATGCATCGCAAAGCGGCGCAGGTTGGGTGCGTAAGCGGAAGCGCGTCCTAGATGAGGACGCTCGGCGAGGAGGTGGAAGTGGCGATCGGACTCGCGGGCGTACCTCTCGGCAACGTCGCTGTCCTGCTCAAAGAGATAGTCGTCGATGGCATCGAGGCCAGCTTCTGCTCTTGGCGAGATGTGCGGCTCAGGCAGGTGCTTTCTTGGCGCGCCGCTCTCTCGCGCGGGCAACGAAGTCGTCAAGACTCCACGGCTTGCCCTCGCCTCGATCTAGCTCGTCAATGCCCTTCTGAATCTGCGCGTGCACTACCGCCCTTGGCATCATGAGTTCGAAATCGAAGACCTCTAAGATCCGGAGCGCCTCAGCGACAGCCGCGTCCTCGTTCTCGTATTCGCCTGAGTCCATGAGCCGCCTAACGATCTTCTCCTGCTCAGGCGCGAGCGTTATCTCCATCGGCTTTCCCTCCATTGGGTTCAGCATGGCGTCTCGGGGCTGAGGTGTCAATGCGGTGACGATTACGGAACGCCGGTGGCGCGGAACAGATGGAGAATCGAGGCTGTGCCCGCCCTGACCGCTCGCGCGCATCAGCCCCACCAGGGCTCGCCGTCGGCGCGATGCGCCTGGAGGTAGTCCTGATCGAGATCCAGGCCGATGCCGGGCGCGGTCGACACCTGCATCTTGCCGTCGCGTATCACGGGAGCGTTGCTGGCCGCCTCGGGCCCTGTGTTCCCGTTGCGCGTGCATTCCATCAGCGGGCAGTTGAATATGGCCGCGGACAACTGCTGCGACGCCATGTTGAGCGCGAGCCCGCTGACGTTGTGGAGCGAGATCGGGATGCGGTACTGCGCCGCCATGTCGGCGATGATCCTCGTCCCCGTGATCCCACCTGAGTTGATGAGGTCCGGCTGTAGGATGTCCACGGCCTGATTCTGGAGGAACGGCAGCGCCGCATCCAACAGTTCCAGGTTCTCGCCGGTCATGATGGGTAGGCGCGTCGACCGGCGCAGGGCCAGCCACGAGTCGGAATAGTCCGGCGCCAGCGGATCTTCGTAGAACAGCGGGTCGATGTGCTCGATCGCCTGCGCCACGCGGATCGCGCTCGGCAGGTCGAGTTCGTTGTGACAGTGGACGATGATGTCGATGTGCTCGGGGATCGCCTCGCGCGCGAGCGTGTACGCGCGGTGAACCTTGCGCGCATCCTGCGGGCCGATGCTGGGTATGTACTCCTGCATGTGCGCGCCGAGCGCGTGATGGATGTCCACCTTATAGGCCGTGAACCCGAGGGGGTCGTCGGCGAGGGCCTGTGCGCGATCCCTCCACTCGGACTTGCTCAGGAAGTCGCCACCCGGGCAGTGCGAGTAGAGCTGGATTTCGTCGCGGAAGTTCCCGCCCAGCAGCTTGCTGACCGGATGCCCGAGCAGCTTCCCGGCGAGATCCCACAACGCGATGTCGATGCCGCTCAATACGCGCGTCTGCCGGCCGCGCTGTGGGTAGGCGGTGAACATGTTGTGGAAGTGGACCTTGATCGCCAACGGGTCCTTGCCGATCAGCCCTAGATGGGGAAGCCGCCCGCCCTCCAGACCGGCAATCACGGAACGCGCGAACGGTCCTGTCCCGCCGCAAGGGCCGTAGCCCGCCACGCCCGCATCGGTCTCGATCTTCACCAACGTCCGCCGACCGTATTGCATCGCCTTGATCGCTGTGATCTTGGAGCCGCCGGCATTCACAGTCGGCAGGGCGGATGCCGCCTGCGTCGCGAGCGTCGTCGGTGGTGTTCGGAGCATCCGGCGCCTCCACGGAAGGGAGCTTCTCAGTCGGTGTCCCGGAGAATGGCCTCAACGTCGCGGCGGCCGTGAACGACACGGACGATCTGCACGCCCTCGTCGACGACACGGTAGAGGATGAGATAGCGGCGGTACGAGAAGCTCCGAATACCGGGAGCGACCTGGGTACGAAGCCGGCCGAGGTGAGGGAACCGCGCAAGGATAGGGAGACGCGCCGTGAGACCGTCCACCAGCCCATCGGCGGCGTCTTGATCGACTTCCGCAACTGCCTCCCAGATGCCGTCCAAGTCGGCTTGGGCCTTGGGGGCAACGATGTGGTAGGACATTACGAGGTCTGTGCCGCGTGGCGCTCCGCGAGTCGCTTTCGACCTCTGGCTTTGATGTCCGCGGCGAACGCGCGGACGCCTTCCTCGTTCTGTATCACGATGCCTTCGCCGCGGTCGAGTTGATCCAGGCTTTCCTGCACTCCGGCCCGCAGGGCTTCGATGCCTATGTCGTTGACGATGCCGTCGAATAGCTCGTCTTCACCCAGCGCGCGCAGGGCCTCCTCGACGACATCCTCTTCGGAGGGGTTCTTCCCTGCCGCGACCCGGCCCTTGACGAATGCCGCCAGTTCGCCGGAGAGCTTGATTTCCATAGGCTTGGTCTCCACGCCGTCAGCATGGCGTCTCATGGGCGAGTTGTCAACGCGGTGAGGTTCCCGGCACGTCCGTGGCGTCGCCACTCCCCGGCCGGCCCGATCCAGCCTGCGTCGCGAGCGTCGTCTGTGGTGTCCCGATCATCGGTCGCCTCCTGCCGAGTCCTGTCCCGAGCCACTCAGGAAGCGCCCGACGACATCGGCGTATTCGTGTCCCCCGCGCCAGTGCGACTCCGCTCCCCAGTGAAAGTGGGAGTCCATCGCCGTCCACGCCATGAGCCAAACGCCCGTGACCTTCAGGTCGCCGACGTACCCCAGCGTCGCCTCCAACTGCTCGAGAAGCTCCGGCCCCGTGGTCCCGCGAGGCTGGTTGTAGGCGCTCGCCTGTATCACGGGCTGTACCTCGAACTCCGGCACGGCGTCCCGCTGCTGAAGCGCTTCGAGCGCCTCGAATATGGACCGCCAGCGCCCGACGACATCCCGCTGATTCTGCGCCTGAGGGAAGAACTGCGGCATGAACACCGCCGGCGCCCCGACCTCCTGAAACACGTGAAGCCACTTCACCAGGGCGAGGTACCGCTCGGACAGGTCGGCCCCGTGCTCGTAGATGCCTCCCCGGTTGGCCGGCGAGGCGAAATGGTTCGTGAAGTAGAACGGCACGTTCGCGTCGGGTCGCAACCCGTGAACGCGTCGGACGATCTCGTCCCACCGCTTGTTGTAGGGATAGCGGGAGAAGTCGTCGCCCAGGAGGAAGCCCTTCAGGTGCCTGTCTCCGACGCCGTCGATCCCGTCGAGGAAGCGCTTCGCCATCGTGACCACGTTTCCGACGGACCAGTCGCGTCCGTTCACGAGGTTCCACATGGGTCGGAATACGAGCGTCGTGAGCGGCCCGTTTGGATGGTCCATGCTCGCCCGCTCTACCTCGTCCAGCCACTCCATCGACCAGAGCGCCTCCGCGGCCGGATCTCTCTCACGCGCCTTCGGACTCGTGACGGCGCCCAGGTAGCTGTGGACGGCGGACGCCGGATACGTCCGATGCAACGCGCGGCGGAGCGCCGGGGTGAACGTCTCGTTGAACCCCCACAGCCCAATGGACGGAACCTTGGACCCCACGAGGCGAAGCGTCGGCTTCGCGGCGACCTCGCCCGTGGGTGGAAAGACGTCTGGGCGGAGTGGCGGTGGAGGCGGCGGAGGGACCGGCCGGGTCTGCGTCGCCAGGAGTCTCGCCAGGGCCGCCGATGCGGCGCGCGCATGCGTCGCGAAGATGTACGAGAGCGTTCTCACACGCAGGCTTCCATGCGAGTGTCCACGTCTCCGAGCGGCGGTTCGGGCATCGTGCGGTCCGCGGTTGACACCCCCATGCCAGCGACCCACCATACTACGCATACGCGGAAGGTAACGCCAGATCGTATCCGTAGGGGGCGCGCAGCATGGCGGCACGAGCTACCAAGACAGTATCGAACAAGCCCGAGATTACCGGCATCGAGCTTGACGCCGAACAGCGCGGCAAAGTGATCGACACCGCCGTATCGCAGATCGAGAAGCGGTACGGCAAGGGTACGATCATGAACCTGACGCAGGAGAACATCGACGCGATCGAGGTGATACCGACGGGCGCGCTCTCGCTTGACCTGGCGCTGGGTGTCGGCGGCGTGCCGCGCGGCCGAGTCGTAGAAGTCTACGGCCCCGAGTCCTCCGGTAAGACGACTCTCTCGCTCCACGTCCTCGCCGAGGCGCAGAAGACCGGCGGCGTTGCGGCGTTCATCGACGTGGAACACGCCTTCGATCGCTTCTGGGCGAAGAAGCTCGGCGTCGAGCTGGACTCGCTTCTGTTCTCGCAGCCGGACGACGCGGAACAGACGCTGGAGATCGTCGAGACGCTCGTGCGCAGTGGCGCGGTGGACTGCATCGTCGTCGATTCCGTGGCGGCGCTGGCTCCGCGCGCCGAACTCGCTGGCGAGATGGGCGACTCGCACGTCGGCCTCGTGCCGCGGCTGATGTCTCAGGCGCTGCGGAAGCTGACGGCCGTGATCAGCAAGTCCAGAACGTGTGTCATCTTCATCAACCAGGTGCGCGAGAAGATCGGCGTGGTCTACGGCAACCCCGAGACGACGCCGGGCGGGCGAGCGCTCAAGTTCGCCGCCACGGTGCGCATGGAAATCCGACGGGGCGAGCCCCTCAAGGTCGGCACAGAGACGGTCGGCTACCGCACGCGTGTGCGCGTCATCAAGAACAAGGTCGCCCCGCCGTACACGCAGGCGGAGTTCGACATGGAGTTCACAGGCGGCATCACCCGCGAGGGCTCCATCCTCGACGTCGCCTCCGATTACGACATCGTCGACAAGGCCGGCGCGTGGTTCTCCTACGGCGAGGAGCGGCTGGGACAGGGCCGCGAGAACGCGAAGGCGTTCCTGCGCGACAACCCCGAGATCACCGAGGAGATCGAGGAGAAAGTGCGCACCGTGGTCACCACGGCGCTCCTCGGCGAGAAGATGGAGGAGCAGGCCGAGGAGGACATCGCGGCGCGCGTCGCCGCCGAGAAGGAAGAGGCCGAAGACGACCTCGCGGATCTCGCCGATGTCTTGGATGAAGCGAACGTATAGGCTGGCTAGACGTATAGGCCGACTACACGACACGCCATTCGAGGATGCCCGCCGAGACGCCCTCCCGTAGCTGAACGGAGAGGCGTAGCGCGCGGGCATCCACGGGCTCGAACGTCACCCGGTTGAGAATGTCGGCGTGAACGCCGTAGCCGGAGCCCGCTTCCACGGGTCGCCAGTCGTCGCCATCGGGCGACCATTCCACCTCCCATGATTCCGGCAGGTGACACTGGCCTCGGCCTCCGTCAGCGAACCAATACACCTCGACGCCCGACACGCGCCGCGTCTCCGGGAACGTGAGGCTGACCCACTCCTGGGCGCCCTTGCGGTCCCACCACGTGAACCGAGGGGCGGAGGCGTCGTCCGACGCGTCGGGCACGATGCCGTCCGTGAGCGCTTCGAGGTGGCCGTTCACGTGCGAGGCGGCCGGCGCGGCGTCGCTCGCGGCGCTCGGCGCATACCGGCCCTGAGCGAGTCCCGTAGTCTCCGGGAACCACACGGTCATGTCGGAAGCGTCCCGGTTGTCCCACGCGTAGTAGGGGATGGCGACAAGGTCGACGTCATCGTCCTCCGCGCGCTGCCGGTACAGATGACCGTCCCAGTCTGCGACGGGTCGCCGCGAAGCCGGCCCTGTGACCACCGTGACGCCACCGAGCAGATCAGGTTCGTGTCGCGAAGCCAGTCGCGCGTCACGCGGAAGGGCGATGTCCCTCACCGAGCCGCCGTTGTCGACGCCCTCGGCGCAGTACGTGATGGGCCCGCGCCGTAGCGCGACGCGTCCCCGGTCGGCTTTGACCTGCGGGTGCGCGACGATCCGGTCGACGGGCATCGGCATGTCGATCTCGACCACGTCGCCCTTCTGCCACTCGCGTTCTATGCGGACGTAACCGTCCTGCGACGTCAGCGTTTCCGGCCGGTCGGGCACCATCATGCTCTGGCGGGAGCACCAGCCGGGAACCCGCACGTGCAGCGCGTACGTCGCCGGCTCGGCGGGGTTCACGGTTATCCGCACGCGCCCATCCCATGGGTAGTCCGTCTCCTGGATCAGCTCCACTTCCTGTCCACCTACGCTCATCGTGGCGCGGCTCCCGACGAACAGGTTCACCCAAACGGCGTTCTCTGACGTCGCGTAGATGTAGCCCGGCACGCGCGGGACGAAGCGCACGACGTTCGACGGGCAGCAGGCGCACCCGAACCACGGCTGCCGGTGATGATGCCCGTGGCTCCCAAGCGGATTGACGTAGAAGAAGTCGTCGCCGGCAAGCGAGATACCGGACAGGAAGCCGTTGTACAGGCTCTGCTCGACGACATCCATGTACGCGCCGTCGCCGTGGAGTCGGAACATGCGGTGGTTCCACAGCGCCGTCGCGATGGCCGCGCACGTCTCGGCGTAGGCGGAGTCGTTCGGTAGGTCGTACGGGACGGTGAACCCCTCGTTGTGCGCGGATGGGCCCACGGCGCCGGTGATGTACGTCTTGCCGAGGGCGACATCGTCCCAGATGCGGTCGAGGGTGGCGAGAAGCGCGGGGTCGGGCGAGTGCCGCACGATGTCCGCCACGGCGGCGTAGAGGTACATCGCGCGCACGGCGTGTCCCTCGATCGAGTCCTGCTCGCGGACGGGCGCGTGGTCCTGCGCATATGCGCGATCGTTGGCTCCGCGCTCGTCGATGAAGAACGCGGCGAGGTCGAGATAGCGGCGCTCGTTCGTGAGTTCGTAGAGCTTCACGAGCGCGAGTTCGATCTCCTCGTGACCCGGGACCCCGGAGCGCTTGCCGGGGCCGAATACCCCGTCGATGTGGTCCGCGAACCGCACGGCGACGTCTAGCAGGTTGCTCTTGCCCGTCGCTCGATGGTGCGCGACCGCGGCCTCGATCAGATGCCCGGCGCAGTACAGCTCGTGCATGTCCGCCAGGTTCGTCCACTTCTTGTCGGGCTCGACGAGCGTGAAGTACGTGTTCAGATAGCCGTCGTCTTCCTGCGCCGCCGCGAACTTGGCTATCAGGCCGTCCACATACGCGTCGAGTTCGTCGTCGGGATGCCTGGCAAGGCTGTGCGCCGCGGCTTCGACGACCTTGTACAAGTCCGAGTCGTTGAAGTAGATGCCGTCGAACTTCGCGTCGATCAGGCCGCCCGCCGCCTCGAAGTTGCGTACGCGGTTGGTCGCCTCGCACTGACGGAAGCTGTGCGGCAGCGTCACCGTGCGATTCACCTCGAGCCGCGGCGCCCAGAATGCGTCGGTCACGTCGACGGCGGAGGCGGGGACGGGCTCTATCGCGGAATCGCCCTTGCGAGCGCGGGTCATGAGTCGCTCCAAACGGGTGTACAGGCCGCCAGGTCGGGGTCCACCGGCGAGTATACAATAGCGCGCGAAGCTGTCCCACGGGCGCCGGGGCGCGAGCCGCCGACCGCCTCCGATGGCGCACCTGCCCTGAAGGCAGTATGAGGCTACATCGAAGAGCTGGCCACGCCTTTTGGGGTGGGACTGTTGGCGGAAATACGCGACAATCGCCGGCGTGCGAGGCGGCTGTCGACACCGACGGTCCCGCAGAGAGGACGCTCGGATGGACATGAGTGACCGCGGTGTCTTGTAGCGGCGTTCCCCAGCCTCGATACGCACGATAGCGAGCAAGGAGTTAGACGGGTATGTCGATGCGGGATGTCCTACTAGAAGATGGATATTTTGTGCAGCGCGGTGTGCTGAGCGCCCTCGATATTGGCATCTGCAAGACTCGCCTACGCGAGATTGCCGGACACATCGACTACTACCGCGACAAGATACCGATCATCAAGGAGGCCCAGGACGAAGCATCCCGGGAACACGCCGACCCGCTCTACCGCTTCGATTGGATCAATGAGATCTCATTTCGGGATCGCGTGCTGTGGAAGCACGCCGCGGCGCATCCGCGTTTGGTGGAGTTGGCGATGGATGTCTTGGGACCGAACATCTATCCGCTCAATGGCGGCGGATTCTTCATGAAGCCGCCACGCTGTGGGGTCGAAGTGCCCTGGCACCAGGACGCCAGCCCCTTCGATGGCTCCGATGACATTCCTGTTCCAGCGCTATTCGACTTCTGGCTCGGCTTGGACGCGGCGCGAGAAGATAACGGCGCCATGGAGCTGATCCCCGGATCGCACCGACTCGGGCGGGTTGAGCACCACTTCAAAGGCGGCATTCACACCGAGGTCGATCCGTTTGGACATGGCTTCACGCCGGACGATGTCGTTAGGGTCGAGACGGAACCTGGCGACGTGATCGTATGGCATCAGGATGTAATCCACCGATCGCCGCCCAACGTGTCGAATCGTCAGCGGATCGGGAAAGCGAGTATCTACATGTCCGGCGACGATGAGGCGACCATCAAGCGGATGGCGAGTCCGGTTGGCGTGAACCCCGTTCGTCCTCCTCTATGCTTGGACGGTGTCGTCTGCGAGTTGACGGATTACGTCGAGGCTCCCGGGCTGTAACGCTCGAAGCCGTGCCCGAGCGAGTTCATGTCGGTTTCCGGTAGCGGCCGTGTCCGCCGATCGCCGCCCTCTGCAGCAGTCACACGCCCACGAAGGTCGCCGTTTGCGTGCCCAGTAACCGGGGTAGTCTCAGCAGGCAGCTGTGTAGGCGCGCGTCGCGCTGTTCTTCGTCATCGTGGCGACGGCATCACGGCCTGTCCGGCCTAAGGTGTCCTCCG
Organism: Candidatus Poribacteria bacterium; assembly: GCA_018644665.1. GTDB lineage: Bacteria > Poribacteria > WGA-4E. The sequence goes on from JABGQA010000135.1 coordinate 29,115, forward strand.
CACATGTCCGGTGGCCACATCCCACACGAGAACGACGCCCCCACCTCCAGACGCGAGCATCGACCCGTCTGCAGAGAAGCTCAACGAGTTGATGCGGCCCCGGTGGCCCTGGAATCGCCCAAGCAGGCGCGACGACCGCACGTCCCACAGCCTGACCACCTCGTCACCACCAGCGGCCGCCAGGCGGGCGCCGTCAGAGGAAAAGGCGAGCGTCTCGATGTGATGACCCTCGTCTTCCAACGTCCCGACCTTCCGATGAGAAGGCAGTTCCCACAGTCTTACCCAGACCTGGTCATTCCATCCCTGCACAGTCGCCAGCATCGTGCCATCAGGCGAGAACGCCACGGGCGTACCGGCTGCCGCGCCGGCTTGGCCTTCGATCCGGGCGTACGCGGCTCCCGTGGCGACGTCCCACACTCGCGCCACGCCTTCCTGCCCGGCCATGGCGAGGAGGGATCCATCCGGCGATAGGTTTATGCCAAGCCCTCCGTCAACGACGCGGAGTAGAGCCATGGCCTGAACATCCCACAGCTCTACCTTGCCGTGATATGTGTAGGCGGCGAGCACGCTACCGTCCGCCGACAGATTCACGGCGCCGACCCCACCAGTACGCCTCGGAGACTCGTTCAGCGTCGCGACGACCGTGAGGGAGGTCATGCTCCACAAGGCAATGTCGCCCGTCGGGCGTCTGCTGCTGCCCACGGCGAGAACCGCCCCGTTTCCTGAGAACGAGAGCGAGAGCGACCGCGGGAACGGGTTCCCGTCATCTACCGGCAACACGGCTTCGCGCTCCCATGTCTCCGTGTTCCAGAGTTCGAGGGCGCCCGTCGTCGCGACGGCGAGCCGACCCCCAATCGGTGAGAACGCCAGGGCTTGCACCCTACCGAGGCCGACGTGGGCGACACGCCGCGCGGGCTCCGACGGCGCCTGCCTGAGATGCAGAGGGCCTGCAGACGCGCGGAGCGACACGACGACAGCGAGCAGACCTGCCCAGACCGCACGTCGCCAGGCAGCTTGCGGCGGCCCGGCGAGGGTCGCCGCAGCCTTCGCTCGGAGGCTGCCTGCCCCAATCCAGAGACCGCCCACTCCACTCATTCGGGGACCTCCCACACCGTCACCGGCCCGCCCCAATGTCCGGCCGCCAGCAGCGACCCGTCTGGTGAGAAGCTCACGGAGTAGACGCTCCCAGGGGTTGCAAGCGTGGTGAAGAGTGAGCGGGAGGCGACATCCCATAGACGCACGGTCCCGTCGACGCTGCCGCTGGCCAGTAGCGACCCATCCGGAGAGAACTCCACGGACCGAACGTCGTGTGTGTGGCCCAGAAGCGTCGCGAGTTCGGTCCCTGACGACGCATCCCATAGCTTGACGGTCGTGTCGCTGTAGTCGCCGTATCCGGTAATGCCGCTGGCCAGGAGTCGCCCGTCAGGTGAGAACGCCACCGAGAACCCCGCGCCTTGCGCGCTGAGCGTCGCGATGTCCTCACGATTCATCACGTCCCACAGCTTGAGAGGCTGGCGGTTGAAGAGACTCCCGCTGGCCGTCGCCAATGACGCGCCGTCGGGGGAGAAGCTCACGCCCCACGTGTGTGCGGAGACGTCGACCGTGGCGACCCGACTCCCTTGCGACACGTCCCAGACCGTGACCAGACCACCGTCGTCGACGGCGAGAAGCGCCCCATCGGGCGACAGCGCCACCGCGAGTCCATGCAGCGTAGGAAGGTCGCGGATCTCCTCATGCGTTGCGGCATCCCACAACTTGACGCGTCTGTGGGCGCCGGCGCCATCCGCGGCGACACTCGCCGCCAACACGGAGCCATCGAGCGAGTACGCCAGGCACGACGCCCGGACGCCCTCTATTAGGACCTCTGCGGGTTCAAACGTCTCGGAGTTCAGCAGTTCCACACTAAATTCGGTAGCGAGAGCGAGTCGATCCCCGGCCGGGGAGAACTGGAGGACGTTCACGCGGCCGAACCCGATGCGCGCAACCGCGCCCTCCGGCAGCGTAGCCAACCCGGGGCGCGCGCATAGGATGAGCATCGGCAGTATTGCCACCGGAACGCGACGTCGCCACGCACAATGCGGAGCACGTACTGTCAACAGTGTCCTCCTCCCACCAGCCCGCCAGCCGTCGGGGAGATGTCGCTACGACGGAAACGCCGGCAGCGCGGCGCCACACTACCCACAAAGTAGCACGTTATGCGTCACCACCGCCATCTGGAATCCCTACTCGGACAGCCGTTCATCCCGTCGCGCGTAGGCCCGGCTCACCCTCCTACGGCGTGTCTTCTATACGGTTGCTTCCCATGCGTAGGAAGTAGGGAGCGCACAGCCGAAACCCCCATTAACACTCAGGTTTCCCGCTACCTACGCGACTGCCTACTTCCTACGCCGATGGGTGTCGCCCCGGGGCGTGTCCCGAGGGATCTCCACCACGCGCTGGTTCGGATAGCTCGGCGGGTCACCGCAGACATTCCTCCGAGCGGCGAGCGCGTCGTAGTCTGCCGGGCATACCGACTCACTGAGGTGCATCCGCCGCCCCTGTAACGGACGGAAGCCATTCGCGATAGTCGCGGCCGCACATCGCGCCCGCCATGCACGAGGACACAGCGAGTTGTAGACGCTCCCTTTGGTTCTGAGTCGCACGCTGCACGCATGCTCCGCGCCCGCATCGCGGCGAGAGCATGACGAACCACTGGGTGTTCCGATGAACGACGCTTCCCGCTGGCGCGTCGCTGCCGCCCACCGTATTGAAGCCTGTTACCGCCAAGACCCGCGCGTCCGCACGCTCTATACCGCATGGACCTGCCGGACGCGTTGCGCGAGTTCCGCGCGCTGATGGCGGAGACCGGCGAACTCGTCGAGCGTGAGGCCCCCGGGGTGGACGTCGATGCGTTCAGGCGCAGCATGGAGGAAACGCTCGCCGTGTGGGACCGCCTCCCGGCCGGCTCCATCCCCGCGGAGCCGCGGACCCCGACGGGTAGGCAGTAGGTAGCTGTGTAGGGAGCCGTCGAACCCGTGTGAACACTGGTTCTATCTCTACTACTCCCTACTACCTACTATCTATATCTATCTATAGACTCTATACACGAGGACGGCTCACGCTCCCACGGCGTGCTCTCTCTCTACGGTTGCTTCCCATGAGTAGGGAGTAGGGAGTAGGCGGCGAGAACCCGCATGAACACTGGGCGCAGGCGCAGCCTACTCGACTACCTACTTCCTACCGAGCCTGCCGACGGCTTGGGCCTCCCCTGCCCCACGCGCATTCGGTTTGATCCGACCACGACCGCGCGGGGTAGAGTCTCGCAGGCGGCCGCCTCTCGCGCGTCGGCCAGCCCGGAAGGACGCTCGACCTAGATGCCACAAACCCACCGCAAGTCCCCGCGAGGCCCGCTTCTGGCGCGTTTTGGCCTTTACAGTTCTGGGCGAATATGCGATACTGGCGCGGTTCAGGCTCCCGTCACGGCCACGCGTCATGCCCGGATGTCCCGAGCGAGATTCCCAGCGCAGCACGACCCAACAGGCGACCCGATAGCCCAGAATGCCACAGGGAGGATGATGGTTGAGAGAGATAGACTATATCTCGGCTCAGAGCGTCAGTGAGGCGGCGGCCCTCCTCAACGATCACGGTGACCGCGCGCGCGTTATCGCCGGCGGAACGGACGTGATCGTGCAGGTCCGCGAAGGTAGGCGAGAGATCGACGTGCTCGTCGACGTGAAGGAGATCGGCGAACTCACCGCGATCGAGTACAGCGCCGGCTCCGGCCTGCGTCTCGGAGCGGCGGCGCCGTGCTACCAGATCTACGGCAACGCCGAGGTCGCCGAGGCATATCCCGGCCTCATAGACGCCGTGCGGATGATCGGCTCCGTGCAGATCCAGGGACGCGCGAGCGTCGGCGGAAACCTGTGCAACGCCTCGCCCGCCGCGGACAGCATCTGCCCCCTGATCGTCTATAGCGTCACATGCAACGTGCAAGGTCCCAACGGCTCGCGGGCCATCGCCGCCGAGGACTTCTGCACCGCGCCTGGGCAGACAGCCATGACGCAGGGCGAGCTTCTCGTCTCGCTCGACTTCCCAGCGCCGAAGGCGAACACCGGCGCGTTCTACCTGCGGTTCATCCCACGCAACGAGATGGACATCGCCGAGGTAGGCGCGGGCGCGTTCGTGACACTCGACGCCTCGGGCGCGACGATCGAATCCGCGCGCGTGGCCCTCGCGGCCGTCGCGCCGAAGCCGCTCTACGTGCCGGAGGTGGGCGACCACCTGGCCGGCAAGACCATCAGCGACGAACTCATCCAGGAAGCGGCCGAGATCGCTCAGAACGCCGCGCGGCCCATATCCGACATGCGGGGCACCGCGGAGCATCGCAAGCATCTCGTCGCCGTATTGACTCGACGCGCGCTGAACGGGGCGATCGCGCGAGCCCGGGAGGCCAACTAGCATGGCGAAGAAGCGCATAGTCTCGTTCAACGTCAACGGCGAAGCGGTCGAGGTGTTGGCGGAGCCGCGTGAGAGCCTGCTCGAAATCCTCCGCGACCACCTGCGGATGACCGGCTCCAAAGAGGGCTGCAACAACGGCAACTGCGGCGCATGCACCGTGATCCTCGACGGCCGCGTCGTGAACGCGTGCATCGTCCTCGGCGTCGAGTGCGAGGGTGGCGAGGTCACGACGATCGAAGGCATCGCCAGCGCCGACGGCCTGCACGAGATTCAGCGGAAGTATCTGGAGCACGCGGCGCTGCAGTGCGGCGTTTGCACGCCCGGGTTCATCGTCGCCACGAAGGCGCTGCTGGACGCCAATCCCGACCCGACCGAGCACGAAGTGCGTGAGCGGCTCGCGGGGAACCTGTGCCGCTGCACGGGCTACGACAAGATCGTCCGCGCGGTGCTCGACGCCGCCGAGACGATGCGCGGAGAGGCGGGCTGACCATGGCGCCTGAGAACGGGAACGGCAAGAAGTACCGCGTCATCGGCACGCGGCCGATCCGCCATGATGGCGTCGACAAAGTCACCGGCGATGCGCGCTACGGCGCGGATGTCCACCTGCCCGGGATGCTGCATGGCAAGGTGCTGCGTAGTCCGCACGCTCACGCCCGCATCGTGTCCATCGACACGAGCAAGGCGGAGGCGCATCCGTCTGTGCGGGCCGTCATCACGGGCGCGGACCTGCCGGGTGGAATCGGGAAGCCGAGCCACGCGGCGGTGCACAACATCCTCGCGGATGACAAGGTTCTGTACCACGGGCACCCGGTTGCGGCCGTCGCCGCGATCAACCTCCACGACGCGGAGGCCGCGCTGGATCTCATCGACGTCGAATACGACGTCCTCGATCCAGTCATGGACGTGCGCGACGCGATGAAAGACGACGCGACGCTGCTCCACGACAGCCTCATGACGAGCGGCATCGGCGAGGAGTCGGACAAGCCGTCGAACATCTCGCAACACTTCCGCCACGAGCACGGCAGCCTCGACGAGGGGTTTACCGCCGCGGACTACGTCATCGAGCGTGAGTTCACCACGGCGATGGTGCATCAGGGGTACGTCGAGCCGCAGAACGCGACTGCGCACGTCACGCCTGAGGGCCGCGTCACGGTGTGGTGCAGCACGCAGGCTGCGTTCGGGGTTCGCGAGGAAGTCGCCGACATGTGCGACATCCCGCTCTCCAACATCAAGGTCGTGCCGATGGAAATCGGCGGCGGCTTTGGCGGGAAGCTGTTCGTCGTCCTCGAGCCGCTCGCGGTGCTGATGTCGGCCAAGTCGGGCAAGCCGGTGAAGATGACCATGACCCGCGCCGAGGTGCTTCAGGCCACCGGGCCGACCTCCGGCTCGTGGATCAAGGTACGCATGGGCGCCAAGGCCAACGGCAAACTCACCGCGGCCGAGGTCGTCCTGGCCTATGAAGCGGGCGCGTACGCCGGATCGCCGGTCAGCATGGCGGCCATGTGCGTGTTGGCTCCCTACCTGCTGGAACACGTGCGCATCGACGGGTACGACGTCGTCGTGAACCGTCCAAAGGCGGGCGCCTATCGCGCCCCGGGCGCCACGAACGCGGCGTACGGGTCGGAGAGCGTCATCGACGAACTCGCCGGCATGTGCGGTATGGACGGCGTGGAGTTCCGGCTCCTCAACGCGGTCAAAGAGGGCGACCGGCGAGCGGACGGGCCCGTATACGCGCGTATCGGATTCGTCGAGACGCTGGAAGCCGCGCAGGACAGCGAGCACTGGCAGACGCCGCTCGGGGAACCGTCCAACGGCAGCACGAGCCGCGGCCGCGGGATAGCATCCGGGTTCTGGTTCAACATCGCGGGGAACGCCTCCGCCACGCTGACCGTCAACGCCGATGGCAAGCTGACCCTCATCGAGGGCTCCGTGGACATTGGCGGCAGCCGCGTGGTCATGGCGATGATCGTCGCCGAGGTGCTCGGTCTCGAAGCCGAGGACATCCACCCGATCGTCGGCGACACCGACGCCGTGGGGTACACGGACTTCACCGGCGGCAGCAGCACGGCCCACAAGATGGGCTGGGTGTGCCACGAGGCGGCGCTGAAGATAAAGGCCGAAGTCGTCGAGCGGGCCGCGAAGATGCTCGAGGTCGACCCGTCCGAGGTGACGTACCACGACGACGCGACACTCACCGCGTCCTCCAAGCCGGACGACAAGCTCACCTTCGCGGACGTCGCTGCCGCGGCGAACGGGACGGGCGGGCCGATCACGGCGGATTACTCGAAGAACTCCGGTGGCGCCGGCCCCGGCTTCGCCACGCACGTGGTCGATGTCGAGGTGGACACGGACACCGGGAAGGTCGAGATCCTCCGTTTCACGGCGATCCAGGATGTCGGCAGGGCCATGCACCCGTCGTATGTCGAGGGGCAGATACAGGGCGGCGCGGTTCAGGGAGTAGGTTGGGCGCTGAACGAGGAGTACTTCTACGACGACAAGGGCCTCCTCGTTAACGACAGCTACCTCGACTACCGCATCCCGACGACGTTGGACGTGCCGATGATCGAAGCGGTGTTGGTGGAAGTGCCGAACCCGCACCATCCGTACGGCGTGCGCGGTGTCGGCGAGACGCCGATCATCCCGCCGGTCGCCGCGATCGGGAACGCCATCGCGGACGCCACAGGCAAGCGCATGTACCACACGCCGATGAACCCGGGATACGTGATAACGCGGCTGCTGGGGTAGGCGTCACGCCCGCCGGACACTTTCCAGGGGTGGCTGCGGCCGCCCCTGCGCCCGCTCGGGAGTTGGACCATGGCGACAGTGCACGTTCCCCCGATGATGCAGAAGTTCACCGACGGCGAGAGGCTCGTCGAGGTGGAGGGGACCAACGTGCGCCTGATCATCGAGGCTCTCGAGGCGAAATACCCGGGGACGGGGAAGTGGTTGCGGGAGGGCTCGCAGTTGCGCCCTGGCATCGCGGTGGCTATCGATGGCGAGACGGCTACGATGGGATTGATCCAGTCCGTCGGCCCGGATAGCGAAGTTCACTTCATCCCCGCAATAGGTGGAGGATGACACGACCCGCCATCGGACAACGGAGAGCATGAGAGACGACCCTCCTGATTCGGACCTACGGCGCTTACGCAGTTACGTGTGGCTGATCGGCTTCTCCTACATATGTGCTTCCGCGGCGATCGCCGCGCCGTCCGTGCGCGCCACGTACACGGACCACCCTCCCACAATCGACGGCGCCCTGGACGACGCCTGCTGGGCGCAGGCCGAGCCGACGGGTGAGTTCGCCCAGTACCGCCCGACGTACGGCAATCCGCCGTCGGAATCCACCGAAGTGCGGGTGCTGTACGACTACACGACGCTCTACATCGCCTTCGATTGCTCCATCGCGAACACTCGCGAGATAGTTGCCTCGGAGACGCAGCGCGACGAGTACTTCCGCTCGGACGACAACGTCGGGGTGTACCTCGACACGTTCTTCGACCGCCGCAACGCCTACGCCTTCTTCACGAACCCGCTCGCGACGCAACGCGACATGCGCATTATCAATGAGGGCCTCGGCGGAAGCAGGCGAGGCGGGGACACGTCCTGGGACGGCACGTGGGAAGTGCAGACCGAGCGCCTGGACGATCGCTGGACCGTCGAGATGGCGATCCCCTTCTCAGAACTGCGCTTCGATTCCAAGGGGGATGTGTGGGGCATCAACTTCTGGCGCGGCGTCGAGATGAACGAGGAAGACATCACGTGGGCGGACATCGGCTCCCGTCAGTACAACATCTCGCGGTTCGGGAATCTACACGGGCTGGAGATGGCGAAGCTGGAGACCGGCCAGGGCCTCCTGCTGACTCCCTACTCGACGCTTAGTCCCCGGAAGCAGGGCTCCGAGGACTTCGAGGTAGCGCCGAAGGCGGGTCTGGACCTGCGCTACCCGCTAACGGGCCTCACGATGGACATCACGCTGAACCCGGACTTCGCGCAGATCGAGGCGGACCCGGCAGAAGTGAACCTGAGCGACATCGAGCGGCGATTCGCAGAGAAGCGTCCGTTCTTCCTGGAGGGCGGCGACCTGTACCGGACGCCCATCGAGGTGTTCTACACGCGTCGGGTCGAGGATCTCGAGACGGGCGCGAAGATCGCCGGACGCCTGGGAGGGCAGGACGGAGATATGGTCGGAAGTTGTGTATGGGGAGGATGAAGCAGGCGGCGTATCCT
>JABGQA010000028.1 GCA_018644665.1 Candidatus Poribacteria bacterium
TCGACCGAGGCGGTACTCTCATTCTCCTTTGACGGAAGGCGTCGTATGAGCATCCTCAACTCACTTGGGTTATTCAGTAGCCTGAACCTCGGCCAACGCGCCGTGACATCTCAGACGGCGGGCCTGCAGATAACGGGCAGGAATATCGCCAACGTCAACACGCCGGGGTACACACGCCAGCGCGCCGTAACCGGAGTGACAGACACGCGGGCGGACGCGGTAAGCGGCGAGTCGTTCCCAAGCGTGCAACTCATCCGCGATGAGGTTACTGAACGACTTCTCCTACAGGAGCGTGGGCGCCACGGGTCGCTGGAGCGGCACGCGGGCCTCCTATCCCAGGTAGAGACCGCCTTCAACGAGCCGTCGGACTCCGGCCTGAACGCGAGCATGACCGCGTTCTTCAACTCCGCGGAAGATCTGGCGAACACTCCCGAGAGCGCGGGCGCGCGGCGCCTGTTCATCGAACGGGGTGGAGCCCTGGCGATCGCCTTCCAGTCGCTTACAGGAACACTCGAGACGGTCCGCAACGAGAACGTCGAGGAAGCGCGGATCCTTATCGACGACTCGAACCTGAAGCTCGAGCAGATCGCCCGCCTGAACCAGGAGATCGCCCGCACGCCGGATCCCGGCAACAAGGGCGAACTCCAGACGCGGCAGAATCAGCTCCTCAACGACCTCGCGAAGATGCTGTCCATACGCGTCTCGCAAGAGGACAACGGCGTTCGCACGGTCACCGTCAACGGCCTGGGCGTGGTGAACGGGTCGTCGTCGGCGGTCGTCTCGATGGCGTTGGACGCCGACCAGATGATGTCCATGCGGATCACCCTCGACGACGACACCATCGCGCTGAGACCCACCGGCGGGTCGCTCAACGGCCTGATGGAGGCCCAGAACGACACGATCCCGAGCATCTCGAACGACGTGCACGCGGTGGCCCGCGCCATCGTGGACGGCGTCAACGAGTTGCATCCGGGCTTCTTCGCCGACCTCACCGATCCCGGCCAGCGTACGCGGGCGGGCGCGTTCATCGACGTGCAGATCGTCGATGCGGACGCCATCGAGCCGAGCAGCACGGGTCTGTCCGGCGGCAACGATGTCGCTCTCGCGATCTCCAGCCTGCGAGACCTGGCTCAGACGGATCTCGGGGACACGTCGGTCCTCGGGTACTACCGCGAGTTGGTCTCGGGCGTCGGGGCGCGGGTGTCCGAAATGTCCCAACGCCGCGACACGAGCGACCTTGTGGCGCAGCAGTTGGAGATGCGACGCGAAGCGATCTCCGGCGTGTCTCTGGACGAGGAAGCCGCGAACATGATCATGTTCCAGCGGTCGTTCCAGGCAGCGGCGTCGTACATCAGCGTGGTGGATAACCTGCTCGAAACTCTCATCTCGCGGTTCTAACCCGTGGATTTCTGACTGAAGGGTGTTGCGCATGCAGATGCGAGTGACATTCCAATCTCGGGCGATTCCGCTGCAGAGCGCCATCCAGCAACGGTCGCGGGACTTGCTCCGTTCACAGGCCGAGGTCAGCAGCGGCAAGCGAATCCTGAAGCCGTCGGATGACGTTATCGGCGTGCGCCACGCGCTGCTCAACCGCGCCCGGATCGCCCAGGTCGACCAGTTCATGGGGAACATCGAACTCGGCAGGGCCGATCTCAACATGGCCGACAGCATCACGGGCCAGGTCGCGGATCGGATTCTCCGCGCGAAGGAACTCGCGGTGCAGCTCAGCGATGCCACCTACGGACCCGATAGCCGTGCTGCGGCGGCGATCGAGGTGGACGCCTTGATCGATGAGGTCGTCGCGTTGGGGAACACGACGTTCCGCGGTCGTCATGCCTTCGGGGGTGAGAACACACTGGAACTCCCGTTCACGCGCACCGGTGACACCGTCAGCTACGCCGGGACCGACAACGGCGTGTTTCGCCGCATAAGCAACGACACCCCCCTCGTCGAAACGACGTTCTCCGGCACAGGTCTGTTCTTCGAGGACCGCGACGCGACCACGAACTTCACGACGAACGGCGTCTTCAACGCGTTGGCCCAGCTGAAGCAGGCGATGGAGGGCGACGACGCCGAGGGCATCGCGAACACCCTGTCCAGTCTCGACACCGAATTCGATCGCTTCGTCGCGGCGCGCACGGACTTCGGCGCGCGTGGCGAGCGGCTGAACCAGGTGCAGGAGCGCCTCGAGGAAGAGCGCTTCCAGATCCTCGACCTGCAGTCGACGACGGAGGATGTCGATCTGGCCGAGGCGATTTCCGACTTGCAGCTACGACAGACGGCGCTCCAGGCGACTCTCGGCGTCACGGCGAACATACTGCCGGTGTCGCTCATGGATCTGCTGTTCTAGACCCAGTTTCGGTACCTCTCGTCAACCTGACACGTGTCAGAACGACAAGCGCGGACCCCAGTTGACTCCTCGGGTCCGCGCGTTTTTGTGCTCGGGTCGACGGCTGGGGAGTAGGTGTCGTCGGGCGAGATGGGATCAGTGTACGCGGCGGGTCGTAGGAACACGCGACGTAGGCACGCGGGACTCGTGTCGATTCTGGGTCGGGTCGTCTTCAAGCGACCCACACTCGCCGAGGCAGGGACGACCTTCGGCGAAGTTGGGACATATCGGAGCCGTGCGTGCGAGCGTCGCGCGGACACACTGCGACAACTGCTTCGCCGAGTAAGTGTCGCGAGCCCTCTCCGCGGCCAGACGATTCACCGACCGCATCGGGATGAACGCCGACGCGCCGGCCGACCGCACCCGGCCGACGACGGTCTCGTCCTCCGCGTTGCCGACCGCGATCCCGTGTACGTACGGCTGACGCCTACGCGCGATGCGGAAGAACGACCCCGGCGCGGGTCGCTCGGCGTTCCACAGAATCAGCCGCGTGTGGTAGACGGCAAGCGTGGCGTACGTCGTGCGATTGTCCCCGGCCTCATCGGCGCGAAGGCCGTTGGCGCGCATCAGCTCCAGCAGAGCGTCACGATGGGGGTTGCGAAAGCCCGAGATGAACACGTCGGTGCTCATGGGGAACTCGGGGTTCAGTAACTCATCTCCGAACCACATGTCGATGGTGTCGTCGAGCAACTCCATCTCGCGGTCGAGCCGTCTGCGATGCGGCTCGATGATGGTAAGCCTCGCCTCGCGCAGGCGGCGTTCGAGGTCTTCCTCGGCTTCGCGACCCGTTGGATTTCCAAGAGCTCTCATGCGTGGGAAGCTACCACGGGGCGGCCACGCCGGGAAGGCGAGCTTTGCCGCGACCGCGACAGTTCGTTACTCTCGTCGGCAGTTCCCAGACCACCATCGGAGTCGCCGCATGTCGTCGTCGATCCTGGATTCCGCGCCGCCTCTTCGCGAAGCCACGCGCGCGGCGCTGGAGCGCGACTACGAGCGCTTCGGCGACGCGGGACTCCCCGCCGACCTCGCCGGATACGTCGCCGACGAATACGGCATAGGCCTGAGCGGCTCGTACGGCGGGTCCCCAATCCGATGCGTGTTCGGTAAGGCGTCTGGACAGTTGTCGCTCCAACGCTCCCAGGTCGAGGGCGACATCGCGGGAGGGCTGGGCTACGTCATCCTGAAGACCGTGATCGCCCAGGACGCGGGTGGTGGCCAGTCGATGGCGGAGTGGGCGATCCCCGAGACGCGCATGCTCGTCGAACGCATCACCGATCCCGAAGGCGACGAGGGCTGGACCGTCACGTGGAAGGGACGAGGCTGGTACGGCACGTTCGACGAGTACCTCGCCTTCTTCCGTGAAGCGCTCGAAGCCGCGCGCGGGACGGGCGTCCTCATCGTGCCGTCGTGCAAGTACCACCTGCCGAGTCGAGAAGACGAGGAGTGGCGGGTCGGGGAGTATGCGTACACGACATCGCGGCTGGTCGAGGTGTGGCGTGATGTCGTCGGCGACTCGCCGATGCCCATCGAGAAGGACTTCAGCCCCACGCTCGCCGGAGACGACCGCGCGCAGAGCAGTCGGCAGATTCTCGAGTGGCTTCGACGCGTCCCGGGGCTCATCCGGGAAGGTGGCGGCGGCCGCGTCGTCGTCGGCCTCAAACTCATGAACGCCATGTTCGACGACGCCTTTCAGCTGGACATGATACGCGCGGCCACGGACGGGGACGGCCACGGTCAGGGGGCCGATTGGCTCGTAATAGCGAACCGCTTGTTCGACGCCGGGAAGGAATTCGACGGGAAACGCGGGGTGGCTTACGGTGGCCCTGAACTGAGCAAGCGGAACCTGCGGACCCTACGCCAGGCGCGGGACGCCGTCCGCGATGGCTCCCTTCCCGCGCCCCCGCCGATCAGCGCTACGGGCGACATTCTCACGGGTCGGACGGCCGCTGAATATGCCTTGGCCGGCGCCGAGAACTTCCAGATGCACACCCTCTTCCAGTTGCCGAACACTGAGTTCTCGGCAGGGGGACTGCCCCGCGCGGCTAGAGCCGTGCACCGACTGGTTTTCCACCCGATCCACGGATTCGTCGCGTGCATGGCGCGATTGAAGGAATGCAGTGGTAGCAGGGGTTTACACACATTGGGGCCGTACTCCGTCGCGGACGCGCGTCTTTTGGGCGGTTTGCCGCCCTTGTGAAACCGACGCCTTAACGCCTGCGTAACCAAGGCGTAACCACACGCGATGATTCCTGTTGGGCTGGCTAGCATGCCTGAACCTTACTAGCCAGTCCTTTTTCTATACGCCATTCCATACTTGCCTCGAATATCCTAAATATGTGCGCCCGAAGGACGCCTTCGCGGGCCGCAGTGTGCCGCAGACGGGAGGATGAACCATGCTCAGAGTCGCGATCGTCGGCGCGGGCGGGATCGCCCGACGGCACGTTGAAGCCGTCGACCAAATCGACTTCGCGCGCGTCGTGGCCGTCGTGGATATCGACGCGGCTAAGGCTGAACGCCTTGCAGGGCAAGCAGGGGCGAAGTCCTACACGGCGCTCGAGGAATGCGTTGCCGACGTGGATGTCGTGCACGTCCTCACGCCGCCGTCGAAACGCCGCGCCATCGTCGATATCGCCGCGCAAGCGGGACGCCACATCATCTGTGAGAAGCCGCTGGCGATCAGCTTGGAGGACGGCGAGGCGATCGTCACCGCCGCGGAGGCCGCGGGGGTCAAGCTGATGGTGGCGTTCAACCATCGGTTCCGACGTGGGTACTCGATGGTGAAGGACGCGGTCGACTCGGGCGACCTCGGGGACATCATCACCGTGTGGAGCCGCCGCATGGGGCGTGGCATACCCTCGGGATACAACTGGCGCACCGATCCGAACCTCATGTGCGGCATGAGCGTCGAGTCTCTCTCGCACGACATCGACCTCATCCGGTGGATCGGCGGAGAGATCGTCGATGTGCGAGCGACGATCCAGGCGTCGAACCCCGATCTGCCAGGCTTCGACGACAATGCGCACGTCGTCATGCGTCTCGCGAACGGCGGCAGCGCGTTCATCCACGCAAGCTGGTCGTCGTACCTCGGCTCGAATTCGCGCGGAGTCGTCGGGACTAACGGGGCGGCCGAGGTGACCGGTCCCGGCCTGTGGGATTCCGCCGAATACCGCTGGCGCACGTCGGACATGGCATC
>JABGQA010000136.1 GCA_018644665.1 Candidatus Poribacteria bacterium
ACCAGACCGACGTTATTCCTGGCCGCGCCGGCAGGCCACGTCGCGTGGCGGACCTCGCTCTGCACGATGCGCACCACATCGTCGCTCGTCGTGATCTCCACAGTGACGTTGTGCGCGTCGGACTCGCCGGCGTGTCGCATGCGGAACCGTGGCGCGACGCGTTCGCCCGCCTGGGCAATGCCATCGCGATTCCCGCCCGGCTCAGCATCAAAACTCCACGCGGTACGCGACTCGAACCGGAGCGGAGACTCCTCAATGGAGAACGCCAAGATGGTTTCCCAAGGCTCTCGACCATCGGCGGTGACGCGCACGGGCATCTGGACATCGCGAGCCGTGGCTCCCCTGGCGATGGCGAGCATCAACCCATTGCTGTTCTTGGCCTCTCCCGGCGCCCAGACATCGTGCACGACCTCGCCCGTTTGCGCGGTTATGTCAGAGGCCCCGGAAAGGAGGGAGACGCGGACATTTCGCAGCGTTTCCGGCCCGTCATTCCGCAGGCGTATCCGCGGCTGGACCGTCTCCCCGGCGTTCGCGACTCCGTCGCCGTTGCCGCGCGGAGGCGGGTCGTAAATCCAGGCGTTCCGTAGAGCGAACTGAGGAGCGATCGGCAACGTGAACGTGAACTCCCAGGAGCCGCCGTTGTCCGCAGTGACGTGGGCGGTAAACAGCACATCGCGCGCGGGAGCCGAGGGACTCACGTCAATCTCCACACCGTCGCTGTTCCGGCCTTCCCCTGCGGGCCACACGGAGTGGCGCAGCACGCCTTGAGCGATGGTTATCCTGGGATCGTCGCTTGTCAGCGTGACCTGGACGTTGTGCGCGGCAGATTCCCCAACGTGCTTGATACGGAACCTGGGCCGGATGCGCTCGCCAGGTTGCGCTAGCCCATCCCGGTTGCCGTCTGGATCGAAGACCCACGCGCGACGCGATTCGAACGCGATTGGCGATTCCGCGATACGGAGATTCAGGACGGTTTCCCATGGATCTCGCCCGTCCGCGGTGACGCGCACGGGTATGTGTAAATCGTGGGCCGTGGCGTTTGGAGCGATGGAGAGTAGCAACCCGTCGTTGTTCCTCGCCTCTCCCGGCGACCAGACATCGTGGACCACCTCGCCGACGCCCACGGCGATGTCAGGGTCGGTCACCAGCAGGGAGACGCGGACGTTGCGCAGCGTCTCCACGCCGCCGAGTTTCAAGCGTATCCGCGGCTGAACCGTCTCTCCCGCGTTCGCGACGCCGTCGAGGTTGCCGTGCGGTGGTGGGTCGTATATCCACGCGTTGCGCTTGGCCATCGGCATCGGCGGCGCAATGATGGGGATCGTCAAGGTGAACGTCTGCGTCGGTACGCCTTCCGCGCACACCTCCACGGTAAC
Source organism: Candidatus Poribacteria bacterium (assembly GCA_018644665.1). Lineage (GTDB taxonomy): Bacteria > Poribacteria > WGA-4E. Next base: position 1,374 of record JABGQA010000136.1, read on the forward strand.
GACTGCGTCGTGGGTGATCGCCGTCGGAGATACGGACATCAGCAACCCATCGTTGTTGCGCGATGCCCCTGCAGGCCACGACAGATGCGTCACTTCAGAGATGACGAGGGTGAGGTCGGGGTCGTCGGTCCGCATCGACACGCGGACATCGGCGCCGTCTTCCGACCCCACATGAGACAGCCGTATCCGCGGGCGGAGGGATTCGCCGGGGTTGGCTTGGCCATCTCGGTTCCCTCCGGGCTCCGGGTCGAACAGCCAGTCATCTACGAGGTCGAAGGTCACTGGCGCGCGTGAGATGGTGAACGTCACCGGGAGCGTCCAGGAGCGTCCGTCTGCGGACGCGATCTCGATTATCCCGCCAATGTCGGTCGGCGGCGCGTCGTCGGCCAGCTCGACACGGAAGCCTGACGTCCGGGCCTCGCCGATCGACCATGCGGCATGCGTCACTGTGTGGCGTGTCACCACCGTCCAGGGAGAGACCAGCATGAGAGCGACGCGAACGTCCTGACCGAGGGGCCATGCCGCGTTCAGCAGGCGGACCTGCGCTGTGACCCGTTCCCCACGCGTCGCGGTCCTGTTGCCGTCTCCGCCTGGCGCCGGGTCGAATACCCAATGCCTTCGGAAGGTGAAAGGTGGCACGACGGTGACGGCGACCTGGTCGGTGTCCATTTCGCCGTCGGAGTCCACTACCGTGAGCGTGACGATGTATGTGCCGAGCGTGGAGTAGACGTGCGTGGCGGCGACTCCCTCGGCGGTTGTGCCATCACCGAAGTCCCACGCATAGCCTACGACGCCGGTGTCGTCCGTGGAGGAGGAACCGTCGAAGGCTGTCTCGCCGCCTTCGTAGGCGCTGATGTTGTCGCCGGCAGCCGCCACAGGAGGGCTGTTCACGCCTTCGAGCAACTGGAGAGTGATCGAAGCCGAACTGAAGGGGTCGGCGCCGCGGAGCATGTATGTGCCGCGAGGAATCGATTCGGAGACGCCGAACGTCGTCGTGAATCGCCCGAACGTGTCCGTCCTAGGCGTGCTCGATGTCTGAAGTGGAGACCCGTCGAACGTGGCCACAACATTCTGCAGTGGGAAGTAGCCGGTACCCTCCAGCGTGAACCCGCTGCCCGGTCTCACCCAGGAACGAGGCACGCCGCCGGAATCGGTTACGCGTAATTGCGGAGTGATCGTGTAGTTGACGTTCTCCCCGGAGATCGAGACCGTCAGCAACCCGCCCGGCTTCGGCTGGGACGCCGTGCCGATCGGGAACGTGACCTCGAACTTACCGGAGAAGTCCGTGCGGACCGTGTCGCCTTCTTTGAGCCCGACGTTGACCGTCAGGTCCGAGGACGGCACGACCACGCGCTGGCCGCTGGACACGAACTGGTGCTGAACGGTGACCGAGCCGATGTTCGCGCTGAGACGCGCGTTCCCGGAGTCGTCGGCCGCGAAGCCGGTGACTGTCAGGGTTGCATCGCCCGCGCCGGAGGTCTGGTTGAGAGTCAGACGCACGCCCTTGGTGATGATCTCGAGACCGCCTGGGATCTCGGAGTCCTTCCCGAACCAGGCCGACTCAACGCCCGCGCTGACACTGATGACCCTCAAGCGGACCTGCGTGCGGTCCTTGTCGAAGATCCGGTTATCTACGCGGAAGGTGAGCTGGAAGATCCCGGAGGTATCCGCTGCGCCACCGGCCGTGATGGTCACGGGGGCGGAGGTGTCGACGACAGCGTCCTCGAGGGGGCTGTCGTCCTTGGCGGTTGCGAGCATCACCTGGAGGCTGTCTCCGGCGCCCGCCCCACTGCCCGTGATCGTCAACGTCTCGCCGAGGTCGAAGAGCGACTCGGAAATGCTGGTGATGTTGGGGATGAGCTGGAAGTTCGCAGTGAGTGTCCTGCCCGTGGTCCGCCCGACCGCGCGAATCTGCTTGGGCCCACCCGGCATGAGAGGCACGGCGAAGTTCGTAGTGAACGTGCCGTTGATGGCCTGCTGCAGGATGATGGACTGGTTGGCGAAGAACACCTCGACGTTCTCGCTGGCCCCGAAGGTCGCCACTGAGGGAGCCACTGTAAGGAGCGTGCCGACGGTTCCTTGGCTAATCTCATCCGCGCCGTTCCTCACGGTGAGACGTGATTCGACTCCGACGAGGAAGTCCACACTGGCAATCACGTTGAGCGCGCCGTCGAGAGCATCTATCTTCTTGCGTCCGTTACTCACGCCAGGGTTGAGGATCGCCTGGAATGCCGGTGAGAGGACACCGTCGACCGTGGCGTTCGTGGTCCCGTTACCGCCGACCAGCAGGCCGGAGCCGGCTGTGGCGCTGTCGTCGCGGATAGTCAACGTAACGTTGCCCGGCGGAAAGCCGGAACCGTTGATCGTCAGCATCGTCTGTCCGGGCGTGCCGGATGCGGGGCTGACGGCAAGCGTGGCAGCGATCACCACCATCGCGGGCCCAAGGGTAGAAAGCAGGCTGACAGTACCCCAGAACCAGGCAGTACGTGTCGTTGCCCCGACGAAGGCCGTCGCCACACGCAAGGTACGCGGACAGGAGCGCGGCAGAGCACCGTAACCAGCCATCGACGACTCCCCATGCGGTGAGATCGGCATCCGGCGTCACAGGTTGAGTCCAGTCACAGGGCAGTTCCTCCCTGTTCGTCCACAACTACATATAGCGCGCAGACACGGACCAGAACACCGCTGCAAGGCGTCATTCTGGGCACACGGGCAGAAGGCACGTGCGCTCCATATGGCACGGGGCCGCGACCTCGGGCGGGCGCTCGGCCCGACGGGACCGTCGCCCTGTCCGTAAAGACCAAAAGGGCGCCACGCGCCTCCACGCACCGCAACGGAGGCGCCGCGAGCGACGGCCTCCCATGGCCTTGCTGAAATCCCCGCGAGTACCCATTCGTTTACCGTAAGTAGGACCGTTCGTATCGCGTTGTGGGACCCCTGCCCAGGGCCGTGGATGCCGCTCAATAGCGCCTATAGAGGCGCTTTAGGCTATCATTAGGGCTGGCAATTCGTATGGACCCCAGAGAGGTGTGATACAGCGATGGCGATCTCCCCGCCGCCGGAAATGGACGACCGCGGTGGTCACGTTATCACGCGGCAGATCGAAGACGAACTGCGTGACGCGTATCTGACCTACGCGGTCAACGTAAACACCAACCGCGCCATTCCCGACGTGCGAGACGGCCTCAAGCCGAGTTCGCGTCGCATCCTGTACGCGATGCACGACGAGGGTCTGACCTCAGACCGCCCGTTCGACAAGTGCGCGGGAGTCGTCGGCGAGGTGATGAAGAACTATCACCCTCACGGCAACGAACCCATCTACGAGACGCTCGTCGGGCTGGCGCAAGAGTTCACGATGCGCTACCCCCTCTTGGACTACCAGGGGAACTTCGGCTCCATCGACGGCGACCCGCCCGGAGCCATGCGGTACACCGAAGTACGCATGCAGAAGCTCGCCGCCGAGATGCTCGTAGACATCGGTCGCGACACCGTCGACTTCCGGCCGAACTACAAAGAGTCCACGACCGAACCGGGCGTCCTGCCGGCGCGGCTGCCGAACCTTCTTGTGAACGGAACCACGGGCATCGGCGTGGGATACATGACGCGTATTCCCCCGCAGAACCTGGGCGAGGTCGTCGATGCGCTCACGCACTACATCGACCATCCCGACGCGACGCTCGACGATCTAAGAGAGCACATCCACGGGCCCGATTTCCCCACGGGCGGGATAATCCTCGGGCAGCAAGGTATACGCGACGCGTACAGCACCGGTCAGGGCGGCATCACGTTGCGCGCCAAGACGATGATCGAACGCGGCAAAGACCGCGAGTCCATCATCGTCACGGAGATCCCGTACCACACCAAGAAGAACAAGCTCCTGGAGAGCATCGCCCACGTCGTGAACGAGAAGATCGTCGAGGGCATCTCAGATGTCCGCGATGAGTCGGATCGCTCGATACGCGTCGTGATCGAACTCAAGCGCGGAGAGATCGCTCAGGTAATCCTGAATCAGCTCTTCAAGCACACGCCCCTGCAAACGACGTTCAGCGTGCTGATGCTGTGCCTGGTGGACGGCAGACCCAAGCAGCTGAACCTGCAGGAGATGCTCTACCACTACATCGAGCATCGCCGCGAGGTCGTGCGCCGGCGCACCGCCTACGAGCTGCGCCGCGGTGAGGCCAGGCTGCACATCCTCGAGGGCTATCGCACCGCGCTCACCTACATCGACGAGATCATCGAGATCGTGCAAGCGTCGACCGCGCCGGCCGAGGCCCGCATCGCGCTCGTCGAACGGTTCGACCTCACCGAGGTTCAGGCTAGCGAAATCCTCGCGTTGACCCTGGGGCGCCTGACCGGCCTCGAGCGTCAGAAGATCAACGACGAATACACCGACCTGCTCGTGAAGGTCGAAGAGTACCGCGCCATCCTCGAAAGCGACCTGCTCGTCCGCAACATCGTCAAGGAAGAACTCCTGACGCTGAAGGAAGAGTTCGGCGACGAGAGGCGCACGCAGATCATCGACGATCCCGGCGAGTTCTCGATGGAAGACCTGATCGTCGACGAGAAGGTCGTCATCACGCTCTCCGACACCGGCTACATCAAGCGACTGCCGGTTTCCACCTACAAGAGCCAACGGCGAGGCGGAGTCGGCGTGCGGGGCATGGCCACGAAGGAAGACGACTACGTCGAGTCGCTCCTCGTCGCCTCGAATCACCAGTATCTGCTTTGCTTCACGAGCAGCGGGCGATGCTACTGGCTGCGGGTGTTCGAGATACCCGAGGCGAGCCGCCAGTCGCGAGGGCGCGCGCTGATAAACCTGCTCAACCTCAGCCGCGACGAGTCCATCGCGAGGGTTGTGCCGTTACGCGAGTTCGCCGAGGACGACGACCGCACGCTCTTCTTCGCGACGAAGAAGGGCATCGTGAAGCGTTGCTCGGTGCGCGACTTCTCCCGGCCCCTGTCCAGCGGCATCATCGCCATGGGATTCCGCACCGAGTCGGACTATCTCATGGATGTCCTGCTCACCGAGCCGCGCCAGGACATCGCCATGGTCACGAGCAACGGCATGTCGATCCGCTTCGCGCAGAGCGAAGTGCGCGTCATGGGCCGCACCGCTCAGGGGGTGCGTGGCGTACGCCTCCGAGATGGCGACGAACTCGTGCGTATCGCCGCCGTTGAACCGGAGATCGACCCGGACGCAGCGGACGAAGCGGCCGAGCCCGCCGACTCCTTCCTGCTGGTCGTCACGTGCAACGGATACGGCAAGCGGACACCGATGTCGGAGTACCGTTTGCAAAGCCGTGACGGGGTCGGTATTATCACGATCAAGACCAACGATCGGAACGGCGAAGTCGTTGGCGCACGCCTCGTAAGCGAATCCGACGATCTCCTCGTTATCAGCTCGAATGGCTACATGACGCGGATGGCGGTGAGCGATATTCGCGCGATCGGCCGCAATACGCAGGGCGTGCGTATCATGTCGCTACAGGAAAACGAGCGGATCCAGGGCATCGCACGCTTGCCGAAGGACGAAGATGATGAGGTTAACCGCCAGGAAAAGGCGATTGAGGCCGAAGAGTCCTAGGCCGGCGCGTGAATTCCTTACACCACGATGGATCGCCCGGAACGCCGTCGTCCTGTCGGGGGCGGCGTGGGGTGTCGCGTGCGGCACGATGTGTGCGGCGTTCGCGCTCGGAGCCGTGGCCTCGGGGGGCGCGCTGGGCGAGGCGGCCGTTCCACGCGACCTAGACGCAGCGGCCGTCGTGCACGAACCGCTTCAGCCCGACCTTGCCCGCGAGATGGCCGCCTACACGCACCTGCTTAGATCCGCCTACGAGCAGCACATAGGCAACCTGCCTGGGGCGCGGAAAGCCCTGCAACAGGCACTCGAGTCGATGGAAACCGCCGCCCTCTACGCGCGGTCGGGCGACCTGGCGCTGACGATGCAGAACCCGCGGCGCGCGGAGGTCGATAGCGAGAAGGCCATCGCACTCGATCCCACGCATGCGGACGCGTATCTCACCCTCGGCAAGCGCGAATACATGCTAGGCCGCGCGAGCAGGACGAACCCGCCTCTCCGCAAAGCCGTCAAGCATTTCCGCGACGCCGTCGCTGCCGACCCGGAACACATCAACGCGCACTACTACCTGGGCAACGTGGCCCGCGAGCTACAGGACTTCGAAACGGCGATCGAGGCTTACGGCGCGCTGGTGGGTCTGCGGCCCCTCGACCCGGCCAACCGGTTGCGGCTGGGTCAGGCGTACCAACTCAACGGCGAGATCTCCGACGCCATCGAGCAGTACGAACGCGCCACGCAGATCAACGCCGACTACGTGCAGGCGAGGCAGGCCCTGGCGAACTTGCACGAGCAACTCGGCGCCCTCGACAAAGCCGTGCACGAATACGAAGTGCTCGCCAGGCTGAGACCTACCCCGGCATCCCTCGGCGAGTTGGGCCGCCTGTACGTCGCGTTGGAGCGATACGACGAGGCGATAGACGCCTACAACGGCATGCTCGACGCCTCCGACGAGGACCAGGACAAGATACACATCCTCCTGGCGCGCCTCTACGCGAACGCGGAGCGCTATGATGAAGCGATCGCAGAGTGTCACAAGGTGCTCACGACCACCGCGGAGAACGGCCCGAAGGTCGAGGCGTATAGCATCCTGGGCAGCCTGTATCTAATGCTCGATCAGCCCGAAGATGCTCTGCCGGTTCTGACGGCCGCCATCGCGATACGCGAGGACCACCGCGACGCGCTCTACTGGCTCGCGATGACATACGACCAGATGGATCAGCCGTCCCCGGCGGCCGACGTGCTGAAGCGGCTGCTCGTTCTCGACCCCTCCGATCACCGCGCGCAGAACACGCTCGGATACCTCTACGCGCAGAACGGCGAACGGCTCGACGAGGCCGATGAACTCGTGAGGCAGGCCCTCGAAGCGGAACCCTCGAATCCCGCCTACCTGGACAGTCTCGGGTGGGTGCGATACAAGCAGGAACGATTCCACGACGCGATCAAGCTGCTCGAAGAGGCCGCCACCCACGATCCTGAAAACGTCGAGATTCTAGACCATCTCGGCGACGCCTATGTGCGGGCGGGAAAGACGGAGCGCGCCGTCACGCTGTGGCGCCAGGCGCTTCAGTTGGCCCCCGAAAACGGTGACCTGCTGCAGAAGGTGCGCGAACACGCCGCATCCGGCCCCGGAGCCGGCGTCGAGTGATGATCTCAACGGACCTGCGTGTCCCCGGCCCCCGGCGCCATGCCGTGGTCGTGTCGACCATCGCGATGCTGCTCGCAGCCACGTTCGCACACGCGCGGCCGCTCTCGGTTGTTCCCGAGGAACCCGGGACGCCCAACTGGGTCGATGGCACGCCGATACTGGCGCGGCTGTTTCCCAATCCTGTGACGCCGCCCCGCCTCCCCAGCGCGCCGGCCCAGAACGTAGCGCCTCGCTTCAACATCGGACACGCGCGGAACTTCTTCGCCTTCGACTTCACGAACAGCAAGCAGTACGTCGCCCCCGCGACGCTGCGCGCGGTCGGTGACTTCTGCTACGTCTACGTCGAGGACACCGAGTGGAACACGCGCGTCAATCAGAACGCCGTGGACCGCACGGTGCGCGCCTTCGAGAACGACACCCCGGGCGACCCGTCACGCGGCATCTACCAGATCGAAGTCGACGCCTTCGGCCCTCCGCCAGACATCGACGGCGACCCGCGAGTGGTCCTCCTTCTGCTCGACATACGCGACAACTTCAGACCGCCGACCGGCTCGTTCGTCGCGGGATACTTCACGTCGGTGAATCAGCAGGCTGGGAACGTCCGCGACCCCCGATGGGGCGTGACCTTCCAGAGCAACGAGACGGAGATGGTCTACGTCGACGTCAATCCCTTGGACGTCATGACGAACGCCGCCATGGGGATACTGGCGCACGAATTCCAGCACCTGATCCACTTCGGATACGACGCTTCCGAGGACACGTGGGTGAACGAGGGCGCGTCCGAGTTCGCCATGTTCCTCTGCGGATACTCGCCGACATCCCACGTCAGGCAGTTCGAGGCGGAGCCGTCCGTGTCCTTGGTCGAGTGGCCCAACGGCGTCGGTAGCTCGCTGCCCTACTACGGCTCGGCGTATCTGTGGATGCTCTACCTGTATGAGCAGTACGGTGGGCTGAACACGCTCAAGCGGATCGTGCAGAGCCCGCAACGCGGCGTGACCGGCGTGGAGACGGCGCTCAACGTCGAGGGATTCAGCGCGCCCATTCGGCAGGTCGTAGGCGACTGGCGCGCCGCGGTCGCCGCGGACGACGACACTATCGAAGGCGGGCGGTACGGCATCCAGAACGAGAACCTGCGCATCACGAGTCGCCCGCACCTCGCCTATCCGGTATCGCAGCGGACATCGAGTCTCGATGGCTGGGCCGGGCACTTCCTGGAGTTCCGGTCGCCGTCGGGCGACCCTCTCCCCCTACAAGTGGACCTGGCGGCCCAAGAGCGTTGGCGAGACGCGTTTAGCGTCCGCGCGCTGCTGTTCCGCAGCGGCGAGTTGATCGACGTGCGCGACGTATCGCGGGTTCCCCTCGAAGCCCGATTCATGGACGCCTTCGAGGAGTTCGGCGTGGAGGCGACGCGCGTCCTGCTCTCGGTGGCCTTCCAGCCGAGTTCCGATGGAGAGACCGCCGACTACGAATACTCCGTCAGACTCGGGGCCCCGGTGACGTTCCAAGTCGTCGGCTTCCGCAATCCGATACAGCGCGATTACGTTGAGTTGGTCGCCTTACCGAGCGTCCCTGTCGAGGCCGGGACGGTGTCGGGAGCCCTGATGACGCAGGGCCTGACGCTCAACGGGGACATGAAGACCGCGGACGGCGGGAATTCGTTCGGCGTGTCGTTCCGCGTCCCCGACAATGCCATGCCTCAGCGAGAGTGGTCGTGGGTTCTCACCCACTTCGACCAGGTCGTCGGCGAGGGCTCGATCCAGCTCCCCGACTGAGCCGCTCATTTGAGCCGCAGTCGCGCCGCTTAGTCGCGCCGCCTAGTCGTCGCCCGGCTCCGACCGCCACTTGCGCGTCATGACCAGGGCCGTCACGCACAGCGCGATGATGCCTGGGATTACCGTCGCCGCGTACACGACATCCGGCGCGTCCAGCCGGTAGGCGGCGTAGTCCGCGCCGAACAGAGCCCCAGCGCAGGCGATCCATGTTACCCACGCCCTCGTGGCCTTCGACCGGACCGCTGTGGGAGAGTTGCGCACCGACAGCGCCGCGAACAGCCCCAGCGCCAACAGAACGGCGGCGTAGAACCGCGGATCGCCAACCGGTGATAGGTCGAGAAAACGCATGGGTTCCGTCGGGAATCAGATCAGGGAGTGTCCGTCGTTGGGACGGACTTCGGCGCGAGTTCCGTCGGCGACGAGTCCGGGACATCGCGCGCGCTTGGCACGCGCCCCGTGTTCGCGTAACGCGTGTGCGTCGGGTTCAGGAACCCGCCGGACAGGATCATCTTCAGCGCTTCCTCCGCGCTGATGTCGAGGTACGTGACATGCTCCGGCGTGGTCAGGAAGAGGAAACCCGTCGTGGGATTCGGCGTGGAGGGCAGGAAGATGGAGATCAGCTCCGTGTCCTCCTCCAGGTCCTTAATCCCCGTGTCCGTCACGAACCCGATCTGTCGCAGACCCGTCTGCGGGTACTGCACGAGGACGACGCCCTTGAACACGTGCTTCTTGCGCAGCGTCAGCGCGGTGCTGATCTGGTGCACCGCTCCGTACACCCCGCGCAAGATCGGTATGCGGCGGATGATCTCTTGCCACACGCGCGACGCGCCGCGGCCGACCAGGGTCGTGGAGATGACGCCGACGACGATCACCATGGTCAGGCTGAGGAAGAAGAACACCACCGGAAACGCGATGTCGGTCCACCAGCCGGGGTCCATGTCCAGCCGCTCGATCAGCCAGTCCGTCGCCCGCTTCACCTTTCCGACAACGAAGAACAGGATGTACACAACGGCCACCGTCGGGAGCAGCGAGATCAGCCCCGTCGTAAAGTAGCGCCGTAGCGTCGTCCTCACCCGTGGCGTGTCCATTTAGCGTCCGCGTCCCTATCGATGTCCTGTCAACCACACCCTACGTATATTACAACTGCGCCGAGTCCCGTAGGTTCGCCCTTTCCGAGGAAGCGCGGGCTTTCTACCTTATACCGCGGATGGGATGCTCTGCGGTTGCTCGCCTCGGCCGTGCGCCCGATGGTCCGCGACACACGCGTCCCAGCCATCGGAGCCTCTCAGCGCGTCTAGGATCACAGTCTGGCGCGCCTCCATCACGTCACCTTCGTCCTCGTCCTCGTGGTCGTACCCCAGCAGATGCAGCGTCGCATGTACCGCGAGTAGCCCCATCTCCTCTTCGACCGCGTGCCCTCGTTCGTCGGCTTGGCGTTGCGCGGTCTCTATGGAGATGACGACGTCACCGAGCATTTCCGGGTTGAGGTCGGCGTCTACCCCGTCGCGCATCGCGAACGCCAGCACGTCCGTCGGCGCATCAATGCCGCGGTAGTCTCGACTCAACCTACGGATGCCCTCGTCGTCGGTTACGAGGACGCCTACCTCCACGTCCGGCGCGAGCGCGCCCTCGATACGCAACGTCGCGTCGATTCCGCACCGCACGAGCGCTTCCACAGAGCCGTCGGCATCAGACATGCGACCCGTTCTTCACGGCGACCGGCTCTTCCACCGGGTCGGGCACGACTAGCGCTCCGTCCAACTCCGTCTCGTCCGCCGCCGTGACTTGCGCCTTCGGATAGTCGATGCGCGAGTGGTACATCGCCAGCAATGAACGCTCGAACCTATCCGACGTGAGCCGCAGGTCGTTGAGGGTCAGGTCGCACTCTTCGAGTTGGTGGTCGAGGACGTACGTGCTCACGATGTCGTTCACGAGCTGATCGCACTCGCGCCGACCGAGTTCCGATGCGTTCTTGAACCGTGCGTTCGCCGCCGCCTCGATGGAATCGGCGAGCATCATGATGGCGGCGACCTTGGTCTGCGGCTTGGGCCCGGGGTATCGGAAGTCGGACTCCGACGCCGGGTCGCCCTGGTCCACGGCCTTACGGTAGAACGGACGGATGAGCGACGCGCCGTGATGCTGTTCGACCAGGTCGATGATGGCGCCGGGCAGCGAGTGCTCCTTCGCGAGTTCGACGCCGTCCTTCACATGGGCGACGAGCACCCGCACGCTCATCGTGGGCGTGAGCCGGTCATGCGGATTCGGGCCGCCTCCCTGATTCTCGATGAAGTACTGCGGATACTGCATCTTGCCGATGTCGTGGTAGTACGCGCCCACGCGCGCGAGCAGGGCGTTCGCGCCGACGACTTCCGCCGCGGCCTCGGCAAGCCGGCTCACGTTCAGGCTGTGGTTGAACGTCCCCGGCGCGACCTTGCGCATCTGCAGCAATAGCGGGTGGTTCAGGTCGGACAGGTCGAGAAGCTCGAGGTCGGATGCCGTGCCGGCAATATACTCGAAGGGAGGCAGTACCCCCGGGACGACCGCGGTGACGAGTAGGCCCGCCGCGAACGCCCATCCCACGGTTCGCAGCATCTCCCAGTTGGTGACATCCGCCTGCATCAGCGTCGCGCCGAACACGATCAGCATCGCCACGACACTCGTATACAGTCCCGCGAACGCGAGATCGCGCCGACGATGCACGCCCATCATGACGTGGGTCGTCAGGAACCCGGCCGCGAGCAGCGTCAGGAACTGCGGGACGCCGGACGCCGACGACGCGCCAACCATGAGAGCGGCGATCACCGTCAGAAACACCGTGGATACTATGCCGAACTGCACGCCCAGCAGGATGCTCGACAGCGCGGCCGTCGTCGCGACCGGGATGAGCAGGACCGGGTAATCCACCCAGACCGACCACCCGAGATTGGGGTGCTGCATCGCCCACGTGACCGCGCGTAACAGCGCGACCGCGACGACGAGCATCAGCCCGAACGCGGCCAACTGACGCGCCGACGGGCGCGAGGTCACCGTCTGCGACCACAGGAACATCCCGGCAAGCACCATCATCAGGCCCACGATGCAGAGCGTGCCCGCGTACACCGCGGGGTGCGTGCCCTGCCGCTGGCGATACACGGTACGCACCGTGGCGGCGTTCCGTTCGCGCGCCTCGCTCGTGGCTTCCTCGTTGTAGACGAGGTTCGGCGTGATGGACGGGTTGGCCAGTACCAGGATGAGCTGCGCGACCAACTCCTCTTGACGCGCGGTGAGGTTCGGGTCCGGCGGCAGCGTGCGCACATACCGCTCGATCTCGAGGACCGCCTCCTCCATCGTGAGCGTGTCGCGGATGCTTATGTGCCGGTTACTCGGCTGCACATAGATGCGCATCTCGTCGACGTTCTCCCACGCCGTAGTGTATTTCGGATCGAAGTACGCCGAGAGTTCGCCTCGCAGCGTGCCCTCGCCGTAGTCGGCAAGCACGATCCCTCGCCCGAGCACCTGCCCAAGTATGCGTAGCGTATGCTCGCGAACGGGAGGCAGCAGGGCCTCGTACCTGAACAGCGCCGACAGGTCGACGCCGCGCAAGTGGAGGCGCGCCAGTGGGAAGTTGTCGATCGCCCGCAGCCGCTCGTCAAGCGTTAGCCCGGGCGTCGTCAGGACATCCTCGATGCGGCCAAAAACGGACTTCGCGTACGACAGCCCGCGCGGGTCCAGCGTGTATATGGGCGCGGTGTTGCTGCGCGCGATCTGCCGCTGCCGTTCCGTATCCGTGACATCTACCACGCGCTGGTGGTACGGCAGGCTGATCCGCGTGAGGATGATGGCGACCAGGGCACCGCCGATCCACCAATGTCGGTTCGTGCGGTTGGGCAGGAATTGCGTGAGGCGCAATGCGGAGGCAGGAGCGACGACGCGCGCGCGCTCCCGTCGCTTGCTTCCACGTCCCCAGCGCCAGAGCGCCCGCATCCGTACCTCCTCGGGAGCGCCCACGCGCTGCCTGGTAGGGCTTACGCGTCGCGTTCCTTGGCGTCGGCCAGCGGATCGTCCTCGGTGTCTGACGATCCATGCGCGGCGTACGCCTCTACGATCCGCTGCACGAGTTCATGTCGCACGACGTCGGCCGATGTGAACTGGACCGACGCGATGCCCTCGACCTCCCGCAGCACGCGGAGCGCGTCCACCAACCCGGACAAGCGTCGATTCGGGAGGTCGCTCTGCGTAGCGTCTCCAGTAATGACCGCGCGCGAGTCGAATCCCAAGCGCGTCAGGAACATCTTCATCTGCGGGATCGTGACGTTCTGCGCCTCGTCCAGCACGATGAACGCGCGGTTCAACGTCCGCCCCCGCATGAACGCGAGCGGGGCAATCTCGATGACCCCGCGCTCGATGTACTGCTCGATCGTGCGGTGCGCGAACATGTCATATAACGCGTCGTACAGCGGACGCAGATACGGGTCGACCTTCGCCTGTATGTCGCCGGGAAGGAACCCTAGTTGCTCTCCGGCTTCCACGGCGGGGCGCGTCAGCATTATGCGCTCCACGACACCCGTCTTGAGCGCGGACGCGGCCATGGCCATCGCGAGGTACGTCTTGCCCGTTCCCGCCGGCCCCACACCGAACACGAGGTCATGGGTTCGCATGGCTTCGATGTAAGCCCCTTGCGCGGGGCTCTTGGGGCGTATCGGCCCCTCCTTGGAGTGCACGGCGAGTACGCTGAGAGACCCGTCGCCCGTGCGCGCAGACGACATGGGCTCGGCTCGGGCGTCGTGCGTGGGGGCTGCTGCGGGTCGACGCCCGCGCGACACTTCGCGCGCTTCGCGCATCGCCGCCTGCACGTCGGGGAGCTGTATGCGCCGTCCATCTCGGATGATGTTGAGGAGGGTACTCACGATGCCGGCGACCGCGTCGATGTCGGCCTTGTCGCCGACGATTTCCAAGAAATCGCTGCGCAGGAGTATCCGCGCCGGAAAGCGATCCTCAATCAGTCGGAGGAAGCTGTCCTGCTGCCCAAAAAGCTGCTGCGCTTCGGTGATGTCCTGTAGACCAATCCGTGTGGATTCGTCGTTTGCCAACCGGTCACCTTCCTACCGTTCCGTGATGCCGTAAAGCCGCTTCATCGCAGGAAACAGGCGCATTTCCGTGGCCATTGGAGTGTAGCTAACCGCCCGGGGCAAAGACAAGCAGTCGCCCATGCGCGATCGGCGCGAAATAGCACTGTGGACTGGAATCGGAGCCGAGGGCGACGGTTAGTCGACGGGCCGTAGGTTGGCCCGTACTTCCTGCTCGCCGGAGGTGTCGTCGTCGGGCGTGTTGCGGTAGCGGTTGCCCGGTACCTGCTGGGCCGCCAACACGAGATCCTGCTCGGCGAGGAACCGTTCGACGAGAACCTCGGGATTCATGATGCGATCGGCGGCGATGCGTTGTTGCGTGTCGGTCGCAACTCGTGGGATTTCATCGACCTTGGCGACACGCAATGCCTCGGTAACGGCTGGGCCTTCGCCCGCCGTCGCCAGAGACTCCCTGAGCACCTGCCCGAACGCACGTTCGGCTGGCACCTGATCGGCGGTCGGCGTCTTCGCGCCTTCGAGGCGCTGACGCTCTCGCACCGAGAGGAGATTGATGAGATGCGTGTTCAGAGCCATTGTGCCCTCCGCTCAGCACATCGAAAGCGGCATCGTCCGTAGCACTCGTCATTCGATACTATCGGCGTCCTGACGCGATCCCTGTAGTAGAAACGTCCCCGCGGTGATCGCGGGGTACACGGCCGCCCTGTGTCCCATACATAGCGCCCTGGCGCCTGGTAGGCAAGATGGCCTGTGGAGAGGCGCAGCACTCCAGAACGTAGTTCGCGTCACGGCGGCTACGCGAGCGCGTCGACCCGCCGTCGGATGCCTCGACCCCGGTAGTCCGGGAACCATGCTCGTCGTTCCTTCCGTGCGCCCATTACTTAACCGTCCCAAACGCCCGCACCCGCCATAACAAAGTTGGTGTGCCGTAATTAATATAAATGGGGTGGCGGATGCGCGCGGATGATCCCGTCTATACCCATGGAGGCCCGATTCGCGGAGCCGATCAGGCCGCCAGGGCGCTGCCATCGTGGCTCGATGTGGGCCTGCGCTGGACGCGTGCCGGCAAGAACACATGCCGACCCCACGCGGAGGAGGGCCTCGGCGGGGAACGGGATTAGGGAGGGAATGCAAGATGCACGTTACGACGATTCGGACATCCAGGGACTATACAGGCGCGGCAGGGGCAGCGATCGCCATTGACGTGACCGTTGACGGGTCAAAGCCTGCTCTCGAACGACTCGCCGCCACGCGTGTGCTGGTGAACGGCGGACAGGAGCACAAGGGTGGCGAGGACTTCCAGTTCACATCGCCTCCGCTCAACGTGGGTGATGTGGTGACCATCAAGTCGGCGGTGGCCGACCTGAGCCCGAACACGAATCGCTCGACCGTGGAGTACAGCCTGTCGGGCGGGGCCGCGCCCGTTTCGTTCTCCGTGAGCGGCGAGGTCACGGAGAACGGCAAGCCCATCATCTACGAGACGGTCCTTACGTTGGTCTGATTCACGAGTTCTGAAGTGTCATCCCCGCGGAGTGTCGATACGGAGGGTCGGAGTATGCATATGCGCAGGTCGTTTGTCGTGCTTACCGTGGTAGCGGTCGCCTGTGTCGGGTCCCTGATCATGAGTCGATCCCTGGCGGCCTCGGAGGACATCCAGTCGGAATTGGAAAGCGCGGGGTGGCGCGCAGTTGCTGACATCCAGGAGGCGCTGGCCGCCGCAGCCGAAGCGGAGGAGGAAAAAGCCGCAGCCGAGGCGGAGGCGGGCGCAACATCTGTCCTCCGGGCTGCCGAGGCGGGAGCTGCTTCTGCACAGCTGGCTGCGGAGGCGGTCGGACGAGAAGGAGAGGAACTGGGAGACAGACTGGGAACGAAGACGCTGGACGGCCTACGTGCGCCGGACTCTCCCGCCTTTACGTTATTGGGCGTCGAGACCACAAGCGTGGCGCGACCCAACACGCCGAAGGCCTTCGCAGCCACGCTAGCGTCCGCGTTCGGCGACGGAACCACGATTCCCAAGAACTACGCCCTTGAGTTCTCCCCGTACCGCATCTTGATGAAAGGGGCCGCGAGCGACTTGTCGCTCTCCGAATACGGGAAGCGGGGAGGTGCGAGAGGCCCCCTGCGGAACCTCTCCGTGTCGTTCGCTACGTCAACGACGGCTGAGACGAACGAAGCGTCCTCGCAGACGCGGGCGAGTCTGGGCTTCAGAACGCTACTCTTTGACTCGCGGACAGCTCCGAGCGGTTTGACAAAGGCGCACGCGACGATGGCGGCCGCGGGCGAGCTACTTCGACAGCGGATTGGCGCGCGGAAGGCAGACATCGCGGGCCAGATGGTGGCGCTGGCCACACGGAAGGAGAAGGTGGCGCAGGACAGGCAAGCACTGCGGCTACGCCTCTGCAAGCTGCTTGAGAGCAGTGGTGACTCGACTGACGATGCAGCGGACAACATCATGGCGGACAGTCTGACACTACAGACGCGCATCGGCGAGGCGGTACAGGGGCAGCGGATGTTGGCACAGGCGACGGCGGAACTCGATGCCGCAGAGGTCGCACTCAGGACCCTACTCGATCAGGGGAAGATCCGGCTGGCCGCCGCTGCGGCAGAGCTCGATGCGGCGAGCGAGAAACGCGAAGGGTTCGTGGTGGCGATAGCAGGCGGCTGGTCCTGGCAGTTCGATGAGCAGAATTTCGAGGGCGGTGAGCGCACTGGCCGGGGCCTATGGATCACCCCTACGTGGCAACAGCCGAATATGGAACTCCTCGGCGTAGGCCGAATGCTCCGGCACGGAGTTGGCGAGTTGACGGACACGACATGGGACTTAGGAGGTCGTTTCCTAATCCACTCAGATCGCATCAGCGCATCTGTCGAGGCGGTGTGGCGATACGGCCGTGAAGACCCGACTAACACACAGGACACGCTCAAGGCGACCACGCGCGTAGCCGGGCTGATCGAATACGAAATGAGCCCCGGCCAGTACCTGCGGGCAAGTTTCGGGAAGGACTTCGACGAGGGAGAAGCGGCCGGGAGGAATCTCATATCGACCCTTGGCGTGCAGTTCAATTTCGGCAAGAACCCGATCCTGAAGGCTGGGGGTGAGGACGGTCCGTCTGGAAAGGCGACAGAGGGCAGCAACGCCGGGTGATCGCCAGTCTCGTATGCGCGTCACAGGACGAGGGAATCCCCCGCGCGCAATCCGGCGCATGTAACCCGATCCCCGCGCACGGTCTCGCACGGAAGGTAGTAGGCGTGCCTGTGCAAGTCCTGTGGCCATGCGGGTCCAGCCACCACCCACATGCCGACGGCCTACTCATCCCTGGACGACCAGCAGATAGTCGTCGTCCGACGGCGTCTGGTATGTCACGGAGGAGCCGTCTGCGGACGCCGCGTCCGACCACTCGCCCGTTCGGGGGTCGAACCAGCGCGCTCGGGCCAACGGCGGCAAGGCCGAAGGCGTAAGCGACACGGTTCCGCCCGCCGGGGTATAAACGACGACCGTATCCCCGTTCTCCGTCTTCGCGGCGGTGACGAACTTCTCCGCGTCGTCGTCGCCGGGCTGCGCCGCGAGGACGTCCTGCGCAGGTCGCAACCGCCACCAGTCCACCGACGCGAACGCCTCGAACAGCCGCCCCATGTCGCCGGAGCCGGGCAGATGGATGCCGTCGTACCACGCAGGAGTGAACCCCGCGCCCAGGTGGTCGGCGGGGATACGCGGCTCGAGGTGCCATCCCCAGATGCCGCCCCCACCATACGTGACGCCCGCCGTCGGACTTACCAGCAGGCTCCAGTACGACGCCCGTCGCACCGAGAACGCCGTATGCCGCTCCTTCGACTGGTACGCCACGTGGGCTTCGTAGGGAGGCTCCGAGTTGATCGTCGGATGATGCGGCTCGTTGGCCCATTCCGTCGACGGCGGACCTTCGGCGAGCCAACGCAGCGTGTCCTCGCCGTCCCCATGGCCACTTTGGTAGATGTTGAAGCCGTACCAGCCGTCGTCGCGGAACGTCTCGGCGCACCAGTATCGGCCCTGTGGGTGCATTGTCGCCGGGCGGCGCGGGTTGTCGCCGAACACCGCGTGGCCGATGCGGCTCCACTCCTCGCCGCGTTCGTCTCGATAGTTCCCATCACCACCGAGAATCCACAGGCAGTGGTGCGCCCCGTACCGCGCGACCATGTACTTCGCCAGGACGACCTTCTGGTCTTCGGGCAGGTAGTTGCCGGGACTATCCCCGAGCGTCCACACCAGAACCGGCGACGCCACCATCGCCGCGCCGTTGATCGCGTCGAAGTAGTGATCGAGCCGCTGGAAGAACTGAGGGTTGATGCCGATCTTCGCGTGCCCGGCGAACGCCGAACGGCCCTCGGCGTCCGTGTAGATCATGCGCCACTGCGTCGCGACGAACTGGATCACGTTGAAATGCTTCGCCTGCCGGTCCGAAAGGTAGGCGTCCCACGACTGCTCGTCGGCGGCTACCGGGCCGCACCACGCCGTGTCGCCTAACCAGAAGAACGGCGTCCCGTCCGCATGCGCGAGATGCCACCCATCCTCCGAGACGGCGACATCACCGTGCCGGTAGAGAGCGTTGTCGCCGTCGTAAGGCACGCACTCGAACGTGTCGTTGTGTCCGTCGAACGCGGGGTCCGCGTCGCAAGCGGTCGCGTAGGTCCAGTCGCCGATTTCGCTCGGGCAGAAGCGGACGCGCCATATGTCATCACCGTCCCAGAACGCCTCGACCGCCTCCTGCTCGCCCGAAGGCGCCGTGAACGTCACGGTCAGCCGCACGTTGTGCGTCGGGTTGTCGTGCAGCTTGGAGGCGCGCCAGGTCGCCTCGAAGCGCTGCCAGATCGGGGTCTTCATGGCGTTCTCCGGTTTGGTGTGCTTGGGCATCGTATCAGGGCCGGCGCGGCGCCTCATCTCCATCGCCAGCGGCCCCGGGGAGCCGCGTGACGAAGCGGGCGATGGAGAAGGCTGCGGACGGCCCGATCGCCGCGTGCAGGTAGCGGGCCGACAGTGACCGAGCGTGACGCACGGCGATCTACTCGGAGGTCACCGCCTACATCGCATTCCGGCGAAGGTCATCCGGTCATCGCGGCGACGTTCGAGGCAGGGCAGCGCGAGGTCGGTCGGGGTGGCGGCGGGCGTCGTGTCTGGGATGGTGTTCGGCGCGCCGACTGGCGCCATGACCGGGGTGTGCCTTGGGCGTTGCGAGAGCCGCCGAAGCGATGCACCGGCCAGGGCTCCAGATGCCCTGCGCTGCATGCGCCTCGCTTTCCGACCGGGCTCATGCTGTCATCGACGATGCGGCGACACACGGTCGCCTACGGGAACGCGGCCGGAACGACGGCAGAGCCGACGATCACGCAGACAAACCCGACGACGGCCAGCAGTTGCGCCGCCAACGCGCGCCTCATCTGCGACGGTTCTCCGCGCGCGATGTTGCCCAGGACGCGCTCCATGCAAGCTATGAACAGGAACTCCCCAACCAGCGCTAGACTGACGCCGACTACATACCAGCCCATGACCCATCCTCCGCGCGCATGAGTTGTAGATTCGGACATGGTCCGCGGGAAACAGAGGACAGCGTTCCAGAGTTACGTCAGTGTGCCACCGAGCCCCACGCTCTGGAAAGCGCAGTCGATTCCCTCAACGCGTGGGCCGCGTGTGACCGGACGTCGGTTCTCGGAATGTCAGTCGGCTTCTGGTGGCGTCTACTGCCTCATGGTCTCGCCGTGTTATCCTAGACAAGACCCACATCTAGGAGCGTTGCCATGGAGAGGCCTGCCCCTGATATAGCGACCACGCGACCGGCATTACGTCCTATCGCTGTTGTCTTGGCGCTGCTGGTCGTGCTGGTGGCTGCGTGCGGAAGCGGACCCGAGGACCCCACCGAGACGGGCTATGCGACGATCACCTTCGGTAATGTGATCCCGCCCGACGTGATCCCGCCAGAACTCGTGTCGGTGGACCCCAACGTGGTTGGCCGGCAAGACATAGACCCGGCTCTCCTTCGGGATGGACTTGTCCTCGAATTCACCGAATCGGCTGACTCCGGCAACCTGACTATTTCGGCCGGGGGTTCCGCGCTGAACTGGGTCGCGACGATTGACGGGAACTCGGTCACGTTGCAGTTCAACCCCGACGACCCGGTCGTCTTTGGGACGCGGTACGAAGTCGCGGGATCTGTCGTTGACGGTGCAGGTAACGTGATTGAAGTGGGGTTCTGGTTCGAGACCGCTCCCTAAGACGACATCGTCGGGCCCGACCCATCGGAGTTCGTATTGTGCAGGGGCGGTAGTGTGGTCCGGGGTAATGGGATGGGTCCGCACGTCGTCTAGACCGCCCACTTCCCGATACGGTGTATTCTGTCATTGATGCTGCGGCGCCATAGGCCTCCTATCGTGAGCCGCGCCTGAGTTACCTCGGCTTCGCGGAGCTTCCTCTCGATCTGTTCGCGTGAGTGACCTTTCCGCTCCATATCGAGTCTGGTTTGTCGTCATGCCCGGAAGGCTCCCTATACCTGGAGCAGTTTCCTGGCGCGAGAGGACATCGCCGCCTGCGCGCGTCCGCAGGTCATAGGGGTATCCTTAGGCACGGAGGATTCGCACACCTTCCGTTGTCTCCACGTAGGGAGCGGCAACTTGGCGATGTTGGGGCACAGCCCCCGGTTTTCGGCCGCGTACATCTCTCGTCGAAAGAACGGCCAAGTGGACATCTTCACGATGCTCCGTGGCCGGTTCGCCGACGTCTTAGATCGCGCCAGCGCGCATGGCGGCGCGACGTACACGACGGAGTGGTGGGACGACGAGTCGGCCAAGATGAGGGCCGCGTTCCTACCGGAGCCTCCGGACGACTTCCTGCGCAACGAGCGGCTGATATGGGCGATGGTCGCGAACTCCCCCATGTTCCTGGAGTGCGAGCTACCGGATCTCGAGCGCGCGTATGGGCCGGATCGTCTGCTTTCGCTGCTGGAGGAGGATCTCGTCGGCCGTCAGATCCTGAATGTGGCGAAGTACCACACCAGCATCAATAGCGTGCATCACGCCTACCACATACACCGCTTCGTAGAGGCGACCGGCTGCGATCTGGGAGGTGTCGGCTCCGTTGTCGAGTGGGGCGGAGGCTACGGCAACCTCGCCAAGATACTCCTCCGGTGGGCGGAGACGCCGGTCACGTACGTCATCATCGACATCCCGCTCATGAGCGCGGTCCAGTGGCTCTACCTGAGTTGTGTACTGGGCCCCGACCGGGTGACGCTCGTGGATGACCTGGACACGCCTATCGAGGCCGGCAAGGTCAACATCCTACCCGTCGGCCTGGCGGAGGCACGCCCGCCGGAGGCGGACCTGCTCGTCTCGACGTGGGCGCTGAGTGAGTGTTCCTCCGAGGCCCAGCAGTTCGTCGTCGGGCACGACTGGTTCGGCGCTAGCAAGCTGTTGCTGGGGTACCACGACAGCAACGAGAAGTTCGCGGCGGCTTCCGGTGTCGGGGATATCGCCCGCGCCCGTGGCGCGACGGTCTATCCGATCGAGTTCCTACCGGGCGGCTATTACGCATTCCTGTAGCACACGGTCACTGCGCGGCCAGCCTGTCTGTGCGCCATGCCGTGTGCGTCGTTGCGTGCCGGCGCTCGCAGATCGCCCAGCTCTGGTCGTCCTCAAGCAACGACCATCTCGTGCCTTTGGCGGGTCGACGTGCATGAGTTCGTTGATGTGCGTGCGGTCCTCGGCCATTCAGAGGCCACAGATGACCACGGATCCCTATTCTGACCGGGCCGGAGTCACGTGCCGACACGGGTCTTAGCGACTACGGGGCAGGGACACCCATTGAAACACGGCGCCCCTATCCCGTCTGTGAGAAGGTCGAGAACGGAGTGCTGAGGCGCACCGTCAGCGGGTACACGCCAACCCCCGCACGGAGAGGGGCCAGGCGTCCAGATCCTCCGGCCGACGATTTACTATCGCAGCTTGATCGTCGCCCAGGTCACGGGAGCCTTACCGCCGGGCTCGACTGCGGCTCCACCCATCACCGCTTCCAGCCCTGAGTCCATGATCGTGAATACGTCGTCTTCGCTGATGACGCCGTTGAAGATACCGATCTCGTCGATCAAGCCGGGGAACCCGTCCCCGATCGTCACGGGCTGAGGGCCCGTCACCGACTCCAGGGCGGCGATATCCACCTCTTTCATGTCGATGCCATCTAAGTAGGTGATGAGGACCTCGTTCTCGCGGTCCACTATCATCGCGGTGTGCCGCCATTCGCCGTTGCCAGCGTCCGGGTAGCTGTTCTTCATGTGGGTGCTTGCGGCGTCGTCCAAGCTCCAGTGAACCTGGGCGCCTTGCGTTTGGAGTTCCCAACCGGCATTTCCTGAACCCCAGGGAGATGGATTGCGGTCGCGGACCAGTCTCCCCCAATCTGGGGCGACGTCGAACTGGAACCAGATGGTGACGCTGAAGCTGTCCTCTTCGAAGTTCAGGCTCGGCGTGTCCTCAACCACGTAGCCAGATCCGCCGACCAGCTCCCAGCCGCCGTCTATCTTGCCATCGATCTCGTCCGGCGCGCCTTGCAGAATACCTTCAAGGCCGTTACCGGATATGTCGGGGGTCAACCCGCCATCCACTTCGTTCAGTAGCCAGATCGCGACCGCATTGTCCGGGTCGATCGCGGCGTGTCCGACTGTTGCCGCCACCATCAGAAGCACCGTCGCCGTGATAAGTCCAACACGAGGTTTCGCGCTTAGCATTGCATCTCCTTTTCTCCGTCCGGGCCGGTGTCAGCGGTCAACGCCGCCCTGTGCGGCCAGGCCACCACAGCCATCCGTGAGTATGTTACGGCCAGGCCGTCATTGGCATGGAGCGTACTCGAGCCGGATTCTCCGAGCAACTTGGACGCACTCCCCGCTGACCAGCACAGGGCCGGTTTTCTGACAGGGCGTTCTGTGGATCCCTCACCTTCCGTGCGAGGGAGGTCGCTGGTTCCGGCCCACGCCGCAATAGCCGCGCCACGAGCGGATAGCCAGAGGCTTTGACGGAGCCGAGCGAGCGCCGCTCGGTCATTTGCGTGACGGATTCACCGCCTCAATAGCGTCTTATATGGCATACAGACCGATGGCCCGTAGCGGCCCAGAACCCACCGTTGGTTGTGTCGGGATGCGGCCTAGCGAATTGCGAGACACGAGACGGAACTTGATACCGAGATCTTGCCTCCGAACTGCGCCCCCAGGCAGATGAAAGGACTGGATTCATGAGACGTTTGCGCCCGGTTGTCATGGCCCTCTTACTCGCAGGCGCGTGGTGGGTGTGCGTCGCCGCGTCCGCGCAGGATTCCGCACAGATCGGCCAGCACGAATACACGTTCGCTGCGAGCAATGACGCGCTAGACGAGTATCTTCTGTTCCTACCGGAGTCGTACGAACAGGATCAAGCGCAACAGTGGCCGGTGATCCTTCACCTCCATGGAGCGGGCGTAAGCGGCATCGGGGGCATGCGAAGCCGGGAGGCATTGACCCAGAAAGTCGATCGAGAACCCGACTTCCCATTCATCGTTCTATCACCTCTTTACGTAGGCGGCGCCGAGGGGAAGCTGCTTGACGCGGCATTTGGTCTACTCGATGGGGTCCCAGTTGATTACGACCCGATCGACCCGATCATCGACGACACGATGGAGCTATTGGACGCCGTCCTCGCCACGTATCGGGTGGATGCCAATCGCGTGTACATCACGGGCGGCAGTATGGGTGCGTTCTTGTCATGGTTCCTACTCCCGAACTACCCGGATCGCTTTGCGGCAAACGCTCCGGTTGCCGGTCCCGGCGAGCCTGCCTCTGCGTGCGACGTAAGCCACATTCCGACGTGGGCATTCGCGGGTGGCGCGGATCAGATAGTGCCGATCGATTCCGTGCAGGCCATGCACGATGCGGTGGAAGCATGCGGCGGTTCCCCGAGGCTGACGGTGTACCCCGGCGTGGGTCATGAGACGCCGCTGTTCGTCGACAGTTACGAGCTGGCGGAGCTGTATGAGTGGCTGCTGGAGCACTCACTCGCAACGACCGCGGTAGCGCCGCGCGGCAAGCTATCCGCGATGTGGGGTCGAATCAAGGCTGTCCAGTAGACATCGAACCTACCCGGGCCGTCGCCAGCGGGATGACTCACAAGCTCCCCACCAGTCTCGGCCCACGTAGTTGGGTCGACCGCTGACGACGTGTTGGAGTGTTCCCACGCGCCTGCTCTGATCCTCGATAGGCAGGCGCGGCCCACTAGGTCAATCAACAGGACGTGGGTCATCGCAAGGCGCGCCGATTCGTCTTCCTTGTCCGGCTTCCCCCGCATCCGACGCCCAGCGAGGCGGGAGTGCAGCGCGCCTGTTCTCGCAACTGGTCACGCGAGCAGATTCTCCCCGGCGACGTTCGCCGTGACCGTGCGATTCCGGCCGGAATCCCCGGCGCGCGACCACGCCGGCCCCGAATATCAGCGTGCAAGCGTCCTGAGTAGACCCCACTGCAGCCACATCCGCCCGGCAGCGAACACGGGCAGTGTTCCGCCCCCCAGCCACGACGGATGGGTCTCATGCGCTTTCCCGTTGTTCGTCAGCCTTCGGACGTTCCTGCCGTCCGAGTCCATAATGTAGATCTTGATCAAGCCGTCCCGGGTGGACACGAACGCGATGCTCGTTCCGTCCCGCGACCACTCTGGGTTCCCATCAGGAGCCGGGTGGTGGGTGAGGCGCCGCGTCGCTCTAGTGTCCACGTCAGACACGAAGATATCCTGGTCCCCGCCCTCTCGAGCGTAAGCGAGTTCCCGACTGTTGGCAGACCACGTGGGAGAGCCTGCCGGAACGGCCACTACCACACGCGTATCTCCGCTTTCCAGGTCCACGATGAGAAGCTTATTGGAGAACCAATACGCGATGGCTCCACCATCCGGCGACCATGCGGGTTGAATAGCCATCGTCTGCCTGTTGAAGATGTCTCGCTCCTCACGGCCGTCTGGTGTCGCCGTGAACACCCGTTGATCGAACCAACCCGCGATGCGTGTGTATGCCAGGCGCTGGCCGTCGGGAGACCAACTTGGATGTCGGCCCTTTCCCGGCGGAAGCGCCACCGGTCGCTGTCGCCCACCGTCGGAGTCCATCGTCCACATGTGAGAGTCGCGCTCGGAGATGAACGCGATGCGGGATCCGTCTGGTGATCCAGCTGGTTCACCAGAAATCCTCCCGGCGCCACGAGTAAGCTGGCGGAGGTCGCTCCCATCCGGCTGCACGGAGAACACCCCAAAGCCATCAACGGACGACGAGTCGAACACGATGCTAGTGGCTGCGCGCGCGTGAAGGGCGCTGACTGGCGACACAAGGGTGACACAGATCACCACGACAGCGAGACACGCCCCACGCGGATTACGTAGCCCATTCTGCATCTCTGCCGCCCTCCCACGATCGGCGAGTGTTCGCGTTTCGCCAGCGTCAGCATTCCCCACTGCACCCACATCCGGCCGCCTGCAAGCACCGACAGGCCACCTCCGCTCAGCCAGGCGCTCCGTCTGCTGACCATGCGCACGCACAGGAAGGCCCGTGCGACAGCACCGATCCCGTTCGCGCGCGGGCGACCAGCGATCGTTTCCATTGGGTAGCCACCTGTTCGGCGAACCGGTGACGTAACAGCCGGTTGGGGTCCGTCCACGCGCGATCTAGCGGGCCAATGGCATCGCGCGCCAGGTCGGCAGTGCTTCAGACCTTCTGGCAGTGATCATCACGTCGCCGACCCGCTCCACAACTGGCTTTATCGGCCGAGCATGGCGCGACACACGACCCTATCAGCGTGCCAGCGTCTTGAGTAGACCCCACTGCAGCCACATACGCCCGGCAGCGAACACGGGCAATGTTCCGCCCCCCAACCATGACGGATGGGTCTCATGCGCTTTCCCGTCGCTCGTCAGCCTTCGGACGTTCCCGCCGTTCGAATCCATGATGTAGATCTTGGCCGACCCGTCCCGGCCGGATTGAAAAGCGATGCTCGTTCCGTCCCGCGACCACTCTGGGTTCGCATCACGCGCCGGGTGGTTGGTGAGGCGCCGCGTCGCTCTAGTGTCCACGTCAGACACGAAGATATCCTCGCTCAGCCCCTCTCGATGGTACGCGAGTTCTCGACTGTCGGGAGACCACGTCGGAGAGGTCGCGGGAACGGGCACTACCACACGCGTATCTCCGCTTTCCAGGTCCACGACGTGGATCTTATTGGAGAACCAATACGCGATGGCGCCACCATCCGGCGACCATGCGGGCGACTGAGCCCTCGACGGCCACTTGAGGATGTCTCGCTCGTCACGGCCATCTGGTGTCGCCGTGAATACTCGCATGTCGAACAAGCCCGCGAAGCGTACGTATGCCAGGCGCTGGCTGTCGGGAGACCAAGTTGGCTCCCAGCCCTCCCCCGGTGGCGCCAACACCGGCTGCTGTCGCCCACCGTCAGCGTCCATCGTCCACATGTCAGAGTCGCGCTCGGAAACGAACGCGATGCGGGATCCGTCTGGTGATCCGGCGGGATCAAGAGGAAACGCTCGGCCACCGCGAGTAAGCTGTCGGAGGTCACTCCCATCTGGCCGCACGGAGAACACCCCGTGGCCATCGGCGGACGACGAAATGAAAACGATGCCTGTAGCTGGGCGCGCGTGAAGGATGCTGATTGGCGCAGCAAGGGCGACACACGCTACCACGGCGGCCACCGAGACGATGCCCACGCCACGCCGATTGCGGAATCCGTTCTGCATGTCCATCGCCTTCCACGATCGATGACGGCCCAGACAGATGCAGAGGTCCTGTCCGCATACCGTCCGCGAACTGCGGCCTTTGGGGGATTATAGTAGACTGAATCGTAGCGCCCAAGGATTTCCCGTCGCACAGGACCGCGGGCCATCTGGTATAGGCCCGCTCTACGACAGGCTTGGGAAGAGAGAAGAAGGCGACGTAAAGGCACCTATAGGACGGAAGTCAGACGCCCTGCACGCTCATCGAGCGCGAGCCCCAAGACGCTTCATCCAGCCCCACGTGGTTGCGTACCGGCCAAGAGGAGAGACGCTACGCGGGAGGTCCGGGTCGAACCAGTCCGACCCTTCGATATAGCCAAACCGACCGTCCATCACCCGCCGTACGATCCGACCGTCCAGATCCATGATGAACAGCCCCTGGGGACCGTCACGGCCCGACACAAACAGGATCTGTGTGCCGTCCGGCGACCAGCATGGATCGGCATCGTCCGAGGGATGCTTGGTGACACGTCGCCTGTTGGACCCGTCGGCTTCTACCGTGTAGATGTCACCGGTAAGGTCCGCTTCGCCGCCCGACGCAAACGCGACTGTTCCTCCGCGAGGACTCCAACTGGGAGTCATGTCCCAGCGTCGATCGTTGGTCAGCTGAGTCAGGTGGCGACCTTGGCTGTCCATGGTGTGGATATCCAGCGCGCCGGCCCTGGTCGATGCGTAGACAGTGGCGTCTCCTGCCGGCCGCCAGCTGGGCCACTTGGCCCAAGTGTCCAGGCCCGATATTCGGACCTCGTTGTCGCCATCGAGGCCGACCACGTAAATCCCCTGGCGGTCGGATCCCTCGCGGGACGACGTGAACGCGACACTGTCGCCTCGAGGCGACCAAGCGGGACCGTAGTCACCGTAGATGCCATCGCCATCCGTAACCCGCCTAGCGTTTCCTCCGTCCGCGTCCATCACGTAGATTCGGTTGGGAAGCACGCCAGCGCTGTATTCGAATGCGATGGACTCACCGCCGTGTGACCAGGCCGGGGAAGCAGCGTAGGGCCGCCGGGCCGTCAACTCCTCGAACCGGACGCCCTCAGGAGTGGTCACGTAGACACTCCGCGCCAGATCAGCCGTGACTCCTCCGAACAGGATCCGCGCGCCGCCGGAAGACCACGCGCTCGGTACGACGCACACAGAGAGGAGGCTCAACACCCCGGCAAAGGCGGTGGCCAGGCTTGCGGGCCGTTTTACCAGGATCATCGCCACTGGCTGCCCTTCTTGCCATCCGGCCACACAACAGTTCATATCAGAAGTAGCCGCTACGTGCTCGAGGCGAACATCACCGACACGGTGGTAACTGCGGTCCCGCCTCGCCCACACGCGGGTGTGCAGGCGTGGGCCGTGGGCCTGCCGCCGTACATCAGGGCCGGCGCGCGCGTACGATGCCGGCGCCCGTCCCGCCATAGATCACGTCTCCGACAATGGCGATCGTGCGGAAAACCCAATTGTCACGGCCGTAGACGCCGGTGCCGAGGTCCTCGCCAGGTAGCACGATGCCGTCGTTAGGCATGCCGCCAGGGCTGAGCCGAATCCAGTCGTCTGCGCCCGCTGGCAATGTGAAGGCGCCGTGACCTCCGACGGCATACACCGCGCCGTCGGCGACGGCGATATCGAGTATGTTGCCGAACCGCAACTCTGGACGCAGGTAGCTCCAGCTCTCCCCGTCTTCCGAGCGGAAGATCATGCCTTCCGAAGTCCCCACGTACTGAGTCGAGCCATGCGTGGCCACCGCTACGGCGGAATGAGTCCGCAACGCGACAGGCTCCCACGAAACACCCTCATCGCGCGTAACGAACAGCCCGGCGCGACCTGCCGCATAGAGGCCGTCCGGCGTGGCCGCCAAGGCGCGGAGATCCCCACCAGGGACCGGCGTCGGCGCGGCGCGCCACTGCTGGCGCGGATCGCTCCATCCCCAGTGCAGCACGTCGCCGTTGGACAAGCCAGCGTATACCTCTTCATCGCCAACCGCGATGCACACGGCGCTCGGGACTGCCTCGGGGGGGCCCACGGCCCGCCAAACACTCTCATCCTCGACCAGCACGTAGACCCCGTGCCCGGACACCACAACGTACGCCAACCCGCGTTCGTCGCCTTCCCCAGAGGCAGCGAGAGCGATGACATCCAGAGATGGCAGCCCTTCGTTAAGCGGGGTGAAACCGCCCCTGTTTTCGCCGTGCAGCGACCTGTACACTCCAGCGCTCCGCACGGCGGCGTACTCGCGGCCGTATCCGCCTCGTATGCGCACGGCGGCGATCAGGTCCAGGCTGGGTAAGCCGCTGTTGCTCGGTGACCACCCGTCGTAGTCCTCCGCCTTCGAGTAGAGGCCCAGGTCGGTCGCGACCACGTCATACTCCTTGGCATGGATGGCGCCCCGCAGTTGCATACCGGGCGGACCGTGGCGGCCAGTAAACCATGTGTCGCGATGTTCGTGGAGAGCGAACTCCTGGCCTGCCTCGGTAGCCACGCTCAGGTGAAAGCGCATACCGCGTCTCTGGTAGGCGAGCCGGCGTATATCCACGTCGCGCACGAGGAGCGAGATCGGAGTCAGTGCGCCGGTGCTCACGTCCATCAGATTCAGAACGTCGGTGTACACGTACGCGACGCCGTGTAAGACGCCGCTGAACCACATGTCACGCGGCGTCGACGGCACTTTGGCCCAGTCGCCCCCGGATCCAGCTCGATACAGACCGCGGCCCGTGCCGTGGTTAATGCGGGCGTACAGGGCGTCGCCGTCACCAACGAGCTTCCATATAGGGAGCCGGGCCAAGCCATATGGCGTCCATGTTTCCGTCTTGTCATCGAATCGGTACACGCCTGCGTCGGATGTGCCCGCGTACAGAACGCCTGCGGCGGCCGCGACCGTACGCGCCGGCGCCTCACACGGGGGCGCAGGGACCTCCTCCCAGTCCAGGAATCGCTCCGGGTGTCCCGCGCTGGCGACGCGCGCGACGCAGAGGATCAACAGACAGACGGCAGCGTTACGCACGAGGCGGCCTCCCACGAGGTATGAAGCGTCCACAGGTATATGTCATCCATAGCGCCGTCCTCCCGAGGGTCAAGTGAACGGCCTCAAGCTCATCAAGCGGCGGATGTACGGGCGGGGCTTGAGCTACGTCGGAAGCGCGTGTTGCCCGTCCACTCAGTACATGAACCCCGTTGCACGCAGAGCGTGGAAGAGCCACAGAGCACCCCTATCAGAAGTCTGGCCAGCCCTGCTACACTCGATCCGACGGGTTCCTGCCTGCGCGACCCAAGAGGCCTGGCATGCAGCGCGATCGCAATGCAAGACGTGACGCCTTCGTCGAGAAGTTCGACCGCCTCGACCAACAGGACCGCGCCTGTAGACTCCGCGCTTCGAGAGTGTTGACAGTCGGGGACACCCCGGTTCTGGTGCTCCCGTACGCTACTGTCGTCGCCCGCATCGTATCCGACACCCTGGCTTCGCGACAGGCCCTACTCGCATCACGGGACCCATTTACATGAAGCAGAGCCCGGACTGCGGATCCCGGCTATATTGTCGACACCGATGGTCAACGAGGTACGCCACGCCATTAGAGGCAAGCACCATGCGTTTCGCGAACTACGGTCTTTACGTGTTCTGTGTCGCGCTCTTCCTGAGCGTGGGTCGCGCGTCTCACGCCCTGCCGCAGGATGGGCTGGTCATGCACTACACCTTCGAGCCGGCCACCATCAGCGGCGACGTCGTTGAAGATGTTTCGGGGGCAGGCAACGATGGCCTGTTGAATGGCGCGAAGGCTCAAGGTGGCGTGCTGGTGTTGAACGGGGCAGACAACTACCTCAACACGGATCCGCTGGAGATACGCACCGGCGGCGTCATTCCCTTCACAGCCCTGGCGCTATTTCGCACAGACAGAGCCGACAACGGGCCGCTTTGGATGTGGGGAGACAACGCGGCGCCCAGCGCTTCAGGGTCTGCGGAAGGTCCTGTGGGTTGGCGAAGCACAACGAGCAACTTCGCGGCCGGGTTCTACCAAGGCGGGCATTTCTATGCTGATGCTGAGGCGGATTACGCCGATGGCGAGTGGCACTCCGTGGCTCAGGTAGGGGACGTAGACGTAGGTTACCTCTACCTCGACGGAGTCCAGATCAGCTCGGCGGAAGCGGGCTACGTGTATGGAGCGCCGCCGTACTTCCTACTTGGCGCTCGAACCAAGAACTCCGGGAGTGAGATCGACGATATCGAGTTTTTCGAGGGCGAGATCGACAATCTCGTGTTATACGGTCGGGCTCTCACTGGGGACGAAATCCTGTCGATCGTCAGGGAAGTGAAGCCCGTTTCCTCTCAGGGCAAGCTCGCGACCGTGTGGGGCGAACTCAGACGCTAGAAGCAGGAATCGAACCCGCGCCGGCCGATGGTGTTCCTCGCCGGCCTGAGAGAGCATGCCATGCTATCCGGCGCGACTGAGGTCCCAGGTCGTGTTGGGGTCGCCCCGAAGGACCCGCCCTGACGGTGGCAGAGGAAGTGGCGCTGGTCGGCGCGGGTCGTGACCCCGCCCCAGCGGCGGGCGGGACGCGCTCAGGAAGGAATCTCGCGGCCGTCGTGCGGAGAAGCGGCCGGTGTACGCTCCCCACGGGCATGGTCGTCCAACATGAGCGTCATGTCCGCCATCTCGGCGCGGAGAGCCGCGAGAGCATCTTCCACATTCTGCAGTCGGACTTCTGAGTCCCGCGCCCGCTTCGCCGTTCCCGTGATCGTCGCGTGGAACTTGCTGTAGCCGTAGGCGGCGGAGGCGAACAGACAGAAGAAAGCGCCGACGGCCGGTGGCATGAGGCCAGCGGACATGCCGACGAGGTTCATCGCGACCACGAGCGCTGCGGGAATGCCAACGGCGAGGTCGATCGTGTCCGGGAACCGTGAGCGCTTGCTTGCCGGCCGTGCGTCGTCGGTTGCCATCGGATACCTCCGCGTTAGCCCGCTACAGAGGAGCGGCGGCCTCCGCCTAGCCTAGCCCGGCGGCTGTCGCGCGCAAAGGCCGGGAGCGTCGACTGTCCGTGTCACCGCGGAGGTCTGCTCGTATCCCGCCGTAGTCACCCGGCCCCTCGCAATCCCCGCGTGTGCCCATGTCGTTGGTTCGCGCCCAGCGCCGCGAGCGGGCGCGGCGATCACCCGTAGCTCGAGCCACAGCGTCAACCGCGCCCAAGCAGGCGCGAGCGCCCCACTCCGGTTTATCGTTCGGAGCGGATAGGGCGGGGAGCGTGGGCGGCATGGCCCCTTCTACGTCGTGTGATCGATCGGGGAAGAGGAGAGACGAATGGGCAAGCCGTACGTGTTCATCGCGTTCGACACGGAGGATTCGGTCAATCCTGCGGCCGACGACGCGCTCCTGAACCTGGCCCGCGTGTTCGATGAAGCCTCGCTTCCCGCCAGCTTCTTCATGGTCGGAGAGAAGGCCCGCGTCCTGCGCGACCGAGGCCGGCGGGACGTTATCGAATCCCTGCGTCCCCACGAGATCGCCTATCACGGCAATCACTGGCTCGAGTTTCCCGAACCCGCCCTCGTGTACGGGAATCGAGACCCGTGGGAAACCGCCGTCGGCAAAGCTGTCGAATACGAAGCGCCGGGAGTACGGGACGTCGCGGAGATCACCGGCCGGTTCCCAGTCGCCTTCTGCCAGCACGACGCCAACCACAGCCCAGCGACGACCCACGCGCTTCGACAGTCGGGCATTCGCGTGTGGAACGGGGGATTAGGTGGCCCGTTGGAGGGCATCGGATGGATCATGGACATGCTCGTCGTCGGGCGGAACTCGCGCGCCGTGTCGCTCCAAGGGAGCTGGAGCGGCGTCGACATCGATCCCGACGAGCCGGACCGGGCGCCGGAGACCATGATCCCCGACGACGAATTGAGGGCGTTTCAGCAGCGCTTCGACGCCCAGCTCGAACGGGGCGATAGCCACATCGTTCTGCTTGGCCACCCGACCTGCTGGGCGATGACCCAGTGGTTCGGATGGTACGACTGGCCGTTCGAGTTGCGCCATCCTGATGCCGCGAGAACGCCTACGCCGTTCCCGCGCGGCCGACGGTGGGAGCCCACGCCATCCCGCTCACCGGCGGACATGGCCGCCCATCTTGAGTGGACGACAAAGGCGGCGAAATGGCTCGCCGGTCGGAACGATATTCGCACGGCGACGTTCAGCGATGTGTGGGACCATCACGCTGAAGAACCCGGGAGTTGGCTGGACGAGCAGCAGGTCAGATCGGTCGCCCGCCAGCTCTGCCGGTCGTTCGACTATGTGACGGAAGCGGGACGACGCTCTCCGCCGCGGACGCGCTGTTCGTCCTCGCGCAGTATGCGGACTTCATGCTGAGGGAACGCCGTCGACCGACGCAGGTGCAGATCCGCAGGACGCTCGGCCCCGTCGAAGAAGTGCTGGCGCCGAGCGGGCCGCTCGTGCTTCCACGGGCCAGCCTACTCGCCACGGCGCGGCAGATCGTCCACCATATAGACGCGCGCGGATATGTGCCGCATGCGGTCCGCGCGCATCGGGTGGACTGCGGGCCTGGCGAGGTTCTGCTCGCCCTGGCCCAAGCGATCGCAGCGGACCGACTGCCGGACCAGGTGACCGTCGAGCCGACGGGAGGCGTCCCCAAGTGCGCCGGTATGGGGTGCTTCGCGAACCCGGGCGCCGGATCAGCGCTCGCTCAACCGCCCGACTACGACCCGAGCCGGATCAGGATGCAGGCGCGGCAGCAGTCCTGGAGCTACCGTCCCGCCGTGGCGGCAGCCGAGTAACACGAGGTGGAGCCACTTCGCGGGCGGCGATGCGGCAGTTGGCGTAATGGCGGCCAGCGCGTGCATCCGTGCGTGCCGTGTATGTGCCGCCGCTTCCCTCCTGCTGAGGAATCCCGCAATGACGCACATGCCCGAACTGACGACGGAGCGCCTGCGCGTCCGTCCTTTCCGTATGGACGACCAGGACGCCTACGTCCGCGTGTTCGCAGACTCCTTCGGCCCCGGGGAGGACAACGACCGCAGCGACTGGTTCGAGTGGGCGACCAGGAACTACGACGCCCTTGGCAAGCTATACCAGCCCCCTTACGGCGACCGCGCCGTCGTCCTCCGCGAGTCCGACGAACTCATAGGCTCGGTGGGCTTCGTCCCCTGCCTCATGCCGTTCGAGCTGCTGCACACGTTCCGCGATGAGCCGACGATCCCCGCACGACCCTTCAGCACGCCGGAGTTCGGCCTGTTCTATTCGTTCGGGGCCGCGTTCCAGCGGCAGGGATACGCCACCGAGGCCGTGAGCGCGATGATCGACTTTGCGTTCGGCCAGTGGCGCCTCAAGCGAATCGTCGCGACGACTGGATTCGACAACGATCGGTCGATTCGCATGATGGAACGTCTTGGGATGACCGTCGCGCGAAACGACTCGGGCGAGCCGCCGTGGTTTCAGGTCGTGGGCGTGCTCGACAACCCGGCGTCAGACGCAGACTGACGCGGCACGGACCGACGGCGGCCGCTGCTCTGCATCCTGACGATCTTCCGATCTTGCGTGGGTTTCTCTGATCATGGACGCTTAATCAGTTCCTCCGCCGTCGCGCGACCCTAGCGACCTACCACCGGCAACGAGAGAGTCGACATCTGTGCGCAGCATCGAGCAGCTCAAGCAGAACGCGATCGAGTTCTACGACCTGATGTTCAACCAATGCCGACCGCGGGAGGCGATCGAGCAGTTCGTGGGGGACACCTACATCCAGCACAACCCCGAAGTCGCGGATGGGAAGCAGGCGTTCATCGAGTACTTTGAGAAGATGGCCGCGGAGTACCCCGGCAAGAGCGTTGAGGTCAAGCGCGCAGTGGCGGAGGGCGACCTCGTCGTTCTTCACTGTCTCCAGAAGTGGCCAGGCGATCACGACTATGCCGGGATGGACATCTTCCGGTTCGATGGCGACGGCAGGATCGTCGAGCACTGGGACGTCCTCCAGGTGGTTCCTGACAAAGCCGCGCACGGCAACGGCATGTTCTGAGGGGCGCGCGTCTGCCGACCTCCAGCGCGCTGGAGGCGCATCGAAGCACGGCGTCACTGAAAGATCCAAGCATCTGTAGACTGTCCATCAAGGCCACGGAGACCGCCGGCCTCTGGCGCCCGGCGCGCGGGTTCGTGGCAGCGTTGGCGTTGGTATGTGGGATCGGAAGTGGCGTGCGGGCAGACGAGGGCTCCGCGCCCGTCCCCATTGACGTCACTCTCGAGTTCGTCGTCGGAAGCGCAGCCGTTACGTTGACCGAGATCGCTCCGTATCGGGATGCGCTCACCGTCAGCGAATACCGGGTCGCGCAAGTACATGAAGGCGTCTGCGAGCATCGTGTCATCCGCGTGGCGCACTGGGTCTATTGGGATGGCCACCACTTGCGGATGCCAGGCGACGTGGCAGGCTCGATTCGACTGCGCATCGAGCCTATGGCGGCGCGACCTCACATCGCGACGTTCACGATCGTGGATTCCTTGCCGGACGGGTGGGATACGCCTCTCTATCTCGACGTAACGACGGTCGATCCGGAATCAGGTCCCCGGGCGCCGAAGACCGACGGCCGGAGCGAGTACGGCTGTTCCCTGACGGACAACATGCCGACGTTCCTCAAACTCATGCCGCAACTGCGGCTCGTGGTCCTGGGAGACTCCCGGGGGCAGGCCGGGGTCGTCACCGACCGCATCGGTGGGGATGTCAATCGGCATACACCCATCGCCTACAACCTGGGCGTCGAGAGCAGTGGACTGGAACTCAACGAACTCTTGGTCGACACGTACCTGGCGCACATGCCGGCGTTGCGCTGCATCGTCTACTGCCTTTCCCCGCGCGTGTTCAACGAGCGGTGGCGCGATCCCATTCATTGGCGATGTCGAGGATCGTGTAGAACACGACCCGGTGCGCGGGCGTCATCGTGCGCCACGCGGGATGTCGTTTCCATCCCCTGCTGAAGTGGAACCAGTTCCGTCGCCTCGTTTCGTGCCGGTCGTCGGTCTCCGTCGCGGGCGTCTGCTGAAGATTCGGTCCAAGACGATGCAGGGATTCAAGCGGCGCGAGAATGTCGGTAGCTTCGGCCACCTGTGTGATTGGATGACCCCCAGCAGTGGAACCCCGGATCTGAATCCCGTCACCTAGAACACCGCCCTCGCCGGCACACAACGGCCACCCCGCAGCGCCGAAACTCACACACCCCACGCTGAACAGTCACGATCTCCTTGCGTTGTACTTCATTCTCGTCTATATATGGCCATACGGTTTACTAACGAGCGTAATATTATGCGTTACTGAGGCTGTATATCCTGTCTATACTCCGCAGATGTCGGGCATGGGTGGCCCGGCTTGGGAACGAACTCGAGCAGAACTCCCTGAACCAACTGTCGGTCGGGCT
>JABGQA010000137.1 GCA_018644665.1 Candidatus Poribacteria bacterium
CGTCTAGCGTCGGCATGGCCGTTCCTTCCGCGTCGTTCTCTAGTATGGAGCGGACCACCGTCTGGTTTCCGAGCACTAAATGCGCGGCCGCAAGCGCTTAGGACACATCGGTCGACTGAACTACAAAAACACCGACCGAAACCCACTGCCCGCACGTTCAACCGAACGAGTCCAACACGGTCGGGGCATCGAACCCTACATGAGCCGTCTGCCGCTCAGGAAATCGGACGAGTCGCTGATGATGCGCGTGCGCCGCTCAGGCGACGAGCGCGCGTTCGCATCACTCGTCCAGAGGTGGGAGACACCCATCCGGCGGCTGTGCACGCGCATGACGGGGGACGCCCATCTCGCGGAGGAACTCGCGCAGGAGACGTTCACACGTGTGTTTCTCTCGCGCGACCGGTACGCGCCGCGCGCGCGATTCTCGACCTATATATGGCGGGTCGCGCTGAACCTGTGTCGAGACGAGCAGCGGCGGAAGACGCGCCGTGAGACGCACGCCTGGGAAGATGAGATGCGACCCACCGCCCCGCCGACAGCGGACGAGACGATGGTGTCGCAGGAGGCGTCCGGGTTCGTGCGCGACGCTGTGATGGCGCTTTCCGACCCGTACCGCGAGGTCGTGGTGCTACGCCACTACGAGGGCATGAAGTTCCGCGAGATCGGGGAGGTGTTGGGCGTCCCGGAGGGCACGGTGAAATCACGGATGGCCGAGGCCCTCACACAGCTTTCACGAAGTCTACAACCGTTGACGGAAGAGGCATGACCCATGGCGGAAGGCAGCCACGCATGACACATCCATCGCGTGAGGACTGGGTCGCCTACCTGTACGGCGAAGGCGACGAGCGCGATCAGGCGCGTCTCACGGCGCACCTGCGCGATTGCGCCGAGTGCCATGAGCAGGTCGAGGCGTGGCGCAAGACTATGTACGCGATGAACGCGTGGGAATTGGCTCCCGCCGCCACGCGAACGCGCGCCATCGTGCCACGGTGGGTTCCGGTAGCGGCGGCCGCTGCGTTCGCGCTGTTCATAGGCATCGGCGCGGCGCGCGTGACCGCGCCCAAGCCGGTGGATGTCGACGCGCTCAGAGCGGAACTCGGCCAGACCCTGCGTCAGGAAATCGGCGCGGAGTGGCGAACGGCGCTGGCGCTGACGGGCGAGCGCATGTATTCCGACCTCTATACGCAGCTGCGCGACGATGTGGACGCCTCCACCGCGCGCGCGGTGATGCTGACCAGGTCGGAGGCGGGACGCGCCATCGGGGAGTTCGCCCGCGCGTACGAAGAGGACCAGACGCGGAGTAGAACGGACCTCGCCGAGGTAATCCATTACGTGGACAGCCAGCGGATGCAGGACACCGCCGAGCTGCGGTCGACCTTGCGCGTGCTGGCATCGGCCACGGGGCAGGAGCTTGAGCGGACACAGCGTCGGTTGAACGCGATCACACCAGTCGTGCAGATCGTGCCGGCCGGAACTCACGAATAGCGACGAGACACAGGAGGCACGGGAATGAGACTGTCCATTTGGTTAGCCGTTTGCTTTGGCGGGATAGTGTGGGCCGCCGGCGCCATGGCGGCCGAGAGCGGCCTAGAGGTTGCACCTAGCGACTGGAACATCGCACGACCGGAGTCTGCGGCCGAAGCCGTCGCGGACGAGCTTGCCGTGGCGGTCGATGTCGTCGTCCAGGAAGCCGACATTATGGCGCAGCAGATCGCCGATACCATCAACGTGCAGGCGCCGGAAGTGGTCGCGCAGCTTGACCTGCTGATCGACGCGGTGGATCCGGTCGCCGTATCGGTGAACGAGAACATCGCGTGGACGATCCCTGGATCCCCCGTGGGCGATGGCGCTACCGTGGTGCGGACATCCGAAGCCGCCCTGGCCGAGTTGCCAGACACCCTGACCGATATGCAGGTGCTGGCGCGCATCGTGACGAAGTCCGCAGATCCAGAGAACGAGTGGGGCGTGGAGGGCTCCGCCCAGAGGCTTTACCTCGAGGGCCACGGTCTGGTTCTGCTGCTGCGCGTGCCGTTTCCGCTAGCGCCCCGCGCCGACGTCGGCATCGCCGCGGAGCGCGAAACCGACCGGCTATGGCGTGAGACCGCGAATGAACTCTGGGGCGCGACGCCAGAGCCGGCGGCACGAGTCGCTTACGACGCAGCGAAGGTCGACCGGCTTCGCGATCGGCTCGTGGAGGCGCTCCCGTATGCACGGAACGTGCGCGGCCTGCCTGCCGATGGCGAACTGACGGTCATCGTGGCAGGAGACGCATTCGGGCGCGGCAACGCAGCTGGTCTTGGGTGGTACACGCCCATGGTCTCGCAGTTTGGCGGCGCCATCGCGGGGTACAGCAGCGTGCGCTCGAGTTCTGGTGACGACTCGAGGTTGGTCGTGAGCGTGCCCCTGTCAGCCGTCCGCGAGCTTCGCCACGCAGCTATCGACGAGGCCACGTTCGCGAACAGGATCACCACACGCACGGTACCGGAAACCGACGGGGAACTCCGACGGGATCTGGACGTGCTGTCTCACGTGGCCCGCAAGGTGTTCCGCGGCCATGTTGGCGGAGACGGTGACGACTACCGTCGGGGGCCGTTCCTCTCCGCTGGCGGAAACACATCGAAAGCGCGCTACATCAATGGGTACGGCGTCATCGTGGAGATGCAGGTCGGATTCCCGCTCGTTGCGCCCGACCCCGGAGCCGTCCAAGACGACGCTGCGGCTGAGCCGTCTTCGCTGTGGGAGGACACGCAACGCGAAATCCTGGGCGCGGCCCCCAGGGTGGCGTCGAGCGGAGGGGTATATACCGCGTATTCGCTGGAAGGTCAGGCCTACGATGATGGCAAGGTCACGGCTACGAAGGAGGCGGCCGTCGACCTCCTCTTGGAGACCACGAACTTCGGCGCGCTCGGAGACGACGAGTCTGTCGTTGTCATCGTCCGTGGCCCGGCCCCGCAGCGTGGCGCCACGGATCCAGACGCACACTCCCTGGCCCTGGACAACCGCATCGGTCGGCTCCTTATCTCGACCGGCGGCTTCGGCCATGGCGCAGCCGCGGTCCTCACGGCGCACGCGACCAAGCAGGACATCGACCGGCAGGTAGCCGGCCTGATCGCGCGCGACGAGTTCCGGCGACGCGTCACGTTTGCCTCGACGGTGGAGGCGGGCGCCGGGCGCCGGAGTGGACACGGCCGGAACGTCACCACCGGGATGTCGCTCATTCAGGACCCCATGCTCCCGACGCCCCCGAGCGCTGTGTCCCCGCCATCGCCGCCTCGGCAATCGCGGTAGGCCTGCACGCAGTGTCGGGCGGCCCGAAGGCCGCCCGACATTGCGTACGGCCCTACGCTTGTCGGCCGATGCCCTTCCCAGGTATCTCATCGGCCTGCGGTCCTCGCCGGGCATGTAGGCGGCGCAGAATCGCGCACATCGGCGTGGTCATTCCTTTGGGCGACGCAACCCCCAACCGCGATGTCCGTCCTGCAGGCCGGCGAGGTACGACGAAGTGAAGGCTGGTCGCGCGGCGGCTGGCGTCACATACAGATCCTTCCACTCGTCGTCCGTCAGCCGTTTGAACTTCTCCGACGAATGCTCGTAGTAGCTCATGACCGGGCCGACGTAGGCGCACGACTCCCCATCCCCCCAGTCGCAAACTACAAACGCGGTGTCGATGGACCCCGCGCCGACATGGATCACCCGTCCTACGACGTTCCCTTCGTCATCCGTCGGCTGCGTAAACACGTCCGCGACGACGCGGTCGTCCTTCCTTAGTCCACCTTCGCCGGTGTAGAAGAGCTTTGAATACCAGCCCGTGTAGGCGATGGTGCATCCAGACGACACGGTGAACAGCATCTTCTTGAGGAAGTCCTTCTCCGCGTCCGAGCGGGGCTCCCCGCGCGACTGCTTGCGGATGACCTCGGCGAGCGTCGCGGATGTGTCCTCGAGGTGCTGGAAGTAGCCCAGGAGACGGGGCCGCAAGCGCGACCCCTCGGGCGCAAGGCCGTCTATCCCGCGTGTCATCGCGCGGGCGAGTTCTATCAGCGCGGCGTACATGCGTGGGACAGGCTCGACGTAGCTGGTTGGGTACTCGCACGCGATCGACCCGGCGGAGTACGCCTGTTGCGTGTACAACAGGCTGTCGTGCTTCAACTGCGACCACGACGCGAGCTGTGTATTCATGGTCTTGCCGGCCCACTCATCCGTGCGCATGAAGGAAGGCCGTGCCGACCGCTCGCGCGTAGGGTTCAGGCCGCGGATCGCTCCCAACCACCCACCGTAGAACGACGAGGACCAGGCGTCGTCGTCGTATGCGTCCACGATGGCGCGGGCGGCCGTCAGGTTGGGGGCGTAGCGGTACTTGGCGAGTTCATCATCGAGCGTGGCGAGAGCGTCATCGTTACCTAGGACGAACAGCACGTCCGCCATCGCCGGCCGCATGCGCTGTACCTTCCTCCCTGCGTGCGCGATGCGGTCGAACACGACCGAACCCAGGACGTTAGCGTCCAACACCTCACGCTGGCCCAGCATCTTGAAGGTGGTGGGTCCCCTCGTCTCGGCTTCGTTCTCGTCCGCTGCTGTCGTGATCTGCGTGAGGATGCGGTATTGGCCCTCGGTGGCGTCCCACGTTGCCTTAGAGAACGCGGCCCATACATCGTCGTCGAGAAGCTCGCGCGGATCGGCCACGCCGGCCTCACGACGTACCGCCCTGAGCATCGCAAACGGATCGGTTCGCCTGGCGCCGACCATGAGATCGAGCACGCCCTCTACGCGGTCGATCGCATCTCGCGTGCCCGGCTCCATGGCGAGGTCGCTCAGAAGGCATGCGGAGATCGCCTGACGGCGCACGTCTTCGTCGGGCGGCGCATCGTCGCCGTCTCCACCGTCAAGGTAGAATCCCTCGCGGCCAAGCCACATCATCGCCTGGAAGTAACGGCCGAGAACGTCGCTACGCGTGTAGTGACCGCGCACGGTGAACTGGCTGAAGTCGACGGTGCGCGGCTCTGCGCAGAACAACGGCGCCTCTATCGCGCCTTGCGCCTCGACGGCGGCGCGAACGCTAGCCAACGTCGTGTGTGTGCCGTCGAAGTGCGGCGTGGGTTCCTCCCCAAGTAGGGCGCGCGTAACCGCGATGTACAGATCCAGGTCTCCCAACATCGGCGCCATACGCGGCTCGTCGGCGTATCGGTCCACCGCGGCGGCAAACCCCGCGCGCATCGCCGCCATGCCGTCCTGCAACGCCGGCACGAGCAGGCCGTATTCGGCCTCCATGAGGATCGCGTCGTACGACATGTGCAGGGCGTGCAGTATGGAGTCCGACGTGACGAAAACGGGCAGGTCGTGGACGTAGATGCCCATATACGCGCTGCCGAACGAGAAGTACGACACGCGCTCCGTGACAGCGAAGCCGACGCGCTCGATGATGTCCTGTTCGACCGGCGTCACGCCGAACTTCTCGGCGATGGCGGCGCCGTGATGCGCCCGCGAGAGCGGTATCGCCGTCCGCGACTCCTGGACGCGCGACGACCTGTACGGCGCTAGAAGGTCTTGGGCAGGGACTTCGCGGCGGGCGCGGACCATCGACATGTAGTCGTCCCAGGACGCCGCGCCCGATCCATATGCCTGGCAGGTACCGATGATGATGCCGAGCGCAGCGACGAGCCGCAGCGCGGTGCTTCTGGACATGAGGCGCCTCCTTACGTGGTCGCGGTCGAACCGCGGCGTAAGACACACATGCAGTAGTCTATAATGCCCAAAGCAAAGAACGTGCCGGACGTGCGGCGTACGTAGTATAGGGTTGGACCCCGCTCGGGCGGGCGACGTTCATTCGGATATTGGATGGCAGCTTGTGGGGAGGACGTACCGGTCGGCCCGGGCGGGCGTGCCGGAGCGGGGAGGACGCGCCCCGCAGGGAGCGGGGCGCGGCGCGTTGCATCGAGGCTAGAACGACACCTGGAACTGCACCGTCCCGCGATTGTACGACTCGCCGCCCTGCGGCGTGACGGTCGTCAGGTCCACGGTGGCCTTGTAGGAGTGCGACAGGCCGTTGGGGTAGCAGTGCACGCCCACGGACATCTCCTCCTCGGAGCCCTTGGGCGCGGTCGCGACGGCGTCGTCGAGGTCGAACTTCTCGTAGCGGACGTATGGGTGCAGGAACCCGACGGGCGTGTCGAGATCCTTCAGAACGACGCCGGCGTTCGCGTACATGTACGTGCCGGTCCACGCCACGTCGCTCTGGTCGACGACCGCGCCGCCCGCCTCAGCGATGACCTGGAGCGAATCGCCCAGCGGATGCGAGCAGTAGAGGTCTCCGCCAATGGCGGTGTGATCGTGCTTGCCGTCGAACTCCGGGATGGTCTCGAACCCAGCGCCGACGGAGACGATGCCGTCGCCGTCGAGGTGCGCGCCCTTGGTGAACCAGCCCGGTTCCTTCGAGATCAGATTCAGCACGACGCGTCCGGCCAGGCGTTGCGTGGCCGCGGCCGTGCCGTCGGCCGGCTTCGCGGGAGCGTCCACGCTGTCCATCAGAGCCAGGCGGTACTGGACCGTGCCGCCCTCAATGTTGCCCCACACCGTAACACCGTCGTCACGGGCGGCGCGGCGATTCGGGCTGATGCCGCCCAGTTGGATGTCGGACAGGTCGAGAGGCTGGATGGCGAATGCCGCCTGGGAACCGAATCCGCGGAAGAACGGCACGTACATCCGGCCGAGCTGGATCTTCAGCTCCGGCTTCAGCGCGAGCGTTACCCACGCGTCGCGAATCGCGAGGCCGGTACCGGCGCCCACCTTGGCGGCATCCACGCCCGCCTGACCCATCTTGTCGCCAGCTAGGATGGCGAAGTACTGGAACTTCGGGCTGACCTTGCCGCCGAAGTAGAAGTACGCGCGCCGGATGTTGGCGTCGATGCGCGCCTCGTCGCGATCACCGCCGACCACGTCCTCGTCGAGGAACTGGAGCTGCGTCTGAAGGTGCAGACCGACCTTGAACTCCTTGTTGTCGTCGATCTTGATGACCGCCGCCGTCGCCGCTCCCGCCACCAGGGACAGGGCGACCGCGATGGCCGCCGTCCTCATTGCCAATCTCATGTCGTGCGTCCTCGCAGAATGTGCTTCCGAGGCGTGCTCTCGGGACGGCCGTGGGTTTCGTCAGGGCCTGTCGGACCCCATCTCAATCTTCCCCAGTAAGGGAAGACGTTCACGCACCCATGCCGAGCGTTCCCTCGGTACGTGCTCCGTTGCCGTGCGCGGAATGGGACGCCGAGCGTGGCGCCCGGCGTCCCAGATCTTACGGGTCACATGCCCGCGTGTAGGCTCAGACCTTCTCGATGCGCGCGGCGAGCTTCTTGAAGTCCGCCTGCCCCGAGACCGGGTCGAACGCGCGATGCGCGACCGCGTTGACGAGCCACTTGTTCTCCTTCGGATCCGCCCCGTCGGCAACGGAGAGGTTCCACGGCGTGAACAGGCTGCCCACCTGCACCTCGTTGCGCGCGGGCTTCACGACACTGTCGAGACCGATGCTCGCGCGAGCCTCGTAGCTCCCGCGGCGCGTGGAGACCCTGAGCAGGTCGCCATCCTCGATCCCGTAGCGTTCCGCGTCGTCCTCGTGCATCTCCACGTACTGCTCCATGAGCAGCTTGTTGTTCGTCGCCGACCGGATGGTCTTGGCGGTGTGGAAGTGTTCGTAGACGACACCCAGGTTGAGCCAGAAGGGATATTTGCCCTCCGGCGCTGGTCCCTTGCCGCGGTACTCGAAGTCCGGCATCTCAGGCGTTAGACCCATGTCGCGGGCCTTCACCAGCAGGTCCATGTGGTCGGTGATGTAGAAGTCCGGGTCGGTCCCGCACTTCGCCAACTCCGCGAGGATCTCAGCGCGCTGGCTGTAGTCCTGCTCGCACAGGTGCAGAGCCGCCTTGCCGGAGCCCGTGCGGAAGTTGCCGTAGGGCTTGTCGGGCCAGTCCTTCTCCTGACCCATGTAGCGTCGAGGCGTGCCGCCGCGCTCGGCGATCTCGGCCGTCGGCGCGGGCCACTGGATGCCTCGGAGGTCGCGGATCTGCTCGTACGGCGTCTTCCCGGTCGCCTTCTCGACCTCGAGGATGCCCGAGATGTCCGCGTCCGAGCCCTTGCTCGCGGCG
The DNA here is from genome assembly GCA_018644665.1 of Candidatus Poribacteria bacterium. Lineage (GTDB taxonomy): Bacteria > Poribacteria > WGA-4E. The sequence continues at coordinate 8,127 of JABGQA010000137.1, forward strand.
GCGAGGGCGCGGAACACGTCCTCGACCTTGTAGAAGCCCTGCTCGTTCTTCTCGTAGGGGAAGATCTTGTCGACGTCGAGGCCGAGCAGGTGGCCGATCTCCTTGCCCTTGTCGATGACGATGTCCAGGTCCGGCTTGCAGCCCGCGGGCGGCTCGGCCGCCTTGTCGGTGACGTACAGGCGGCGCTCCGACTGCACGTACACGCCGCCGACCTCACCCCACGTCGCCGCGGGGAAGATGACATCGGCGTACAGGTTGTTCGGGGCGTGGCGGTATATCTCCTGCGCGATGACGAACATCTTCTCGAGCGCGGGGCGCACGAGCGTGTTCGTCTCGGGGAGGTTGATGTGCGTGGTGTAGATGAGGAACATCGCCACGACGGGATCGTCGCCGCCCTTGAGGGCGCGCTCCATCATGCCGATGGCGTAGCCCGCGTTCTTCTTGGTCGCCGTCTCGGCGAGACGCTCGCGTGGAACGCCCCACTGGTCGGCGATGAAGTCGCGGTGCGCGACGTTGTTCATGCCCTGGTTGAACGGCAGACGTCCGGTGAGACCGCCCGTGAGACGCTCACCCATCGCGTTGGGCTGGCCCGTCTGTGAGAACGGCGCGGCGCCGGGGCGTCCGATGTTGCCCGTCAGCAGGTGCAGGTTGATGATGCTGATGGCGTTGTGCTGCCCGTGGATCGACTGGTTGTAGCCAATGCCCCAGAACGTCATCACGCCACCGGTGCCACGCTCGTTGCCCTTGCGGGTCGCCACGGCCCACTGCTCGGCGTACTCCTCGACCTCTTCGGGGTCGAGACCGGTGACCTCGGCCGTCTGCTCGGGGCTGTAGCGATCCTTCAGACCCTGGATGTACGCTTCGGACCCCTCGACGTTCTCCTTCATGAAGTCCCACGCGATAACGTCGTCGTGGTCCCTCAGCAGGACGTGGCCGATGGAGTTCAGCAGCGAGATGTCCGAGTTCGGCTCGATCTGAGCGTGGTAGGTGTTGTCGATGTTGATGTCTTCGAAGCCCTGCACGGTGCCGGTGTAGCGCGGGTCGACGACCATGGTCGGGATGTCCCGATCCATCTTCGTGTCGGCGACACGCCAGTACAGCACGGAGTGAGCTTCGCGGGGGTTGTGGCCCCAGAACGAGATGAAGTCCGCCATCTCGATGTCGTCGTAGCAGCCGGGCGGGGTGTCGGAGCCCAGGGTCTTGAAGTACGCCGTCACCGCGGAGGTCATGCACATCCGCGCGTTCGCCTCGATCGTATTCGAGCCGATGACGCCCTTCATGAACTGGTTCTCGAGGTACTGACCCTCGAGCGTCAGTTGCCCGGAGCCGTAGAGCGCAATCGAGTTCCCGCCGAACTTGTTGACGTACCCGGCGATCTTCTCAGCGACGAGATGCGAGGCTTCCTCGTACGTGCCCTCGCGGAAGACGTCGTCGCCGAACTGACCCTTGGTCGCGGACACGTGGCCCGTCGCCGGATCGGACATGTCCTTGCGGATGAGCACCTTCTGGAGCCGGTCGACGTAGATCGGCTCATGGGCCGTGAGACCCTTGATGCACTGGATGCCCTTGTTCGTGGGGTGCTTCGCATCGGGGACGATGCCGACCATCTTCCCGGTGTCGTCCACCTGGATCAGCGTGCCGCAGCCCACACCGCAGTACGGGCATTGCGCGGTGACACTCTTGGCCCCGACCGCCAGCCCTTCCTTCGGCTTCATGAATTCCTGCGCGTGCCCTTTGACTCCCGTCACGGCGGCGGCCGTAGCGGCCGACATGGTTGCCGTGTTCTTCAGGAATCGTCGCCGAGTCTGTTTCGGCGCCTTTCCATCGCGAGACATCATCGATCCTCCATAGGACTCATGTCGCGTACTCGCACGTAACCGAGGTCTTGTGTGCCTGCCGAACCCATTCCTCCGGGACGGTTCACGCGTTCCGCGACGGCGCTCCGACTACATGGCCGTGCGCATCTCCATGGGCTGTTTCACCAGCCATAGGCTGAGCACGGAGAAGCCAATCATCAGCAGGATCATCGGGGTCTGACTCAGGAGCGTCCCCGAGCGCGATCCGAACAGACGGTCGGCTTGGCGGTGGGACACGTATATGCCGAACACGTGTCCGATGACGATGAGGGCGACCTGGAGGTACCAGACCGTCGAGAGCGAGAAGATCGGCCCCGCCCGCATGGCGGCAGTGCCGAACAGATCCCAGTCGTAACCGAAGGGATCGGAGATGAGAGCCGTGAGCTTGCGGCTCTCCATCACGAAGTGCTCGACGTTGTGGGCGATGTGATAGAACAGGGCGATGGGAATGAGGCCGTAGCTGTACGTGACGAACAGTTCGCCGACGCTGTGCTCCTTGGCTCTCACGAGCGCCCGTGAGACGACCACGAAGCCGGCGTAGATCACGATGGGCAGCGCGAGGCAGATCGTCATGCCGACCGAGAACGCCGCGAGCTGTCCCACGCCGATGGCGTCCTGCGTCGCGCTGACGAAGATCTTCCACGACGGCGTCATCGTCAGGCCGTGGAACGCGGTCAGCGAGAAGAGGACGAGCGCGAGGTACGCCTCGTCCTTGCGTGGCTTCGCCGTCGAGAGGAGGTCTGTACCGAACGGTCGCAGGTTCACGGCGACGTTGTCGTGCTTGCACGTGCGCGTGCACTCGGCGCACATCGTGCAGTACGTGTTCGTGTCCATCGTCTTGAGGTACTGGCCGGTGGGACAGGCGTAGCCGCTGCCGTTCCCGACGTAGCAGTCTGCGGTCTTGCAGGAGGCGCACACCTCCGCGTCGCGTCGGCGGACCTCGACGGGCGAGAACATCGCGTACAGGCCGCTCACGCGGCCAATGAGACACCCGTACCGGCAGAACGACTTCTTCTCGAACAGCAGACCAGGGATGAACACGAGCCCGATCATCATCAGGCCGAGCGTGGCCGTCGCGCGGGGGCTCATCGTGACGTGGTATCCGAGTTCCAGCCACGTGAGCCCGACGAACAGGATCGTCGCGGGGTAGATGTTCCGCAGCGCCTTCGGCCACTTCCAGCCGAGGTTGAACGTCTCTTCTTTGCCGGCACGGAAGCTGAGGCGTCGCAGCCAACTCGTGAGGCCATCCCACGGGCAGGCGTAGCACCACACCTTACCGACGAACAGGATGAGGAAGATGAGCCCGATCCACCAGATGTTCCACGTCAGGGTGGGGGCGATGTTCTTCGTCGGCATCTGGTTGCCGTAGAAGCCCGCCGCGATGACGAGGGCGAAGGTCAGCAGCAGGAACATCTGGACGCTGACCTGCGTCGCGCGAGACTTCACCGCCGCCTTCATGGGCCCGAACGCCATCAGGTCGAACCGGAACCCGCCGGCGACGGCGTGCGCGCGCCGTCGAGTGAGTTCCAACACGGCCACCGAGATGAGCATCACGATGACGATCGACGAGTAGTAGAGCGAATTGGGAATCCCCGCCATCGACATGCCCGCGGTGTGCGTCATGCCCATATCAGCGTGGGCCGTGGCGGAATGACCCATGGCGGCGTGATCCATGGTCATCGCCGCGCCGCCTGCCCCATGCCCCATCGCGGCGTGGTCGACAGGGGCGTCGGCCGCTGAGGTTGCGGCATGCGCGGAGTGGTCCATCTCGGCGTGCGGCGTCGCGGTGTCGGCGGGAGCGGAGGCCGCCTTACCGGTTGCTGTGGCCTGATGCGTCGTGGGGTCATGCTGCATCGGGACGCCCCACGTGGCTGTCGTTACTGGGTATTACGGTGATCGCGCCGCCGGGCGCCGGGCATATCTCCTCACAGATGCCGCAGCCCACGCACTCGTCCTCGATGACGCGGGTCTTGCGCCCTTCCATGACGATGGCTGTGCGCCTGAGCGGGCACTGCGTGAAGCAGTAGTCGCAGATCTGCCCGGCGTACGCGAGGCAGTTCGTCATGGAGATGTGCGCCGTGCCCATCTTTACGCGGTCGGAGGGCAGCAGCGCGTCGTCCTCGCAGGCGGCGATGCAGGGCATGTCTTCACAGAGCCTGCAGGGGCTCTCCGCCGGCCGGATGATCGGCGTTCCCACGGCGACGCCCTGGTCCTCGCGGGCGACGACGATGGCATCGTGGGGGCAGGCGTCGGCGCAGGCGTCGCAGCGCGTGCACGTGAGGAGGAACACCCCCTCCTCGATCGCCCCCGGGGGTCGATGCGATGGGATGACGACCTTCTCGATGCTGCTCTGGGCGAACGCACTCGCGACCTCCGTCGCGGTGGAGAATAGCTGACGCAGGCCGTCGCGGAAGAAGTCTGAGCGGGTGACGACGCGGTGTTCGTTCATGCCGCCGCCCCTTGTGGCTTCGGCCGGGTGCGACGTCCGTGGCCGCGCTTCTTCGTCAGGCCGACGGCGACGAACGTGCCGACGAAGATGACGGCCGCTACGATGGGGACCACGCTGAACTTCGTCTTGCCGATAACCACCGGGAACGGGATGGTCTCGAAGAACCCAGGCCGGGGCTCGAACTTCAGGTTGACGAGGTATTTCTCGGCCGTCTCGAAGCGGTAACTCACCTTGTATTCGTTGTATTCGGACGCGACGGGCTTCGGCTGGTCTACGAAGTTCTCACCGCGCAGGAACTTCACGGTGCTCACGGACATCTCGACGGGCTTCTGGTAGACCGCGCCGGTCATTGCGTGCTTGATGTAGGCGGAGACGCGGACGATGTCGCCCGGCTGCGGGTTGCCCGGGTAGATCGAGAACGTGACGTCGTAGCCTTCGGCCTCGGCGTCGATGACCATCGTGGGAATCTGCGGGTATTCCTCGTTGTACAGGTAGTGCGGCAGACCCAACTGGTGGTGGGCGGATACGGTCGAGGCTACGGCCAGGGCGAGCGCGGCTAGGAGGAATGCGGCTCTAGCGCGTGTCGGGCGCTTGTCGTGGTCCCCGCGGTCGGGACCCCATCCTAGCCTTCCCCTGCTAGGGGAAGGCACTTGCGTGGGACGGCGCGACGGCGCGTGTAAGTGCTGCGTCATGCTGCTACCGCCGGTGGGAAGATGCGGATGGCCTTGACGTCCTGGAGGCAGACTTCCTCGCACAGCCCGCAGCCGACGCACCGCTCCGCATCCACCTTCGGGTGGCGCTGCTTCTCGAGACGCACTGCGTTGACCGGGCAGATCGTGTAGCACGCGCCGCACACGCCCTGACGGAGGTACGGGAGGCACAGGCGCTCTTCGATTACGGCGGTGCCCATCGCGACATCGGTCTTCATCGCGACCGGCATGAGGACGCCCGTTGGGCAAACGGTCGTGCACTCCAGGCACAGGTCGCACGCGAGTTCCGACGCGACGATATAGGGGGTGTGGGCGCGCACGCCCTTGGCGTCGTCGGTGAAGAACTGGATACAGTTGATAGGGCACGCCTGGCCGCAGAGTTCGCAGTTGATGCAGCCGGCAAGAAAGTCTTTCTCCGCCACGGCGCCCGGCGGTCTCAGGTAGTTGACGTCCCCATGGCCAAACGACACCTGCGGCCGGCGGATCGCGGGCTTCATCCGTCGCGCGGTCAGCACGCCAGCGATAAGCGCCACGGCCGCGGCTGCAAAGTTGCGCCTGTTCATCGCGCCGTCCCTCTGAGTGACCCTTGGAGCTGGAACGTGTAGCTCAGCGCGCCGGGAGCGCACGCGGACACGCATTGCCCGCACTGGTCGCAATCGGCCGTGAGTTCCGTTGTCATCGGGCGTAGGTCGTAAGGGCAAATCGGGACGCAGTCGCCGCACTGGTTGCACTTGGAGTCGCTGCGCACGATGCGCAACCTACGCGCCAGCGCTATGCCGGAGTACACCGCGCCGCCAGGGCAGACATAGCGACACCACCAGCGCTCGGAGAGAACCAACTCGAACAGGCACATCGCCCCGAGGATGAGCAGACCGCTGCCGAACGCGCCGCCGTAGACCTTGTAGAAGACCTCGCGGCTGAGGATGGCCGGCGGGTAGAGAAGCGACAGCACGGGGATGCCGACGATGAACGCGACGAGCAAACCCACGCCGAGCACGATGTACTTCGTCTGCCGGCCGAAGCGCACGTTGCGGACGTTGTATCCGGTCCTCTTCAGGAGGCGGCGCAGCTTGTCGTTGATCTCGAACACCAGGTTCATCGGGCACATCCAGCCGCAGTAGGCTCTGCCCAGGATGAGCGTCACCAGCACGGGTAGGGCGATGGACAGGATCAGCGGCCAGTGAAGCCGCGTGGCGGTCGTCGTTGATTCGAGGGCGGCGAGCGGGTCGCTGACCTTGAAGCCGAACACCTCGGCCGTCCAGACGCTGCCCTTGATCTTGTGGCTGAGGTCGGCCGCCTCGTCGCGGTCCATCTCTCCGAATATCGTGCCGACGGTGGAGAGCATCGCGGAGTTCTCGATGCCGCGATAGTCCTTCTGCTGCACCTTCACGCCGTAGTAGTTCACCATCGGCACGAGGATGAGGAACGCCACGACCAGGACCTGGATGGAGCGGCGCGCGATCTGCATGTCTAGGCGCTCCTGTCGTCGAATGGGATCACGCGGATCGCCTGCGGGTAGTGGTAACAGATGCGTTCACAGTTGCCGCACCCGACGCAGTTCTCCGCGATGAGTATGGGCCGCTCGTACATCCCGATCTTCAGCGCCACGTCCTGCAGCGGACACGCTCGGTAGCAGACGCCGCAGGTGCGCATGTTGTAGGAATAGCAGAGGTTCGGATCGAGGACCGCGCGCCCCATCTTCACCTTCGCCTGGATATCTTCGAGTTCACGCTCGACGGGCTGCAACGCGCCGGACGGGCAGACATGGTTGCACTTCATGCAGAGCATGCAGCCCTGTTCGCGGGGGACGATGTAGGGTGTCCCCGCGTTGCGGCCCGCGCCGAGGTCGAAGTAGTTGATGCACTGGTTTGGGCAGACATCGCCGCACAGCCCGCAGCGGATGCACTTCTCTAGGAAGTCCGTCTCCGAGAGCGCTCCGGGCGGCCGCAGGAACCGACTTGGACCCGCGGCCGCTGTGTTCCACCGGAGCAACGGCAGGACGTAGACGGCCACCAGCAGCGCGAGATGCTTCAGGAACCGGCGTCGCCCGACGGCAGTCCTGAGTCGCTGTGCTAGTGTGCCCACCACGCCTGTCCCCCCTCGTTCTCTTCTCGCGCCGTCGCCCGCTACTAGCGGCTTGCGACGGCTGCCCCCTCCGTGGCCGCCCCCGGCTCCGGTCTCATCCAGGACCGGACGTAGGCCACGATGTCGTTGATCTGCTGCGGATCAAGTTCCTGCAACCCGGCCGTCCCGATGCCCCAGGGGCGCATCGGCGTCTGCGAGCGTCCGCGCACGATCGCCGCCTGCAGGAACCCATCGCTGGCAGCCTTCAGGAACTCCTGATTGGCCAGCGCCGTGCCAACGCCGCCTTCGCCGTTTTCGCCGTGGCACCCGCTGCACAGGTTCAGGTACAACTCCCCGCCGACGCTGATGTCGCCCGAGACGATGTTGCTGACGATGCGGTCGCGCTCCGGCTGATCGCCGCCGCTGCGGATATAGGCCACGAGGTCGTTGACGTCCTGATCCGATAGCTCCTGCAGACTCAGACCGCTGTCGTTCCACGACCGCATCGCGCGATGGCGACGCCCGCGCAGGATCGACTCCTTGATGAACTGATCCTTGGCGGCGGCGCGGAAGTCCGCGTTCATCAGCGCGGTGCCGACGGCGCCTTGGCCGTCCGGCCCGTGGCAACCGGCGCACAGCCCCTGGAACAGGTCGCGGCCATCTCCGATGTCGCCGACCACCGGCTCGTCGCTGAGTTCTACCTGGTCCTCGTCCTGCCAGTCCTTCATGTAGGCGATGATCGACGCGATCCAGGTCGCCTTCATGTACTTGTGCGAGATCATCGCGGTGTTGGCGCGGCCGTTGACGATCGTGTCGTAGAGGAACTCCTCGTCAGCCAGGATGAGGAAGTCCTGGTTGTTCAGCGAGGGGCCGATGCCGCCTTCGCCCTTGCCGCCGTGGCAGCCCGCGCACTTCGAGCGATACAGCTTGCGGCCGGTGCGCTTGTTGGCCCGGGCGTCCTGGACTTCTTCCAGGGTCGGGGCCTCGGGCTGGTGGCTGCGGATGTAGGCGACGAGCGCCTCGATCTCCTCGTCCGTGAACCCACCGTTGTTCTCGTCCCACGCGGGCATCAACGCGCCAGGGCGCCCGCGGTGGATCGTGAACCGGATGAAGTCGTCCGACGCGGCGGAGAGGAAGTCCTCGTTGTGCAGGGCGGGGTTGAATCGGTCGAGTAGGCTGTTCTCCGCGCCTTCAGCCTTCGCGCCGTGGCATCCACCACAATACCGGGCGAAGGTCTCTTCGCCGGTGAGCTGCTTGCCGCCCCCCTTGAACTCTTCGATGTAATCGAGGTCGTAGTAGCGCGTCGGCAGGTCCGCCGCGTGGAGCGCCATGGTCACGGTGATGAGGTCGTCCATGTCCTCATCGCTGATCTCCAGTGGCGGCATGACCGAGCCGGGCGTCACCTCCTGCGGGTTGCGGAAGTGCTGACGCAGCCAGTTCTCGATGGTCTTGTCGCCCTCGACGTGCTGGAACGTGTACGCGTGCCGTATCTTGCTGCCCTGGTCCGTCAACTCCGGCCCGAGCGCGCCGCCCTTGCCGCGTACCTTGTGGCACCCGAGGCAGCCGTTCTCGTAGAACAACTCACGTCCGCGCATCAGGTCTTCGCCGCCCGCCAACTGCTGTTCGTCGTCGGCGATGGCGAGGTGGCACTTGCCGCATGCGGACTGGGTGTGCTTGAGCGGGATGACCGGGTAGTCCCAGTGGACGCTCTCGTCGATGGCGAAGGCTTCGCCGCGGGACAACGCGCGGTCCTGACCACCGTGGCAGATGGAGCAGCCGTAATTCTCAACCGGGTGGTTCTTCAGGGTCTCGCCGCTATGCACGCGATGCGGCAGCGGCACGTCGGCCATATTCGGGTTATCGATGCCGTTGTGGCAGCTTACGCAGCGGTCTACCCGGTTCAGATCGTTGAGGATGACCTGCTTGACCTCGACCTTGAATTCCTCGGCCGCTTGCTTCTGCGACGGGGTCGTCGCGCTACGCAGGAGGATGTCCGCAAACTCGTTCTGGTAATGCTTCCACTCGCGCAGGAAGTTCTCCTCGATAGCCGCCAGCCCGAGGAAGACGATACAGACCAAACTCGCTACGATCGTGAGCTTCTTGAACAAACGGTCCATGTATCCGCCTCGTTAGTGGATCGGCCACTGAGAGCGCGACCAGAAGAAATCCCAATTCGGGCCGCGGAAGTAAGTGCCGACGACGGTCAGGATGAGGAACCCGACGAGGAAACAGCTGAACAGGGCGATCGCCGCCATACGCGTCGACCCGGTGCGTCGGAGCGTGTGGAGCGACCACCACGCGAACGCCAGGACGATGAGCGATCCGGGGTTCACGAACACGATGACGATCTGCTTCAAGTCCGGGAACCAGTCCCGCAGCCACCCTACCTTCACCGTGAACGTAAGCAGCGCGACGAGGAACACCGACGCAAAGATCGTCGACATGATCGCGACGCGCTTGCCCGCGCTGCCAGAGAACCACACGCCGAAGTGACTCTCTTCCTTGTCCAGATAGGGGACCATCATCAGTCCGACCAGCACGACTGTCGGGATGCCGATGCCTCCCATGAACGCGGAGTAGGAGACCAACTCCTGCAACCCGAGGAAGTACCACGGCGCCTTCGCGGGGTTCTCCGGGATCGACGGGTTGGCCAGTTCCTTCAGCGGCGCGTCCACGAGGTAGGCGACCGCGAGCATCACCGCCATCGTGAGCATCAGCACCGCCACCTCGGCCCACAGCGTCGTGGGCCACGTCATGACGGTGTTCTCGGGGCCCTTGTCCTCCTGCGGCGACCGGTCGCGGATGAGCGCCATCAGGCCGTACGTCTTGTTCGTGTCGAGCGCCGCGGCGGCGGCCGGGGCCGGTGTCTCGGCAGCCACGTCGCCGACAACCAGGCCGTCCTCGCGTGCGAGAATCTCGTCAGCGTCGTCCGGGCGGCTCATACCGCCGTCCTTGCGGATGCGCCAGAAATGCACGCCCACCAGGGTGATCATCGCGATCGGCAGGACCATCACGTGTAACAGGTAGAAGCGCGTCAGCGCCTCTTGCCCGACCGTGTCGCCGCCGATGATGACCTTCTTCATCAGGCTGCCGACGTCGAAGAAGTTCGTGATGTGTATGGCGTCCGTGAGTTCACTTGGTGACGCGGCGATGTTCGCCCCGATCGTCACCGCCCAGTACGCCAACTGGTCCCACGGGAGGAGGTAACCGGTGTAGCTCAGCAGCAGCGTCAGAACCAGCAGCACCATGCCGATGAGCCAGTTGAACTTACGCGACCGCTTGTACGATCCGGTGAAGAACACCCGGGCCATGTGGAGCAGCACCAGCGCGACCATCGCGTGCGCGCCCCAACGGTGGATGTTCCGCATGTACTTGCCGGTCGACACGACGAAGCTGATGTCGCGCACGTTGTCGTAGGCGTGCTCGGTCGTGGGCGTGTAGTACATCATCAGCAGCACGCCGGTGGCCGTGAGCAGCAGGAACAGGAAGAACGACACGAGCCCCAAGCCCATCGTGAACGAGGGACGTAGCGTCCACCTGTGGGTGCGCGCCGACTGGATGTGCAGGAAGAAGTTCTGGAAGATCGCCTGCGACCTGTCGCGGTCTGACCTGATCGGCCAGCCGTGTCGCAGCATCGACTCCTTGATGGACCCGGGAGCCTTCTTCAGGTTCTCCCCGAATGCCCTTATCGCCGCGTTCGCCATCGTGGCAATCCCTTCACCAGGCCCGTCAGACAACCAGGACGTGATCCCGACCGACTTTGCGTTTCGAGTCGACGAGGAGTTGACCGTCCGGCGCCAGGCTCACGCGGAACCAGTCCAGCGGCTTGGGAGCCGGGCCGCTGATCGGCTTGCCGGTCCCATCGAATTCGGACCCGTGGCACGGGCAGTTGAAGCCCCACTCCGTCTTGCTCACGATGCAGCCCAGATGCGTGCAGATCGCCGACATCGCGCGGAACCCGCTCGCGTCACGCACGACGAACACGTTGCGCTCGGGGACCGTGGCGAAACTGTTGAGCGTGAAGTCGCCGGGGAAGCCGATCTTGAACGTGCCCGACGGCTCGTTCAGCACCTTGGGCAGGGGAAGCTGGATCACGCCGATGAACGTCATCGCCCCCACGCCGATCAGCGACGCCTTGGCCGCGGTATCCAGGAAATCCCGACGCGGCATGTCGTCGGCGTTTGCGTGTTCGTTACGCACTGAACGCCTCCTTGAAGTTGAACGATTCCATCGTGATCGCATCCACCGGGCATCGGACGGCGCAGAGCCCGCAGCGGATGCAGACCGTCTCGTCCTTTATCAGGGCGCTGCCTAGGTCGTGCGGCATGTCGCCGTAGCGATTCGTCACCAATTCCTCCAGCTCCGGTTCCCCTTCGATCCGTTCGAGTTTGACGATGAAAAGGCATCCCTCTGGGCAGACGTCCACGCAGCCGCCGCAGAGGATGCACCGCTCACTGTTGAAGATGGTGTTGATGCCGCAATCGAGGCAGCGGCTCGCCTGCCGCGTCGCCGCATCTTCCGCGAACCCTCGCTCGACGACCGCCTCCATCGACCGGCTGCGCTCCGCCGGGCTCATCGCCGGGACGCCTTCGCGGGGAGTCGTCTCGTAGCCCACTTCGCGCCCGTACATCGGCAGCTCGTGATGCATCACGATGCGCGGGGTGGAGGTGAGTTCCTCGCGCGTCAAGTAGGCGTGGATGCGTCGCGCCGCCTGCTTGCCGCTCGCGATGGCGTGGATCATCAGACCGGGGCCGGTGGCGACGTCGCCGGCGGCGAACACGTCCTCGGCCTCGGTGATGTTGCGCCCCTCATCGAGCTGAAGCTGCCCGCGCTCGTTGAGCGCGACGTCGTCGGAGTCGATGAACGTGAGGTCCGTCGCCTGCCCGATGGAGAGCAGCACCTGGTCGGCCTCAATGTCGAGCGTCTGGCCTTCGTCGAATGAGGGCGAGAACCGACCGTCCGCGTCGAACACGGCCAGGCACTTCGTGAACCGAACGCCGCGGGCGCGGCCGAAGTCGTCGACCAGAATCTCCTTGGGGCCCCACGAGTTGTGAAGGATGATCCCTTCCTCAGCGCCTTCGTCGACCTCGGCATCGTCCGCGGGCATCTCGGCGCGCGATTCGAGGCACGCCAAATGCACCTCGATCACGCCTTCCTGCCGCACCGCGGTTCGGGAGACGTCGTAGTCGTGGACGGGCTGTCGCACCGCGGTCCGCGCGACGTCGTAAGCCACGTTGCCGCCGCCGATGACAAGGACCTTCTCGCCGAGTTCGACTTCGTTATGCAGGGCGATGTCGCGCAGGAAGTCCACGCCGCCGATCACCCCGGGCGCGTCGACGTTCGGTATCGGGATGAGGCGGGACTTCTTGGCGCCGACGGATATGAGGACGGCGTCGTGTCGTTCGCGGAGTTCGGTGAGCGTCACGTCCTCGCCGATCGTCACATTGCAGAGGATCTCGGTACCCATGGCCCTGATCACCTCGACCTCGGCCTCGATGAGATCCCGGGGCAGCCGATACTCGGGTACGCCCAGGTAGAGCATCCCGGCGGGAACGGCTTCCATCTCGTAGACGGTCGGCTTGATGCCCATTAGGCACAGGTCATGCGCGGCGCCAAGCCCTGCGGGCCCGGATCCGATGATACCAACGGTCTTCGCGTCGTCGGGCAGGCCGTCGGTGACCTGGCGTCGGAAGTGGTCGAGGAAGTGCTTGATGTCCTCGAGTTCCTCGCACTGCCCCTCCCCGGCGTCGACGAGTCTGCGGGCGAGATCGATCGGGGCTGAGTTGAAGCGGCCCGACTCGGCGCCGAACTTCTCGGTCACGAACCGCTTGAGCGCGCGGATGGAGACGGCCTCATCGAGGTCGCCACGTCGGCAGGCGGCCTCACATGGAGCGCCGCAGATTCGGCCACAAATGGACGCAAGCGGGTTCGGCGCGCGCGCGATCATGTACGCCTTCTCGTAATCCCCCTCGGCGATCGCGCGCACGTAGCCCCGAGCGTCCGTATGAACGGGACAAGCGCTCTGGCACTTGATCTGCTGCTTCCAGTAATCGACCGTCGGAATCTCGACTCGCATCCGGTAATCACCTCGAAGCGGTTCGGTGGTCGACGCCGGGCCCCAGGCGCCCTCTGTTCTTTGGGTCGTAGTCGCCCCTCAATAGAAGACAGAGGACTCTTTTGTGCTAGTAATAGCGTCCCTCGCGCGGCGCGCAAGGCCATGCGGAGCGATTATGCCGCTTTTTTCACAAGCCCGGGCAAATACGGCCGTCAACACCCCTCCACGGACCAGATCGATGGCGCCGGACCATGCCGTCGGCGGGACGCTGACGACGGGCGTACGCATCCATGCAGGTACGGGCGTTACAGATGTATCACGCGGCGGCCAACCGGGACTCAGAAGGAGACGATGAATGGAAGTCAAGGCGCTCGATTTCTTCGCGTACAAGACCGAGGACATGCAGCGGTCGCTCGAGTTCTATCGTGACATGTTCGGCCTCGAACCCGAGTTCGTGATGGAGCACGAAGGTCGGCAGATGTGGGCGGAGTTCGAGGTCGGCGGGTCGACCGTGGCCCTGCACGCGCCGGGATACGGGCCGGACGAGCCTGCCGTCGCCATCGCGGTGGAGGACGTCGCCGCCGCGGTCGAGGAGATGAAAGCCAAGGGCGCGCAGGTGGTCATGGAGCCGATGGAGTCGCCGGTGTGCTGGGTCGCGACAGTGCTCGACCCGGACGGCAACGCGATCTTCCTGCACCGGCGGCACGACGGGACGTGCGGATAGCGTTCGCGGCCGGCAACTAGCGGGGACGGAAAGGCACTGCGACGTGGAAGTGAAGACGGTCGATTTCTACACGTACAAGACCGACGATATGCCAAAGTCCATCGGGTTCTACCGGGACATGTTCGGTCTGACCCCGGCTCTGGTGTTGGAACACGGGGGCGAGCAGTATTGGGCCGAGTATGAAGTCGGCGGCGCGACAATCGCCGTGCATCTCCCGCACGTCGGGCCGTCGGCGGGCGCGGTCGCGCTCGCGGTGGGCGACGTGCGAGCCGCGGTCGAGGAGCTTAAGGCGAAGGGGACGCAGGTAGTGTTCGGGCCGATGGACTCGTCGGTGTGCTGGATCGCGACGGTGCTGGACCCGGACGGCAACCCCATTATCCTGCACCAGCGGCATGATGGGACGTGCGGCTGACGGGCGAATCCTCCGGGCGCTGGCGGCGACATGCCGGGCGAGCCGTCGCGGTTACTCCGTGTCGGATCGATTGTCGGAGGTCGCGGCACTGGGCAACGTGCGTGGCTGTAGGTCGTCGATGGCGAGCGTGATGTCCGCGAAGCGCGACTCCAGGTCGCCGCGGAGGTCGGCGATGTCGTCGCGTAGATCCTGGAGCCCGTCGACCCCCGCCGCGGCGCGACGTTCGCGCGCCTCGAGGACCATCTTCGTGATGGCCACAGGCATGTACGCGAATGCCCCAACGGCCGCTAGGCCGACGATGAACGGCCACGCCGATGTGGCGATGTGGAACGGGACGCCCCCGAAGACGAGGATCGCCACGATGGCGACGACGAACGGCCAGCCTCTCCGCATCATGTGCCCCTTCCTGTCCGTAGAGTAGGAGTCGGACGGCGCGCCGACAAGCGGGTCAAGCGCGCGCGTCCACCTCTGTCGGGGGCTCCGTGAGGCCGAAGGCCGCCGCGACCCCGCCCAATGAGATGAGCGCGAAGAGCAGGAACACTGCGCGGTAGGCCACTGCCGGCGCGGCGCCCGCGTCGAATTGAGTCTGCAGGAGCATCCCGGCCAGGGCCGTGCCGACCACAGCGCCGATGAACCGAAGCATGCTGTACAGGCCCGCCGCCGAGCCCATTCGGTCGGCGGGTATGCGGCCCATGGCGATTCTGTGTAGAGCCGCGAGCATGAGACCCGCCCCCAGTCCGTGAGACGCAAGCAGACCCACCGTCGGCCACAGCGTCGCTGTGTCGGGCATGCGTGAGAATCCCAGCATGACGCCCGCCTGCACGCTCAGCCCTACGACGACCGGGACGCGGCTCCCCAACCGGTCCGCGAGACGCCCGCCGAATCGGACGATGAGCGCCATCGAGCCGGGGTTCACCATCGCCATCAGGCCGATGCGCGTCACCGGCAGGTCGTGAACGTCTGTGAGATACAGTGGGACGAGAAACGACATGCCGCCCATCGCGAACATACGCATCGCGGCGCAGAATGACGTGAGACCGAAGGTCCGCTCGCGCACCGCGGTCAGGGAGATGAGCGGCGAAGGGCGGTGCGAT
The DNA here is from genome assembly GCA_018644665.1 of Candidatus Poribacteria bacterium. Taxonomy (GTDB): domain Bacteria; phylum Poribacteria; class WGA-4E. Next base: position 23,491 of record JABGQA010000137.1, read on the forward strand.
TGATGCCACAAAAGGCCCGCGCTCAGCGCGATCGCGGCGCCCAGGAGTCGCCAGTCGCGCATGGGCGCGACGCCCGTCACCGGGCGGCTGGACAGGTAGAAGAGCCACGCGCTGACGGCTCCCGCGAGGAGGGCCGCCCCCGGCCAGTCGAACGACTTGAGGAAGCCCGGCGTCCTGCCGTTGGTCCCGTGTGGGATCGCGGCGCGGACGACAACGAACGCGACCACGCCCGCGGCTAGCGGCAACGCAAAGGCGGCACGCCAGCCCCAGGCCGCAATCAGGACGCCCGCGAGCACCGGGCCGACGAAAGCCGTCGTGGGTCCCACGGAGCTCCAGACGCCGAGGGCTCGACCGCGTTTCTCTGGGGCGAAGATGGCCGAGATCAGGGCCATCCCGAGCGGCATGATGCCGCCGGCGCCCATGCCCTGGATCGCTCGGCCGGCTACGAGCCACGGAAGATTCGGCGCCAGGGCGGTGACGGCCGTGCCGGCAGAGAACAGGGCGACGCCGATCAGGAGAAGGCGACGCGGGCCGAGTCCGTCGCTCAGCCGCCCGTAGACGGGCATGAGCACGGTGAACGCGAGCATGAACGCCGTGGCGACCCATGCCGTCTCATCGGCGCGGATGGCGAAGTGATCTCGGATGACCGGGAGCGCCACACGCGACATCGACGACGTGAGCGGCATCAGCATCGACGGGAACATCAGGCTGATGAGAACCCGTCGGGCGGCCGCGTCTGTCACTCCGTCGCCTTCGTCCGTGCCCTCTCGGTCTCCCACGCGACTCCTGTCTAGTGGTTCGCCACACGGGTTCTGTGGGTAACGCTTGGACCCCATCCTAACCTTCCCCTGCTAGGGGAAGGCATTCAGGCCCGCACTGCGCCACGCGTATCCGTCGGGAGGTAGTGGCTCGCGCGACGGCGCCGCGTTGCGCGCGCGTCCTACACGCCCCAGTGGTCGGGAAGCGCGCCGTCCGGTCCGCTGAACATGCCGTCCATCTCGTGCGCCTCGATGAGTTCGTCGCACAGGTCGCGGATCTGGTCGAGCGTGAGTTCCGCGCCCGTGTGCGGGTCGAGCATGGCGGCGTGGTAGACGGCCTCTCGGTCGCGGTTGAGCGCGGCGTCCACCGTCAGCAGCTGCGGGTTGATGTTCGTGCGGTTCAGCGCCGCTAGTTGCTCGGGTAGGTCTCCGACGTAAGTCCCCTGCACGCCGTTGCGATCGACCATGCACGCCACCTCGACACACGTCCGCGACGGCAGGTTCGTGATGAGGCCCTTGTTGAGGATGTTGCCGCCGATCTGTAGCGGCGTGTCCGTCTCCATCGCCTCCATGATGTAGGACCCGTACTCGTGCGTGCGGGAGTGCGACAGGTTCGCATCGTGGACGAGGTCCTTGCTGCGCTCTTTCCAGTGCGCGATCTGGTTCACGCAGCGACGCGGGTACTCGTCGAGCGGAATGTTGAACTCCTCGATCAGCTCGGGGTGGCGGTCGCTGATCCAGTAGGGCAGGTACTCGGCGAGGTGCTCGGACGACTCGGTGATGTAGTAGCCGAAGTGGCGCATCATCTCGTAGCGGACCATGTCGTAGTGCTTCTTCCCGCCGGACTTGCGCGCTTCCTCGTTCATGGCGGCAGCGCGACGTTTGATCTCCGGGTACAGGTCGTTGCCGTCGTCGGTGACTTCCAGCAGCCACGCCTGATGGTTGATGCCCGCGATCCTCCACTGCAGCTTCTCGACGTCGTCGCTCATGCCGAGGTGTCGTAGGATGCCGCTCGCGCACCCCTGCACCGAGTGGCACAGCCCGACCGCCCGGATGCTGGAGCCTTCCAGCACGGCCCCTGTCACCATCGCCATCGGGTTCGTGTAGTTTAGGAACCACGCGTCGGGGCAGACCTCTTCCATGTCGCGGGCGAACGCCATCATCGGCGGGATGGTGCGGAGTCCGCGGAATATGCCGCCGATCCCGAGCGTGTCGGCGATCGTCTGGCGGAGGCCGTACTTCTTGGGTATCTCGAAGTCGATCACGGTGCTCGGCTCGTAGCCGCCGACCTGAATGGCGTTGACGACGTACTTGGCGCCTCGTAGGGCGTCCTTGCGATTCTCCGTGCCGTGGTAGGTGGATATCCTCGCGCGGCCGTCGTTGATGTTCTTGTTGATATTGTCGAGCATGAGCTTCGACTCGGCGAGACGCTCGGCGCCGACATCGTAGAGGGCTATCTCCGCGTCGCGTAGCGGGTCGGCGCACATGCAGTCGCCGAGGACGTTCTTCGCGAATACCGTGCTGCCCGCGCCCATAAACGTGATTTTCATGCGTACCTCTCAACCGATCCCAGGATGCCCGACCACGGGCGCCTCGCGACGACGTTTGACGGGCCTAAGATAGCGCACTTTCCGGCGACATTGGTAGCTTCGCGTGGCCGGCCGCGCACCTCCTCGGGCGCCCTACAATGAGCGTGAGCGCGTCGCCGTCACGCCAGGACGAGGAGGGTCGCTGTGCTGCTCGCCATCGAACACGCCAACATCACCGTGCCCGACCTCGACGCCGCGATCACATTCCTGACGACGGCGTTCCCGGAGTTCCAAGTGCGCGGACGAGGCGTGAGCGACACAGACGCCGGGCCCAAGCAATGGGTTCACCTGGGCACGGACGCCGCGTACATAGCAATCGAGCAGAACGCCAAGCCGAGTGACAGCGACCGTCGCCCGTACCGGGACAACGGCGTGAACCACCTCGGGTTCGTCGTCGATGACGTGGACGGGGTCATTGAGCGACTGGCGGCGGGCGGGTATCGGACGGGCATTCCCGTCGAGCCGCACGCGCACCGGAAACGCGCCTACTTTCCCGACCACTCCGGCGCCGAGTACGAGTTCGTCGAGTACTACTCGGATGACCCCGCAGAACGGAACGCGTCGTATCCGAGCTGAGGCCCCACGAGATCTTGGCGCGCCCCATACGGGAGTCGAAGCCGTCGGTTCTGGCGCACCCACGCCAGAGCCCGGTCGACCGCCCAACCGTAGGCAGCCAACTCCTGCCGCCCGCGAGCCTCGTTTCTCGGAAAGGCGAACTCGCCGGTTCCGAAGCTCTCGGCGGTGTGGGTGGCACTCGTGCCCACGGCCGCCAGCCACTGGATCGGACGACGGTGACGATGACCAGGCCCCTCCCACGGGTGGGATCGCGGCGACAGCGGCAGTGACTGCGTGATGTAGGTCCTGTACGCTGCAGCTAGGCTCACGGAAGCGGGGTCGGTCGGCATCGGAGATGACACGGCGCTTGCCGCCCAGCTTGCGCCTGTCCACTGGACAGGGATTCGGTCGTTCCGGCGGCACCGACCCCGCAGAGGGAAGCGCGGTCAGCGGCCGCCTTTTCCGACGACCGGGCCCGGGTCTTCTGCCAGTGGGCCGTCTGGGCGAGTTGCGAGGGTGGCAGGTCACGAGGCCGCCCCAACGCGCGATCCCTGCGCCTTTCACCGTGCTAGTTGGAGTACGCCAGTTGCGCCACATCGAAGCGGTTGCTGAGGACGAGATGATCGCCGCCTACGTACGGGCGGAGAGCGCTTCGCACCGGCACTCTGGAGAGTTGCGCGACGCGATGCGACGCATGGGCGTCGGCGCGGATGTGGTCGAGTGCCCCGACATCTCCGACGCCGACCAGAACGCCGCACGGCGGGCGCCTCTCACGGAGACGCGGGAGTACGGCACGCGCCGCGGCCTCTTCGACGGCTTCCCCACAGACGTGACATGGACCCGCGTCGGTCTCACGCCGCGCGAGATGCTCGGTGTACGGTACATCGACTACGACTACTGGGTGGACCTGTCCGCAGGCTCTCGCCTCCCGACCGACGCCGCGGTCACGATCCGCGCCGGTCGGACGATTTTCGGCGAGTCGAACCAGGGATTCCTGGACGCCGCCGCCGCGCTGCGTCAGGGCGAGACGTTCCCCGAGCTCATCCTCGTGGCTGCGTCGACCGACGCGCGGCTCGTGGTACTGGAAGGGAACCTGCGACTGACGGCTTACGGGCTCGTGCCGGACACGCTTCCGCCAGAGACGACGGCGCTGCTCGGGGTGTCGCCCCGGATGGTGGAGTGGGATCTGTACTGATCGCCGAGGCGTATGCGAAACGGGGCTGCGTTGGGGTCGCGGCGGCGGCCCGCCGGACCCCACCTCCATCCTCCCCTGCAAGGGGAGGACGTTCACGTGTTGCGGGCGCGGTGTGTACGCGGCGCGACCTGGACCTGCCAACTATTTGTGTCACGCCGGCACGCCTCCCGGTTGGCGCCATGCGCGCGACCTGTGCCATCCTACGCCCCGACCGCGAAACCCTACGCCGGCTGAGGGCCTCCCGATGAAGATCGTCGACCTGCAGGTGATCCCGTTCCGCGTGCCGCGCATCCCGTTCCATGCGGGGGAGTTCCACCCCGGAACCACCGTGACGCAGACGCTCACGAAGGTCGTCACGGACGAGGGGGCCGAGGGCTACTACCTCGGCGGGGCGGGCCACGGCGACCAGGACGGCCTGTCCCCCGAGCAGCGGGGCGCGCTGGAAGGCCGCATCAAGAACATGGTCGTGGGTCACGACCCGTTCGACCGGGAGAAGTTCTGGCACTGGATGTGGGTCGCGAACGTCGACGAGAACATCCTCAGCGTGCTCGACCTCGTGCTCTGGGACCTGCAAGCGCGCGCGTTCGGCGTGCCTGTGCACAAGCTTCTGGGCGGGTGCCGCGAGCGTGTGCTAGCGTACGGCAGCACCTATCCCAACATGGGATCGCCCGACGAGTACGGCGCCCACGCGCTCGACTGCAAGCGCCAGGGGTACACGCACTACAAGATCCACCCGTACTACTTCTGGGACCCCGTCACGCAACAGCCGGACCGCGGCCGCCCATCGCATATCGAGCAGGACATCGAGGCGTGTCAGGCCGTGCGGGACGCCGTCGGCCCTGACATGACGCTCAGCTACGACCCGTGGGGAACGTACCGCACGTACGAGGACGCCGTCCGCGTAGGCCGAGAGCTGGAGCGCCTCGATTTCTACTGGTACGAGCATCCGATGTCCGAATACCGCGTGGCTGCGTACGAGAAGCTGTGCCGCGAACTGGACATCCCCATACTGTCTCCCGAGATCGCCGCCGGCAGCCTTTACACGCGCGCCGACTGGATTCGCCGCGAGGCGTCCGACATGAGTCGCATCGACGTCCTGCGCGGCGGGATCACGGGCGTGAAGAAGCTGACGGGCCTTTGCGAGGCGTACGGCGTGCGGTGTGAGATCCACATGAGCGGCTTTGCGAACCTACAGGTTCTCGGCTCCACGAGCGAGGACACCTGCCAGTACTACGAGCGCGGCCTGCTCGCGCCCGGCGTCGACTACGAGACTCCGCCGCCGTACCTCCACGAGATATGCGACCCGATGGACGACGAGGGCTACGTGCGCGTGCCTACGGAGCCAGGGATGGGTTACAGCATCAACTGGGACTACATCGAAGAGCACCGCATCTAGCCGGCGACTATGGAACACGCCCGATCGCCGAGAATCGCCGGGTTCGATGTAGCTCGCGCGTTCGCGATCTACGGCATGACGTTCGTGAACTTCGGGGTCGTGCTCGCCGACCCGACGGCCGACGGCCCGCGGTGGCCGGCCATCGTAGCGAAGGGCCTAGAGGGGCGCGCTGCGGCGACGTTCGTCGTGCTCGCGGGGATCGGTCTCGCGCTAATGGCCGCGCGGGCGCACGATACGCACGACCACGCGCGCGTACGCGCCACGATCTTGCGTCGGGCCGCACTGCTGTTCGTCGTCGGCCTCGCCTACATGCCGCTCTGGCCGGCCGACATCCTGCACTACTACGGCGTCTACCTGGTCGTCGGCGCCGTCACCGTGCGATGGCGTTCGCGAGCGCTCTGGGCAGGCGCAGTTGCATCTGTCGGGGCGTTCGTCGCGCTCGCCCTGACGTTCGACTACGAGCGCGGATGGGATTGGGCCACGCTCTCGTACAGCGGCTTCTGGACGCCCGGCGGCTTCGCGCGGGATCTGCTTTTCAACGGCTTTCACCCGGCCGTCCCGTGGACGGCGTTCCTGCTGTACGGGATCTGGCTTGGGCGACGAGATTGGGGCGACGCGCGTGTGGTCCGGCGAATCGCGGCGAGCGCGTTCACCGTCGCCGTGTTCGCGGAGGCCGCCGCCGCTGTAGCCGAACACGCCATCGCCGCTCGAAGTCCCGACGTAGATGGCGCGCTCATCCACGCGCTTGTCGGCACGGCCCCGATGCCGCCGATGCCCATGTACATGCTCGCCGGTGGCGCGTGGGCGACGGCGTTCATCGCGGCGTGCGTGGGGCTCACGCGGCGTTGGGCTCCGGCTGCACTCGTGTCGACGGGTCAGTTGGCGTTGACTCTCTACGTCGCGCATGTGGTCGTCGGGATGCTCGTGCCGGTCGCCGTTCGTGGCGAGCGCGCGTACTCCGCTGCGTTCACGGCCGCCCATGCGCTGGCGTTCTGCGTCGTTGCGACGGTGTTGGCGTATGCCTGGCGGCGGAGATTCACACGCGGGCCGCTGGAGGGACTGATGCGCCGCCTATCCGGGTAGCGGGCGGTGTCAGAGCCGAATGCCCAGGGCCGGCACGCCCAACAGGAAGAAGGCCACGGTCACGACGGCGATCCCAAGCAGGTTGAACCAGATGCCCGCGCGCGCCATCTGACGGATGCTCACGTACCCCGAGCCGAACACGATCGCCTGTGTCGGCGAGGCGACCGGCATCATGAACGCGCAACTCGCGGATAGCGTCGCGGGGATCATCAGCAATCGTGGGTCAAGCGACAGCGCGACCGCCGCCTGCGCAAGGATGGGGAGCATCAGGGTCGTCATCGCAGTGTTGCTCGTGAGTTCTGTCAGGAACGTGAGCACGAGGCACACGATCACTACTAGGGCGACGACCGGCAGGCCGCTCAGCCCCGCGAGCGCGCCGCCGATGATCGCCGACAGCCCCGACGACTGGAATCCCCCCGCCAACGCGAAGCCGCCGCCGAAGAGCAGGAGCATGCCCCAGGGCAGGTCGCGCGTGGCCTTCCAGCTCATTAGCGCCTCGCCCGCGCGGCTTCGAGAGGGGATCAGGAACAGCGAGATCCCCGCAGCCACGGCAACCGACGCGTCCCCAACTCCGGGGATTCCGAGCAGCGAGCGCCAGCCAGGGATGCGCAGGCTCGCGCCAAGGTTGAGGTCCGAGCCGGTCATCCACAAGAGCGCGGTGAGTGCGAACACGGCGCCGGAGACGGCCTCGTCCCGGGTGAGGGGCCCCAACCCTCGAAGGGCGTTGCGCACGGCGTCGCCTCGTGCGATGACGGCTTCCGTCGGCAGGCGGAAGAGCCGCCACGCCAGCAGATACCAGCCGGCGAGAAGGAACACGGCCGACAACGGCACGCCCATGATCATCCACTGCGCGAACGTCGGCGCGGGGACGTTGGGGAACAGGTCGCCGAGTACTTCCATGAAGACGAGATTGGGCGGCGTCCCGACGGGCGTCGCCATGCCGCCGATGTCGGCCGCGTAGGCGATCCCGAGCATTAGCGGCGCGCCGAGGCGCCCGGCGTGTTCCTCGCTGCGCTCCCGGATGTCGCTCAACACGGACAGGGCGATAGGCAGCATCACCATGACCGACGCCGTGTTCGAGATCCACATGCTGAGCACGTAGCAGGCGAGCATGAAACCGAGCACGAGCCGTCTCGGCTGGCTGCCGATGAGAGCCACGATGCTGAGCGCAATGCGTCTGTGCAGCCCCGACCGCTGCAGGCCCAGCGCCAGGAGGAAGCCGCCGAGGAATAGGAAGATGATCGGCTTACCGTAGTTCGCCGATACGACCTTGAGTTCAGAGATTCCCAGCAGCGGAAGCAACACGAGCGGTAGGAGCGCAGTCACCGGGATGGGGACGACTTCGAAGACCCACCACAGCGCCATCAGCACCGCGACAGCGGTCATGCGCGGCGCGAGCGAGCCATCGGCCGCGCCCGGTGTCAGCAGCGCAGCCAGGGCGGCGAGCGCGACACTTGCCGCGGCGAGCGTGTAGACGCGTCTGCCCGAGCCTTTATCCGATTCCACGGTCGCCTTCCTCGGTACACTCGTCGCCCTTACGCGCTATCACCACGAGGGATTCGCGGTTGGGAACGCCGCAGGCGGCGCGCATCCTACCACGCGCCGCGCGTCGTGCGCTTGCGTCGGACGAGCTGAGGATCCGTCGACCGCGATGCCATCGACGTCGACCGTCGGCCGCGCTGCCTGGTTCAGAGGTGTATCGCGATGCGGGATCTCGGGCGGGTCTATCGGCCGTGGCGCCGAAGGACGCGTGGCTGGCGATTTCGTTGTGCGTATGACGGGCGTGCCCCGACGCCGAGTGTCCTACCGGGAGGCGCAACGACGACGCCCGGTCGGCCTCAAGGCACTCGACCCGTCGTCACCGCGCAGATCGGCATGTGCGGCAGCTTCCGCTCACACGCTCACGGCGACCGCACCCGGGGCAGTCGGTCTGCGTGGGTCGACGCCGTCGGTCCCGTAGCGGGCGGTCAGGCCAGCTCCGGCTACGCTGCATGGAGCCCGCCGCCCTAGGCCGAGCGCGGCATGCTCCGCGGGCGGCGATGCCGCGCCCGCTAGGCGGCCGCGGCTTCGTCCGCGTCGAGAAGCGCCTTGGCCATGTGATGCGCGCTGATTCTGTAGAGGCCGACCACGCTGTTCGCGCCGGCTTCCTCCAACTGCGCAACCGCCTCGTCGTCGTTTGCGCGTGCGACGATTACCAGGTCGGCCTTCGCGGCGCGTGCGCCATATGTCACGAGCATGTTGTCGGTGTCCGTCGACAGGGCCGCGACCAGTTGCCGCGCCTGCTCGACGCCCGCCTGCGTGAGGATTCCCTCCTGGGTGCTGTCGCCTTCGACGGCGGCGAAGCCCGCGTCACGGGCGAGCGCGACCTTGTCCGGGTCGGCGTCGACGACGACGCAATCAACGCCTGCGCCTCGCAACTCCGCGGCGATGTGGCTCCCGAGTCTGCCATACCCGCAGACGACCGTGTGACCCGTGAGGTTCTTGAATGCCCGTCGCCGGTTGGAGAATTGGCGAACGCCTTCGCGCTCGTCGTCGAATATCTCGAAGCGGTGTAGCATGGCCGCGGCAACCAACCGGTCGCGGATCGCAGAATTGACGTGGGTCATCCCAAAGGAGCCGCGGCCTTGGTGCACCAACTCCTTGGAAGCGTCGGCGAGGACCCGCAGCGCGACGAGATCCAGGTCGGGACACCTCGCGAGGTTTATCAGCACCTGGTCCGAAGCCCCATCCTCCGAGAGGACGACGTGCAACTGGCGGCTGAGATCCAGCGCCCTCGCCCCGGTGACCCGGCCCAATACGTCCGCGATGATGACCTCACCCTCTGTCCGAAATCGCGTGCTCACGTGCGGTGGCTCCCATGTGTTGCTTCCGGCGCCCCCGGCCTTCATTCCGGGTTCGGCGCGTAAGACGTTGCGTGGCCGCGCGTGCGAGGATCATGCCACGTGGCCCGCGAGCGTCCCGCGCGGCAATTTGCACGCTTGGCGTCGATGCGTCAGAATCAGGGAGCCAACATGTGATCGCACGGTACCCCAGGGGATCGCCTTCCATGCCAACGCTTAAGTCCAGTTCTGTCCGCGTCTGCCTGTCCTTGCTCATCGCTGCGGGCGTGTGCAGTCTGACCGCGCCGCGCGCGTTCGCCGACGTGGACGCGCCCGGCGACTGGCCCCAATGGCGCGGGCCCAACCGCGATGGCGTCTCGGTGGAAACCGGTATCGCGCGAGACTGGCCTCGCAAAGGGCCGCCCGTGGTGTGGCGTCAGCCGCTGGGCATCGCCTATTCGGCCGTGTCGGTCGTAGGGTCGCGCCTGTACACCATGATGGCCACGGACACGGAGGAGTTCGCCGTCTGCCTCGATACGGCGGACGCCTCGGAAATCTGGCGCGCCAAGACCGGAGCCCGGTTCGACAACGATCGCGGCAGCGGCCCGAGATCGACGCCAACGGTGCACGACGGCAAGGTGTACGTCCTGTCCGCCTCCGGTGTCCTCCACGCGCTCAACGCCGAGAACGGCGACGGCGTATGGAGCCGGGACTTCGTGGCGGTATTTGGCAGCAACACGCCCGGATGGGGCTTCTCCGGCTCCCCGCTCATCGAGGGCGACCTCGTGATGGTCGAGTCCGGAGGCGCCAACGGCAACGCCCTCGCGGCCTTCGACAAGGACTCCGGGGAGATCGCGTGGACCGCCGACGGCGGGGATGCCGCGTATTCGTCGCCTGTCGCGGTGACGTACGGGGGCGTCCGACAAGTGCTGTTCCTCACGCCACGGGCGCTGACCTCGGTGGCTCCGGCCGACGGCGCGGTGCTGTGGAACTACGACTGGCCCGACGGCATCAACATCGCCACACCGCTGTTCGTGCCGGACGACCTCGTCTTCGTGTCCGCGTCTTACGACAAGGGGTCGGCCGTCGTGCGGATGAGCGACAGCGGTGATCGAATCGACGTCGAGGAAGTCTGGGCGAGCCGGGTCATGCGGAACCACTTCAACTCGTCGGTGCTGCTCGACGGGTACCTGTACGGGTTCGACAACGCCAACCTGAAGTGCATCGAAGCGGCCACCGGCAAAGAGGAGTGGAGCCATCGGCGCAAGCTGGGCAAGGGCTCGCTCATCCGCGTCGGGGACCTTCTGATCGCCCTTGGCGAGGAGGGCAAACTCGTGCTGGCCGAGGCCACGCCTCGCAAGTATGTGCAGCTCGCAAAGACGCAGATGCTGCACGGCCGGTGCTGGACTCCGCCGACGCTCGCGCACGGCAGGCTCTACCTGCGCAATCAGGAAGAACTCGTCTGCTTGGACGTCAGCGCCCAGCAGTAGCACGACGCCGAATCGAGATTCGCACGGACGACGGCCGGCGGGCCCGCATGGGCGAGCCGGCCGTCTTCGCGTCTGCCAGCCGGGTCGGAGCCCACACGAATCGGCGCACAATGCGACGCGCGCGGCCCATGCCGTCGCATTGTGAAACGGATGCCGTCGCACGGCGGACGCGGCCCTGCCCGTCCGGGCGCCGCTCTCTTGCTACGGCGAGTTCGCGGATAACCCAGCTATCGTGACCTATCGTCGCAGATGGCCGCCGTCGATGTTGGCCGCGCGCGGGGTTAGGGGTGTCCGGCTGAGATTGGCACGCCTCGTGCGGACAACGCTCTGTATGACGGGAAAAGCGCATTTCCGCCGGGGGCGCCCCCCGGAATCCTCCCGTAGCGACCCGGGTTCGTCTCCGTGACAAACGCGTGTCCGGCGGGAATGCCTCTTACACCGTTCGGTCCGTGGGAAACCGACCTGTCTCCGTGAGCGCCTCCAAGCGGTACCGACAGGCTCGGATCGGACGACGGTGATTCCGTCACGACGCACTAGGGCGCGCGAACGCCCGGCGTCCACGACCGGCCTCGACGGGAAAAGACAGGATCGCCGGCGCGCAGAATGCGTGTCAGAAGGGCGTCGGCGATCCGCGTGCGGTACAATACAGAGCGTCCAGCGATCCTTCCGACCGCGGCCACGCCGCAGGCCCAAGGACCCCGACCATGGCGCTCGCCCGACGCACTGCGTTTCTCATCCTAGTTCTGTGCGGTGTACTTCTGTCCGCGCCCAGCGCTGTAAGAGCGCAATCCGCCTACGGGCCGGGCGGGCTGTTCCTGATTCCATCGGCCCTGACGCCGCCCGCGGGTTCTGTGGGGTTGGGCTCCATGGCGGGCGTGCAAGACATGTGGGCCGTGCCCGTTCCCCACGAGCATCTCATCGTATCGAGCAACGTCGCGTACTCCGCGACGGACCGACTCCAGATCGGCATGACGAACATCGTGATGCGGGACGTAACCCACGCCCCGTCGTGGGGTCCATTCGCGAAGTTGCGACTCAACGATGAGACGCGGAAGGGCCCGGCGTTGGCGATCAGCGCGGTGTGGATTCCCAACAATCATTGGCGGACAGAGGTCGTCTCGCTGAGCGCCAGCAAATCCTTCTCGTTGACGGAGACGGTGAACGGTCACGTGCACGTCGGCGCGATGCACGCGAGTTGGCTCAACGGGATGAACACGAAGTGGCACCCGTACAACCCGCGCGACCCCGAGGCCACGCCTACCGCCGCGCAGGCGCGGTACTTCGACCCGTCACGTCCGATCGTGAGGCAGGCGCCGTTCGCCGGGATCGACATCGGCATCGGCTCGTACGTGAAAGTCACCGCCGAGGCGCGCTACCGACTCATCACCGACCACCCGGACTCGCTGCCGGGATTCGTGGGCATCGTCTTTACTCCGCACCCGCTGGCCGTGCTGGGCTTCGCCATGGGGTCGGACGGGCTGGGTGAGAACCCCGAATTCAAGATCGGCGTCGGCTACAACATCTCCACGATCGAGTAGCGCCTAGGCGTCCAACGCGGCCCGAAGTTCGCGGACACGGCGCGCGTCGCGCGCGGGACGTGGGGTCGGGAAGGCGGCCTCGGCCGCGTCGAGATCAGCGCTGGCGGCTGTTGTGCTGCCTGCCGCTTGCTCGGCCGCCGCGCGACCGAGGAGTAGCCGCGCCTCCCACAACTTGAGTTCGGCGGATCGCGACGCTGCCACGCCCACCGTGAAATGCTCCCGCGCCATCCCGTGATCGCCCGCGGCGAGCGTGACCGTCGCGAGCGCCCAGAGCGCCTTGGCCTCGATACCGGGATTGGCCATCTCCCTCGCGACAGTCAGCGCGTCAGTGGCGGCCTCACCGGCCGCATCCCAGTCGCCGGCCTCCGCGTTGACGCGCGCCGTCGCGGCCGTGATGTCCGCGATGAGATCACGCGCCTTGAGCGGGCCGGCGGCTTCGAGCGCCCGGCGAAGGTAGTCGCGCGCGGCGTCCAGGTTCTCGCGCTCGTTCTCTATGGCGCCGAGGTTCAGAGTCGCGACCGCTATGCCGAAGCCGGCGCCGATCCCCTCGAAAATCTCCAGGCATTCGCCGAAGCGTTGCGCGGCTCCGTCGTAGTCGACACGAGCCAGACAGACATTACCCAGGCCGTTCAGGACGTTCGCCGTCCCGGCTACATCGCCGACCTTCCTTCGGATCGCCAGGCACTGCGTGTAGTGGCCCTCGGCGCCGTCGTAGTCCGTCTGATCCATGGAGAGGTTGCCGAGATTCTGCAGGACGGCCGCGACTCCGTTGATGTCGCCTAGCCTCTCGCGAGCCGCGAGACTCGTCTCGAAGCGCTCACGCGCGTCTGCGGCGTCTCCCTGCCGGTAGGCGGCCAACCCCCATATAAGGTTGGCGAACGCGGCCTCGCGGGCGGCCCCGATCTCGTCGGCGATGGTGTGGCTACGTTGCGAGAACTCGCGCGTCAGGTCGTACTCGCCGCGCTGGAAATGCACGGAAGCGATTTGCGCCAGCGCGTTGCTCGATTCGCGGCGGGCGTCGTCCGTGGCTCTTCCCTCCAGCACGGTCACCGCTTCCTCGAGGCGGCCCAAGGCCTGGTCGTACTCGCCG
>JABGQA010000115.1 GCA_018644665.1 Candidatus Poribacteria bacterium
CGCGACGTTCCCTCTCGCCGGGAGACATAGATGCCCGTGTTGACGCAGGCCCACCACGACCACTTCGATGCGCAGGGGTACATGCTCGTCGAGGACGCCGTGCCGACCGAGCTGTGCGACGCCGTTGCCGACGCCATTTGGGCGTTCCTCGAAATGGACGGCGACGACCCCGAGACGTGGTACCGACCCCCGCACAAGCCGGGAGCCGGCATGGTCGAGATGTACCAGCATCAGGCGATGTGGAACGTGTACCAGCACCCGAAGATCCAGCAGGTCTATTCCGAGATCTACGGCACCGAGAAGATCTGGGTGCATCCCGACCGCGTCAACATGAAGCCGCCGCGCCACGCGGACCATCCCGAGTGGGACCACATGGGCATGTTCCACTGGGACGCCGACATCACGAAGCTGCCGCTGCGCTACGGCACTCAGGGCGTCCTGTATCTGAGGGACACGGCTGACGATCAGGGGTCGTTCGTGTGCTGGCCGGGGGCGCACAAGTCGCTCATCGACGAGGAGAACCCGTGGGCGCCTGAGCTATCGCCGGACAAGTTCATTCAGGTCCCCGCGAAGGCCGGCACGATGCTCGTGTGGCATCGCGCGCTTCCGCACGGCAACGGGCGGAACACGTCCGACAAGCCGCGGCTCGCGCAGTACATGAACTTCTACCCGGTTCCCGAGCCTATGAACGAGGAGCGGCGTCAGGAGCGGATCACGCTGTGGCGCGAGCGTAGGGCGCTGGGACGAGGGCCGTGGCCGGGCGATCCGCGCGGGTGGGAGGCGAAGAACTACGGGCCGGCGGAACTGACGGCATTGGGCCGGAAGCTGCTCGGTCTGGACCTCTGGGAGTAATGCTCGCCGCGCTCACGACGGCGCGACGCCGATGCGCTTCGCCAGGAAGATGTCCGGCTTTCCGAACCCGTTCGCGTCCGGCAGCATGCCCACCACCGAATACCCGCACTTCTGGTAGAACTCATACGGGTGGCCACCCGGGTTCCGGATGGCGGCCAGGTGATCGAGTGGGTCCGGGTAGACGTCGATGTCGCCCAGGGATGTCTGGCCGAGATGATCGTCGGAGCCGAGGTAGACCGTCATTCCTCCGCGCGCCCGCGCTTGCTCCTCCAGGTCTGCTACCAGCGCGCGGCCGATGCCGCGTCCTCGCCACTCCGGGTGCACGACTAGGGGGTGCAGTTCCCACACGTGGCCGTCGTATTGGCGTATGCCTCCGACCCATCCGACCACGGCGCCATCCTCGACGGCCACGCGGCTGATGCGGTCTTCGGCGAGCGATTCGCGCACTTCCTCCAGGGCCTCGTCCGGGTCGGCCCAGCAGTCAGGGAGGTGAAGGAAGCCGATGCGCAGCACTTCCGCCGTCTGCGCGACCCCTTTGGCGTCATCACGTTGTAGGTCCCTGATGTCCACAGATTACGGCCTCTCGTCGGCTGCTTCGGACGTGATCGCCACCCGGATGCCGTCCAGGCGTGGGTCCGTGCGCGCGTATTCTGCGAGGGATGGGTTTGCGGCGACGGCATCTCGGTAGGAGCGTAGGGCGTCGTCGTGCTGACCCCGTTCGGCATACACGCGCGCCAACGCATAGTGCGCGCCGGCGAGGGTCGGGTCGTCCTTCGCGGCGCGGAGCCACTCGGCGACGGCCTCGTCGGTTCGCCCGAGGTCCTCGTACGCCGCCCCCAGCTGATAGCGCGCGACCGCGTCCGACGGGTCGACGCGTAGCGCCGCCTCGTACGTCGCGGCGGCCTCCTCGACCTTGCCCTCTGCCGCGTACGCGGCGCCGAGGCTATGCCGCGCTTCGGTAAGCTCAGGGCTGAGGTCCAACGCTGCTTTCCACTCCTCCACGGCGAGGTCGACACGCCCGGTCTTGTGGTAGATGACACCGCGGTTGTAGTGCCGCGCCGCCGGATCGCCGCACGCGACGACGAGCCCGCATGCGATCAGCGCGACCATGACCGCCCTCATGCGGCTCGAGATCCTGCACAGGATCACGGGTTCGGCGGCGCGGTGCAGATGAGCACTTCGAGTGTCTCGTCGCCCGTGTTCTCGATGCCGTGTTCGCACCACGGCGGCAGGTGGACGAACATCCCCGCGCGCACGTCGCGCTTCTCGCCGTTGAGCGTCATCGTCCCAGAGCCGCGTACGATGACGTAGCACTCCTCGGTGTGATGGCTACCCGGCTCCAGCACGACGTGGGGCGGAATGTAGAACATGACGAGGCCCAGGTTCTCTGCGGGCGCTTTCGGGTTCGCGGGGTGCACGATCCGCACGCCGATGCCGTCGCATCCCGGGTAGCGTACCGGCACGCCGTCCTGGGCCGTGACGACGTTCGCCGGCGGCGGCGTGTCCGGCTTCGCCACGGGTGGATCGCCCTGATAGCCCTTGAACGTCGTTATCTTCGCCATGTGGTTCTCCCTGTCCGGCTTACCAGTCCCGCGTGTAGCCGGCCGTCCATCCCCCGTCCACTGTGAGGATCGCCCCGTTGACGTAGCTCGACTCCGGCGCGACGAGGAACAGCACGGCGTGCGCGATCTCCTCCACCGTCCCCGGCCGGCCGAGTGGTATGTGCGACAGCAGCGACTCGGCGTTCTCCGTGTACGCGCCGTCCTCGCCGTAGAAGAGCGCCTTCGTCCCGTCGGTAAGGGTGGACCCCGGCGCGACGGCGTTCACGAGTATCCCCTCCGGGCCGAGTTCCAACGCCATCGACTTCGTGAGATTCACGACGCCCGCCTTCGCCGCCACGAATGCGCTCTGTAGACGCAACGGCACGATTCCGGCTACCGAGCTTATGTTCACGATGCGTCCGCCGCCACGCCTCAGCATGCCGGGGATGATCGCGCGGCTCGTGATGAAGACGCCGTCGAGATCGACATGAGTGATGCGGCGCCAGTCGTTTACCGAGTATTCGTGTATCGGCACGCGATCGCTGCGCGTGTTGATGCCAGCGTTGTTCACGAGGATGTCGACCGGCCCCACCGTCGCGGCGACTTCTTCCATGTTTGGTAGGGAGGACACGTCGCCCTTGAGCGCGACGCACTCGCCGGTCGCGGACGTGATCTCCGCCGCAGTACGCGCGGCCTCGTCCGCGTCGATGTCCACGATGAACACGCGCGCGCCGTTCGCGGACAGCGTCTCGGCAATCGCCCGGCCGATGCCCCGTCCGCCACCAGTGACGGTAGCGACCTTTCCGCCCAACTCGACGCGCATATCGACTCCCCGAATGACCCAACGAGCATAGGACTGGGACGGCGCGTCGCACAACGGTCGGAGATCGTTGCGCGACATCACGCCTACGATTACATTGGCAGCGACGGCGCGGCAGACACCGCGTGAGCGATCCACGGCGAGGAGAGGCACATGCGTAGCGACGGCAAGGTGGCGGTCGTGAGCGGCGGTGGAGCGGGGATCGGGAAGGCGTGCGTGCTGCGCTTCGTCGAGGAGGGCGCGCGCGTGGTCATCGGCGACATGTCCGTCGCCGACGGCGAAGCCACCCGCGCTCTTGTCGAGCAGGCCGGCGGCGAGGCGATCTACGTCGAGGGCAACGTCGTGAACGAGAGCGACTGCCACGCGTGGGCATCCGCCGCGCTGGACGCGTGGGGCCGCATCGACATGCTCGTTGCGAACGCGGGGGCGCGCGTAGGCGGCAGCATCCTCGACGCGACCGAGGAGGACTGGGAGATCATCGTCAACGTGAACCTGCGTGGCGTGGCGTACTGCTGCAAGGCGGCGCTCCCAGCGATGATCGAGCAACAGTCCGGCAGCATCGTCATGATCTCGTCCGCGAACGCGACGGTTGGGCGCTCGGGAATGCCGCTGTACGACGCGACGAAGGCGGGGGTCGTATCACTCGCGCGCAGCCTCGCGGTCGCGCACGGCGAGGACAACATCCGCGCGAACGCCGTGCTGCCGGGCTACACGATCACCGATTTCCACGAACGCAACGCGGCCAAGGGCGGCACGACGCCTGAGGAGATGCGCGAGCGCACGAAGGGGTATGCGCTACTCGGCGCGGCTGCGGAGCCGCATCAGTTGGCCGCCGCCGTCTACTTCCTCGCTAGCGATGACGCGTCTAACATCACCGGGCAGGGGCTGCTGGTCGATGGCGGCCTCAGCGTGACTTCGGGCGCCTGAGAACGCGCGTTGCGGGCGACATCAGACCGAGCGGGATAGGGAGACTGACGCATGACCGGGACATCAGTGCGCCGAGTCGCGTACACCGTCGTGCTCGCCGTGGCCGTGTGTGCGCGGCTCGACGCCGCCGATACCAACTGGCCGTCGTTCCGCGGCCACAACGCCGATGGGGTGGCCGACGGCTACGCGACGGCGACCGAGTGGAGCGTACCCGACCATAAGAACATCGCATGGACGGCGCCCATCCCGGGTCAGGGACATTCAAGCCCTGTCGTCTGGGGAGACCGACTGTTCGTCACGACGGCCGTGAGCGGCATGGACGACCCGGAGTTGCGCGTCGGTCTCTACGGCAGTATCGAGCCCGTGCAAGACGACACGGTGCACCGGTATGAGGTGCATTGCCTCGACAAGAACACCGGCGTCCCGTTGTGGACGCGCGTAGCTCTCGAGGCCGTCCCCGAGATCAAGCGGCACACGAAGGCCACGCACGCGAACTGCACCCCTGCCACCGATGGCTCTCACGTAGTGGCCTTCTTCGGTTCCGACGGGCTGTACTGCTACACCGTCGACGGCGACCTGCTCTGGGAGAAGGATCTCGGCGTCCTCGACTCGGGGTACTTTGTCGTGCCTGAGGCGCAGTGGGGCTTCGCGTCCTCGCCGATCATCCACGATGAGATGGTGATCGTGCAGTGCGACGTGCAGGAGAACTCGTTCATCGCGGCGTTCAGCATCCACGACGGCGAGCAGGTCTGGCGCACTCCCCGCGACGACGTCCCGACGTGGAGCACCCCCACGATCTACCCGCACGCGGACGGCGCGCGAGTCGCCGTCAACGGTTACCGGCACATGGCCGGCTACGACGCGCGGACGGGCGCCGAGGTGTGGCGCATGAGCGGCGGGGGTGACATCCCCGTCCCGACGCCAATCATCGCGAACGACCTCATCTACATCACCAAGGCGCACGGCGACGGAGCGCCCCTGTACGCCGTCCGACCCACGGCGGTCGGGGACATCACGCTTCCCGATGGCGAGACCGCCAGCGACGCCGTCGCGTGGGGCACGCCCGGCAACGGCGCGTACATGCAGACGCCCATCGCGTACGGCGCCTACCTGTATAGCTGTCGAGACAGCGGCGTCGTGAAGTGCTACGCAGCGGAGACCGGCGAGCTGATCTACGAGCAGCGACTCGGGAGCGGGCGCACGGGGTTCACGGCGTCACCCATCGCCGCCGATGGGAAGCTCTACTTCACGAGTGAACTCGGGACCACGTACGTCGTCGCGCCCGGCCCCGAGTTGGAGGTCCTGTCCGTGAACGAGCTGGACGACATCTGCATGGCGACGCCGGCGGCGTCCGAAGGCGCCCTCTACTTCCGCACACGCGGCGCCGTGATCGCCGTCGCGGAATAACCCACTGCCAACACGTCCAGTCCGGGGCGGCAGTCGGAATCGGATCGCGACTACAGAGCGGCCGGCATCTGCACCCGGACCGTGTTTGACGCTTCCGTCGCACTCCGCACACGCCGCGCATGGACGGGGACCACGCCCAAGAGCGAGGTAGCCTCGGAAGGTGTGTAAGTAGGGAACGGCGGCGTAGACGTCCCAGACCTGAAAACCACCGGGTAGGAGACCCGGCAGAAGGGAAGGACGCGCCAGCATGAGCCAGGATACGCACGACCCTCAGCACGCGTAAGAGGTCGCCTTTGAGAACGTCGACGCGTGGGCGCGCCAGCGGATGCAGGACGGGTTCCAGGGACTGATCGAGGATGAAGTCGACGACCTGCTGGGTCGCAAGAAGCACGAGCGTCGTGGGTCTGGGAACATGTCCTCGGGCTACCGCAACGGACACCGAAAGCCACGTCGCGTGAGCCTGACGAGCGGGACGATCACCGTGCGTCGCCCTCGTGTGCGCGATTTGGAGGAGCGGTTCGAGAGTCGGATACTGCCGCTGTTCCTGCGCCGTACCCGGGAAGTAGGCGACCTGCTCCCTGAGTTGCATCTGCACGGTCTATGCGAGGGTGATTTCGATCTGGCGTTGCGTGGTCTGGTGGGCGATGGCGCTCCGCTGTCGGCGAGTTCCGTCGCGCGGCTGGTCGCGCGGCTGAAGGAGAACTGGCTGGCGGAATACAGCGCGTGGAAGTCACGGTCGCTAGCGGACGACCCGGTCGTGTACATCTGGGGAGACGGCGTGTATGTGAAAGCCGGCTTCGAGAAGGAGAAGGCTGCGCTCTTGGTCGTCATCGGCGCGATGCGGCACGGTCCCAAGGTGGTTCTGGCTGTCGAGAGCAGGTATCGGGAGAGTATAGGAAGTTGGTCGTCGGCGCCGCGGGATCTGAAATCGCGGGGCATGAGCTGTCCGCGTCTGGTGATCGGCGACGGTCACCTGGGTATCTGGGGAGCGTTGGCAAACGTGTATCCCGACGCGGCGGAGCAGCGTTGCAGGAACCACCACATCGTCAACGTCCTGGATCGTGTGTCGATGTGGGAACAGGGCACGGCGAAGACGCCGCTGACGCGCATTCCGTATGCGTCCACGCGCAACGAAGCGGTGACGTCAGCCGCCGGGTCCGCTATACGGCGTACGGGTGTGGGTCGGAATAGAGTACGCGGATTTCGCCAGTTGACGCCCGGCAAGTTCTCGGAGCTTCACGTAGTTGATTCCCCCATCGCGCGTAATGGCTTCCGGGTACGCGGCTGAGAGGACGTCGAGGGCCGCGAAAAACGCACGGCGGAACTCGCGATCTCGCTCGTCCCACGCTGGGTCGGAGTCGTCTCGATGGCTTTGCTCATGTCTGTCGTAGGCGTCGTCCGCAACGTGATATGTCTCCAGTCGGCGCTCCAGCTCCTGCACCTCTCGCTCTGACATTCGTCCAGTCGTCGGTACGATGGCAGAGGGGCCCTCTGTCGCTCCGGCAGCTGAACGGGGCGGCACACGGTGGACTGCGGCGGCTCCCGTAGCGCGCGTCCCGTCCGAGGGATCCACCGCAACCTTCCGTGCTGGTAGCGGGTTGCGGGCCGGCACACGACCAGCGTGCTGCGAAGGGCCCGTGTCCACGGCTGGCGGTTCTCCTGGAGGCCCTCCGCGCAACATGATCCCGGCGATGACGGCTAGTGCCGCGGCCACAGCCGACGCTGTAAGAACCGTGCGAGGGGCGGGCATAGGATCCCTTCGACGTTGTGTGGGAGAAGGGACGGGCGAAACCCCCTCCCTGTAAGGCGCCGCACACGAACACGACAACAGGCAGTCGACCTGGGGGTGGTAAACAGTGTTGTAGTTGTCGCCCCAGCTGCAAGTACTGGCGGTCTCCTCGGAGCAGGTCGTGTCGGTGTACCATGTGAGCCTGCACTCTGATTGTACGCGGTCCAGCTCGCACGCGCGCGCTTGCGTCCTTGAGTCGGTGCGACATTCTCTCAGGTCGAATGCTGGGCTCGCATCTGGTGTATGGCAGCCCGCGCACTCGGACGGGGCACGCTGTCTTGAAGCGTCTGACGTGTCCGCGACGTGCGCTCCACCCGCCCCGTGGCACGCTTCACACGGAACATGGCGCAGCTCTGGCGTCTTTGTAGCGCTGGCGAAGCCGGTTCGGGCGCCGAGACCGACAACATGACACCTCAAGCGCTCTGGGTCGTGCGAGCGCCCCTTCGCGACGGGCGTGTCGTACACGTGCGCACGCTTGGCGCCTTGCCAGGTGACGTACGCGTCGGCGTGGCCCCGACCACACTCCGCGTTGCCGACGAACGATGCGCTGTCGGTGACTTCCAACGACTCGTCAGCGTTGTCAGGGATGTCGGGCGCCAAGTGTGGCGTCGTTCTCATATGTGTCGGACATCGGCAACGCGCCTGCCTCCTCGTCGGCGCGCAGCATCTGCGTGACGAGGCGCTGCCCTTTCACGCCGGTGCAACGATGGGCGTGCCGCCCCCGGAGGCTGCGACCGCAGGTGAAGCATCCGTGGCCACCGGGATCTGGGCCACAATCGCGTCGAAGTCGGCACCCGCCGCGCGAGGGTAACCGCGTCCGCAACCGAAGCACAGTAGAGAAGCACGAGGCTGTCGCTGCCGCTTCTGCGACGAGCTCTCTCGCGCGGGCCACGGGGTTCGACCGCGTGGATTCGGGGCGGAATGCCTGTGCCCTGCGCGCGTTCTCCTCCGACATGGTCCCTACAGCGCCCAGCGCGCTTCCGCCTTCTCGCCAATACCCGATGCCTTCGGAGAGCTCGACTCCACCCCATCGCAGGTTCCCGGCGCGGAGAGGGACGCCGCTGCTGTCCCACTGACCGGCCAAGCATGGAATCCCAATGCGGCCTCGCCGACCCCAACATTCATCGCCACGCATCCGCTTGCGCGCATCGCCAGGAGCGCCGTCCCCAACTTCAGCTCCTGCTGCCACCCCGGCCCTTCGACCACACCGCCGTTGTGCACGAGGGCAACCCCATCCTGGGAGTTCCGCACCTCCGCGATCGCCGTGGCCCTCCTGGCAAGCCTCCCCCGGCTGGGACATGGCGCATCCACAAAGCTCGATGAACCCACGCTCGTCGCTCGAGATGCCCAAGACCACGCCCTGCTCACGTGTCGCCCCGAGCGACACGCTCATCGCCGCAGGAGTCACAGTATGGCAACAGCGTGTGCCGCACGGCGCCACACGACCCGCACTCGTGATAGAGACCGGAGCCACAGGACGGGCACGTGTAGGGCGTCTCGTCTTCGTCGCTCCCGTCCGATGCGCCGGAGACAGGCCCCTTCGCCGTCCATAGCGCGTGCTTGAGCGGGCCTCGCATGATCTGGAACGCGCACACCGGGCAGCGATGGCGCCCGTACGCCTCTCGATACCGACGCAACAACAGGTCAGGCCGTGGAGCCGCCACCATCCTCACCACCTGCACGAGGAACAACGTCACGACGCCAATGCCCGCGCCCACCGCGATGTACTTGAACCAGGGCCGCGGGAAGTACTGCCACATGACCTGTGCCATCACCACGAACGTCGCGATGAGCCACGCGTAGTAGATCGGCGCGTATAGCTGCTTCCGCCGCGTGAACACCAGCCACGCCCCCAAGGCGAGCGCCGGAAGCACGAACGCCAACTTGAACGCGGCGAGCTTCAGTCGATGGCGGCTCAGGCGCGACTCGAACTCCTCGTGGACGCGCTCGTTGTCTTCCGTACGCCGTTCATCGAGTGCCTGGATGCGCGCGGCGACCGTGCGCTGTTCCTGGCTCTGTTTGCCGATGGTTTCGCTCGCGAGTTGGAATTCCACCTGCTTCGCGATGAATAACGACTGGCTCTCCGCGAGCGCCTGTTGACGCTCGTCGGTGGGCGTGACGCCAGCCTCGATATCGAGCCGGTGCAGGTCGATGAGCTGATCCATCGTGGATCGGAGCTCGGCGGTGCTTCGGCTCAGGACGCGCTGGATGTCCTCCTGATTCGAGATCTGCGTCTGCAGGTCGGATTGCTGCTTCTGCAGGCTGTCGAGCTCGTCGCGCAAGGCGGCGTCCCCGATCTCATCGCGCACGTCCTCGCGCTGCGGCCCGTCGATACGGCCGATGTCGCTGACCACGAAGTCGACCGCCCAGTAGAACAGGAGCGTCAGCACAGAGCCGAGGAACCAGATGAGCAGCCGATGCAGCCGAGGGGCGTGTGCGCGGGATGTCGAGGCCATGGGGTTGCGCGCTCCATGTGGTTGGGAGTCCGGGAGCCGTGCGCCTAAGGCGCATTATCGCAGCGTTCCGCACGCGAAGCCACCTGCCCCGGGCGGGCACGAGCGCTCCCGTCACAGGCCGGCGACGTGCGAGCGCGCACGCTGACACCGTCTGCCGTCTTTCCGACGATCGTCGTCCGCATGCCGGCGTTACAAGCTGCGTGCCAACCACTCGGCGTAGGCCTATAAATCGGTGGCCCGGAGGGCGGGGCGCCGGCCGCACGCCGGTTGCGACGCAGCGCACAGCGGGTGCTTACCACCCGGACAACTCCGGTTGCGCGAGGCGAGTCGCATTATTCGGTGCGTGTCGCACCGCGCCGCGCTATGGGCGATACATACCCATGGCATAGGTGTGCGCGACCTCGCAGCGGGACCGGTCGCGTCCGACAACGTCTGACGCTCCACGATTGGCTGGGGGCACTACTCGTGTCCCGTCCTGCATGGATTGGGGTGGCGCCGTCCGTACACCCGGCGGACACGAGCCTTCGGGGCGGTCAGCGCGCGCGGCGTGGAGTACGGCCCCTCGGACAGAGATCCGCGTCTACCACACACTGGACGGCGAACTCCTTGCACGCGAGGAGCACACGATGCGATCCGTGCGATGCCTCCCAGCGGAGTCCTGCTGATGCTCGGGCGCGCGCGTTCCGCGATGTCTAGGTAGCGGGCGGGTGGCTCGATCGCCACTCGGTACCCGCGCTGGACGAGACGTGCTGTTCGTCGCGCGGAAGTGGCCCAGGCGCGTGGTCGGTTAACGACGGCCGGCCAGCCATCCCCAGAACGCCGTCCCCGGCGGCGGCTCCAGCAGGAATTCCTGCACGACCGCGCGCCGCTCCTCCGTGGGCTCGCCGAGGAGCGCGTACAGCTCACTGGCTATGTCCGTTGGCCCGGCGGCGCCGTCGACCCATCCTCGCAGAGCTTCCTCCGCGTCGCGCCAGAACGCCTCCCATCGGGCCTTCGACCCGTCGTCCGCTGGCAATCCGCCGCGCCATCGCAACGCGCCGATGCTCGCGATCTTGATGTCGAGATAGCGCGTGTAGCGATGCATGCACGGCGGCTGAGACTCACTCAGCACGCCCGCGATGAGCGCCTCTGCGTCTGCCTCTGAGGGGAAGTGTCGCTCGGCGTCCGTCTTGCGACTGCTGACGAACTCGCCGTCCGACAGCGTGTAGCGGGCTCCGTCGGCGCGGAGGTACGACGAGGAGTTGGGGCACGGCGTCTCGCCGGGAGCCTGGGAGCCGTCGGCGAGAACGCTGACATGGGAGCCCGATACGATCTGATCGACGAGCGCGCACAGCAGCAGCTCGACGAGCGCGCGCTTCGCCGGGTGGTCTTCGCCGAGCCACTTGCGGACGCGTGTCACGATGTCGGAGTCGAGCTCGGGCGTGGGCGGGAGGTCGTGACCCAGCCACGCGCGCAGGCCGACGAGGTAAGCGTCCATCGCGGCGCGACGTACCGCCGTCACCTGGCCACAAAGCGCGAGCGATGTCGGCTTGCCCTCGCCGATGGCGCGGCATATCTCACGCAGATTCGCGCGATACTCGACGTGATACCAGCAGTTGTATGCCGCCTGCGCCAACACCGCCCGCATCCCGTCGGCATGCCCGAACCGAGTTTCGTGCGCGCGGACCTTGGCCGCGAACGCGTCGTCGGCGTGCATCATCGCGTCGGCGAAATCTGACAGCGGCACGTGCGCGCGCATCTTAATCCGCGTCCATCTTCGCGTCGATCGCCGCGCGCGTCTTCGCGAAGCGTTCCAGGATGCCCCGCCGGGCCTCCTCGTCCTCGCAGTCTACGGGCGACGACACGATCATCGGCGGCACCCAGCCCTGATGCGTGACGTGGACCCACGCCTGCTTCTGCCCCACGCGCACATGCGCCGCGCCCACGCCCCGGTACTCCATGAGCAGGCCGCGGGACTCGTAGACGAAGGCGCACTCGTCGGACAGCATCTCGTCCAGCATGTCGATGGCGGCGCGCACGCCCTCGCGGATGCCCTTCGGGGCGCGTTCGATCATCCATTCCTTGTTGTACTCGACGGGAGCGTCCGCCTTGCCCGCGCGCTCGAACTCCGCCGGGATTTCACTCGACAGGGCGCGCACGCGTTCCGGCGTTCGCTCCACGAGGCCGTCGTAAAAGTACTCGCGGCGCGCGCCCTCGGCGAAGCCCAGCTTCGCCAACAGCGGCCGACCGACGCTCACGTCCACCGGATGCCCGTTCCAGTCGCGCACGCGCAACCGCGTCACCGGTTCGACCTTCGACGGCTTGTCCACGAGCTTGCACAGCGCCACGAGCGCCCGTTCCATGCGTTCCCGCGTCATGTCCACGAGCACCGTGATCGAGTGCTGGTAGAGCAGTAACGGCCGCCCTGCCTGCACGACGAGGTACTTGTGCGGCGTCCGTATCGCCTTGACCGGTTCGTCGACCTCGTCCGCGACGGGGAACAGGGCTGGAAACGGGTTCGCCGGGTCGCATAGGTTCAGCGCGATCATCGGCTCGTCGGGTGAATCCGCCTCGTTGTCGAGCCGCCGCCGTTTGGCCTCACGTAGCTCCTCGACGGCGTCCGGGTACGCGAACTGCTCGCCGGCGAGGCCGTCCACGAAGAAGCCGCGACGTATCCTCGCGAGCATCTCTAGCTTCACCAACGCGCGCCGGAGGTCCTTCCACGGCGGAGCCGCCGATTCGAAGCGTATCGACTCCCGCGTCACGATGCCGTAGCGACTCAGGAGCTGTTCCGCCCACGCCTCGACCCACGCCGCGCGCTCCGCAAGGTCCGACGACTCGGGCAGCAAGCGTTCGGTAGGGGACCATCGCCCGAGCCTCGGGTCCAGGTTTCTGAGATCGAGCATGTGGTGCGCGATGAAGTCGTCCGTGACGCCCGACTTCCCGGGCGTCGACGCGAGGTCATAGCATCCCGACAGCCCGCTGCCGACGCGCATGTGCCGTATGGGCTCGTAGGCGTCGTTCGTGGCCTCGCCGGTCCACACGAGATGCCACACGGCCCGCAGCACGCGTCGCCAGTCGTGGCCGGTGCCCTCGACGATGTCATCGAAGTCGCACGCCCCGTGCGTCGCGAGCCACTCGCGCGTCGCGTCGCAGATGTCGGGGATATCGTCGTCCCACTGGGTCAGTTTCATGGGCGTCTCGCCCGGATCGGCGAGAAGCGCGCTGCCTTCGTCCGAGAAGCAGAAGCCGATGTGCCCGCGCTTCATGCGCTTCCATCCGAACCGGCGCCAGGTCACCTCGCCCGTCTCGACCAGGGCGTCGAGCATCGCGGGCGTGTAGTCGTGCACGCGCCCGGCGAAGACGTCCCGCTCCAGTAGCAGTTGGTAGTTGTCCTGCCCCTGCAACTGGCGGATCACGTGCCGCACGCCGTCCACGCCGGACAGCCGCGTGTCCGGGTGTAGACGCTGCCACCGTATGAGGAAGTCGGCGTACTCCTCTGCCGAGGCGGGCTCCATCTCCTTCTGCAGCCGGTTGAGCGTGAGCCGATGTATCTGTTCGAGGTTGCGCTTCTCGCACCACTGCGGGAACGCCTTCGTCGCGACGTACTCCCCACGCGCGATGGAGCCTTCCTCGCGCAGCGTCTCCAACAGGCTGTCCACCACGGCGCCGGGCATGCCGTACCGCTCCATGATCTCGTACTTCGTGATGGGCCCGTGGGTGGCCAGGAATCGCTCGGCGAGCGCGAGTCTCGCCTTCTCACCCGACGGCCGCTCGTCGTAGATGGCCGCGGGCAGCCATGCGCTCGCCGCGACGTACTTCTCGCCCTTCCCGCCCGGCAGTCTCAGCGTCTCATAGCGCATCGCGAGCGTTTCTAGCCGGTTCGCATGGGCGCCGGGCAGTGGAATCTCATCCGCCGACAGCGGCCCCCGCTCGGCGAGCACGGCCAGCAACGCCCGGTCGCGTTCGTCCAACTTGAGTGGGCTCGCGAACGCGGCCCGATACACCGGGAAGTCGTCCGACGCGATCCATCGATCCCGGTTCATCTCGACTCGCCCGATGGGCACGAGCACGACGCGCCGCGTCTCGACAAGCTCAGACAGCAGGGCGAATTCGTTCCCCGCGACGCGATCCACGAGCGACATCTCATCGTCCGGCAGATGTGTGAGATCGCCGACATCGCGGAGCACGCGCCACATCTCGTCAGCGGTGCGCGCCTGACGGTCGGGAGCCGTGCGTTGCAGCCGCGCCTCGACACCCTCGACCGCCTCGTCGTCCAGGAGATGCTCCAGCGCGTCCTCGTCGATGATCTGCTTCAGGATCTCGCGGTGGAGGTGCATCATCCGGCTGCGACGCTCCCGAGGCGATACGGCGTCCATGTCGCCATACTGACCAAGCAGCAGGACGGAGTGCGAGAGCGGCGACGGGACGATCGTCTCCATCGTGTGCGATGTGATCTCACCCGACTCGATCCGCGCGAGGACGCCCCGCAGATTCGGGCCGTCGAGCGCCTCGTTCATGCACTCCCGCAGCGCCTCGACAACGATGGGTAGGTCGGCGTTTTCTCTGCACGCCTCCAGCATCTCCGCGGCGCGCAGGTTCTGCAGCCACACGGGCGTCCGCCGCTGCCCCGTGTGCCGCGGGATCGTCATCGACCGCACGGCGACGTGCCGAAACCGGGACGCGAACACCGGCGAGTCTAAGAGCGCGCTACGCAGGACATCGTCCAGGCTATGCGATGTCACGAGCGTCAGGATATCGTCGGGGTCGATCGCGCAATCGCGTGGGAGCGTGAGCAGGATGCCTTCGTCGGTGGTCGCCCACGCAGGCCTGCGTCCCGTCTTCAGGTCGATCGCGTGGCTCAGCGCGAGCGCCCACGCGTCGTTCACGCGGACGCCGAAGCACGAGTGGATCACGACCTGCCGCTCGCCGAGTTCATTCTGGAAATGCTCGACCAGCAGGCGTTCGTCAGATGGCAACATGCCGGTGACTGCGCGCTGTTCGCGCAGATACTCCGCGATGCTCGCCGCGCCGTTCGCGTCGACGCGCGTCTCCCGGCGTATCCAGTCGGTGAAGTCGTCGTCGTCGATGTGCGGTTCGGCCGCCGCGCGGAACCTGCCGACCAGCACGCCGAGGTCGCACGTCCGCGAATCACGGTCCCCGCCCCAGTAGGGGATGGTCGGCGGCTTGCCGTACACGTCCTCGACGAGCACGCGGTCGCGCTGCACGCCCGTCACCAACCACGACGAACTGCCCAGGATGAACACGTCGCCGGCGTTGAGCTTCTCGACGAACCCCTCGTCGAGGCTGCCGACCCGCGTACCCTTGCTCTCGCAGTAGACGTCGTAGTCCGCGATGTCCGGGATCGTGCCGCCCGATCGAAACG
Organism: Candidatus Poribacteria bacterium; assembly: GCA_018644665.1. Classification (GTDB taxonomy): domain Bacteria; phylum Poribacteria; class WGA-4E. The sequence continues at coordinate 15,158 of JABGQA010000115.1, forward strand.
CCTGCATGCGCGTCCCGCGTTCCGCGCGGAGCAGGTTGTTCACCTTGTCCCACACGATCTGGGGATACGGCGCGTGGTCCATGTCGAACGCGACGTTCCCCGCCAGCAGGTCGAGCACGCGGTCGAACTCGCCACGGGTCAGGTCCCGATAGCAGTACGATCGCCGGCACACGTCGTACAGGTCCTCGACGGTCCACTCGTCCGCGGCGACGGCTCCGACGACATGCTGCGCGAGCACGTCGAGACATCGCTCTGGGATGCGTACGGTGTCGAGGTCGCCGTCGAGCATGGCGCGCACGAGCACCGCCGCCTCCACGAGGTCGTCGCGGTCCGTGACGAGCACCCGGCCCTTGCTCGTGGCGTGCAGCAGATGCCCCGCGCGTCCCACACGTTGCATGCCCGTCGAGACCGACTTCGGCGACTGCACCTGACACACCAGATCGATGCTGCCTACGTCGATGCCCAGCTCCAGCGAGGCCGTGGCCACGACGGCGTTCAGCGCGCCGTCCTTCAGGTCGTTCTCGACGTCCAGCCGGACGGCCTTCGACATGCTCCCGTGGTGCGCGCCGACGCGCACGGGCTCGCCGGTGGTCGCTTCGTTCAGTCGTAGCGCGGTTCGCTCCGTCTTGTATCGGCTGTTGTGGAATACAAGCGTCGTGTTGTGCTGACGGATCATGTCGGCCATCTGCGCGTAGGCGGAGCCCCAGATGGCGTCGAACTGCGCTTCGAGGAAGTTGTCGACCGGCGTCATCACCTCGACGTCGAGCGCCTTGCGTGCGCCAGCGTCGACGATGGAGCACGGACGCGGTTCGCCGTCCTCACCCACGCCCGAGAGGTACGCCGCGATGGTCTCCAGCGGTCGCTGCGTGGCCGACAGCCCTATCCGCGTGAATGGCGCCTCGACGAGATGCTCCAGCCGCTCTAGCGACAGCGACAGATCCACGCCACGCTTATTCGCGACCATCGCGTGTATCTCGTCAACGATCACGTATCGCACCTTGCGGAACGCCTCGCGGAAGCGTTCGGTCGCCAGGATGATGTAGAGGGACTCCGGCGTCGTGATCAGTATCTGGGGCGGCCGCTCGACCATCTCACGACGCTTGCTCTGCGGCGTGTCGCCCGTCCGCACTTCGGAGCGCACCTCGGGCATGTCGAGCCCGCACGCTTCCGCGTGCTCGCGTATGCCCTCCAGCGGCGCGATAAGGTTCTTCTGGATATCGTTGTTCAACGCCTTGAGCGGGGAGATGTACAGCACCTGTACGGCGTCGTCGAGCGCCTCTTCGCGTCCCAGGCGGAACAGGTCGTTGAGGCACCACAGGAAGGCGGCGAGCGTCTTGCCCGACCCGGTGGGCGAGAAGATGAGCGTGTTACGCCCCTCGGCGATGAGCGGCCACGCCATCGTCTGCGGAGGGCTGGGCTCGCCGAACTCGCCCGTGAACCACTCCCAGACGTAGGGCTCGAACGCATCGCTAAGGCGGTCGGTCGTGTCGCCGTCGTCGGCCATTCGGGTCTCCCACGTGCGATGTGGGTCGATGCCGTGCGCCTGTCTACCTGCGAAACGCAATGTACGCATACGCGGCGCGGCGGCGGATGGGTACCGCATCGACGCGGGGCCTTTCGCGCGTCGATCTCGGCCGGCGCGTCGCGTCTTCACGAGGGGGCGACTCGCCGCTGTATGAGACGGAGCAAGGCACCGGCACGTAAGTCGCGTGCATGTCCTCCCTGCACCCACGACGCGCCGCTTGTCGGCGATTCGCGGCAAGGCTACGTTCTTACTGCACACGCACTACACGGCGCGGCGACACCCCCGGAGGACGGATGCCAATGCGACGTCTAGCTCTACTCGGCCTGTGCGCGGTTGCAGTCGGCTGTGCGACCCACCTACCGGTCATACGCACCTATTCGAGTCCTGAGCCCGTCAGCAAAGCGGACGTCATGGCCGCTGCCGTGCAGGTGCTGCAGACGCGCGGCTACAACATGGCGATGGTGAACGAGAACGTGGGCGTCCTGACGACCGAATGGGCCGACGACACCAGCGTCGGCACGCAAGTGTTAAGCGCTCTCGTCGGGGACAAGACGAATCAGCGCAAGCAGATCGGCGTATCCGTAGCGCCGGACGCACGCGAGATCACCGTCACCGTCACCCGGCAGGAACAGAACGACTTCACGTCCTGGACCAATCAGGAACGAAGCGACGAACAGCGCGAGGAAGGCGACGAGATACTCGCGGAAATCCGCACGCATCTGACCGCAGCGCAGTAAGCGGGCCGGCCGGCGAGCGGTTGAGCAGACTGACCTTCTGCGCCCGCGGGTGGGCGCTAGAACATGTCCGGCCCGTAGTAGCGGTACGCGAGCCGGGGACACAACGCCTGCAGCACGGCCGCGGCGTCTTCGGTCAGGTCGGCCGCGTTGGTCACGAGAGACGCCGCGTCGATCTGCCCGAAGACCAGTTCGATCGTCTGTGTGTGCGTCGCGTGCAGCGTGATGGACGGCGCGTCCGCGTCCGGCACACGCGTCACGGACGCATCGGCACACTTCAGATCGACGTTTCCGACGCCCGACTGCACCCGCACCACGCCCGACCAGTCGCCGGCCGGAGAGGCCGCCAGCCGCTCGCTCATCCGTGGCAAGAGTTTGTCCAGCAGTGGAGCGGGACGCATGATGCAGTACATCGTCGGTCCTCGACGCCCATCGGAATCTGCGCCGAGTTGCTCGACATCGCAGCCGAGTTCGGCGATCCCCGCCAGCAGGGCCTCACCGTCGCGTAGATACACGCGTTCGATGCCTGCCGTTGCGCGTTGGAGGACATCCGCGACGAGGGCGACGGCAGCATCCTCCGCGCCTGGAAGATAGCCGATCTCCTCAATGCGCTTGCCGTCGGTGTCGTGGAGGTACGCGACGACGCGCCTGTCCGCGACCGCGACGTGGTACGAAGCCAGCCGATCTGAGTGATACGTCCAATACGCGGCGTTCCGCGCCACGGGCCCGGCTTTGTCGCGGTTCGTGACGTCGTATATCTCGCGTACGGCGGCGAGGTCGTCGGTGGCGTGCATCGGCCGTACGGAGCCACGGAACGCCGGGGCCGCAACATCGCCGGATACGATGATGTCGTGCGCGACCCCGTGCTCGAACGAGCGCCATCCCAGCCGTTCGTAGTAGCCGTGGATGCCCGTGTAGAGCAGCGATATGTCGTGGCCGCTGTCCTCGATATACTGGATGGTGTCCCGCAGAACGGCGGTGTTGTATCCGTGGTGGCGATGGGACTCGCGGGTGCACACCCCAGCGAGGCCACCCATGCTGAGGATGGAGCCGTCCACGTGAATCGGTCGGGGCATGACGGCGACGGTGCTGACAACCACCCCGTCGATCACGCCGACGCGCAGGTCGTCCAGGGACAAGAACGGGTCGTCGTGAGCGGCGTGGAGCACTTCCTGCCGGATGGTGTCGTATTGGGCGTCGTCGCCGGAGGCGAACGCCTCTCCTATGCACTCGGCCGCCGACTCTAGGTCGGCCTCTGTGGCGGCGCGTACTTCCAGCACTCTCACGTCCCCTCATCTTCTCCGCGTTCTACCATACAGGCCGCCGTGGGCCGATGCATCTCCGCGTGTCGCGCAACGCCCGACGGTCGCGCCACCGTTACATATAGCGCCGCACGCGTACCCTGTTCAGTCCCGAGGCCGGGCCATGCCCCGCGCGAAGCTCCCTTATTGCGACCCGGATCTCATGGCCCCGCCCGAACTCCGTCGCGCGGTCGCGGCCGCTGATGTGGCGACCGTGACGCGTCTGCTCGACGACCGGCCCGAGTTGGTGTGGGCGGATCGCCTGTTCCTGGCGGTGTGCCGGGTCCCCGGCTACGACGGTCACGGCGGCGAGATCTCCCGCGAGGACGCCAAGGAGGACGCGCGGGTAGATATCGCACGCGAGTTCCTGCGCCACGGCGCGCATCCGTCAATGCGGGCGAAGCGCAAGGTCACGCCGCTGCACGGCTGCGCCCGGTTCGATCTGCCGAAGGTGGCGGAGCTGTTACTCGAGGCCGGAGGCGATCCCAACGCGACGAATGTCGTTCGCGAGACGCCCCTCTACCGCGCCGTGAACCTCGGGTACCACGCCGTTGCGGAGGCGCTGCTCCGGCATGGGGGCGACCCCGACATACGCAACAGCAAGGGGCAGACGCCTGTCGACCGTGCCGCCCGTCACAAGCGCGCCGAACTGCTCTCGCTACTCATGGCACACAGCCGGGCGTAGCTGCAGGACGCCCAGTACGTGTCGGCGCCCTCCCCGCCGGCGATGGCGTGAGAGGGCGCCGTTACGTCTAGCCGTCGCTCGTAGTGAGGGCTACTCGACTTCCCTGCGGCTCCAGACGCCGCTGTTCTCGTGCCACGTGTAACGCGCCACGCCGTCTTCCTTGTGCACGTGCAACTCCGTCATGACGAGGCCTTCGTCCGCGTCCGCCATGAAGAAGTCGACGTCGTACATCTTCCCGTCGGTGGCCTTGAAGTCCGAGCAGGCGAAGTACACGCCGTCGCCCAGCGTCGCCAGGCGCTCTTCGTGGACCTTGTCGAGGTTCAGCGTGAGCTGCACGCCCGCCTTGTGGTCCTCGATGTGGAAGTGACCGCCCTGTGCCTCTGTGGCTGCGTCGATATGCGCCTTGATGGCGACGGCTAGGGCCTCTTTGGTGAGCGGGCCGGCAGAGGCCTCCTCGTCGTCGTCCTCGACGTCGTCCCCATCCTCCGGGTATTCGTCGCAGTCCTCGTCGTCCGCGCCCTCGCCTTCATCGCCGGGATACGCGTCGTCGTCCTCGTGTTCGTCCCCCGGGTAGGCGTCGTCATCGTCGCCGTGCTTCGGGTGCTCCTTCTGGATGTGCGGGACGTCTAGCGCCTCCAGGAGCCGATGAGCGTACTCCCAGCCCACGTCGTTGGTCAGGATGGCGAGCTTCCGCGTGCCGTGATGGAACGCGATCCGCGAACCCTCGGGCAGAAACTCATCGATAACGCCCGCGATCTCTCCGTCGCCGTGCTCGAGCGCGACGACTTCGAGCCTCGCCCCAGCCAATACGCCGCCATGCATGCGGTGGGCGTCGGGATGCTCTGGCGCGTGCTCCTTCGGGTGCTCTTTGGGATGCTCCTTGGCCACAGGGGCCTGCTCTGCCTTCTCCTCGCCGGCAAACGCCGACGGCAGCACGATCAAGAGGGCCGATATGCCGGCGGCCAGCGCGACCGCGGCCAGCTTCGTACGTGTCATTCGCAACGTCCTTCTGTTTATCCACATGCGCCAGGTTGGGCAACGCCGTCGATTATGCCATGCGCCCCATGGGCGTGCCAGCCAACTGCGACGGTGTCGATCCTATGCGAGGCATTCGCGCATCAGTGCGAGATATCGCGCGCACGTCGCGCGCATGTCGCCTTCGTGCTTGTCCTGTTCGAGAGACACGTACCCGCGGTAGCCGATGTCCCGCAACGTGTCCACGACTGCCGCGAAGTCCATCACCCCTTCGCCGACGTGCACGAAGCTCCGCATGAGCCCGTCGATGTCGCGCATGTGCACGTTCATCAGTTGGGACTTCGTCTTGTGGACGGCCAGCGGCGGGTACTCGCGCTGGCTTAGCGTCCACCCCACGTCCATGTTGTACCCCAGATCGGGATCGCCGACGGCGTCCCACAGTCGCAGGAACGACGTGGCATCGGGGATCATCGTGTGCGTGTGGTGCTCGATGGTGAAGCGCATGCCGTACGACTTGGCGCAGTCGAGGCACGCCGTCGTCGCCTCGATGTACGCCGCCCACACCTCGTCCCAGTCGAATCCGTCCGCGATGCCGATGTGGAACTTCTCGTCCGCCGCAGCGTCGGGCAGGTCGTAGTACCGGGGCAGATAGTCCACGGGGCCGCGCATGGCGACCGGCCAGGGGGCGACGATGTTGATGATCGGCGCGTCGAACATCCGCCCGATGCGGCACCCCTCCTCGAAGTACCGCAGGCTTTCGGCCCGTTCGTCGCGATCCGCGCTCGCAAGACCCGCGACGACCGGCTGAAACAGCACGAACTGCGCCGCCTCCAGCCCGTGGCCGTCCAACTGGCGACGGAGCGTGTCTACCCGCGCGTCGGTCCAGTACCCGTTGACATCCTCGCGCGCCAGGAGTATCAGTTCGACGCCGTCGAATCCGAGTTCGCCGATGATGTCGATGGCCTCGGACGGGTCGGCTCCCGGCGAGAACGGGTGGAAACACCAGCTCAGGCATCCCACCTTGATGTCGGCGCGCGAGTCGACTTCGGGCGTGCTCATAGGGGGTCTCCGCATGTGCCGGTCACGAGAGGGTCGACGGTCGCCGCGTCAGGGTATGCTACGAGACCGGCGCCAACAACGACATCTTCCGGCGCTGCTGATGGCGCTGACGCTTGCCGCCGCAACAGCCCAACAGCCCGTTGGCGATGGGGAGCCCGACATGTACCAGAGCCCGGGCGTGGTCGAGAACCTGGCCGTCTTCTACACGGACGTCGCCGACCGCCTGGACTTCCCGCTTTCGTGGCTGTCCGGCCAGCGCGAGGACTTCGGCGTGTGGCGCGAGGCGGCGCGGGCCCAGGCCCTCGACTGTCTGCTGGCAGCCCCGCCGACTGCCCCATACGACGCAGTCACGGTCGCGGAGGAGGATCGTGGCAGCTACGTCGCGCGGAAGCTCACTCTGAACATCACTGGGGACAGCCGCGTCCTCGCGTACATGCTCGTCCCGAAGGGGGCCGGCCCGTTTCCCGCCGTCCTCCTGCTGCACGACCACGGCGCCCGCTTCGACATCGGCAAGGAGAAGGTGATCCGTCCGTTTGGTGTCTCGGACGAACGTGCGGCCTCTGCGCAGGAGTGGGTGGGTGGTTCGTACGGCGGGCGGTGGATCGGGGACGAGTTGGCGAAGCGCGGCTACGTGTGCTTCTCCACGGATGCCGTCAACTGGGGCGACCGAGGCGGTGGCGGCTACGAAGGTCAGGCGATGATTGCCGCGAATCTCATGCACCTGGGCATGTCGTTCGCGGGCCTGATAGCGCACGAAGACATGCGCGCGGCCGAGTTCCTCGCCGGACGCCCTGAGGTGGACGCGAAGCGCGTCGGCGCGATGGGTCTAAGCATGGGCGCGTTCCGCACGTGGCAGGTGACCGCGCTATCGGACCACATCGCGGCGGGAGCCGCCATATGCTGGATGGCGACCGTTAAGGGACTCGTGACGCCGGGGAACAACCAGGTTCGCAGCCAGTCGGCGTTCTCGATGCTGCACCCCGACCTGTTCAACTACCTCGACTACCCGGATGTCGCGAGTATCGCCTGCCCCAAGCCCCTGCTGGTCTACAACGGCCTGCGCGACGGGTTGTTTCCGGTACCGTCGGTTCAGGATGCGTACGCCAAGATGCGCGCGGTGTGGGAGTCGCAGGGCGCTGGGGATCGTCTCGTCACCAAGCTCTGGGACGTGCCGCACGAGTTCAACGAGACGATGCAGGAGGAAGCGTTCGCCTGGATCGCGGGCAGCCTCGACGACTGACCCCGGGTGGCCCTACTTGAGGACCGTAAGCCGCCGCCGCTGCCGCGCGGTGTCCGTGGCGAGTTCGACGAAGTACGCGCCGCCCGCCACCACTTCGCCCTGTCCGTTCCGCCCGTCCCAATACGCGGCGTCGCGCGTGGTACGGTATGCGCCCGGCGTGAGCCTCCCGAGGTCCATGCGTCGCACCGCTCGCCCCCGGGCGTCGTATACCGTGACCGCGACCTGCCCAGCGGCGGCCAGATCGAACGGCATCCACGTCTCGGGGTTGAACGGGTTGGGGTAGTTGGGCAGTAGCCGCGTCTCGTGTGGCGTGCTGGCCTGCAGTAGCCCCTGCAGGACGTCCACGCCCCTGCGGAATGACCTCGTGTCATCGTCGGCCCTACGCGCCAGCCTCAGCCATCCCTCGACAAGATCCCTCTGCGCCGCCACGGGGAGGCGTGGCGCTGCCGCGAACCGTGCCGTCGTCTCCCCGAAGTGCGCCGCCACCGTGACGAGATCCACGATGGTGACGCGACCGTCGTCGTTGGCGTCTGCGGGGAGATCCTCGCCGGTTGCGCCGAACGCGGAGGCGACGGTCACGAGGTCGATGATGTCCACCCTACCGTCGTCGTTCACGTCCCAAGGTGCCGCCGCCGCTATCCCTACGGGCCCTATGCGGTATCGTCCTCTGTCGTCCCGGCCTTCCATCGCCAGGAAGAGCGGGGCCTCGCCGCTATCCGGGTTGCGGATGCTGAGCGTGAGTGTGTATTCGCCTGATGCCAGAACCACCGCGTCCGGCAGCCGAACGACTGTCGCAAGCGCGTGTGCCCCCGGCGTCCAGTTCCGGGGATCCCACGTCGGCGCATCCGGGGCGACCTCGAAGACGGTCTCTCCCGCGTCGTCCACGAGGCCGACGACGACCTCCCACGGGTGGTAGAACGGCGCGCTGCCCTCGTTCACGACCACCGCCGAGACCGCCAGTTCCTCCCCGGCCGCGACCGGTGACGTGTACTGCACGGTCGCTACGCGGAACCGATATCCGAGGCTTTTGTGCAGCGACCTCGCCTTGGTGAGGAGTTCGCCCTCCGCCCGGAGCAGTACCGCGCCAGCAGGGCCGACAAAGCTCCAGTGCGTCGCCTGGACGAATGCGAGCGTCTCGTCGAAGCGCTTCGCCATCGAGTCGAGTACACCGCCCGTGCCGCCGCAGAACTCGCCACCGATGATCGCCTGCTTGTACTGCTCAGGGATGATCTGTGTTGAGACTCGGTCCAGCGACTCGGTGTACCAGTCGTTCGCGTCGAGCGGCCCGAGGCAGTCGTTCCGAATCCCGTGGCCGCGCTCCGCCATGTAGGCCGTCGCGAAGTCGTCGTCGAACGGGATCACGAGCCGCGTGTCTGGGAACGCCCGCAGGTACGCGTCTAGGATGCGTTGCTTGGTCGCTTCGGAGCCCGCCAGGTGGGGATTCCGGTAGACGTGCCACTCGCCCCAGATTCCGTACGTTCCGACGTCCACCCACGCGACGCGCGGATCGCCGTTGTACCGCTCCCCGAGTGCCGCTAGGACCCTGTCGTGCTCCTCCAGGAACGTGGCATCGTCCCAGTCCGGGGCCTTCCCGGTCCCGCCATCGATCTCGTAGTCCCGCAGCGTGACGCCTTGATCGACGAGCCACGACGGCACGTCGACTGCGTCTCCCGACCACGGGTCGGCGATCTTGAATCGGAACCCTACGCGCCGGCCGATTGCCAGGTGCGGCGCCCAGTCGTCCTCGAGCGCGTCCCAGTCGAACGCTCCGGGCGCGCCCGGCTCCAGGCGGCGCCACGTGACGTCGTCGTAGAAGAGGGACTGTGGAACCGCCGGGTTCGGGTAGAACGTGTCAGCGTACGGCGCGATGCCCTTGTACGGATTGGGGAGGGGGTCGGCGAGGGGGACCCTAGTAACGTCTCGCGCCACGGCGGCGTAGGCGAGTAGGAGGCATGCGATGGCGGCGACGCACGTTGGCATTGAGTTGCGCTTCCGCACGCGGGCGTGCCGTGGTCCACGACTCCGATCGCGGTCGGCTGTGATTGTACAGCATGATCGAACAGCGAAGATCCAGGACGCGCAGCGCGTCTCGGACAATGCCGCCACGGTGCGTCGGAGGATGGCGCGCGGCCCGGACCCCGCCACACGCCGCGCTTGCGGGGACCGGTACGCGCTTCGGCGCTCGCAGAAGGGAGCTTCGATGTCCCCAACGAACCTGATCGGCGAGGAGGGGTACGGCCGCGTCGTGACGGGCCGGCACGGGCACTTCCTGTACAACGCCCACGACATCTACGTCGGGCGCTCGATCGCCGTCTATGGGGAGTACAGCGAGGCAGAGGTAGACCTCTTCTCACAGATATGCGCCCCCGGCGACGCCGTTGTCGAAGCGGGCGCCAATATCGGCGCACACACCGTGCCCCTCGCCCGCATGGTGGGGCGTTCGGGAGCTGTATGCGCGTTCGAGCCGCAGCGCCTCGTCTTCCAGAACCTTTGCGCGAACGTGGCGCTGAATTCGCTGGAGAACGTGAGGTGCTACGAGCTGGCGCTCGCGGCGGAAGGCGGGTATGCGCACCTGCCACCCGTGCGCTATGACGCCGAAGGGAATTTCGGAGGGGTCGCGCTCAGCGAGACGCCAACGCAGAACGGCGAGGTCGCGTCCAAAGTCACCTTCGACGAGTTCCTGCATCTCCCCAAGCTGAGGCTGCTGAAGGTGGATGTCGAGGGCATGGAGGCGGATGTGCTGCGGGGGGCGGCACAGACGATCGAGCGCACGCGACCGCTCATCTACGTGGAGAACCACGATCCCGTTACCTCCGAGACGCTCGTCACGCTCATCCTGGACATGGGGTACCGGCCGTATTGGCACGTCGTCCGTCTATACAACCAGAGCAACCACGCGGGCGTGACCGATAACCTGTTCCCGGCGATCAGTTCATTCAACGTCTTTGCCGTCCCGACCGAGTTGGACGCGCGCGCCACCGGGTTCACGCCCATCTCCGACCCGGCGGATCACCCGTTGCGCGAGGGCTCGCGGTTGCGCAACCTGCACAGTAGCGTGTACCACTTCTCGCAGGAGAGTCGTACAGACGCCGACTGACCGGCGCACGGCGCGCCGCGGAGGCAGACATGAGTGATGGAACTCGCGCGCGCGTCCTTGGTCTTGCCACGCGCGGCGAACTGACGATACAGCAGGTGGACTACCTGCTCGGGTGCGTCGACGAGATATCCGCTGCCGACGCGGATCTTCTGATCCGGGCGTTCCTGGCTGAGAACACTCAAGGCGCCAGCGAGTCGTCTACCGATCGGGATCGCGATCCCGGCCCTGATCCGAAGCGTGAGCGGAAGCCCGAGAGCATCGGCGAGCGCGTCCGGGGGTTCACGGACCGACTGAGGGGGATGTCCGCCGAAGATCTCAAGCAGACGCTGAACGAGGAATACCTGGGCATCGATCGGAACCCTCGATACACGGCGGACGAGAAGGTCCGACGCGTCATCAACGTCACCGCCGTCGCCTGCGCAGGCGTGACGATACAGCCGATCCCGTTGGTGGACTTCCTGCTGTTCACGCCGCTTCAGTGCATTATGGCGTCGAAGATCTCGACCATCCGTGGCGTCCGCGTCGCAGGCCAGGACGCCACGATGGAGTCGCTCAAGACGGCCATGGGCGCCGTCGGACTCAGCATCCTCTCGCAATCCGCAGCGGCAAGCCTGCTCAAGGCCGCGGCGCCCGGCGTCGGCGGGCTCGTGTCAGGTCCCCTGATGTACGGCCTGACGTACGGCGTCGGTCGCGTGATGGACCTGTACTTCACAGACCGCGCTGCCGGCCGTACGACCACGGACGCCGACCTGCGGGAGGCGTTCCGCCGAGGTCGTGACGAAGGCGAACGCGCCAAACCCAGCGAGTAGGCCATCGGTCGGGCGAGGGATCAGGCTCGCGTCGGCGCCGTGTCCAACGCCGCGCGCAAGCTAGGGTATGACCGGAAGCACGATGCGCGACGCACACGCGCCGCCGTGCCAGACTGTCTGCTCCGCGACAACCACATGATCCTCGAAGCCAATGTCCCCGCCGACGTTCGTGTTGCGGTCGATGAGTGGGAAGTTGCTGCTCGTGATGTGCAGACGGATGCGATGTCCACGCAGGAATACGTTGCTCGTGGGCTGCATCTCGATGACGTATTCGTAGACCTGCCCCGGCTCGATGAGGCTGGGCTCCTCCCAAATCGACGCGCGGAATCGCGCTCGGACGAGCCCTTCGGTCAGGTTGTACGCCGTGCCGTCGGGGTAGACGTCGATCAGCCGCGCGATGAAGTCCGTGTCGCGCGCCGTGGACGCGGCATACAGGCGGACGACCACCGGCCCGGTCACTTCGGTGTCCTCGCGCAACGGCGGGGTGGAATACACCAAGACATCACCGCGATCCTCGTTCGGGCGCTGGTCGACGGAGCCGACGCGCAGTACGCCCATGATATCCGGCGACGAGTGGTTGCCGCCGAGTGTGGGCGTTGGGTCGTCGGGATCGTACGTGTATGTCACAGACCACGGCTCGTTTGGGGCCTGCGTGGATAGGCTGCCGGAACCGTCGCCCTCTGGGGCCAGGTAGTAGTCCGTGTAGCGCGTCCGGGCGAGCGGCCACTCCGCCTCGTGGCGCCATTCGTTGACGCCCATCACGAACAGGCGCACTGGGGGTCCGTCGTCGAAACCCGTGTCGATCCCCCGCACGACGTGATCGAGCCACCGAATCGCCAGGCCGACCTCGTCCTTGCCGGCGTCTGGGCCGAAGTCGCGGTCTCCGACGACGCGGTTCAGGTGGTCCGACGGGTTGATGACCACGCGCACCTCATCGGTCGCGCCGACCGCGCGTAGGGCCCCATAGCTCTTCAGCGTCGCGCCCGGGTAGTTGTCGTACCAGCCGCACATGAGATAGGTGGGGATGCGGATCCGGTCGTACCGATCGCCGATGCTGATCGCCCGCCAATACTCGTCGTAGGTGGAGTGCGAGACGTACTCCCGCCACATGCGGTTCCCGGGCGTGCCGGCGACGGTGTCCAGGTCGATGAGCGGCAGGTGGCGATACCAGTTGTGCCAGCCGAACGCCTCGACCTTGTCCTGCCCGCCGTCGTCGTAGATGCGTCGTGCGGTGTGGGCAAGCTGTATGGCCCCGTGATCACGGTACCCGCGTTCCCAGAAGTCGGCGTTCACGTTCTGCGGGACGATGACCCGGAGATTCGGGTGCTGCTCCGGCGCGACGAGCCACTGCGTCGCCGCCCAGTACGACTTGCCGTACATCGCGATGTCGCCGTTGCACCACGGCTGCGCCGCGATCCACGTGAGGGCGTCGTAGCCATCCCTGGCGTCGTCGAAGAAGCGGTTCATGACGCCGTCGGACTGCGCGTGACCGCGTGTGGACTGACCGACGTAGACGTAACCCGCGTCGGTGAACCGCTCGTGGTCCCGACCGAAGCCGGGCCAATAGGCTCGCGTGAATACGACAGGATAGGACCCGTCGCCCGGCTTCCAGACCTTCGTGTGTAGGCGCACGCCGTCCGGCATCGGCATCATGACCTCGTCCGGGTCGGACGCCGAGAAGATGGCGCAGGCGATTGCGGCCAGGCAGAGCATACGTAGCCTCCACCGGCATTGTCCCCACGCGTGCGCCGTCGAGCAAGGCTACTGCCCGCAGGCGCGCCGCACGCGCGTCGCGACAACCGCGGCCGCCACCGGCGCTTTCGGCGGCTCCGGCCATGGCGTAGAATGGCCGCGAGGTGGCGTGTACCCGGCGGCAGATGGAGAGCGTGATGACGCGAACGGCCGAGGCGGTCATAGTCGGGGGCGGGATCTGGGGCCTGAGCGCCGCGTACCATCTTGCGGATATGGGCATCTCAGACGTGTGCGTGCTCGAGCGCAACCCGATCGTCGCCGATGAGACGACGTCGCAGGCGGCGGGGCTCGTCGGGCAGATCCGGTCGTCGGCGCTCATGGTGCGCGCGATCCAATACTCGCTGGAGTTGCTGACGCGCTTCCAAGACGACATGGGTCGTGACATGGGGCTGCGACGCAACGGCAGCCTGTTCGTCGCGCTTACGCCGGAGCGGCAGGCGGCGTATGAGCGCAAAGCCGCGAGCGTCCGCGATGAAGGCATCACAACCGAGTTCCCGTCGGCCGCGGACATGCGCGCGATGGCTCCCGACATGGACACATCGGAGATCGTAGGCGGCCTGTACGTGAACGGGGACGGCTACCTCGACCCGCGAAAGTGCGCGCAGGCTTACGGCGCGGCGGCCGAGGAGCTGGGCGTCACGATCGAGACGGGCGCGACCGTCACGGGGTTCCGCTTCGAGGGCCGCAAGCTGACGGGCGTCGAGACGATGACAGGCGTTGTATCTACGGACACGGCCATCATCACCGCTGGACCGTGGGGCGGGATGCTCGCCGCGCATGCTCGCCACACGGCTGCGATGCGGCCGCTCAGGCACCAACGCGCCGAAACCGTCCCGGTGGACACGGCCACGGACCACATGCCGGTCGTGCGCGTGACGGACGTGAGTTGCTATGTACGGCCGTGGGAAGGCGGCTACACGTACGGGTTCTTCGAGCCGGAGCCGGTGGACGCGGAGATCGAAGCCAAGCCACCCGACTACGCGACATCCGACATCGAACCGCCCGTCGCGGTGATGGCCGAGGCGCGTCGTCGCCTCGCGCCGGTCTTCCCGACGCTGGAGTACTTGGGAGTCGCGCAGTACCGCCGGGGCATGACGTCCTTTGCGCCGGACGGCGGTTATATCGTCGGTCCTGTTCCGGGGATCGAGGGGCTGTACATGGCCACCGCGTGCGCTGCGCTCGGGATCGCCGGTTCCGCTGCCGTCGGACGATGGCTCGCGAACTGGGTGGTCGACGGCGACCCCGGCGACGATCTGTCGGCGTTCTCTCCCGACCGGTTCGGCGACCGCGTGGCTGATGGCGAGTGGCTGCGCGCCGCTTCGTCCGAATACTACGGCAGCTACTACGCCATCCGCGACTGACCCGCCGCCGCTCTTGGCGTCGATCTACCACGCTATCTGGCGCGACTCGACGCCTGCGGGCATCTGGTCCGACATGATCGCGATGGGACGTCGCGTGGTCGCCTGACCGGGCCTATTGCGCGCGTTCACGCGCGAGGCGCGCCTCGGCCAGGCTCAGGCTGTTCGCGCTCTCCGACGACTCCGGGTTCACCGCGAGCGCCGCCTGCAGGGACGCCACGGCACCGACGTAGTCGCCCGCCTGAATCTGCGTGAGCCCAAGCTGATGCAGCGCCTCGTGGTTGGGCGGGCCGGTTTCCGTGGCGCGCAGGAGCGCATCGGTCGACAACACAAGGTCGCCCGCGTCGCGGTAGGTCTGCCCAAGGTTTATGTGCGCTTCGACCGACGACGGATTGAGCTCGATCGAGGTCTTCAGTTCCGCGACGGCATCGTCGGTCATCCCCTTGTGCCGATAGGCGACGCCGAGCGCGTAGTGCGCCGACGCCAACGAGGGCTCCAACTCCACGGCGTGCCGCAGCGTCGCGATCGCGTCGTCCAGCCGGCCGGCCATCCCCTGGGCGCGACCGAGGTCCACGCGGGCCACGGCCATTTCAGGCACGCGGTCGACCACCAACTGAAACGCGTCCACGGCGCCCTGGAGGTCTCCGACCATGAGTAGGACGGTACCCAGGTTGTGGCGGGCCTGCAGCAGTTGCGGGCGCGCCGCTAGCGCCTGGGAGTACGCCGCGGCGGCTTCCTCGAGGCGCCCAAGGCGCTGGTACGATGTCCCCATGTTGTTGTACGCGCGCGCATGGGTCGGGTCGACGGCGACCGCCTTCTCGAACTCAGCGATCCCTGCTGTGAGATTCCCTCGCGATTGCTGCGCCACCCCGCGACTGTAGAACATCCGCGCGCGGTCCTCGGCCGGCCGCTCCTGGGCCACAGGTGTGATCGACTGCCGGGGCTCGGGCGCCTCGGCCCGGCACGCTGTCAGGTACAGCGCGGCGAGCAGAACGCCGGCGAACGGCAAAGCCGCGCATACACGGAACGTCACTGCGTTTCGCCCTCCGTCACCGTGAACGTCTGCCGTCCCTGCACCCCGGCATACCGATCGACGACGCCCGACGGCCAGCGAACGTCGAGCGTGTGCACGGACTCCACGTCGCCGAGCCCGAACGTCAACGTCGTCTCGCTTTGAGAGCAGTAGCTGCCTCCCGTCTTCACCATCTGTCTACGCGTGACGCCGCCCGCCGTGACGGTCACCACGGCACCGATGCCGTCGCGGTTCGAGCGCGTCCCACGCGTGGACACGCGCAGCCAGGCGCCGGAGACGCCGTCATTGCGAAGAAGCCAGGGCGCGCCACGTCCGTCTTCCACGCCGTTATTGGCGACGAGTACATCGAGGTCGCCATCGCCGTCGTAATCACCGTACGCCGCGCCACGTCCGACACCGGGCGTCGTCAGCCCTGCCGCGCTCGATACGTCGTGGTACCTGCCGTCGGCGCGACCCCGGAACAACGTCGCGTCCTGAGCGTACGTCGTGGCCTGTTGGTAGTCACCGACGCGCGGCTCGATGTGTCCGTTGGCGCAGAACAGGTCTGTCCACCCGTCGAGGTCATAGTCGAAGAAGAACAGGCCGAACGTCAACCGCGTGAGGCTGGAGGCGCCGATGCCGGCCGCGCGCGCGTCGTCTCGGAAGTAGGCCGCAGCAGATCCCGTGAAGAGGCCCGTCATCTCGGCGCTGAAATTCCCGACAGCGATCGCGACGGAGCCCTCGGCGCCGAAGCTCGTGGCGTCGATGCCCATGCCGGCGCGCGCCTTGCCGTTCTCCCCGAATGCGACGCCCATGACGACGCCCTCCTCGGTGAACGCTCCGTCGCCGTCGTTGCGGAAGAGGAGGTCCGGCTCTGTGTCGTTGGCCACGGCCAGGTCCGGCCACCCGTCGTCGTCATAGTCGAGGATGACGGCGCCCAGCGACTTACCTTCCGCCCGGTACACGCCCGCGGCGACGGTGACGTCCTCGAAGGCGCCCGACCCCACGTTGCGGTACAACCGGGACGGGTAGCCGGGGTACACCGTAGGCGTGCAGTACGAAGGCTGTGACGGGGAGACGCCGCAGTCCAGGTCGGTGTCAGGAGTCCACTCCACGTACCCGCACACGAATAGGTCGAGCAGGCCGTCGAGGTCATAGTCGAAGAACGTGGCGCTCGTCGACCACCCGTCGTTCTCGATGCCCGAGTCCGTGGTGATGTCCTCAAACGTCCCGTCGCCGCGGTTGGCGAATAACAGATCGCGTCCGAGGTTCGCGAAGTAGATGTCGCGGTCGCCGTCGTTGTCGATGTCCGCGATGGCGAGACCCATGCCGTACATCGAGCGGTCGAGCCCAGCCGCGCGCGTCGCGTCGACGAAGCGACCGGCGCCGATGTTCCGGTACAGGCCCGGGGTGTGCTCCGACGGCGCGTCAGGCCACTCGCGGCCGTTGGCGAACAGGATGTCGAGCGCCCCGTCCCCGTCGTAGTCGACGAAGGCGCAACCTGCGCCCATCGTCTCCGGCAAGTACCGCTCGCCCGTGGCCCCGGTGAAGTGGCGGAAGTCGATGCCGGCCTGGGCCGCCACGTCTACGAACAGGGCGTGGGACGTTGCCGGCGGCCCTATGAGAAGCCATGCCATGCCGCTCAGCAGCCACCCGCGACACGTGCGATGAAGCGACTCGCGAACCATCCGCTCTTGACCCCCCGATCCCCGCGTGTGCAGTATGGCGCCACGGCGGCCACGCCGCAATTCCGATCACCTGCGTGGAGGGCATGGCGACATATGGCGAGAACTCTACGACTGTCGTTCCCCGACGCCGGCGCCGAGTGCGTGGCGGAATTGCTCGACGAGGTCGCCCCGAAGACATGCGACGCGGTCTGGCACGGTTTGCCTCTCGAGGGCGACACCGTGCACGGCACGTATTCCGGGCCCGAGATATTCATCACTGCGGACGAACTGTCCGACGTCGAGATGGAGAATGGCGTGCACCGCGCGCAGCCCGGCGACATAGGTTACTGGCGGAACCCTCCGGGTCGGTACGCGACCACGCCTCAGCGCGTCGTCGAGGTCGTGCTCATCTACGACCGCGGGGCCGCCATCATGGGCCCTGACGGGCAGCCCACGTTCGTCAACCTGTTCGCACGCGTGGCGGGCGACTGGGAGGCGTTCCGTCGCGCGGCCCGGACGATCCGCACACGCGGGCCGATGCGTCTGCACGTCGAACGGGGGCAGCCTTGAGGATCACGCGCGTCGAGACGATCCCGGTTCGGATTCCGCTGCGGCGTGAGTTCCTGATGCGTAGCGCGCACGGTGACACGCCCCCGGTGTCGACCCCTGTGCTAGTGCGCCTGCACACGGATGCCGGCGTCGTTGGGGTAGGCGAGTGCACGGGAAGCGCGCAATGGAGTGGCGAACCCCAGAACGTGGCGCTTACCGTGATCGGCGAACACCTTGCACCGGCGGTGGTAGGGGCCGACCCGGGGCACACATCTCAGGTCGCGGCGCGCATGGCGGCGGCGATCAAGGGGCACCCGTTCGCGAAGTCGGCGGTCGAGATGGCGTGCTGGGACGCCGCGGGCAAGGCGACGGGCAGATCGGTCGTGGACATGCTGGGCGGCCCGTGCCGTGAGCGTGTCCCCATCAAGTGGTCCGTAAGCGCGCGTCCTCCGGGCGAGGCCGCCGCGATTGCCCGCCGCGCCGTGGCAATGGGCTTCACCATGATGAAGGTGAAGACCGGCCTGGATCTCGCTACGGACGTCGAGCGCGTTCGCGCGGTGCGCGAGGCGGTCGGGCCCGATGTGCGGGTCGGGATCGACTGCAACGGCGGGTGGACGGCGCGTGAGGCCCTGTCCGCGGCCAGGCAACTCGACGACTGCGACCTATGGTTCATCGAGCAGCCCACGCACCCCCGCGACCTCGTGGGCATGGCGGAGGTGAGGCGGGGCGTTGCCACACCCATCATGGCCGACGAGTCGGTGTGGACGGCCGAGGACGCCATCGCGGTAATCCGGCACGAAGCGGCCGACATCATCAGCGTGTACCCGGGCAAGAACGGCGGCATCGGCCCGTGCCGAGACATCGTGGCCGTCGCGCAGGCGGCTGGACTGACGTGTGTGCTCGGGTCGAACCTGGAACTCGGCGTGGCGTCGGCGGCGATGCTCGCCGTGGCCCGCGCGCTGCCAGGGCTGAGTGACGAGATCGGCCACCACATCATCGGCCCCCTGTACCACGAACGCGACGTGATAGCGCCACCACTGAAGCTAACCGACGGGCACGCTACGGGCGCCGACGGCTCCGGCCTTGGCGTCGAACTGATGGCGGACCTACCGCTGACCATCCCACCGTCGGAGTAGAGAGCACCGGCCGTGCGGCGGCGTCTTGCCGGGTGGCCGCGCCGGTCCTATCATCGCCGGCCGTTCGCAGCTTCGGCATCGACCGGGAGAGAGTATGCTACCCGTATGTTACGACCCCTACGTCGGCACGCTCGGCCGATTCACGCGCGCGGAGATCATCTCGCTGGTCGCGAAGGCGGGGTACGACGGCATCAACGTGCCGGTCAACGCGGCGTTCCTCGGCGACGTCGCAGCCTCGGACGTGGACGACCTCGTGGCGCGCCTTGAGGACAACGGGCTGGTCGCGCCGACGGTCGGGTACGGCCGCTACGAGCTTTTGACGAATCCTGACCGCGCCGATGATGTCATGCCGCACTTCGAGGTCGCGTTGGGGGTCGCTCAGCGCGTCGGCGCGACGATCTTCGGCATATGGCCGCCGCCGCCGAAGTCGGTGTCCCACACGGAAGGGCTCGACACGCTCACGACGCATCTGACGGCGATGGCGCTCGCGCTCGAGGAACACGGCTTGCGGGTCGCCATCGAGTTCGAGAAGGGCGTGCCTATCGACAACTACCGCGACGGCTTGGCGTACATCGAGCGCGTGGGCCTCCCGCTCCTGCTCACGGCGGACACCTACCATCTCCACAGCGATCAGGCGGACCCCGAACGCGCGGCGCGACAGATGGGCGACCGGCTCGGAGACGTGCACGTCTCCGGCAGCGAGCGCGGTGAGCCCAAGGCCGACAACTTCGACATGGACGGCTTCATCCGCGGTCTGCGCGCGATCGATTTCCAAGGGCCGCTGATCGCGCAATACCACCTGAAGGACGTCGAGAGTATCGCGCGTGTCTGCGCATACGTTCGCGAAGTGCGCGAACGGTTGACGGCGTAGGGGCGACCTCGGCAAACCAGACGCGGCCGCTGCGGGCGGGCGGCTTGACGTAGTACTTATAGACTACTATGCTGCGGCCACGCGTTGCCCGAATGCGATGGTTCCGGCAGGGCCACGTGACGAGACGGCCCGTGGCGATGGCGCTGCGGGCCACGAAACGTCCACACGCACCCGGCCAAGGCAACGTCGCGGCTCCCCGGCCTGTGTTACCGGGGAGCCACTTCGCATGTGGTCACTCGAAGCTGGTCGTGGGTAGGTGGGAAGCCGACGCCTGGATGCCCGCGAACGCGGAGGCAGTCCACCGTCGGGTACAATTCCACTTAAGCCACGCGAGCGTGGCGGGACGGGCGAGTCGGGAGTGGTGGCGTCTAGAGCTTGCCCTGCTCTTTGAGCTTCCGCCGCACGCGGGCGAGCTGACGCACGCGCTGTCGCGCCTTGCGGCGACGCGCTTCACTCGGCTTCTCGTAGGCTCGACGTCGACGCGTCTCGCGTCGGAGCCCCTCGCGCTCACACGCCTTCTTGAAGCGTTTCAGCGCGCGATCGATCGATTCGTCGTCGTGCACGTATACTCGCGGCACAGACTACCACCTCCGAAGTACGGTCGGTCGGCACATCTCACGGCGAAGGTCTTTGCGGGCGCGCCGCGCGTCGTTACGGACGGACTCGACGACGGTCGCGCAAGAGGCGAGTCAGCAGGCCTGAACCTGGGTGAGAGGATCATGCTGCGGCTCGCGCCCGGCGGCGCCAGATGGCCACCCACCGCTTCGGACCTCCCGTTCGCCAGCGTACGGCGAACGAACAGACATCGGAGCAATGATGACATGAGGGCGCCAGGTTGTCCACCTCAACCGGCGGCGGCGCGAGGCCTTCGCGGGTACCAACAGGAGCGCGTCGCCGCTCGTTCTCGGCCCGGCGCCTAGCTGTCGGATGCCGCGTCCTCGAGGGCCGCTTCCAGGGCCTCGCGCAGGTGGCCGATTGCTTTCTGCTCATCCTCCTTCGCTTCGGCAAGATGCCTGGCGGCGGCGGCTCGCATATCGGCCGTCCACTCCTGCCCGTCCTTCAAGTCCCACGGATACACGACGTCGCCGCGTCCGGCGCGCAACCCCGCGACCATGCTCTCGTACGCGCCGACGGCCTTCTCCACGTGCTCGGCGGCAGCATGCGGGAGCGTGGACGCCTGGGCGCGTAGGTACCGGATCGCCGACCCGCGCGCGTCTATGAGGCTGTCGTAGCACCACGCGTTCACGCGCATGTTGTGGGTGAGTGTTTCGGCGTCGGCGTAGAGCGCGTCGTCGGTCAGCCCGGCGATCCACGCGTCGTATGCGGCGAACCCACTCGCGTACGTCCCGTATCTCTCCCTGGTCGCCATCTCGATGGCTATCTCGATCGATCGGAGCGTGTTGTCAAGTGGTGAGGGCGCGTCACCCCTCTCGCCGATGAACTCGACTATCCACGGGAACTTGGCTGCCTCGGCGTACTCTTCGCCCTGAGCGTGGTAGTCGCGCACGAGCAACGTCTCGCCGCTGTCGCGATAGCCAACGATCACGCCCCAATCGGGGATCTTCACGAGGTCGATGGCGCGCACGGGCCTCCCGGCGTCGATGCTGGCGACGATCTGCGCCCGCGCAGCGGCGACCGCGTCCTCGTCCTTTGTGTCGACTATGTGCGCGGAGGCTGAGTAGCCGAACGCCTTCGCGGCCGGTTCGGCGTGGGTGTATCCCACTGTTGCGTCCGGCGAGCTGGGACACCAGTCCGGTTGGTGGAAGTGCAGACGGAACGCAGCCCCCGAGTAGCCCATCGCGGTGTCGTACGTGACGTCCTCTCCCGCCCCCTGGAGGGAGAGAGCGTACGCGTTGACCCAGGTATTGCCGCGCCCCTTGCCCCACTCCATCGGCCCCACGCCTTCGATCACATTCCCCGCGCGCGGCGGCTCCTCGACCGCTGCCGACAGCGCGGTCACCAAGACTAGCGCCAAACTCATGGATGTTCCCCTTCGCGGGTTCGGGCATGTCCTCGGATCAGTGTGCTGTTGGGGCCTCGTGCGGGCGCGTCAACTGCGCCGCGCATCCACGCCGGTATACGCGCGCGGAACCACTGCGATTTCGCCGCTGGCGTCCGATTGCCCCAGTCCCGCCCGCGCCGGGAGACGAGACGGTCCATCGCGGCCTCAGGTCGGTTCCTCCCGCTGGCTGTCTGACGGCTTGGCGGCTTGCGTGCCCAGACAGTGACACCATACGATCCGCCCACACTGTCGCTCCCTGAGGGGACACGGCCTTGCCGACGAACGCCGCCGACGCCGTTACGGCGCCCATGTGCCACGCCCGAGGGTTCGCACTCGTGCTCCTCGTCATCGCGGTGACGGCGCACGGCCGGTCGGGTTCGCAGATCGCCTTTACGTCGGAACGCGACGGGAATCCTGAGGTGTACGTCATGGATGCCGATGGGGGCGGTCTCCGTCGGCTTACGCGCCACGCTGGCTATGACGGAAGCCCATCCTGGTCCCCGGACGGGCGGATCGCGTTCTCGTCCAGCCGAGGAGGCCGTTCCGGGGTGTACATCATGGATTCCCACGGGCGTGGCGCGCGGTTCGTGATGCCGGGCTTCGAGGCTGACTGGTCGGCGGACGGCCGCTCATTTGTCGTCACCGACAGCGGGCGTGGCGCCGCCACGCGCCTCTATGTGGCGCGCTCCGACGGTTCCCGGCGGGATGTACTCGAGGACGGCCCGGGGTGGCGAAGACGGGCGGAGTGGTCGCCGGACGGGACGCGTGTTGCCTTCGACTCGAACGCGCGGGACGAAGACTCCGGCATCGGCGACCGCGAGATATACGTCGTCGATGCCGACGGCTCCGGCCTGCGCGCGATCACGCCGCATCCGGCCGTCGAGAGCGATCCCACGTGGTCTCCTGACGGCGCCCGCGTGGCGTTTTACTCGTCGCGCTTGGCGCCCGACCCGGGCATCTACGCCATGGACGTGGAGGGCGGCGATGCGCGATTCATCGCCCTTGCCGGCCTGTTCGCAACGGATCCAGCGTGGTCGCCCGACGGGGGCCGCATCGCGTTCGCCGGCAGTCCGATGAATGCGGAGGAGCCCCGCGACATCTACACAGTGGGCGCCGGAGGCGGTCACGTGAGCCAACTGACGGACCATCCGTCGTTGAACACCGATCCGGCGTGGTACGACCCGGCCTTCGCGCGGCCGGTGCATGCGCTCGACCGCGACCTGACTTCCTGGGGATGGCTGCGCCGAATCGCCCTGGCCAGATAGCGCTACCGTTCCACGCCGGGTTCGGATGGGCCCAAGTTGCCGGACGCATGCTCCGCGGTTACCGTCTTACGTGAGGGCAGGCCTCACGGCCGGCTCACGCCGAAGAGGAACACGGCCCCATGCGACGTACGCTCGTCACGGCGCTTCTCATAGCCTCGCTGGCGCTCATTAGCCTCGTGCAGCCGTCAGCGCAGGTGGCGGGGATGGTGGACCGCGCCCTCGAGTCGATGCCTCCGGCGGGCCGCGCCGAGGTAGACGCCATCCTCGCCGAGCGTGGTCTCACCCTGGACGACGTCCGCAACGACGCGTCCCTGGCGCAGAAGCTGATGTCGTCACCGGAAATCCAGGAACGCGTGAAGCGGGCGATGGAAGGACCCGGCACAGCCGAAGCCAAGGCGCCACCGTCCCAGGGCCCGCCGGCGTCCCAAGAACGCGACCCCTCCGAGGCGCCGCGCCCGCCGCGCGGTCAGCGAGAAGGCGGCCTGCCCGAGCGATACCAGGTGATCATGGAGGGGAACCTGTTCCGCCGCCTCGGGTGGCAGGAACAGCGTCACAACCCGTTCGGGCTCGCCGGGGTCGTGCATCGCCAAGACGGGGCGTGGGCGCTCATCACGAAGCAGGGCCGGCCGGCGGGACTGTACGTCGAGGTCGGCGCCGACGTGGGCGATGGCTATACCGTCTCGGCGATCGACGGGCGCTCCGTGAAGCTCGTTGGGGGGACCCTCGGCGAAGTCACGTTAGAACTCGACGGCGCCGTGATAGGCTCGCGCAGCGGAGGCGGCCGCCCAGAGTCTCGACCCACGAAGCAGGGCCCGTCGGACAAGGGCAAGGGCGAGAAGTGGTATCCCGTGCGCGGTCTGGAGTTCATGGAACTCGTAGGGACCATCCTGGGTCGTGAAGGCCTCACGATGCAGGACGTGGAGAACGACCGCGATCTCCAGCAGAGCCTGAAGAAGAAGTACCAGTATCTCGAAGACGAGGGGTATACGAAGTTCCCGGACGACTGAGCGCGTCACTCGGGGAGGACGCTCCTCGCGGGCGTGAAGCCTATCTCCTCCCGCACGCGGTCTATCGAATACAACGGGTCGCGTTCGTGCCCCGGTCTCTCGTAGTGCGACATGTCGAGCGAATCGGCGTCGGCGCCGTACCAGGCCCGCAGGATCTCCGGGACCGGCGCGGCCACGCACGCCTGCGCGCCTACCGCGTTCATGATGCGGACGCCGGGCTTGCGCGGCGACTCCGCGGCCATCCGGAAGCAGCGCACGGCGTCGCTCACGTACAGCAACGACGGCGCCCCGATCGACCACTGACGCACCGGCCCCGGCTGCACGGGCGACGGCGTGCTGTCCTCGGGAATCACGCTGGCGAGGCGGATGTTGATGATGTCGACCTCGTCCTCCTGCCGCGAGACGTAGCGCGTGACTTCCTCCATCAGGTACTTGGACACGCCGTAGCCGTCGCGATCCAGGCACGGGTGCTCGTCCGGGATGGGGATCTGAAGCGGGCGGAAGCGCACTGACTGGAACCCGACCGCGGCGATGGAACTCGCCAGGACGAACTTGCGGCAACCTCGGTCGATGAGCGCGCGCAACAGCGAATGTGTGCCGAGGACGTTCACCGCCATGCAGTCCCGCTCCGTGCCCGCGCCCGTGACCGCAGCCAGGTGCACGACCGCGTCTATGTCGCCCCTGACGAGCGCGAGACCTTCCTCCGTGGCGAAGTCGCCCTGTAGCGTCGTCACGCCCTCGATATCCGTCGGCTTCCGCGACAGGCACACGACATCGTGGGCGCCCGACATCGAGCGGGCCAGTTCCGCGCCGACGAACCCACTCGTGCCGGTTATCAGAACGCGCATGCGGAATCTCCTACGACCAGTGGATGACGGCCCCGAGGACGCCGTCCGAGTTACCGTCGCGTATCGAGGCGTACAGATCTGGGGCTTCGGCCGCCTGGACGCGGTGCGTGATGACCTCGCCCCACGCGAGGGCGCCCATCGCCATATTCTTCAAGACGGCCGTGCGACACTTTGCCAGCCCATCGTCGCACGGGTAGAAGGTCGTCAGACGCTTGCCGTGCGGGACGAGGAAGTTGTATGTGATCGGCGCCTGCCCATAGTTGCCCTGGTACACGAACTTCCCGTGCGTGCGGCACAGGGCCATCGCCGGGTCGAGGCAGGCGGGGATGCCCGTGGACTCGAACACGGCATCGGCCCCGTCAGGGGCGATTGCGCGGACGGCGGCCGCTGCATCCTGGCGAGCGCCGTTGATGACGTGATCGGCTCCGAGCTTGCGCGCTACGTCGAGGCGCGCGTCCTCGATATCGATCGCGACGACCGTGCATCCTCGATGGCTGCATGCCGCGACGACGCCCAGGCCAATCAGCCCAGCCCCGTGGACCACGACGACATCGCCCATGCGCGGGTTCGCCATGTCCACGCCGTTGAGGCCGACGGCCGGCATGACGTAGAGGCAGGCGGCTTCGTCGTCGACGCCGTCCGGCACGTGCGCTATGCCGTGCGTGCTCGTGGGGTCGATCACCGCCGCGGAGCAGTGCGTCCCCGCTGCGGTCGTCACGCTCACACCGTCGGCCAGCGTGATGGACTTGTTGTCGCGGTAGTAGACGCGGTCGCCGACGTCGAAGCCTTCCACGTCCCCGCCGACATGCTCAACGACACCGACCGCCTGGTAACCGGTCGTCAGCGGGTATGGCCCCCAGTTGAGCTTGCCCATGATGACCGCGAACTCCGTGCCGATGCTCACGCCACTGCACACGGCGCGCACCGATATGTTCGTGGCGCCGGGCTCGGCGAGGGTCACATCGGCGAGTTCGAAGGAGCGGTCGGCGTTGCAGATGAGCGCCTTGGCTTGCACGAGCGCGTCTCCGGTGGGCTGCGTGTGCGAAGTATGGCGGCGCGAGTACACCACAGGGCGCGCGCGGGGGTCAATGCGGCGACATACGAGGCGGTCTGCCGCGCGTTGCGGCGCCATTCTGTATGGAGTTCCGGCAGCGCGAGTCTGAGCGATGCGCCCATTCCCGCCCCAAGGCGCCGGCCGCATTTGGCCCGTTTCTGGTCGGCAGCTACTATAGGCGCGGGTGAATGCGGCATGTCAGCGAAGGGATGTCCACACATGAAGCGGATGACGAGCGTCGTCGCATGCTTCGGCCTGGTCTTGTGCCTCGGGCGTGCGGCCGGCGCGGCGCCGACGGAGCAGCCGTGGAACGGTGAGCAGGTCGCTTGGACATTCGATGATGTTCCGGTGGGAGGACTTCCCTACGGTTGGGAGGTCGAGGCCACCCGGCAGGCGGGTTCCCTGGCCACCTGGGAGGTCGTTGCGGACGAGACGGCGCCCTCCGACGGAAGGGCGTTGGCTCTGACGAGCCCCAACCACACGTCGCGAGGCACTTTCAACGTCTGTTGGACGAACGGTGTGTCGATCCTGGACGGCGAGGTCGAAGTGCGCTTCAAGGCGCACACGGGGAAGATAGACCAGGGCGGCGGCGTCATCTGGCGGGCCCAGGACAGGCACAATTACTACATCGCGCGCTACAACCCGCTGGAGGACAACCTTCGGATCTACTATGTCCTGGACGGAGATCGCACGATGCTCGCGAACGCGGACATCAGCCTTGCCGCGGGCGAGTGGCACGTTCTGAAAGTCGTTCAGCGCCGGGCGGACATCCACGCGTACCTGAACGGCGAGAAGCTGCTCGAAACGACGGACGAACGGTTCACCGCGCCGGGCGGCATAGGGCTCTGGACCAAAGCGGATGCAGTGACTTCGTTCGACGACCTGGTCGTTCGCATGAGCCGCGTGGTGGCGCCCCGCTAGAGGCGCATCTGATGAGCTGGCGTGAAGCACATCCGACGGACGAGATGGATCACGATCGCGCTCCCTATCGCCGTGGACGCCACGAGCATCAGCATCACCACGATCTGGTAGCGGACCGCCTCCAACGGGGGCTGTCCGGCGAGTATCTGGCCGGTCATCATGCCGGGAAGTGAGACCAACCCTACGGTCATCAACGCGTTGATCGACGGGATCATGCCCGCCTTCACGGCGTCGCGCAGGTAGTCTCCTGTCGCCTCCTGGTACGTCGCGCCCAGGCAGAACGCGAGTTCGATCTCCGCACGCTGCTTCCGCAGATCGGAGAACAGCCTGTCCAGCCCAATGGACACGGCGTTCATGGAGTTCCCGATGATCATGCCGCCCAGCGGGATGAAGTACTGCGGCAGATACCACGGTCGCGCGCCGACGATAGCGCCCGTGACGAATGCCGTCACGAGCACATAGCTCACGACCATCGATACGAACGTGGGCCCGAACACGCGCACGCGGTCCTCGTTTACGCGCTTCCGCACCGCGCGGGCCGCCCAGAAGATCATCCAGACGTAGTACAGCAGGACGAGCGCCGGGTTCCGCAGATCGAAGATGAAGTGCAGCACATAGCCCACGAGGAACAACTGCGCGAAGGTCCTGACCGAGCCCCACAGCAGGTCGCGCTCCAGGCGCAGCCGCAACGCCAACGACGCGGCCGCCGCCACGACCACGAAGGCCATACACAGCGTGAGCTGACCCCAACCGATCGGTAGGACACTCACCCGTCGTCCTCCAGGCCTGCTTCCGCGGACATGCGCAGTCGCCGGACGGCGGCGGCCTTCGGCGAGTAGTCGACGTGCGTGACCATGACCACCCCGACGCCTTGCTCGACGTTCATCGCCTCCAGCCTGTCCTCGACGACCTCGCGCGACTCCGGGTCCAGGGCGGATGTGGGCTCGTCGCACAGAAGCAGCGCCGGCTCCGTCATCACCGCGCGGATGAGCGCCAGCCGCTGCTGCTGGCCGACAGACAGTACGGTGGCGTCGGCGTCGAGTGGCACGTCGGCCAGCCGGTACAGCCCGAGAGTGGCGCGGAGCGTATCCTGGGTGGGCGGCGTCTGGCCCCTCCCCGAGCGGTAACGGAACGCCAGCAGCAGGTTGTCCTCGACGCTTCCCGACACCATCACCGGCGTCTGCTGCACGTATCCCACGCGTCGGCGGTGATCGGTGATGTCGATGGAGGCCAGCTCGCGGCCGTCGACGACCACCCGTCCCGACGTGGGTTCCTGCAGGCCGTTGAGAAGGCGCAGCAGGCTGGACTTGCCGACGCCCGACGGGCCGCGGATCAGCACGAACTCCCCGCTGCCGATCGTGAGACGCACCCCCGAGAGGAGGGGCGCAGCGCCGTCGTAGCATAGTGTGATGTCGTCAAGCGCCACCTGCACGCAACGCGCCCCCGTCGCCCACGTAAGCAATCAGAACTCTTCTGGCACTGCTACAGTCCGCGACCACCGCGACCACCGCGACGGCGCCATTCTCTGTCCACGAGCCGCGTCAGGCCTACTCTGACTGGGACAGTTCGGGGACGTGGTCCGCCAACTCCTGTCGCAGTTCGCGCACCTTCGCCAGGGCGCTGTTGGCGTTCGCGAGCGCTGCGAGCGCGAAGGTGAAGCCGATGATTCCGAACACCATGCCGACTGTATCCATGCCGCCATCCCATCGGTAGCCCGGTTCGTGAACTCTCCGCTCCGTACAGTGTAGGCGCTCCCGGCCTGGGCCACGTGGACGGATGGCCCACGTCAGCCATCGGGCCGCCACGGCTCATCCGGCGTCACAATATCAGTTCCGGGTCGTCCTCGTATGCCGAGTCGATGTGGCAGAGCTGATTGAGCGTCTCCGCGAAGAGGTCGAAGAGCAGTCGAAGTCGACTGAGATCCTTGATGATCCCTGCCGCCGAGAAGTACAGCTCATCCACGCCGTCCGGGAACTTCTGCCGGAACCACCCCTCGTCATCCTTAACCTCGAAACGGATGGACCGCTGCGCGCGGATAAGATTCCTGATGCGGTCGTTCGGGAAGAGCGCTCGGACCTTCGCTTCGTCGTTCCCTTTGATGACGAAGTCGCGGTCGAACTGGGCGTCGCCCACCTCGATGTCCTGCGCGCCGAGGAGCCGGCCGAGCGGAGTGAACAGTCCCGCGCGGCAGACGGCGAACCCGAACCCGTCGCTGTTAAGGTACGGAGCCCGCATTCTCGTGAAGGTCCTCTGGGCTCCGCCGCCTGCGGCCTGGGCTTCGCCGCCTGTGGTGTACGTGTCCAGCGTGACCGTCCATTCGCCGACCTTCGCATGGACGACGTCGGGTCGGAAGAATCCCCCGTCGGTGAAGTCGCCGTCGACTGCGTCTGCAAACTGCGTCCAGACGTCGCCTTGGCTGGGCCCGAACAGCCTCGCCCGCATGGCTTCCTGTCGCCTCCTCGTGCCGGATCTCACGTCGAGACATGGCGCGGCCGCCGGCCGCCTTCATCCTGACCGCGCGCGGCGCCGATCCGTGATCGTGGTCTACGAAGA
Source organism: Candidatus Poribacteria bacterium (assembly GCA_018644665.1). GTDB lineage: Bacteria > Poribacteria > WGA-4E. Next base: position 44,578 of record JABGQA010000115.1, read on the forward strand.
CGACTTAAGGCTTGCCCGGGTCGGCGTCCCCTTACCAAGGGACTCTACCCCGGGGAGGGCGTCCAGGCCCACGCGCACGGCTTCCTGGATCTCGTCCGCTGTGCGGGCGAAGCTCGGCACGCCTACGGTGATGGGATCCCCACTCTGACACGGCGGACTCGCGTACGGCTGCTCCGTCTCGAGGGAGCCACATGGAGGCGGCCCACGACGCCGTCGTATGTGAACGCGAGGTGACGCCACTGATTGTCGGTGATGACGGTCGTTCCGTCGGCTTGGAAGTCGCATCCGCCCCCGAAGCCGATCCGCGCGTGCAGCACGCTCTGGTCGGCCTGCGCCCAAATGCCGTAGTTGCGGTTCGCGCAACCCGCTTGCTGCTTCCAGCTGATCCCTTGCCACTTCGCAGTCGACTCTTCCACCTTCACCCATGGCTCGACGGTGAGTTCCTCGAGCACCAGATCGTCGGTCGAGTCCACAATGACATAGCCTATCCCGTCGCCAGGGAACACCAGGCCGCCGCCGAACGCGGCTTCTGTCCAACTGAGCGAGCCCTCGAACGTCCCGTCATGGCCCTTTCCCGACGCGTCGTGCACTGTGGTGCCCTCGCCTTCGTTGAGCAGCCAGACAGCGAGAGTGTCTCGGTCTATTCCCGCGTGGGCCGGGACCAAGCCAGACACCACGAGTGTGCAAAGCGCGATAGCTGCGCCACTCACGCGATAGCTGCGCCACTCAGAAGAGCGGGCATTCGGCAGGGCGGTCTCACCACGTCCCTGCCTATCCCATGCGACCGGGGTGTCGATCGCGTCGGCATTGTCCACGACGGGTGGGGAGCCAACAAGGTCTGGCAGCGTACGGCGCCTGAACGTGACCGCGCAGCCGGGTTGTCCGAGTGCTCTTCCGCGGACGGCGAGACGTGTCTCGTCCTCGCCCGTTCCAGCTCCCGTCGCGGCTCCGGGCTCGACGATGTGAGCGGGCACCTGCGGAGGTCGGCCGCACGAGTGGCCGAGCCACGTCCGCGCCTGTGATATTCGCGCGGAAGCGCCAGCATATCAGCGCCCGTGGCGCGCGGCAGGCGGGCGCCATACAATCGGCGCTCAGCAGGAGTCGGCATGGACCCGAAACCGCGAGGCTGTACGAATGGCGGGACAGGTCGGCGACCATTCCACGGACGTCCTCATCATCGGCGGCGGCGTCGTGGGCGTGTGCGCGGCGTACTACCTGCTCAAACAGGGCCGCGATGTCACGCTCATCGAGAAGGGCGCTATCTGCTCGGGCGCATCCTACGGCAACGCGGGGCTCATCGCGGTCAGCCATGTCGTGCCGCTGGCGGAGCCTGGGGTCTTCGCGCAGGGACTCCGTTGGCTCACGCGGCCCGACAGCCCGTTCTACATCCGTCCGCGGCTCGATCGCGACTTCGCGCGCTGGCTGTGGCTCTTCCGCAAGGCGGCGACGCACAGCCGCGTGCGCGCGGCCATGCCCGCCATCCGCGACCTGCAATTCGCCAGCCTCGGCCTCTTCCCCGAGATCATCGACGAGACAGAGGCGGACTGCCATTTCGAGCAGCGCGGGTTGCTGATGGCGTTCACGCAGCCGAAGAAGCTCGCTGCCGCCGTCGAGGAGGCGCGTGTGACGGCTGAGGTCGGGATCGAGTACGAGGAGCTTGACGACGACGCGATCCACGCGCGTGAGCCCGCCCTGTCCTCGAACGTCATCGGAGGTGTGTACCACCCACAGGACGCGCACATGGAGCCGGCCTCCTTCGTGCGGGCCGTCGGTCGGCATATCCGCGAGAACGGCGCGAGGGTGCACGAAGGCGTCGAGGTGCTCGGCCTCGAGCGATCTGGCGGCGCCGTGGGCGTGGTGACCACGACACACGGCGGGTTCCAGGCGCGAGAGATCGTACTCGCGGGTGGCGCGTGGTCTCCGGAGATCGTCGGACCGCTAGGGTTGCGACTACCCATACAGGCCGCCAAGGGGTACAGCGTGACGGTGCGTCGGCCAGAGAAGGCGCCGTCCATCCCACTGCTTCTCACCGAGACGCGCGTCGCCGTGACGCCGATGGGCGACACGTTGCGATTGGCGGGGACGTTGGAACTCGCGGGCATGGACCTGTCCGTGAACATGCGGCGCGTGCAGGCTATCGTGGACGGCGTCCCCCCGTACCTCGCCGATGGCGCCACCGCGGACATGGAACTGGTCGAGATCTGGCGAGGCCTTCGGCCGTGCTCGCCGGACGGCCTGCCGTTCATCGGGCGCGCGAGTGGCTACGACAATCTCACCGTCGCGGCGGGGCATTCGACGATAGGCCTCGCGTTGGGCCCGATCACCGGGAAACTGGTCTCACAGTTGGTCGCCCACGAGGCTCCCGAGATCGACCTGACGCTGTGCGATGTCGGGCGCTACGGTTGAACCCCGACACCAGGCGAACCGACATTGGAGGACGCAGCGTGGACAGAAGCTACTGCGCGAGCACGATGCCACTCCAGGGGTACCCCCTGGCCGAGATCCTGCCTGCGCTGCCGGAGGCCGGCTTTACGGCTGTGGAACTGGCGATCGGGCATCTCGATGGGCTTTCCGCGAGCGCGGCCGCCGAACTCCAGGGCGCGCATGGCGTGAAGTTCCGCTCGCTCCTCAGCACCGACGACATCATGGTTCCCGGAGGCCGGGAACGCTTGGCGGACCTGGTCGAGACGGCCGGACGCCTTGCCATCCCGATGGTCAGCATCCCCAGTGGTGGCGCGGAAAAGGCATCGGACGAGAGCATGTCGCAGTGCATCGACCGGCTGGCGAATCTCGCGCGGCAGGCCGAAGGCGCCGACGTGCGACTCGGGCTGTACGCGCACGAGGGTTCCATCGGCTATAGCCTCGCACGCGTGACGCACATTCTCGACGCGATACCGTCGTCGGCCCTCGGATTCTACTACAGCGGCTACCATTTCCACCGCGCGGGGGATTCCCCGGTCGAGGCGCTTGGGGCGCTGGCGGGACGCCTGTGCAACGTCTACTTCAACTGTGGCGTGGATCCGGGTGGTGAGGGCGAGCCGTTTTGGGCGCCCGAGATGGACCTACCCGCCGTATGCGACGCCATTGCTCGCGTCGGCTACGACGAAGAGATCATGCTGATCTACCTGGGACTCGACGCCAAGGGGGTCGAGCCGGTCGTCGACGGTCTCGCACGCGCTCGGACCGCGCTGGACGCGATGTTCTCATAGGACCTACCGGCATCGGCCCTGGAAGACCGCCAACGCATGGAGTATTACGCGTTCACGACGCAAGGGCTGGAGAGCATCACGGCGCGCGAGGTGGAGTACGCGCTGCCGGATGCCGTCGTGACCCGCGCCCGTGGCGGCATTGTGCGCTTCACGTATTCGGGTGAACAGGCTCCGCTGTTGCGGCTCGGCACGACGGAAGACGTGTACGCCTACATTGCCGACGGGACCGTTTCTCGCGAGCGCAAGGGCAAACACGACGTCGCCCGACGCCTGGCGGCGTCACCGCACTGGCACGAGGCGGTCGGCGCGGCGCGCGCGCTGAAGCGCAAGGACGTGAAGCGCATTACGTTCCGCGTCGTGTCCCAGCGGCCGGGCGGCGACCTGGCCTACCGTCGCGCGGACGTGCAGCGCACGGCGGCGGACGCCGTGCAGGCTATGTTCCCACGGTGGAAAGAGGTCGAGGACGACTCTCACCTCGAGATCTGGGTGCTCCAGGACGACGAGTACATTCTCGCGGGCGTGCGGCTGTCCGACAGGCGCATGCGGCACCGGACGTACAAGGTTGCCCACATCGGGGCCTCGCTCAAACCTACCATCGCGTGCAGCATGGCGTGGCTCACTAACCCGGAGCCGAACGACATATTCCTCGACCCGATGTGTGGCGCGGGCACGATCCTGATCGAACGCGCGTACTGCATGCCGTACCTGATCGCGAGCGGGGGAGACGCCGACGCGGGGGCCCTCGCCGCCGCGCGCGACAACCTCCTGAGCGTGCGGCGTCCCGTTTCCCTGACGCGGTGGGATGCGACGCATCTGCCCGTCCCCGACGGGACGGTCTCGCGGATCGCGAGCAACCTGCCGTTTGGGAAGCAGCACAGCGAGCCCGAGGATCTACGCGCACTCTACACGCGGTTCCTGCGGGAAGCCGACCGGGTGCTGGAGCCGGGAGGCCGCATGGTGCTGCTGACGTCGCAGTCGGAACTCCTGCGCGACATCCTCCGGGGCCGCCGCCGGCTGCGATACACGGAGACGTACCGACTGACCGTACTCGGGACGCGCGCGACGATCTACTGCATCGACGCGTCCTACTGATAGGCGGCAGACGACCGCGAGGGCCGCGCCGTGCCGCAAGGCCTCTGGGTCACGGAGACGCTCGAAGACGCGCGAGCGTACGATACGCGCAAAGAGTCGGGGCCATTCCGCTTCCCCGTGGCGCTGAAACGCGCGCGCCGCTGTGGCGTCTCATCGAGCACCTCCTGCCGCCGCCCGATCGCGGAACGCCGATCCTCGACCTCGGAGGCGGTACGGGCGTGTGGGCGATTCGGCTCGCGGAAGCCGGCCATCGCGTCACGATGGTCGACATCGCGCCGGGGTATCTGGCGCGGGCGCGCGAGAAGATCGCGGCCGCCGGTCTGACCGAGCTCGCCGCCGTGGAAGCTGGCGACATCTGCGATCTCAGCCGGTACGCAACCGACGCCTAGCCCATCGTGTTGGCCCTCGGCGACCCGCTCTCCCACTGCCATGACGCGGCGCGCGCCCTTCGCGAGATTCTGCGCGTCACCGGCCCTGGTGGGGTTCTCATCGGCGATGTGGAGAACCGATACGCGGCGCTGCGTGACGGCCGACGCGCCGAATCGTGGCAAGATGCCACGCGAGTCCTCAGCGACGGCATCGCGCGGTGGTCCGGTGAAGGCGACTTCGCGCCGATCCGTGCGTTCACACCGTCCGAGGTCCGTGGTGTGATCGAGGAGTCGGGCTGGCGGTGCGAGTCTCTGTACCCGTCCGACCTGCTGGCATCCATCGTGCGGCGTGACATGTTCGAGACCGCCGTGACCGAACGGCCGATGGATGAACTCGTCGCCCTGGGGGAACGGCTGCGCGAGGACGCGTCGCTTCTCGGGTGTGGGACGGAGATCCAGTTCGTGGCGCGCAAGCCGCACGCGGCGGAACGAAAGGCGAGGACGTGACATCCATCGACGTTCGAGGCGGCGCGTTCCTGATCAACGGCACGCCCACGTACGCGGAGATTGGCGGCAGCGACCCCGCGGCGCACGGGCTCCTGATGAACGCGCGGTTCATTCAAGGAGTGTTCGACGATCGCGCGCAGCCCGATCGGTTCGCGCGATTCGGCCACGACGAATGGGACGCGGAGGCGAACACGGATCGTCTCGTCGCCGCGCTCCCGGAGTGGCACGCCCACGGTCTGCGGGCCTTCACGGTGGGCTTGCAGGGCGGCGGCCCCGTGTTCACCATCGACGACTGGCGCACGATCGACAACAACCCCTTCGGCGCCGACGGGCGCTCCTTCGACTCCGGGTACGCGGGCCGCCTGGACCGGCTGATACGCGGAGCGGACGCCGCCGGGATGGTCGCCATCGTCAGCTTCCTGTACGCGTCCCAGGGGCCGCGGTTGCGCGACGGCCGGGCGGTACGCAACGCGGTCGCCACGGCCTCGAGGTTCCTTCGGGACGGTGGGTATACCAACGTCATCATCGAGGTTGCCAACGAGCACAACCTCAACGGCTTCTCGAACCATCCGATCGTGCAGTCCGTCGAAGGCATCACGTATCTCATGGACATGGCCCGGCGCGAGTCGGGCGGGATGCTCGTCGGGTGCAGCGGCACGGGCGGGTACGCGAACCGGGAAGTCGCCGACGCGAGCGACGTCATCCTCATCCACGGCAACGGCTGCTCACGGCAGCGATACTACGACCTAGTGCGGACGGCGAAGTCCTACGAACTCGGACGCCCGATCGTGTGCAACGAGGACTCGCCGTGCTGCAGCCGGCTGGGCGTCGCGTACCACACGCGGACGTCGTGGGGCTACTACAACAACCTGACGAAGCAGGAGCCCCCGGCCGACTGGTCGATCACGCCGGGCGAGGACGTCTACTTCGCGCGCCGCATGGCGGCCGGAATCGGCATCGACCTGCCGCCGTTGGACGCTGGCGACGAGTACTACTTCCAAGGGTTCGAGCCGGACATCACGCTGGACGGGAAGCGGTGGGTGCGACTGGCGAGTCTGTATCCCGAGAAGGTGGATCGCGTCGAGTACTGGCGGAATGGCGAGCGCATCGAGGTCGCCTACGATGAGCCGTTCTTCATCGACTACCGGACGACGTGGATTCAGGGCCCGATCGTGGAACGCGCGGACGATCGGGAGTGGCGCGCCCGCATCTTCCAGACCGATGGCGCGGTGGTCGAGAAGGTGGTGAATGTGTAGCGCACGCTGACGGCGCCGTTGAGAACGTAGCACACGCACGTCGAGGGACAGTCTGATGCAACTGTGGGGCGGCATCGAGGGTGGTGGGACGAAGTTCGTCTGCGCGGTCGGAACGGGACCGGACGACTTGCGGGAGGTCGCGCGGTTCGATACTACGACGCCCGCCGAGACGCTCGAGCGCGTCGTGGGGTTCTTCCGCGGCCATGGCGATGTGGCGGCTGTCGGCATCGCCTCGTTCGGCCCCGTTGACCCCGACCCGCACTCGCCGACGTTTGGCCACATCACGACGACCCCGAAGCCGGGCTGGGCGCACACGGACGTCGCGGGCGCGGTCACCGATGCCCTGGGAGTTCCGGTCGGGTTCGACACGGACGTCAACATCGCCGCCCTCGGTGAGTGGAGGTGGGGTGCGGCGCAGGGCCTCGACACGTTCCTGTACCTGACGATCGGCACGGGCATCGGTGGCGGCGGCATGGCCAACGGGCAGTTGATGCACGGCCTGGTCCATCCCGAGATGGGCCACATCCCACTACCCAGGGACATCGCGCGTGACCCGTTCGAGGGTTCGTGCCCGTACCACGGCGACTGTCTGGAGGGGCTAGCGAGTGGGCCGGCGATCGAGGCGCGGTGGGGGCAGAGCGCCGAAGAACTGCCCGTCTACCACGACGCGTGGACGCTCGAGGCCGAATACCTCGCGCAGGCGCTCGTGAGCTTCATCTGCACGCTCTCGCCGCAGCGGATCGTCATGGGCGGCGGGGTGATGGAGCAGGCGCAGTTGTTCGCGATGATCCGTCGCCGCGTTCAGGAACTGCTGAACGGGTACGTCGCGCACGCGTCCATCCTGGAAGATATCGCCGGCTACATCGTGCCTCCGGGCTTGGGGAGTAGGTCGGGTGTCCTAGGCGCGATCGCCCTAGCACAGCGCGCGGCCGCGGAGTAGCGCCGCGCTCAAGAACGCCTGGCCCCGTTGCGTTCAGAGCGCATCTCGCGTCACCATCCGCGCGGAACGCCACCGAGTCGCGAGTGTACCCATGCCCGACGATCGACCCAACATCCTCGTCGTGTTCGCCGACCAGTTCCGCCGTCAAGCGCTTGGGTTCCTTGGCGAGGATCCTGTGCTGACCCCGGCGCTGGATCGGTTCGCCGAGGAGAGCTGTGTGCTGACCCATGCGGTGAGCACACGACCGGTCTGTAGTCCGTACCGGGCGATGCTCCTGACGGGCAAGTACCCGCACGCGAACGGGGTCGTCGGGAACTGCAACTCGGATACCGTGCAGCATGCGAACTACCTGCGAGCGGAGGACGTGTGCCTGTCCGACGCGCTGCACGCCGCCGGATACGACCAGGGCTACATCGGCAAGTGGCACCTCGATCCGCCCACCGAAGAGCACAACGCCTACACCGAGGGCCCGCGGGGCAACGGTGTCATCTGGGACACCTACACGCCCGTGGAACGGAGACACCACTTCGACTTCTGGCACACGTATGGGTGCTGTGATAGGCACATGAAGCCGCACTACTGGCAGACCGACGCCGCGGTGGGCGAGAGGATCGACGTCGACGAGTGGTCGGTGAAACACGAGACAGACACCGCGATCGCGTACATCCGCAACGACAACGACGCGCACCGGGATCCGACCAAGCCCTTCTCGCTCATCATGTCGCACAATCCTCCTCATCCGCCGTACGCCGCTGTGCCCGACGAGTACCTGCGTCCCTACGAGGGGATGAAGCTGCCGGAGTTGGCGAACCGGGAGAACTTCGATCCCGACGCGATCGGCGGAGAGGCACGAGCGAGAGCCACGCTGCAGCAGTACTTCGCCGCGGTCACCGGCGTTGACGAGCAGTTCGGCAGGCTACTCGCCGCGCTCGACGATGCCGGGCTGAGCGAGAACACGATCGTTGTGTTCACGTCGGACCACGGAGACATGCTCGGATCGCACGGCCTGATCGGTAAGGACGTCTGGTACGACGAGTCGTTCCGTGTGCCCATGATGATCCGGTGGCCGGGGCGCGTCGCAACCGGTGAGGACGACCTTCTCATCGGGACGCCGGACCTGATGCCCACGCTGCTCGGCCTGGTCGGCGAGGCAGACCGTATCCCGGACGACGTTCAGGGCTCTGACTCGTCCCCCGCTTTGCTCGGCGCGCCGTATGAGCGGCCGACGTCGGCGCTGTACTACACATCGCCGCCCGGACGAACGGAGATCGGCCGCCGCGGGGTCATGACGCATTCCCACACGTTCGTCATCGACCGCGGAGCCGACGGCGCCGAGAACGCCATCCTGCACGACCATGCCACCGACCCGTACCAACTCGCCGACGTTTCGGATCGTGAACCGCGCCTCGTGCGTGAGTTGCAGGCCCAGGTCCGTCAGTGGGGCTCTCGAATCGACGACCCCTGGTTGTCTGCGTCACAGTGACAGACGTGGTGCGCAGCAACATGACTCCGTCGGTGTCCGTGGCTCGCCTAGGGGAGGGCGGTGTCGACGCGGTGCGGCGCGCCTCGCACGTCTTCACAGGGCATCCCGACCTAGACGACGGCGCGATCCGGGCCTTTCTCGAAGACCCCGGGGCGTACTTGCTGCTCGCGCACGTCGACGCTCGCCCGGCCGGGTTCGCGCTTGCGCACGCGCTGCCTCGGATAGATGCCCGGGGCGCGATGCTGTACCTACACGAGGTCGACGTCCTGCCGGAGTTCCGACGGATGGGAGTCGCGACCGCCCTCACTGGGGCGATGCTGGAAACCTGTCGGGAGCGTGCATTCGGCGAACTGTTCGTGATATCGAACGAGACCAACGTCGCCGCGATGCGGCTTTACGAGTCGACCGGAGGCGAGCGACCGGCTTCGGACGATGTCGTATTCGTCTACCAGACCGGCTGAGGGCGAGACACGGCCCAGGCGGCCGCGTTGATCCCGCGCGTCGTTCTGTGCCGTTCCGCTGGGACGCCGCGAGGTCGGATCAGCAGGCGGCGTCCGCTCGGCACGCGACGTGTGGCGGCGCGCTCGCCCTGCGCACGATCTCCTGCACCTGCTCGCTCAGCGCGATGCTGTCGAACGGCTTGGTCAGGTATCCGTCGGCGCCCAATGCCAACCCGGCGTCGATATCCTTCTGCTGGGCCTTGGCGCTCAGGAAGATGACGGGGATCGTGGCGGTCGTGTCGCTTGCCTTCAAGAGCCGCAGAACCTCATGGCCGTCCATGCGCGGCATCATCACGTCCAACAGGATGACGTCGGGGCGTTCTGTTCGCGCGAGTTCCAGGCCGCGCAGCCCATCATCAGCGACGGTGACGGTATGGCCGCCGAGGGTGCCGAGCGCCAGGCTGGCGACCATCTGGACGTCTGGCTCGTCTTCTATGAGCAGGACGTTGAGTGACATATTCGGTCTCCCCAGTCTCGAGTCGGTGGAGTCGTACAAGGCTCGGCCACGCGACGGTGGCTTCTCCATCCATGGTGATCGCCTACGCGGCGCCCGGTGTGTCGGCGTCGTGTTCGGGGAGCGTGACGCGCACGGTTGTCCCCGCGGCCACACGAGAATCCAGAGTGATCTGACCCCTGAACTGCTCGACCAGCGCCTTGCAGATGCTCAGGCCCAAGCCGGAGCCGCCGCGTCCGCGCGTGGAGGAGGAGTCGACCTGGTAGAACTGGTCGAACACGCGGCCCTGTGATTCGACGGGGATGCCCGCCCCGTGGTCGCTGACCGACACTTCGACATCCGCGTCACCGCGCGTCACGTCGACCGTGACGGTTCCGCCTTCGGGCGAGAACTTCGCGGCGTTGGTAAGCAGATCCGCCATCACCTGCATGAGCCGGTCGCGATCGACGAACACCGACACGTCGGCCGCCGCGTCGGCCAGCCCCAGGCTCACGCCGAATCGGTCGGCGTGTGGCTGGTTCGCGTGGACGGCCTCCCTAACGATCTCAGCGATGCCGTGCGGTCGCATGTCGAGCGTTAGTGTGCCAGGCCCCGGTCTGGTGTGGTCCAGGATGTCGTTCACGAGGCGCATGAGACGCCTGCTGTTGCGGGCGCCGATTTCGGTGATGCGCTTTGCCTCTTCGCTGAGGTCTCGGGCAACGCCCATTGTGAGCATGTCGAGCGCTCCAACGATGGCCGCGAGCGGCGTGTGTAGCTCGTGCGTGAGATTCGCGATGAACTCATCCTTCATGCGCTCAACTTCTCGGCGTTCTGTGACGTCGCGGAAGGTGGCGACATAGAAGGGGTCAGACTGGACATCCGCCGCGACGATAGTCATCTCCAACCGGAACGAGGTCCCGTCGACGCGCTTGCCCCTGAGGTCGAGCGCGTGGGTATCGACCGCGCCGGGTCCATCGCCGCCGTCCGAGTCCAGCAGCGTCGATATGGGCTGCCCGAGTAGGGCCTCGGCTTCGTACCCAAAGATCTGCGTAACGCTCGGGTTCACCGACGTAATGACGAGGTCATCGGCGGCGAACGTCGCGACCCCCTCCGACACCGCGCGGAATACCGCGTCGGCCCTGGATGCAGACCGCTGCGACCCGACACTGTCCAGCTCGTGCTGCACTGGTATGCAACGCCCTTCCGCCGATGCGGATCCCACGTGTCTGCCTCGCGCATTGTCTACGGATGTATAGCGGCAGTCTACAGGCGCTGCCCGTAACTACCCGGAACCGAGGCTCTAGCCAAGATCGGTGGTCCGCGGAACGAGCGCGCCTGGGCTCAGGCAGCGTCGAGGTGGGTCGGGCCTCTGCGGCCGCGGGGATCTCCGCCTGCCATCGTCGCCAGATCTGGCCGGCCTGTCCACTATCGCTGGCAGCGATTCTCATGAGTGCGCCGACCTGAACCAACATCATGCTGCTTCCCCTACCTCGCCCTTCAGGCGGCCGGTCCGTCTGTGGATGCCTCCGACCCGTCACCGCCGGTGCGCCACGCCGGAGGCAATGCATCAGACATGCCAAATGCGCTGATTGTGCGCGGCGACGGGAGGCCAGACCGCGCCCTATGGGCGGCCGCAGGGCTCGGGGCGTCGCGTTGAACCGGCTGCGGCGACCGATGCGACCGGTGTCGTGGCGTCGCATTGTGCGACAGAAGGAGGATTTGCGTTGGCTTGGCGGGCGGGAGCGCCACGACATCGACCGGTCGCCGCGTGGGCCGTCGTCCGTCGGCCTCTTCGAACTGCGCTCGGCCGTGCCGCCCGCTCGCAAAACCGGCAGCGTGTGGGGACGGTGATGGCGCGGTACCAGCGCCGGTTGCCGGCGGCATGCGGGTCGGGACCTCGCGATTGTCCGCGATGGATGGTACACCTTGGCCGCATGGCGCCGACGCATCAGCCACACCTCCCGACTGAACGAGAGTAAGGACGCACATGACTGCGCTCGAAGACTTCCTGCGGACCCGGGCTGGCGGAGCCGTCCTCGACATTGCCTGTGGTGGTGGCGCCTTCGCGCGTCGGCTGGTTGACGGCCTCGCCTCATACCGTGGGGTCACCGGCCTCGACATCGTTGATAAACGGGAGGAGTTCCTCGGAAACATCGAGGGCGACGACGTCTCGTTCGTGGCGTCCGCGATCGGCGACTATCTGCGCGGCGATCATGGCTTCGACACCATCTCGATATCCAATGCCCTCCACCACCTAGAGGGTGTCGGTGACATCCTCCGCGATCTGCGTCGCATAGCGAATCCCAACGGTGTCGTCATCATCAGCGAGATGTACGCCGACGACCTCACTCCGCCACAGCAGACCCAACGCGACCTGCACGCGATGATCGCGCGGCTGCACGTGGGCATGGGCGAATACCACCGAGCGACGTACACGCGCGACGAGATCAACGGCTTCCTCGCGGGCGCAGGTTTGGGTGTCCTGCACGCGTTCGACGCGCCACACGACGATGCCCCGGTGGAGAAGGGAACCGACGGGTTCGCGGGTAGGGCCGGGTCCGTCATGGCCGACGCGTATCCCGACGGCGCGCCGCCCGATGTCTCCGCGGAGTACGAACGGCTCAAGGCGCGCGCGATCGCGATTGGAGTAGCGCGACCCCCGCAGTTGACGCTGGTCTGCGCCTACAGGTAGAGGCGGCATCCGTGTCTGACCGGACGGGCGGTCAGACACGCGTCGGGGCGAGCGCGAGCAACGTACTGATCCGCGCTGGCGCCATCCTGGGACAGAAGCGGATCACCATGGTCCGGTACGCGCCCGACGGGGTCGGAAACGCCGGTGGCCCATCTGGGCTCACCGGCGCTGAGGCGGCGTTCGTCGCGCAGGCCTCCAGCCATTTCGCGGAGCAGAGCGCGCGGATGGCGGCGCTCGAGGAGTCCATGGCAGTGCTCCTCGGTCGCACACTCAGCATCGAGCGCGGGCTCAAGGTCGTCGCGGTCATGGTCGGAGGCATTATCGGGATGCTTGCCGGCTTGATGCGTTCCACCATGTGGTAGGACCGGCGCTCGAGCGGTAGGCGCCCACAGCGCCCACAGCAATGCTGGCCCGTCGGGAGCGCGCGGAGGGCCAGCTTGTGTACAGCGGCAGCACGGCAATAGCATGCCGCGGCGCCCAACGCCCGCTCGAGGAGGAGGACCATGTCACAACTGAACGCCGCAGCGGTCGAGCCCTGGAGCCCGCACCCTAAGGCCGCGCCCGTCCTGGAACGGCAGGGCGACGCGTGCGTCACCGCGGCGAATGGCACGCGGACGTGCGTCGGAGGCTGGAACGTCCGGTACGAGGACACGCAGCCGGGCGCGACCTACCTTGTCGCCTGCGACGCCCGCACAACGGGTACGCACGAGCCGGCCGACTCTCTGCGGTGCTTCGTCGAGTGGGCAGGCCAAGACGGCCGCCACTGGGAGTACCTGATGCCGGAGTTCCGCGACGGTGGAGCGATAGCCTTCTCGCGCGTCGTCACCGCTCCCGAGGGCTCGACGGGGTTCAGCGTCCGCATGCTGTTCCGATGGTCGACGACCGGCACAGTGACGTGGCAGCCCCCGCGCGTCGAGACCGCGACGCGTCCCGAGCCGAAGCCGCCGGTGAAGGTGGCCCTCGTCACGGGCAAGGTCCGGGGCCGGCGTGGGCCGTTCCGCGAGGCGCAGGACAACATCGACTACTACTTGCCGCTATGCGAGGCGGCCGCGGCCGAGCAGCCGGACCTCATCGTCCTGCCCGAGATCGCGTTGCACTGGCACATCGACGACAGCCCCATCGATCTGGGGGTCACGACGGACTCCCCGGAAGCTGCTCCCTTCGCCGACCTTGCCAAGCGACACGGCCTGCATCTCCTTCTCGGAATGTACGAACGTGACGGCGACGCGGTCTTCAACAGCGCAGTGCTCTACGGCCCGGACGGCGACGTCGAAGGCGTCTACCGCAAGGTGCATCTCGCCGTCGGGGGTGAGGACGAGAACGGCCTCCTGGCCGGCGACGACTTCCCGGTGTTCGACACGGACATCGGCCGCATCGGCTGCAACATCTGCATGGACTCGTCAGCGGCCGAGTCGTCGCGAATGGTCGGGCTCAACGGCGCCGACTTCCTCCTCCTGCCCATCATGGGCGATCACCGGGCCGACCGTTGGACCGTTGGGTCGCCGCACTTCAGCGAGGAGCGGTGGAAGGCGATCATGCGCACGCACGCGATGGACACGCAGCTTTGCATGGTCGTCGCGCGCAACGAGACACACGGAAGCTGCGTGGTCGACCGGAAGGGCGATGTCCTCGCCTGGAACGAGGGCGACCGCGACTTCGTGATCGCCACGGTCGAGATTGACGACGGCTACCGCACGTGGAACGGCGCGTGCTTCCGCGACGTGAACTGGATGCAGCGACGCCCGCACCTGTACCCCGAGTCCACGCGACCCGGGAACGTTGGCGGCGTCACCCAAGCGACCACCCTCCCAGGACGACGGGATTTGAGCAGATGAGCGGCACAGTCCTTCTCGGCTACGACGTTGAGTCGGCATCGGACAGCACGGCGGGCTTCCTCGACGGAGCCGCCGAACTCCACACGCGGTTCGACGTGCCGTGGTCCATCTACCTCGTCGGTACGACAGTCGAGGCGCGCGTGGACGACATCCTCCGCCACGTGGACGACCCGCTGCTGACGATCGGTCAGCACACGTACAGCCACATGCTCCTCAAGTCCATCTACATGGACCCGCGCGACGGCAAGGAGGTGCACGGCGGCGCGCAGACGTATTTCATGCCGGGCGGGGCGTTGGGAGAACTTGAGGTCGAGATTGCGAAGACGCAGCAGGTCATCCGCGATCTGCTCGGTGTCGAGTGCGAGGGCCTTACGGGGCCGTGGGGCTACTACCGTGGATTGGCGGATCGCGAGGACATCCTCCGCGTGCTCCACGAGAACGGCATCCGTTGGGCGCGCACGAACGCGCGCGACTTCCGCGACTGCCAGCCCGTCCCGTTCACTCAACAGCCGTACTTCTACGAGCAGCAGGGCTACCCGGACATCCTGGAACTGGGCATCCAGGGCTATCAGGACGACTTCTACTGGGACCGATTCGACGACCGTCGGCATGGCGACACGTACCAGGACTACCTGTTCGCGACGGTGGAAGAGGTCGCGGCGAACGACTGGGTGTGGAACCTATGTAGTCACGACCACGGCACGTTCACCGCGGAGATGTTCCACGCGACGAAGGGCAAGTGGTTGGGCGACTTCATCGAGCGCGCGAAGGACGTCGGCGTGCGCTTCGCGTCGCCGAAGCAGGTCTACGACGAGATGGTGGCCGCACGCGAGGCCGCGGCCGAATGACCGAACTCGCGGCACAGGTCTACGAGCGCGGATACTGCGTGATCGAGGCGGCGTATTCCGCGCAGGAATGCGCCGAAA
Organism: Candidatus Poribacteria bacterium; assembly: GCA_018644665.1. GTDB lineage: Bacteria > Poribacteria > WGA-4E. The sequence continues at coordinate 59,819 of JABGQA010000115.1, forward strand.
TCGAGGCGATTCTCGTCGACGCGTGGAGGCGGGACGAACGGGACACCATGGGAGGCGTGTTCGGCAGCGTCTTCCACCCCCTCCTGAAATACGCGCCCGACATGGCGCAGTTCTACGACCGCCCGGACATCGTCTCCGTCATTGCCGAAGTCCTCGAAGACGAAGTGTGTCTGGCGCACAGCGGCGCGCTTCTCGCCGACGAGACCCGGCAGTTCTGCGGATGGCACGTCCACCTGAACGGCGACCGCTACAACGAGTGGAGCCCAAAGCCCGACGACTACGGGAGCCAGGTTGAGCGCGTGCTTGGGAACGTCTACGTGCACGGGTCGAACGAGACAACGGGGGAACTGCTCGTGCATCCGCGCGCCGTCACGGACCCGTGGGAAGCCCCGCGCCAGGACCGAGGGGTGGAATGGGACGGGCAGGGGGTTCTTACGTGCCCGCCCGGATCCGTCGTGATCTTCGACACGGCGCTCTGGCACGCCGCTCGGGCCCCGTCGCGAGCATGCCGTCGGTTCCTGTGGGGCGCCCACTACAGCCGCAAGGGCGACCCGCGACCGCACCGCGAGGACAACCTGCACGACTCGCCGGAGTTACAGGCTCACCGCGCGGAGTACGCGACGTTCGCGGCGCTCACCGAGGAGCCGCCCGCGAAGTTCCGGTGACGTGCGCAGGTATCCGTCGCCGCGAGCGCGAAGGCTACGCTCCGGCCGGTGACGACACTCATTGCAGATGCAACACCCCTTCGGCGCCGAGGGCGGAGTATGCCGCACGGCACATGGCGTATTCCGCCTCGATCGCCTTGGTGTCGGCAGGCGTCTTCATGTGGTCGAGCGTCTCCGCTAGCCGAACGGGACGCGGCGCGATGCCGGCCACGAGGTCGGACAGGTCGTACCGCCCGATGACCCCGGGGACCATCACGTTCACGTGACAGTCGTACAGCTCGTTCAGCGCCAACGACTTGTAGGAGATGAGCGAGCGGCGCGCGGTGACCGCCGACACACGAACGTCGAGCAGCGCGGCGTGCAGGGCCATCGCCGCGCCGAGCCCCACCCCAAGCAGCGAGACGTCGGACGGATCGACATCGTCCCGCGAGACGGCGTAGTCCACGGCGCGCACGATGTCTCGCGCCCGCAGCCCGAGCAGCGGCAGACCGATCATGAAGCTCGTGTACGTCAGGTCTGTCTCGACGCCGTAGCGCGCGTAGTAGTCCCCACGATGGTCGTGCCGTGACTTAGTCTCGCCCATGCCACGTGGGTCGATGGCGATGACTACGGCGCCGTTGCGCGCGAGACGACGCACGCTGTCCATGTCGGCCGACTTGCCGTCCTCATGCACATAGACGACGGCCGGTAAGCGGCCCTCGTGGCCGTCGGCTCGGACAACCAACGTCGGCACGTGGATGCCCGCCTCCGACGTGAAGACGACCTTCTCGACGCGTAACCCGTCCTCGGAGCGCGTCTCCAACGTCTGCGCGTGAAGCGGCCCTTCCGGCCGTTCCCACCCGAGGAGTCCCTGCACGGAGGCGAGCGTCGCGTCGCGGTGCCCGTCCACCGCCCCGGCGTCCCCAAGGCTCGCAGCCGGTGAGATGCGCGCCGTCGCGGCTTCTCGGTAGATGTCGAACACCGTCGTGCCGCCGAGCGACGTCAGTACCTGCCCTGTCTCCGTGCACTGCAGGGCTGCGTCCTCTTCCACGCCGATCTCGGGTTCTGTGTAGTCCGGCGTCGGATGCTGTAGGTGCAGGTTCATCCACCGGATCATCGCTTCGCGGAGTCCGAGCGTGAAGCCGTGTTGCTCGTCCACCTCTACGATCTCTACGGCATCCGGCGCGTCCACGGCGGCGTATGCGCGCTCCAACTCCTTGTGCGCTTCCCGGGCTCCCTCGATGGGGAAGAAATCACGAATCGCCGCGCCGATCTGCACGGGCCGCGGGGCCATGACGGACAGCAGGTCCGAGTGGTCGATTCCACGGGCGATCTGCGGGATGAAGTTCTGCTCGGGGTCCGCGGTGACGCGCGAGAGGAACCGGCGGCGTAGCGTGGTGATGTAGCAGTTGGGCGACCCCACCGCGACGCGCGGATCGACCGCGCACAGATACGTCGTCACCGTGCCGCCGCCGGAGTTGCCCATCACGCCGAACCGCGTGGCGTCCACGTCCTCGCGGGACTCCAGGTAGTCCAGGCACCGCATAGCGTCCCCTATGCGAATCTGCGCCAGGTTGAGGCCGATGAGATACCCCTGGTTCCCCTGGTGGCAATGCTCGCCGGTCCCGATTCCGATGACGGAGCCGCCGGACTCATCGAGTATCTGTAGCCGCTCGCCCTGCGAGATCGGATCGAACGCAAGGACGACGTATCCCTGCTTCGCCGCCGAGATGTACGCGCGCTGATACCCCTCGTACGCCTTGCCGTTGTGCGAGTGACCGCAGGGGCTCAGCAACGCGGGATATGGGCCGGCTCCCCGAGTGGGGACGTAGACGTTCGCGGTGACGTAGAACTCCGGCCGGCTCTCGAAGATCACGTTCTCGACGCGGTAGCCGTCACGCTCCAGAACGCCGACGACCCGAGGGTTGAGAGGCGTTCGCTCGGGCAAGCCGCCCATCATGTCGATGAGCGTCTCTCGCACGTATTCCTGGCGTTGGCGCCACGCGTCCGCGCTGTCGAGGGCGTCGAGGGTCGTCGCGCGCTCGGCGTACTGTTCCTCGGTTACGCGCATCAGGGAGAGGAAGAGCTGTTCGGGCTCGTAGTCCTCGATCAGCGGTACGACCGCGCATTGGTCGACCGGATCATCTGCGGGCGTCGCGCCGAAGAGCGTCATGCACATGTACCACACCACTGGATGTCCTCCCTGAGACCTCGCGTCACGGAACCGGCGACGTGCTTGGGCGCATGGTATGGGCCGCGGTCGCGGTGGGCAACGCCGCCCATGCCCAGCAGGCGTGTTGCGAGTGATCGCGTTCAGGCGGGCGCGCCTGGCCAGTGGTACCCATCCGCTTCGACCTGCGGCGGTTTCGAGAGGCGCAGCCGGAAACGGCGTCGGCGACCGCAGTCGACGTCCAGTGGCAGGGCCGTGCCTTCGCACGCGCTATCCAGGCCCTGCCATGTCGATCAGCCCTGCGATCGTGGCGAACCACGCGCCTCGGCCCTTGGCATGACGGATGACGTCCTTGACGACCTGTATCTCGCCGGCGTTGATGACAAGCATCCACGGATGGATGACGAGGCTTGCCATGCGTCCGTGCTTCTCGGCCCAATCGACGTTCGCGAGCCACTTCTCCCGCGCGCCCTCGGGACTGAACGCCTCTTCGTGGGCGTCGGCCCAGTCCGGCCGCCTGTCCGTGTAGTCGGAGGCGCCGCGCGCGTCCGCTCCCGGCACGACAACGCGCGCATCGCCGCCCTCGACATCCCGCCACTGCGGGGACGGAGAGCCGGCCGCGCGGAACCGCGACTCCACGAACGTGATGTCTAGTTCAACGGCGGCCCGTAGCGTGTTCTCATCCGCCGATCCATGGTGCGGGCACGCGAGCCCGTCCACCTCGACGCCGCAGGCGCCGTGGATCGAGTCACGCATGCGTCTAAGTTCGTGGCGTTGGTCGGCGAGAGATCGGCCCGCGAACGCCTCCCTGTGGAACATCCCGTGGCCGTACACCTCGTGTCCCGCGTCGACGATGTCCGCGATGAGGTTCGGGAACATCTCCGCGGTGATGCCAAGGACGGCGAACGTCAGGTGGACGTCCATCTCCGCGAGCATGTCCAGTAGATTCGTGACGGCAACGCGCGTCAGCCGATAGTCGCCGATGTACTTCTGCGCTTCCACGTGCTCCACATCGACGCGGACCCGAAACGCGAACGGGCGCCCATGCCAACTCATGCGCCCACCCCCGCTCGCGCATCATCTGCGGCAGCATCCAGGACCACCGCCTCCCCAGTCTCATGGGCGGTCTTGTACGCGGTGATGAGATCAAGCGTCCGCAGACACTCCTCCTGCCACGGACCGACGTCCACTCCACGTCGGCAGTGGTCGATCCATTTCGTCAGCTCGCGCTCATCTCCACGCCATGTCCCCACGGGTCGCCGTTCGACGCCCTCCGCTGTATGGATGACCACGGACTCCGCGCCCGTGTCGGGATCAGGCTCGATCGTGAGGCCGCCGTCATCTCCCAACACATGCATCCCAGAGCCCGGTGGGAACCGATGGTGCATCGACAGGAGCAAGTCCACGGACGCGAGAGCGCCGGTGTCGCACTCGACCAGGCACTTGCCGTTGTCGATATACGGTATGCCGTGATGGTCGAGGTTGGCGCCGAAGCCCATCACCTTGACGGGCTCCGCACGCATCATCATGCGCAGCAGGTCGAAGACGTAGTACCCCATCTCATACTCGGGGCCCGCCGCCATCGTGGTGTCGCTCTTCCACCCACCGAGGGTGAGGTGGTGCGTGATCGAGAAGTGGCCGGAGACAGGGCGGCCGATCACCCCTTCTACGATGGCGCCCGCAGCGGCAACGGACGCCGGCCGATGCCTATGCGGCAAGTTCCCGACGACCGCCACGCCCTCCGCATTCCCCGCGCCGAACATCGCTTCGGCGTCGTCCCGCGACCGGGCGAACGGCTTCGGCACGAACACGTGCGCCCCCGCCTCGACGGCCTTCAGCGTGTAGTGCAGGTGCAGGTAGTCCTCGGTGCAGATGCACACCGCGTCCGGGCGCGCTTCCGCGAGCAGGTCGCCCGCCGACTCGTACACGCCGCCGCCGAAGCGCTCGCGGTACCCGTCGACCGTCTTCGGATAAGTCGCGAGCCATGGCAAGTTCAACGCGTCGCGGATGTACTTCGCGCTGCGCCCGAGGTGTGCCATGCCGACGAACTCGACGCCATCCATACCCACGAACGCGCGCGCGTAGTGCAGGCTGTAGCTCGACACGGCGCCTATGATGCCGACTCGGAACCGATCCGCCATGCAGTTGCTCCTGCCTCTGTGTCGAGAGCTGCTGCGCTCCGGCGTACGGGCGCCCGATGGCGGCTCGGAAGAAGATGAACGGACGGGCTCCCGCCGTCGGTCGCTAGAACGGCCGACCCCGCGTATCGCGCCCTCGGCCCCGCCGACGGCCCAACGCGGCGGCTCGCGGCCACGACGCTCGCGCCCGCAAACTCACAGATCCCGGGCCCGCGATGTCACACCGTCTGCGCGGCTAGTCGGAGCCGAGCGTTGCCAGCGCGCCGCTCAACCCAAGGAACGGCCCACCCAGCGTCGCGTCCGTCACTCCGGTCGTGCCCACGCCTCGGTGTAGTCGGTAGCCAAGGCTGAGTCCCGGTTGGGTCGTGTGTGAGCGACGCGCGGCAAACGAGACCATAGGTTGCACGACGAAGTACACGCTGCCGTCGGATGATCGGTTCTTCGCCGTGGTGTACAGGCTCACGTCGCCGATCCCGACCACGGCTCCAACGCGCGGGCCCAAGTCACCGTCTGATCCTATCTCCTTGGCGAAGAGCAGGCCGCCGTAGTGCATCTTGGTTCGGCGTCGTTCCCGCCCGTCGTCGCTCTGTTCCGGCAATGGCGTTCCGTTGAGTAGATCGTATAGCGCCACGCCGACGGCGGCGCCTCCCGCAGTCTGGTATCCACCGGCCAACCCAAGTACGAGTCCGAACGCCCGGTAGATCGAGGTTACCTGCAGCTCCAGCGACACGAACCCTCCCTTGCCTAGCGCGGTGGCGCCTGCTTGGCTCGCCGGGACCAGCACACCGAGCGTGATGATCGTCAGGACGGAGAGACGTGTTGCGGTCACCGCGTAGGGCGGTGCGTGGCGAGTGAACATGTAGCCGGTTGGTCCCCTAGCGTGCGCTCAGCGCGACGCCGACATCGCGCGGCAGCGGTTGTTCCACCTGTCCGAACCGGGCGGAGATGACCCTAGCCGTACGTGGGGACGCACACCGGCATGTGGGTCTCGCCGGATCGGTATGCCGCGTAGATGACGTCGAGTGTGTTCCGTCCCTCCTCGCCCGGCACTTCCGGCGGCGTGCCGTTGAAGACCGCCTCGGCGAATCGCTCGATGAGCTTCGTGCGCCCGTCGGCCCGGGGAGTCTCGATCTCCGTCCACGCGCCGTTCTCGAGCCCGGCCACGTCGTTCTCGGTGAAGACGCGCAGCCGCCGACCGAACGCCATCTGCCCCTCGGAGCCGTAGATGCGCGTGCCGCCTGCCTCGCCGCCTCGCGCGCACGACGACGCCATCATGTCGCCGATGGCTCCGTTGTCGTAGCGGATGGAGACGGTGATGAAGTCCTCGACCTCGGTGTCCGTGAGGTACGTGTCGTACTCCGCGTAGACGCGCGTGGCTTCGAGGCCGGTGGCGTAGCGCACGGCGTCGATCTCGTGCACCAGGTTCATGATTAGGATACCGCCGCCGGAGTGCTCCTTCGACTTGCGCCAGTCCGTCTGCACGCGTTGGGTGTAGCCACCCGTCCAGTAGCTGTCTGGCTTGTTCGCGGCGACGTGAAACTTCAGCGCGAGGATCCTCCCGAGCGCGCCCGCCTCGATAAGCTCCTTCGCCCGCACGGTCGATCCCGAGTAGCGGTTCGGGAGCAGCACCGAGAGCAGCACGTCAGCGTCGGCGCACGCCCGAATCATGTCGGTGGCCTGACCCGTCGTGCACGCTATGGGCTTCTCGACGAGCACGTGCTTACCGGCTTCGGCCGCTTGGATCGTGAGCGGGGCGTGCAGGAAGTGCGGGACCGATATCAGCACGGCGTCCACGTCGTCGCGCGCCATCACTTCGGCCGCGTCCGTCGTCGGGTCGCCGCCGAACGTGTCCGTGAACGACTGCGCGACGTCCGCGACGGTGTCCATCGCCGCGACAATGGTCGCGTTCGGGCAGTCGGTGACGGACTGCCCCGTCGCCTTGTAGGCGATCTCGCCACAGCCGATCATGCCGATCCTGAGCGTGTCCGACATCGGTCCTCTCCCTCGTTACGACTTATCCGGCGGCTGCGCCCGAGCATTGCGCACAGCTCACCAACGTGCTGATTCGTGGGGTCGACGGCGAGCATCTGCCCACGCCGCATGGGAGGGCGATTCCACTGGGCCGGTACGCCGTGCGTCCCTCCGGCCGGTATCGCAGAACCCGTGGCGCGCAGGTCGTCCATGGCGAGGCAGGGCCAACCTCCCCGCGCGCTGAGCGCGTATGTGTGCTGTGAAGGCCTGATGGCCCGCCCCAACCGAGGCGAGGATAGCACTAGTGCGGCACGGACTACAGGGCGCCATCCGCACATCCGGGAGTGTTTCGGGCGGCTCGACGACCATCTGGCAGGGGGCGCGCTCCGGCGGCGTGCACGTGCGCCGGCCCTCTACTGGAGTCCGGCCACTTGTGGAACGCCGTCCTGTCGCCGCCGATGTGGCGTGTTGTGTGCGCCCGCCAACACCTGCTCCGCCGTCCACCCCATTCTGCCGTGCCGGACGGCTCCGTAGCGCACGGCGCCCTCGTCGACGAAGGGTCGCACGTCTGGCAGATCCATCCAGATTCGCAGGAGGACACGCTTCTGGTCCTCGTCCTCGATAGGCTCATGTCCGGCGCGGCCGTGGAAGACCGTGTAGTTGTTGCAGAACGCGATGTCCCCTCTGTTCAGCGGGAAGGAGTAGCTGTTCGCGACGGCGGTGTCGATGATGAAGTCGAACATCTCGGCTTCTACGTCCGTAAGCTCCTGCCCCGCGCGGTTCATGCCTCCCTTAATCCAGCCGGGATGGAAGCGACACGTCACCATGCCGTCCGCCGCGCTGAACGCCGGCACGTTGAAGTCGGAGTACGGCGTCTCGCCGGAATGTGTCTCGATCCTGTTCCAGACGAACCCCTCGTATAGCCGTGCCAGGTACTCGGGATGCTGGCGCAGGATTTCGTTGTAGACGGTCATGGAACTAGCCACGACGCTGTGCGGGTCGTCCGGCGCCTGACGCACACAGAGCAGCGCCACGCAGTCCGACAGGTCGACGTGCAGCCTGACCGGCGTGGGTCTGCCGAGGATGCGCGCGCCCTGCTGCGGGCGCAGCTTGCCGTCGGTGACGTAGTGGATGAGGCCGGCCTCGCTGTTCTGCGTCACGCCTACGCCCAGGTGCGCGCAGAGCCCCCAGTAGAGCTTCTCGAGTTGGTCCAGCGAGTACTCTTCTGTCGGGAACCCGCGCACGGCCGCGAACCCTCGTCCCGCGCGAAGTTCGTCCAGCAGGCCCTGGAGAGTGTCGCGCAGGGACGGCAGCGGGAAGTCCTCGCGGGTGATTTCGGCGAACTGTAGCCCGCGCGCCTCCACCTTCCGCAGAGCCGCATCGAGATCGGCGAGGTGCTCCGCGGTCAGCGTGTGTCGCCAGGACTGGTCGCACTCCAGGTCGTCGCCTGTCCACACGCTCGCGTCGTCGATCGGTTCCATCCACGGCGCCATATCATGTCTCCGGCCGGGAACTCCTTACCGCGCACCAATCCGCCCGCCGCACGCTTCTGAGAGTCGTCGACTTCCCCAGCGCGCTCAAGGGACCCCAGGCCGCCCATACCTCGCAGCGGATCCTCTCTGGCCTCTGCGTCGCGAGGGACAGCTCGCCAACGGTTGGCCGCCGCGGATTGCGCAGAGCCGAGCCGAACGCAAAGCCAGCAGCCTGGCCTCGCCCGCCGTGCAACGCCAACCCCGTTCACAGCCGTTCTCTTGACGTGCGGACGGGGCAGTACCCACCGTCGCGGCGTGCCGCCTCCCGCGACGTGGTCCTCGAGGAAGGCCCCGAGGGGGATCTCGGAAGTCCAGAGCCCTTCCTGAGGTCGACCCATCCCAGAGCCCCACAGCGGCAGTGCCGGACGCAGGATACAACGTGATGACCGACGGCAGCGGGAAGCAGATTGGCGCCGCCCATTTGGGGCTGCGCCCCTACGAAGGACGGTACCTCGTCGACGATTACTGGGATGATGACGACAAGCACATCCTGCGGTTCTTTGACGTTTCCACTGCAGACGACCATCTCGCCGTCCAGGAACAGTCTCGCAATCACCGCGACGGCGAAGAGCCGCCGGGCGAGGTCTATCCTCTGGAGACCGCTTCGGAACACACGTTCGACGCTGTGGGCCATCCACACAGCGTCCGCTTCGTCATTGGTGACTCCGATGTCGCGCAGAGCCTCATCGTGATCCGAGATGGGGTGTCGTCAGACCCCTGCCCTCGCTTCGCTCCGGTACCACAGGAAGACCCAGGTCGGCGTCAACGCCGCGAGGCTTTTGGCCTTGGACACCCGGGGCTGTGCATGCCGACGCGGGACACCGAGGCGGCCGTGAGCTTCTACGAACGGCTTGGGTTCGTACGCGACGAGTTCCCGGGTCTAGTCAGCCAAGGTGGGAACATCATCGCGTTTTTCGACTTTCTGGACGAACCGTTCATCAACTACAGGGGACCAAGCATTCTCGCTACGGGAGTCGAGTTCGCCAAGCGCGGCTATCCGCTGTACCACGGCTCGTCGTTGACCGACCACATCAGGGCTGATGAAGCGGGCACCTTCCTCATCCATGACCCCGACGGCCACAGCATGATGTTCAACACGGACGCCCCGGACCGACTACGCTACGACGCGTGGCTCGACGGGACGGAGCCACCGGGTGAGGACGGGACGCCTGTGACCGTTCCGCTGGGCGACCTCGTAGTCTGGCTGGACGTGACCGACCTCGATGCCAGCGTGAGCTTCTATCAAGGCATGGGCTTTGGGATCATCGATCAGACGCCCACGTCTGTGGCGATTTTCTCACAACCTGCGCGCGACGACCCCTCTGCCCTTCCAATTCGGCTGCGCGAGGCTGACGAGCCGCGGTATGCGCTTGGCTTCCTTTGCGGCGACGTGGAAGGGGTCTCTGCCGAGATCGAGGCGCGTGGGATCCAGATGCTTGACACGTCCGATGGTCCTGCATTCGTCGATCCCGACGGCAACCGGGTCACACTGTTCCGCGCCCGGGTATAGACGTGCGTGGAGGTCGCGTCGCCTACCGGTGCGCGCCGCCGTCCCGCCTTCGTCTCCTTCCACTGTCGCAGCCAGCTCAGCGGCGCCCCTGGGCTCGTCCACGCAGCATGCAGTTACCTGGCCGAGCAGGGGATGGCTGTCATCAACGCGGGGAGCCGCATGTGCGATGGCACGACACAACGCGTGCTGAATCCGTGCTCGACGTGCAATCCGCTCGAAAAGCGTAACCATCGCGGCGCTATGTGGCTCTTGTTTGTGGGAGGCGCAATCAGGTGGATGATCTCGGTAGCCTGGTGAAAGAAGCGCGATCGGCCGAAGGCCAACGCGCGTTCACGGAGTTGGTCCGACGCTTTCAGGACATGGCAGTCGGCTTCGCTTTCACGCGGTTGGGGGACTTCCAGCATGCTGAAGACGCGGCCCAGGAAGCGTTTGTGCTCGCGTGGGAGAAACTGCCGCAGTTGGAAGAGCCCCTCGCCTTTGGAGGATGGCTGCGGCGCATCGTCCTGACGAGTTGCGACCGGCACACGCGCCGTAAGGCGGTTCCCACGACGGAGTTGGACGCCGCGCGGTCGATACGCGCGGTCGACCCAACGCCGCATGAACGGCTGGAGCGCGACGAGCGAGCAGCCGCGACGCGACAAGCGATCCACGAACTGCCGGAACAGGAACGCGTGGCTGTGACGCTCGTCTACCTGTCGGATCGGCCGCAGAAGGAGGTCGCGCAATTCCTGGGCGTCTCGCTCGCGCTGGTCAAGAAGCGTCTCTACTCCGCCAGACAACGACTGAAAGGAAGGCTGCAAACTGTGAGTGATCAGCTGAATCAGAGCCGCCCGTCTCGTGATGACGAGTTCACCGATCGGGTGGCGTCGTATCTCAACGCGAAGGGCGTCTGCGAAGCGGCCGAAGCCGGGGATCTGGGCCGTGTTCGGGAGATCGTCGAGGCGCGCCCCAAACTGGCGAACGCGAACCATCCGGAAGCCTCCGGTCGTCAGCGAGACGGCGCCATTCACCACGCGGCGAGAGCCGGTCACGACGCCGTCGTCAAGATCCTGCTCGACGCGGGAGCCGACGGCATCGGCGGGATGTTCGACAACTTCTACGTGCGCAACGCGGTCGCCGACGCGCGCGATGCCGGCCATGCAAGCGTCGTCGCCCTTATCGAAGAGCACTTTCTGGGTCGGGTCAGGAACGACTCGGATGGCATCAACGCTCTCGACGCCGACGGCTACGCGCTGCTGCATCACGCGGTCTACCATCGACAGACGGCCTTCGCCGTGGAGCTGCTCGCCCTCGGCGCCGATCCGAATGTCCTGAGCGATCACCGACACATCCGTCCGATGCATCTAGCTCTCTACAAGGGCATGGGCGGAACGCCGTCGGATCGTACGGCGGACGGTATGATGGCGGGCATCCTAATGGCCCACGGCGCCCATTACGACATCTGGGCGGCGGCGGCGCTTGGGGACACCCAAACCGTCGGTTCGATGCTCGCGGCCGACCCGAGCTTGGCGAACCACGACAGCGGCATGCTTCGGTACCCGGGTGGCTCCGCGAAGCCGCTAACCGTGGCCGTCCGTGGAGGACACATCGACACGGTGAGGGCCCTGCTGAACGCCGGCGCCGACCCGAACGCCGAGACGTTGGACAGATGGCACGGTGTGTTCGGGTATGAGCCGGAAGGCTACGAGGAAGCCGGGACGCCGCTGATGTTCGCGATCGAGAACGAGTATTGGGACATCGCCCATCTCCTCCTGGACCACCACGCCCGTGGCGACACGCATGCGATCTATGCGGGGCCGAGCGTGGCCGACGTCGCGTTTGGATGCGGGAACACAGAGGTCGCCAACCGCGTGTTCCAAGCCGGAGGGCGACCGTTAATTCACGCCTACGTCGTCGGCGGTCATGATCTGCTTCTGCTCGAACTGATCGATCATGCCTCGCCTACTGGCGACGAGAGCCAGCACGTCCATCGTCGGGACATCTTGAAGGAGATCCTCCGTTGGACGCCGCGCTACGGCAACGTCGAGATGACGCGGAAGGTGTTGGAGAAACAGCCGAACGTCACAGCCTCGGATTGGCGGGGCTATCTGGAGGACGCCGTGCGACACATTGCGAGCGCGGACGAATGGTCGGGACAACTGGAGGTGCTCCGGCTGGCCTTCGCCAACGGCGCCATCCCCGACATCGCGGACGGCAACGGAACCGCCCTGTTGCATCAACTCGCCGCGCAGCCGCCCACGGGCAACCATCGGGCGCGCGTCGATCTCGCCCGCGTCTTGCTCGAAGCAGGAGCGGACATCGATCGCGTGGAGGGGCAGTCGAACACGACGGCGTTGGGCCTGGCCGTGAGGCGCAACCACGTCGCGCTAACCGAATTCCTGCTCGAGCAAGGCGCGGCCGTATCGCTTCCCGACGGCGGCGTCGAGCTGGAGCCGTTGACGTGGGCGACTGAGGAAGGGTTCGCCGAGATCGCGGACGCTCTCAGAGCGCGCGGCGCAACTGCGTGAGCGGGCGTGTGGAACGCCGAGGGAGGAGAGTTGGCACGCGCAGGGCCTCTCCTCCGCCTGCCCTCGGCCCAACACGTCACGGCAGCCTTTCGCCGGTGGACGCGACCCACACGCGCAGCCACTGCTCGCGTGAAAGGTCCAACGCGTCCGCTCCCGCAGCTGCCCGCACCCGCTCAGTCTTCCCGGTGCCGAGGATGGGCACGACGTTCGACGGATGCCGGAGGACCCACGCCAGCGCGACCTGGTCGGTCGACGCGCCGCCCAGCTCCGCGCCGACGGCCGCCAGCTCCGCCCGCACACGGACGGCTTGCTCGGAGTCCGAGGTGAACAGCCGCCCACGAGCGAGCGGGCTCCACGCCATCGGGGAGACGCGCAGACGCTGGCATTGGTCCAGCGTCCCGTTGATGTATGGGTCGAGATAGAGCGGCGAGAACTGCACCTCGTTCGTGACGAGCGGGAAGGCGAGGCGCGAGCCGAGAAGTTCGAACTGCGACGGCGTGAAGTTCGACACGCCGAAGTGCAGGACCTTCCCCGACGCGCGCAACTCGCCGAACGCGTCGGCGATCTCGTCCGCGTCCATCAGCGGAGACGGCCGATGGATCAGCAGCGCGTCGACGTGGTCGGTTCGCAGCCGGTGCAGCGACTCCTCCACGGACGCGATGATGCTGGGTTTCCCGGCGTCGTAGTGCGGGAACGACGTCCCGAACGTCCCAATGCCACACTTTGTGACGATCTCTACGCGGTCTCGAAGCGCGGGATGTCGCTCCAGGGCGTCTCCGAGCAGCATCTCGGCTCGGCCACCGCCGTAGATAGCCGCGGTGTCCAGCGTCGTGATGCCGACGTCGAGGCCGGCTTCGATGAACCGCGCCATCTCGTCGGCGTCGTAGTCCCAACCCGAACTGCTCGCGTAGCCCTGAGCAATGCGGGAGAACGTCGGGCCGCCTTCGCAGGTCGTGATCCGGGAAATGGGCATCGGGTGCGCCTCCGTGGGATGGAGCGGGGCTTCGGAGTTCCATCGTCGCGCCAGAGGCGATCCGTTGACAACAGTCGGCGTCGGCACGCGCTCGCGACCGGCGGGCCGCCTGCCGTCTGCGGAACACACGCATGCAAGCCAGCCCGATACTGATCGGCCGGCGCCCCACGCGCGACCGCCCCTAGACAGCCGACCATGTCACGTCCTACATTGAGTCCCGACTACACTCACCACACACGGTGGCGCCGCGCGCCGCGGCGCAGACGTAGGAACAGGACACATGGCAGGCTTTTCCCCCGACCGATACGACTCGATGAACTACCGACGCTGCGGCCGGAGCGGACTCAAGCTGCCCGCGGTGTCGCTAGGCCTCTGGCAGTCCCTGGGCGACACCGGCAATGAGGCCACGTGCCGTGAGGTCATGTACCGCGCGTTCGACGGTGGCATCACGCACTTCGACCTTGCCAATAACTATGGCAACCCCGGTGGCAACAGCGAACTGGTAGCCGGCCGTATCCTCGTCGACATGCCTAGAGACGAACTGATCATCTCGACGAAGGCCGGGTATGGGATGTGGCCCGGTCCGTACGGCGACTTCGGGTCGAAGAAGTACCTCGTGGCCAGCCTGGATCAGTCGCTTCTGCGGATGGGCCTCGACTACGTAGACATCTTCTACCACCATCGCCCGGACCCCGACACGCCGCTCGACGAGACGATGGGCGCCTTGGACCTCATCGTGAAGCAGGGGAAGGCGCTGTACGCAGGCGTGAGCAACTACCAGGGAGAGCTTCTCGGCGAGGCTGCGGGCCTGATGTCCGATCGTGGGTGGGCTCCCCTCACGATCAACCAGCCGTCGTACAGCATGATCAATCGCCGCATCGAACGGGATACGCTCGCCGTGGCCGAGGAGTCGGGCGTCGGGGTCATCGCGTTCTGCCCACTGTCCTCCGGCGTGCTGACCGACCGATATCTGGACGGGCTCCCGGCCGATTCACGGCAGGGCCTGCGCGGCGACAGCGGTCAGAGCTGGTACGAGGAGCGCGAGAAGAACGGCCTGTGGGACGGCATCCGTAAGCTGCGTGGAATCGCGCAGGAGCGTGGTCAGACGATGGCGCAGATGGCGCTGACGTGGATTCTCCGCGACGATCGCGTCACGAGCGTGCTCATCGGCGCGAGCCGCGTCGAGCAGATCGACGAGAACCTAGCCGCCGGCAACGCGACGCCTCTCACGTCGGACGAGATCGACAACATCGAGGCGATCCTCGCGGAGATCGACTAACCTGCGATGACGACGCGGGCGGCCTCGGCCGTCCGCGTCGTTACGGCCGCTTGCGCCATAGAATCGTCACGACGAGGGTCGCGGTCAGAGCTACGCCGATGAAGGCCGTGGTCCAGACGATGCCCATGGCCTCAGGGACGTGCTCAGACCATCTTACTGCGCGAGCGGTCGTTGTGACAGCGTGCACGCGTCGCGCGAGGCCGATGACGAGCGCGAACACGATGAGCAGCCCGCCGCACAACGACAACTGGATAGCGCGCCTCATACTTACCCCTGCCGTGATCCCACTGTAGGCCCGCCGGTCACGACGGTGATGCCCCTCACCGCGCCGCCGGCTCCTGGCTGTCCCAGTGACCGACGCGCGACCCAACGATGAGATCGACAAGAACCACCCTCGCATCCTCGTCCACGCGAGCCAGCACCGCGTATGAGGTATTCACGACGTTTACAGAGTGGATCGGCAACCCAACCTCGTCCATCACGAGCTGAAGCTGCGCCGCCTGATCCAGCAACTGCATGTGAGAAGACGCGGCCCGCTCGTTTCCTCTCTGCCTGAATCTCTCCATGGCCTGCGCGACCGTAGCAACATGGTCTCGCATCGAGTCGCCAGCGTTGATGGCCGCCAGAGAGAGCCTCGCGGCGATCGTTGTGCCGCCGAGTTGCTCAATGGCGCCTGAGGTCAGCCCACCGGAAGTGACGCCATCGGTCCAGGAAACCTGACCTACTTCCTCCGCGCGCACGCCGAGCCCATCCAGCAGGGCGCCGATGTCGACCGACGGGACTCCCCGGGCGAAGACGATCCTCGCTGCCGCAGTCACATCGGGGGTGTCGGCCGCCCGTGTGCTCAGAGCCGCCTTGCGTTCCGCGATGTAGTCGGGCATCTCGGGCGCAGTCGGGCGGGCCAACCACGGACGTCGCTGCTCAGAACGGGCGCCGGTCGGCTCGGGGCGCGTACTTCCTGGCCCAACCCGGACGCCCTCTTGGTCAGAACGAGTGCTCTCTTGCGCGGCGCGGACGCCCTCCTGCTCCGCGCGGATCGCTCCTTCGTCGCTCGCCGGTCGAGCGCGGCATCCCGCGGACACCAGAACGACGGCTATACACAGAGCAGCGGGATTCAGTGAACGCCACGGACGACGGACTGTGAACTCGCATGCGATGCGCATGTCACCAGCCTCGCCACGACCGGCAACGCAGGGACCGGTCGTCAGATTTCCGCAGCGTAGGGGTCAATATACGCGAGCGCTGCATCGGCGGCTACCGTCGGTGTGTGCAGAATCGACACCGCGGCGTTTCACGGCGCCGAGTGTGGTGTCGGTCCTGGCCCTGTGACCGGCGGGCCGCCACGGCTATTGTCCGAGTGGCGTCACCGAGCGCAACTGCCCGTGCACCGGTCGGAGTGAACGAGCATGCAACCAGATTACGATATCGAGGCGCGCAAGCGCCGATGGGCCGGCTGCCTCTCCGGCGACGCTGGAGCCGGGCATCTCTACATGATCCACCACGACTCGGGCGGCGGCGCACGTCCGCTCCCCTGGCCCACGCTCATCGAAGAGCGGACGGAGTGGGCGTGGGAGAAGTACCAGCGCCAACTCGACCGCGCTGAGTGGCTTCGCGACGACACGGTGCCGTATCTCGACGTCTACACCGGGACGGAGATATTCGCGGAGGCGTTCGGCTGCGAAGTCTACCGGGCCTCGGACAACATGCCGTTCGCGCTCCCCGCAGTGACGGATTCCCGAGAGGCCGCTCGGCTCGCGGTACCCGAACCGAGCGCTACGCCCTTGGGAGCCCTGTTCGACATTGCCGACGAACTCCGCAAGCGCGCGGGGGCCGACGCCGTAATGCGCCTCGTCGACATACAGAGCCCGATGGACATCGCCGCGCTCATCTGGGACAAGAACGACTTCTACCCAGCGATGATCGGCGAGCCGGAGGCCGTCAAGGAACTCGCGCTCAAGGTTACCAACCTGCTCATGGCGTTCCTCGACGAGTGGTTCGCGCGCTACGGCCGGGATTTCGTGGCGCACTTCCCGGACTATTACATGC
The DNA here is from genome assembly GCA_018644665.1 of Candidatus Poribacteria bacterium. GTDB lineage: Bacteria > Poribacteria > WGA-4E. The sequence continues at coordinate 76,589 of JABGQA010000115.1, forward strand.
CCTGCGGCATCACGCTCTCCGAGGACGAGGTCGGCGCCATCAGCGAGGACATGTTCATCGAGTTCTTCGAGCCGGAGCTGGTCGCCCTGTCGAGCCGCTACGGGGGCCTGGGGATGCATTCGTGCGCCGACGCCCGGCATCAGTGGGACAGGTTCGCCGCCCTGCCCGACCTGCGTCTCCTGAATCTCATCCAGCCCCCGGGCGAGATTTGCGACGCGTACGAGCGCTTCGAGTCGACGACGACGCAGATGCACTCGTGGACCGGCGACGGGCCGGCGTGGGAACGTGTCGCGGGGTTCCCGGAGGGTTCGCGGGTGGTGCTGAGCGCCTCGGCCGCGACCCGTGACGAAGCCCTCGAACTCGCAGACAAGCTCCACGTCGCCTGCGGGCGAGACGATGCCTGACCTGTCGAACTGGGACTACGACCTCCCTTGGTATCACGGCTCGCCGTTGGAGCTGACCGTGTTGCGCGAGGGCAGTACGATCACGCAGAACCGCGACCTCGCCGGCGTGTTCTCGCACAAGCCGAGTATCGTCGCCTTCAGAGAGCACGGCGGCCTGCTCGGGCACAGCGGCGAGGAGCCGGGATTCCTCTACTGCGTCGCCGCGCCGGTTACCTCAGCCGACATCCACCCGCATCCGACTTCGTCGATGGAGCCCGGGGAGGAGTGGCTCACCGACCGGGAGTTGCGTCTGGAACTCATCGGCCCCACAGTTGTCTGCGAGGAAGAGCGCCTGCTTCCCGACGAGATACGGCGCCTCCAGGAGCAGTGGGAGCAGCGCAAGGCCGAACAGGCGTAGGCAGACCGCGGCCGGATAGGAGGGCCCTATGGCGATCGAGGTATACGACTACCGCACCGACATCCGCAACGTGCTCGTCACCCCGCAGATACGCGCACGCTTCATCCAGATCGACGTGGGCGACATCAGCGGAGGGTCGCGTCCGGGCGCGGGACACTCGCACGATCTCGGCCACGAGGTGTTCCTCGTGTTGCAGGGGCAGGCTGAGTTCGAGATCGAGGGCGAAACGGCGGTCGTCGGGCCTGGGCAGATGTGCGTCGCCCTCGTGGACGAGGTCCACACTGTGCGGAACGTGGGCGACGAGCCAGTCATCCTGTATCTCTCCGTCACGCCGCACATACAGCCCACCCACACCGGCTGGACCGAGGACGGCGAGAAGGCCCCGCCGGGGTTCAACCGCTCGACGTCCTACGACGTGCCGGAAGACGACGCGAGCGCCACGGACGCCCTGCTGACCGCGCATCTGGAAGCCGTCTCCCGCTACGCGGACACGGTAGCCGCCGCGTTGGACGCCCACCGAGGGCAAGGCGAGGCGTTCCGCAAGGCCACGACGAACGGCGATGGAGCCGCCGCGCGGGAAGCCCGCGACGCGATGTGGGCGTCTCTGTATCCGCTGTTCGGCGGGTCGCACGAAGTCGCGGAAGCCTGGAACGCCTTCACGTACCGCACGGCGGCCGAGGCCATCTGACCGAGGAGCCGGCCATGTCCAGGGTCAAGATTGGCGTCATCGGGTGCGGCACGATCGCGCAGATTCAGCACCTGCCGAATCTGGCGGAACTCCACGACCTCTACGATGTCGCCGTTGTGTGCGACCTGTCCAGGCAGGCGGCGGAGTACGTCGCGGCGAAGTTCCATGTTCCGCGCGCCGTTACGGACTACCGCGATGTCCTCGACTCGGACGTGGACGCGGTTCTGCACTGCGCTGGCGGGCACAAGACGCCCGTCGTCGTGGACGCGATCGCGGCGGGCAAGCACCTGTTCGTCGAAAAGCCGCTGTGCGTGTCCGTCGAGGACGCCGACCGGATCGCTGCGGCGGCAGACGCCGCGGCCGTCGTGGCTCAGGTCGGCTACATGAAGCTGTACGACCCCGCCTACGAATACGCCCGACGCGAGGTAGCGGAGATGTCCGAGCCGCGCTTCATCCAGGTGAACCACCTACACCCGTCGAACGCGCTGCACATAGGCCAGTTCGACGTGCGGCGCTTCGATGACATGCCGCGCGATGCCGCCGTCGAACAGCGCGACGCCTACGAGGCGTCCATAGGGGACGCCATCGGCGACGTCGAGCCGCACGTCCGCCGCGCGTTCGTGATGCTCTCCGGCAGCATGATCCACGACATCTACGGCCTGCGCGAGATGTTCGGCTCCCCGTCGGAGGTCGTGAACGCGGAGATATGGCGAGACGGCGGCGCGATGACGTTCACTCTGGCGTATCCGAACGGGGCGCGATGCGTCGCGAGTTGGGCGGATCTGCCGCATCTGTGGGACTTCAAGGAGACCCTGGAGGTCTACGGCGACGACAAGCGCGTGACGCTCTCGTATCCGACGGGGTTCGCGCGCGGGATTCCATCGACGGTCGTCGTGCAGGGCGTGGATGACCGCGGCGTCAGCTACCGTCAGGAGCCCGCGATCGAGTGGGAGGGTGCCTTCGCGCGGGAACTGCGGCACTTCCACGACTGCATCGTGAACGGGGCGCCGTGTCGGACGCCCGTCGCGTCCGCGCGGGATGATGTGGCGCTTATCGTCGAAATCATCCGGCGGTACGTCGCGGGCCGGTAGCGGCGGGCGGCACGCGGTTACGTGGAAGGCGTCAGACGCACGCGTGGCCGTCGGCGACTGTGTCACCGACGGCCACGCATCCGATCTCGGCTATCCCGTTCACTGGGCCCGCTGCCGCCCGACGACGGCCGCTGCTACCGGCGCTTCAGGGCGCCCCACCTGGTCGTCAGCTTACCGGCCGGCTCGACCACCAACGCGGAGTCGCCACCGAAGTCGACGGCGATCTCGATCTCGTGGATGGTCTCGCCGACATCCTGCTCGAACGGCGTCACTACCCGCAGCCACCGGTCACCATTGGGCTTTCCAGCCGGGACCTTTGTCGCCTCGATGTGCGGCATCGACCACTGTTCGCTCGATACATCCCATGCCGGGATCTCAGGCGCCGCGGTGAGTGTGGCGATGTTGGCGGTTCGGGCGATCTCGGTGCCGTTGAGCCACAGGATATACGCGTCGTCGTAATCCAGGCGCAGGACGATTGAGGCGATATCCTTCGCCCCGGCGATGTCGAACGCGTAGCGCGTGTAGAGAGAGGGCACCGCGCCCCCAACCACCTCCGTGTTGTCGTCTCCGTCGCCGTAACCAATGCTTGTAACGCCTTCGGTCCACCCAGAGTCGTCGAAGCCGGGTGCGGTCCAGCCGTCGACATCGGCGGTCGGGATGTGGTACATCACCTCTTCGCCCTCGTCGAAGACGACCTTCCCGCCAGCCTCGAGCTGGATGATGAGCGTCAGGTCACTGCTGCCGAAGCCGTCATTGTAATTCCCGGCCGCCAGGACGTTGGACTGTGTGTAGATGCTCGGCGTGTCGAACGCCACGGCCGAAGTTGCTAGACAGGCGGCTACGCCGATCGCCGCAGCCACGCGCGGTAGTGTCAGATTCATCCGTAGAAGCTCCAGGCTCTAGATCTCGCAGGTCGCCAGGCCGACGGCCTCGCTTCGGGCGGCACGCCACTATGTTACGGCAAACCGCGGCCGATGTGCGTGGGCGTTGGACGCGGTACGCCGTCTCCACGCCTCAAGACGGGCGCGTGTGCCGACGTGTTACACCCGGGTCATCCGTCGCGCGCTCTCGACGCGGAGAGCGCTGGCGATGGGCGGCGCAGCACGCGCGCGACTACCGACCCACGCCGATCCCCTGCGGCCCCACGAGCGCGCGCAGAGCGCCCCACGCCACGGGAGCCCAACGCGGATCGACCGCCGCGGACACACTGCCGGTTCCCCAATCCGGCCCGTTGGCATGGATGCCGTGAGTTATCTGCACGACGTCGGAACCGTCGGCGCCCATGACGTAGATGGAATCGGTATGGGTTTCGATCGACTTCATGTCGAAGGCGATCTTCGTGGCGTCGGGACTCCACGAGAACGAGCCGATCTCCCCGGGCGTCTCGATGCGGCGGATATCGGACCCATCTGGAAGCATCGTGTATAGCGACACGGTTCCATCGCGCAGGGACATGAACGCAATGGACTCGCCGGAGGGATGCCAACGCGGAGAGCCGTCCCAGGCGGTGTGGGTGGTCAGTTGGCGCGTGTCTGCGCCGTCCGGCGCCATGACGTAGACATCGCTGCTTCTGGTTCCTCGGTTCGCCGCGAATGCTATCTGCGTGCCGTCCGGGGACCAGGCGGGGGCCACGTCCGCCGCCGACTCCTCCCGGGTGAGACGTTCGACATTCGCGCCATCCGCGTCCATGACGTAGATCTCAGCCGACAGGTCGCGCTGGGATGAGAATGCGATACGCGATCCGTCCGGCGACCACGACGCGAAATTGTCCACGGACACGTGCATACTGACGTTCGTCAGCCGCCTGTCGACGGTGCGCGTGACGTATATCTCCGGGATGACATCGCGAAACGTCGTAAAGGCGATCCTGCTCCCGTCGGGCGACCAGTGCGGCGCGATGTCGATCGCCGGGTGCTCCGTGACCTGTACCCTCGCCGTGCCGTCCGGGCGCATCACGTAGATGTCGGAACTGCTGCCAACCTGCCTCGCCGCGAATGCAATCGTCGATGCCTGTGAGAAGCCTGCGCGTGGCGTGAGGAGGACGGCGGCGGCCGCCAACGCCAGGATGCCGCCACCTGCGTGCTTCGCCCATGCGGGTGTCATCTGTCCGCTCCCTTACTTCGTGATGAGAAGGCGACGCGTCGCCGCGAATTCGCCTGCCGTAAGGTAGTAGAAGTAGACGCCGCTGGGAACCCGTTCGCCGAGTGAGTTGCGCCCAACCCAGTGAACGGCCCTGCCGCGGTCGGAGTAGTTCCCCGCGGGCAGCCTGCCCGGCGACAGTCGTCGAACCAGCGCGCCGCGTGTGTCGTAAATGCGGATCACGACCTCGGCTTCCTTCCCGGGCGCGAACGGTATCCACGTTTCTGGGTTGTATGGGTTCGGGTAGTTCTGCCCCAACGTAGCGGCCGGCGGTCCGGGCTCGGGGCGACGCATGGGCGCGCTCAGGACGTGGCCGAGCGACGTGGGCAGATACGGGAACGCGACACTCACACCAACCGCGCCCCCTTCGGTCGACTTGCCCCACACGCTGACGAGCACGTCCCACGTGCCGTGCCGCTCGTCGAGCACTGGTTCGACGGTCTCGCTACGCGAAGCGCTGTTTGGCGACCCAAGCGTGGACGTCCTGCACGGTCTTCCACGGGTCGCCCGCCTCCTCGCGTTCACGAGCTCTGCGCGCTAGCGCGGATATGGACTCGGCCACGTAGCGCCTAAGGCAACGGAGCGCATCGTCCGTGATGTCTCCCGCCCGCTCCCCATGCGCCGTCCTGCTCCGTATCGAGTAGTAGTCCCTGATGCGGCTGTATGTGGCACGGCGAGAGGGCCCGTCGTCCGCGAGCAGGAGAGCCGTCCCCTCGGCCACGGTGTGCGATATGCCGGTTCCCGAATCCTGGGCCCACAGCGCCTCGAGGGCGATCACGTAAGACAGGACTTGGTTCGCTGCATCCCGTTGGCGATGACCCACAGCCAACCAATGAACTGCTCGCAGCAACGCCTCATGTATCTGGGTTCTCGCGCTGGCGGCTCCATCCGCCTTGTCGGCAAGCCAGAAGACACTTGCCACCTGCATATCCGTGATGCTGCTGGAGTTGATGCCAAACGGCGCTTGGGCGAGCGGCCAGTGCCTAGCCATCTGTAGGCGCTGAACCCCGCTGTCGACCCCAAGTTGCGTGTGCGGTTGGGCAACCATTTCGCCTTGGATGCCGACGATCGGCGGGTTGTGCGCGCGGAGGAGGATGGCGGCGTATTGCACCAACTCCGCCGACCGCGAGGCACGCGAGGCCGCACGCTCGACCGCCAGCGGCCACATCGCCTTCTCCTCACACACCACGTGCACACCATCCCAGAACGGGTAGAGGTCCAACATGGCTGCCTCGGCGTCGAAGCCCTTGACCACCCGGCTCGCCAGGCCCGCCTCGACCTGAGAACGCTCCAACAGACGGAGCTCAGCATCCCCCAGCGTGAGGGGGTCAACCTCCAGCGCGACACCAACGACGTACACCGGCAGCCAATACACGGCATCGAACGTGCGGTGGTCTTCGACCAACTGCCGGAAGCGCGCGTCGAGTTCCCCGGCGGCGCATGGTCCATTGGCGTCACGGAGGATGTTCGTGACCATGTTCCGCACGTGGGCACGCGTATAGACATCGCCCCATGCATTCACCAGGTCGTCAACGAGCTTCTCGGAGGCCGTGCGCAACTGCGCGCCTGCAGCGGGAGTCGCCAGGGCAAGCAGCCTGTCGACAAAGCTTCGGATAGCGCGCGGGTCCATCGTCCTCACCTACGATTTGGTATTGGGGTGCCGCCGTGAGAGATGTTGACTCCACATTACAGATAATTACAGTGGAGGTGTAGCCCGGCGTCGCGCGCGTCGCAACCGAGGGTCACTTGAGGACGTTCAGGAACGCGCCGTAGTCACCAGCAAGATCCCCGCGAGCCCGCCGCCGTCCATATATGCGACGATCGGCGTCGCCGTTGCGGCCAGATCGGCGGGCCGAATCCGTCCGTGCGCCAGTCTAGAGGCCGCGCCACTGGCGGGCGGTGCCCGCCCATCCGGCTCGTCACGGGCCGAGCAGCGCCCCAGACACGTGGCGACTCGCGCCGTCGTGGTCGGTCCACGATATCCACGCCCGCGCGCCCAACGCGTGCGCGGCGAGGTCGGTGCGATCCAACTGCGCGGTCGCGATCGGCGTACCGCCCGGCGCGAATCCCGCGACGCCCTCGGGGTCGAAGCTCTGCGCGTACACGTCCTGACGCGTCTCGGCTCGGGTCTCGCGGCGATAGTCGTACCACGCCACCCACAGATGTCCCTCGCGAGCCGACAGAACCGGCCCGCGCTGCACGCCGGCGCCGACGCCTACGGGCCGCGCGTCCATCCCCCACAGCAACCACCCCTCGGCGTCCACGCGTTGCGCGTAGATGTCGTCGAACTTGCCGCGCGTGTCCACCCATGCGACGTATGCCCCGCCGTTGCCGTCCGCGACCCCGACGATGTTCCGCTGACTGCCCGCGGCCTCGCACAGCTTGATGCCGCCGGGCCCCCACGCGCGTCGGCCATCCGACGTGAGACGCTGCCCATACACGTTGAGCGCGGTGTACGTCCCGTCGTCGTGGCGGTAGTCCACCCAGAAGACGAGCGAACTCCCGTCCTCCGACGGCACGACCACCGGCGATCCCTGATTGCTCCGCGCGAGACACGCCGGCACGCCGTCCTCATTCCACAGCCGCCGTCCGTCGGGCGACATCCGCTGCGCGGTCACACGGAACCGCGACTCCACGATGTCCGTCCACACGACGACGATCCCACCCGCGGCGTCCACCGAAGTGATCGGGTCGTACTGATGACCCTCGGCGCGGCAGATGTATCGCCCGTTGTCGTCCCAAAGCCGCGTGCCGTTCGCGGACACGCGCTGTCCGTACACGTCCAGCAAACCCGTGCGGAGGTCGGTCCACGTCACGTAGACGCCGCCGCGTCCGTCCGGCACGAGTCGGTGGTTTGCCTTCAGGAAGGCGTGCGCGCAGATCGACATGCCGCTCGCGGGAGCCCACATGGGCCTGCCGGAGGCGTCGAACCGCTGTAGGTAGATGTCGCTCTGGTTGTCGCGGCCGTCGTGCCAGATCAGGTAGATGCCACCGTCGCCGTCGGGCATCAGGACCGCCTGCTGTTGGGTTCTCGGGCCGGACGCCAGCGGCTTCCCGCCGATCTCCCACAGGGCGGCGCCGGCGGCGTCGCGCGCCTGCCCATAGATGGCTGGGCTAGACCCGCGCCGATCCTCCCACACGACCACGGTGCCGTCGTCTCTCCCCGGCGCGACCAGCGGGAACAGTGGGTTCGCCGGCGGCTCCGTGAGCGAGACGACCGCTGCATGGCATGCGAGGGCAACGAAGACGGCGAGAACGCTGACCGCCAACGTCCCCCGATGTTTCCCGACGCCCCTCACCCACTCACGGCAAAGCTGCTGGACGTGTACTCGAGGGTCTGCCCGGGCGCCATCGCAGCCACGCGGGTGGTCGGCGTCAGGAACTCGACCGCCTCGGCGAAGGCGTCGATGTCGGCGGGCTGGCCGACCGCTTCGCCGTAATGGCATGGGATGACGACATCTGGCCGGATAAGGCTCGCGGCCCGCGCGCCCTCACGCACGCCCATCGTGAACTTCCCGCCCACGGGCAGGATGGCGATCTGCGGGCCGTACGTCTGGCTGATGAGCTGCATGTCGCTGAAGAGCGCTGTGTCGGAGGTGTTGTAGATCGTGATGCCGCTGTCGAACGCGATCACCACGCCACATGCGCCGCCGTCGGGACGGAAGTACATGTCGTCCGGCGGCGCGCCGAGAGCCAGATTAGGGGACATCGACCCCGCCGCATGGAAAGCCTGGACGAGCGTGATGCGCGTGTCGCCGATGGTCGTCGACCCGCCGGGGTTCAGGGCGACCGCTCGGTCGCCGACGGCCATGCCATGCGCCTGCGCGACCAGGCACGACTCGTAGTTGCCGACGAACGTCGCGCCCGTCCGGTCGCACACCTCGAACGCGTCTCGGATGTGGTCGTTGTGCCCGTGGGACGCGATGACGATGTCCGCGCGATCGACGTCGTCGCGGCGCATCGTCGCCACCGGGCTCTCGTCGAGCCACGGATCGTAGTAGACGACCGTCCCCTGCTCGGATTCGAACCGGAACGACGCGTGGCCGATGTACGTAATCCGCGCGGTCGGCATGTCCTACGCTCCCCTTCAGATGTCGCCCAGTCGGCTTGGGATCACGCCCAGTTGCTGCATGAACACCAACGCGCCGAATTCCTCCCAGCCCTCGACAACGCGCCCGTCCTCAATGCGATGAATGATGATCCCCGTGACATCGACGGCGTTGCCCGTTGGCGGCAAGTCTGGCAACGGCCCCTTGTGCGTGCCCGTGAATCGCCAGCGCGTGACCACCTTGTCGCCCTCGGCGATCTGGTCCAACGCCTCGAACTGGATGTCGGGGAAAGCCACGGCGTACGTCCGCGCAGCTTCCTTGTGCGTCTCGGTGCCGGTGAGCTTGCCGTCCGGGCCGTGGTGGACGTAGTCAGCGGAGAGGAACCTGTCGAACAGGTCGGCATCGCCGTCGTTAATGACGCCGTCGAGCATGCGTAAGACGAGTTCCTTGTTGCGCTCGGGCTCTGACATCGACTCGGCGCCGGTAGACAGCGCCATAGCCAGCGCGCCGACGACCGCGGCGCACAGCGCGGCCTCTTTGAGCATCCTCATGACAGGCTCCCGGTGGTGATGACTTTGGGCGTTCCGAGGGTATTCCGCGTGTGAGGGTGACGCAAGCGGCCACGACCTATATAGTCGCTGATCCTTGGGTTGGCGTCCCCCCGACAATGGACTCACGATGCCCGCTATACCGGACGACATACGGCGCCTCCTGTGCGACGACGGACTGGGTCTGGATCTCCTCGCCCAGACGGCGCACTACGCCGACGACGACGACGTGGAATACACGTTGCGCGCCGTACGCGACATGCTCGACAGCGGCGACTTCGGCGATCTGCCCGAGCTGGCCGAGGAGGAGGAAACCGCCGAACGGCTTGACGCGCTATGCGTCGCCGGCAGCGTGCCTGGCGGGCCCGAGGCTATCCGTGCGTACCTGGAGGGCCTCGCCGTCTCCCTGGAACGGGAAGCGGCGGAGCGCGCGCCAGTGGCCGCGTGCGTCGACCTCGAAGAGCGCATCCGCGCGACGCTGGTCGGCTTGGACTTCGTCGCCGACGACGATCCTCTCGACATACTGAGCCCCGTAGGGTGTCCCGCGTATGTCGACCTCTTGATAGCGGAGTTCTCGCCCGAGTACGACGGCGCCGATGTCATCTGGCGTGACACGCAGTTCAAGTTCGAGTTCCTCTTCGAGTCTGGGCTGTTCCTGTGGCTGTACGGAAACGTCGCCGAGCCCTTCCGCGGCCGCCGCATCGGCACGCAACTCTTCGAGGCCGTCGAGGCGTTGGCACTGGACGTGGGCTTCCGCCGCTTCTGCGTCCCCGGCCCGAACAAGCCGTACTGGGAGCGTGTGATGGCCTACGCCGTCCATCCGAAGCACGTGGTGGGCGTAGGCGGGGAGTTTATCCACGAGGCGTACAAGACGCTTCGCGCGCTCCAATGACCTGACGACGAACTGCGCGTCGTGATGGCAACCTCGCCGCCCGTTCGGGCATGGGCAGCACGGGCTGGGCCGGCGTCATGCGCGCCAGCATCACAGGAACGGCCCGTTGACGCGGCGCCCGCACGTCCCATCTGCGGGCGATCACCGAATCCGGTCCAACCGAGAAGGAGGGCGACATGGCGCTGTCCGGCAAGGTCGCTTTGGTAACCGGCGCGACGCGGTCAGTCGGCAGGGGTGTCGCGCACGCCCTGTCGCAGTTGGGCGCCAAGGTGTACATCACCGCGCGCCACGCGAAGGAAGCCAAGAAGCCACCCGGCGCGGAGCGCCACACGTTCTGGGGCTCGCTGGATATCACGGTTCGCGAGGGGCGAGAGATGGGGGCGACGTCGCTCGTGCCAGTAGTCTGCGACCATCGAGACGACGACCAGACGGCAGGCCTCTTCGAGCGGATCATCCGTGACGACGGGCATTTGGACATCGTCGTCCACGCCGCGTGGGGCGGTTACGAACGACTTCGCGGCGGCTACCCCGAAGACGGGCCCTTCGACTGGTCTGCGGACTTCTGGGCGCAACCCCTGTCCCTGTGGGACGAGATGCAGGTCGTCGGCGTGCGGTCGAACTACCTCGTCAGCGCCTTCGCTGCCCGGATGATGGTGGCCCAGCGCAGTGGGCTCCTTGTGAGCATCTCGTACCGATGCGGCCAGGAGTACAGCGAGAACGTCGCATACAGCACATCGCACGCTGCCATGGATACGATGGCACGCCACATGGCAATCGACCTCAAGCCCTACGACGTGGCGCCCGTCTCGCTCTACCCGATGGGCGCTGTCGAAGACGTGGCCTGGGATGTCTCGGGCGCGGAATCCGGCGTCTTCGTCGGGCGCGCCGTTGCCGCGCTCTACGCTGATCCAGCGCTGATGAGCAAGACTGGCAAGGTGTTCGGGACGCGCGCGTTGGCTCCAATCCACGGGTTCACCGACACGGACGGGAGCCAGCCGGAGATCTCCGAGGAATATGACGGGTGGGTCCAGCCTGATGGTTCGATGGTCTGCCCGGCCCCCAACGCGCCCCTCGAGTCGTAGGCCGCCAAAGTGCCGGCAGGCCGATCCTCCCGGGCGCCGACCCCGGCCGCGAAGCTCAGGGTATCTCGACTAGCGCGGGGCGCCACACGTCGATAACGCCGCCGTTTGTGAACAGGACGATCGTACTACCGTCGTCGGAGAAGGCTGCGTCCCGCAACACGCCGACGTGGGACTCGAGCGTGGCGACCTCTTGGCCGGTCTCCGTCTCGTACACGCGCGCGACGTCCCGTGCGGCTACGAGTACGCGTCGGTCGTCGCCTGCGAACCGAATCGACGAGACGGGGCTCAATAGCGCGGGCAACTCCCGGATCAACCGGCCGGTCTTCGCTGACCATACCTTTAGGGCGACGACCGGCGCGCCCCCGACCGTGTCGTCGCTGGGGCGGGCCGCCGCATGAGATCCGGTGACAAGCATCGCGCCGCTGGGGCTGAACGCCGCCGTTGCGCCGCCCTCGGTTCCCAGCATGATGTCGTCGAACAGAACGCCTGTGTCGGCGTTCCACAGCCGGACCCGCCGATCTTGCCCGTAACCCAGCAGCCGCGAGCCGTCACGATTGAGGGCGTGCGGCCGCGCAGGAGTGGTCCCCCACTGCCACGCGGCTTTCCTCGCGCCGGTCCGCGCGTCCCACAGACGCGCGCCGTTCGGCGCGGTGAATGTGCAAGAGGTGGACCCGTCCGCGCTCAGAAGCTGGCCCCCGCCGATCCGCGGCGGCCCGCCGGGGAACACGCCGGGCAGGACTGTCCGGCCATCGCCGAGATCCTCCACATTACGCAGTGTGAGCGGGCCGTCGGCCGTCCCGGTAAGCAGGCTTCTATCGCCGTCGGCGAAGCGGAGAGTTGGCGCCCGCTCGCCGCCCGTCGGGAACGTGCCGACAGTCTCTCCCGCGACGACGTCCCACACCGTCACACGGACGCCGTCGCCAGGCTTGGCCAGCGCGACCAGCCGCCCGTCGGAACTCAGGGCGGCGTTGTGCCAGCGACTGTGGGTCGGCGGGAGTGCGTCCTCAGCGAACCCGGTGACAAGGTTCCACAGCTTGGGCCCACGGCCGGAACTGAACGTCAGCATCGTGCGCCCGTCTTGGCTCAGCCCAACAGGATGGGATGGGACCGTGTGACCGCGGAACGCGCGCTGCTCCCATCCCGTTCCAGTCTTCCACAGCCGCGCCGAGCCGTCTTCAGACGCGGTGAGAAGGCCGCTCCCGACCGCCATCGAGACGATGGCGCCCTCATGGCCTCGGTATCCGCGTACCGCGCGTCCCGTTTCGGCGTTCCAGATCCGCGCGTTGCCGTCCCGGGAGGCCGTCAGCACACGGCGCCCGCCGACGTGCGAGCCGACGGCCGTGATTGCGTCCCCGTGGCCCCTGGCGAACGTCTGCATCAGGTCGCCGGACTCCGCGTCCCACATCTTCGCTGTCTTGTCGCGCGACCCGGTTATCAGGCGCGTCCCGTCATGTGTGAACGCGACCGCCAGGACGGCCCCAGCGTGGGCATTGATGACGCGGGCATTGTGCGCCGCCGACGGACGCCACGCGTGCCGTAGGCCAGACAGTTTCCCACGCGGGAGCCGAGCGGGCCTGCCGCGGATGGCCTCGGCCTTGGGACCCTCGACGGGCTCGTGGACCTGCCACAGCACCACGCGCCCATCGCCCAGGCCTGCGGCCAGGAGCATGCCCACCGGCGAGAATGCCAGCGAGTGCACGTGCGCGCCGATTCCCTCGATGACAGATGTCCCCGCGTCACCTTCGGCATCCTGCAGGACCACTCGGGGCTCGGGTCGACTGACTGCGTACGCCAGCCGTCCGGAATCGCTGCTCAACGCCAGGGCGGAGATCATCGGCGCGATGGGGCGGCGGGCCGACGACTCCGCTTCCCTCCCGGCGCCAGCGTCGCCGTCCTCGGCCTCCTCCTGCGCGGGTGGCGGCAGGAGGTGAGCGCCATCGATGGTGCGGAACGGGGCAAGGGTGCGCGCGGCCCACAGCTTGATCTCGCGGTCCGTCGCTGACGCCACGTATCGACTGGCCCAGGCCGGCGCCACTACTAGGAACCTCACGGCGTGCGCGTGGGCGTCTATGTCCCGCACGCGCGCCCCGTTAGACGCGTCCCAGAGAACCAATCGGCCATCCGCTCCAGAGGTCAGCACACGCCGGTGCCCATTCACGAAGATTGCGCCCGTCGCCGGCCCGGCGTGCCCCGCCAGGCGGTGGACCTGCTGCCACTTGGCGGGATGGACGAGGTAGCCGTCGCCGTCGCCAATCCGTATCGCGTTGCGAATCACGCGGCCGTTCTCGATGCGGTATTCCGCCGTGGCGGTCCCAAGGCCCGGGCGCGCCTTCTCGGCATCGTCAGATGACATGATCAGGAGAGCGTCCGCCGGCACGGCCCACCGTTCATGGCGCAAGGCCAGGGGGAACGCGCCGTCCTCCAGGCGATACGGCCCGATGCGGGTGTCAACGGCGACGCGGTACGTCCTCGCCTTGATGGCGCTGAGCTCCTCGCGTAGATCCTGGACGCGCGCGTCGTCGGTGCTGTCCTGGCGCGCCTGCGCGAGCGCGTCGTCGCGGGCCTTCTCGAGGCGTCCACGTTCAGGCGTCCACTCGGCGACGAACGCGGGGAGCCCTTCCCTGTACCTGACGATCCGCGCGCGGTAGTCGGGTTCCGTCTCGAATTCACCCCTGAGCGATCCATCCGCGCCGTGACGTTCCCTGATTTGTGCCTCCGCGCTCGCGACCCGCTCTGCGTGCTTGGCGGTGATGCGGGCCGCGGCGGACGCGTACGCCGCATCGGCAGCCGTTACGGCGGCCTCTACCGCTACGACTAGCTCGTCAGCGCGCGACAGCGCGTCGGCGAGTTCGTCACCGCGGGCCGCGCCGCACAGGCATAGCGCCGTCAGCACGCACGCCAAGGGCCGCGTGAATTCTGCGTATCGTCGGGGCGCCATGCGTGTTCTCCTGCCTGTTCGGCGTCTGCTGCTCATCTGCTAGTCTTCGGATCCGGCACCGACGGAGCGCCAGACCTCGACCTCGCGATAGATGGAGGAAAAGGCGATCGTGGAGCCGTCGTCGGAATACGCGACGGCCTGCAGGGAGGACGGCCAGTCCGTGGCGATGGTCGCGACCTCGCGGCCAGAGTCGATGTCCCAGATACGGGCGACTCCCGCGACGTCGTCGTAGGTCAGCAGTCGCCTGTCTCCCGCGCCGACCGCGCTGACCTTTGCTCGCGAGCGCGCCGGGAGTTTCCTGTGCCTAAGCCCCTCGTCGGCCTGCCATATCTCGGCCCGCCCATCGTTTCCGAACCCCACGATTCGTCCGTCTGCGAGCCATCTCGGCGCGCGCAGTCGATCGTAGCCAGCCACCCGAAGCGCGGCCGGGTTGCTAGCCCTGTCGAGCCGTTCCACGTCCCAAAGGTCATGACCGGATGGGTGGGGATCGGTATGCTCCGTGTGCGCGACCAGCAGTCTTCTGCCGTCTGGACTGAGCGCCGGGCCGGCGGCCGTGGCCGAGGCGGCGCGGTCCTCCCCAGTGGCGAGATCCCAGACGCGCACCCTGACTGCCGTGGCCCCCGCCAAACGGCTCCCGTCAGTCGCCAGTGACGCGTAATCCACGGGGCGGTACCCGCGGCCGATCTCGTGCGTGCACGATCCGCTGTCCGCATCCCACACTCTCAGCACGTTGTCGCCATCGTGCACCACGATCCAGGGAAGGATGGGACTCGCGTCTAGCAGTTGAGTACCGGACTGCCCGGCCTGGAAGCGCTGCGTTTCGGTGCCTGTGGCGGCGCTGTACACCACCACCTCTCCGCTCTCGTGCGCGGCAACCACCAGTCGGCCGCGGCCAGTGAGGGCCACGTGGGGCGAATGCCTCACCACCGGGATCTCCAGTAGCGTCTCCGCACGGCCCACATCCCACAGGCGCACGGGCCCTCGGAGGTAGTGACAGAGCAGTCGGGAGCCGTCGTCATTCACGGCAATTCTGTGAGCCCCTCGCCTGTGTCCGTCCCGCGTGCCGTCAACCGCGTGCGGGAGGTAGCGGAGTCGAGTCCAGGCGCCGGGCCCCGGCTCAGGCGCACACCCCGCCACGACGAGGCACAAGGCGGCCACAGCGGCGGGCCAGAGCTGGCTGCCCCGTGGGACTACGGCCTTAGGGCACGCCATACCTCTATCTCCCGATCGGGCCTGGCGAACGCGATCGTCGAACCGTCGTCGGAATACGCGGCTGATGGGATGATTGGCAACGGTGGATCGACAGGTAGCGTCTCCAACTCTCTGCCCGTTTCGATGTCCCATACGCGGCCAATGCGCGCGACCCAGTCGTATGTCAGTAGGCGAGTGTCACGCTCCCCGATCTCGATGAACGGGCTCCGCGAACGCTCGGGAAGGGTCCTCAGCCGGCGGGGGCGTGATGGCTCCCATATCGCCACGCGCCCGTCGGCATCCCTGCCCAGAAACCGGCCGTCGCGCAGCCACTGCGCGACCTTGGGGAGGTCCTTCCTGCTGTCGTTCGACGGGCGGTACGCGCTGGCGGCATCAAGTCGGTCCAGATCCCACAGCAGCGGCGGGCCAGGAGGGTCGGCTAGCGGCGCGCCGGACAGCATGTGCTGCCCATCGGGGCTGAGACTGGGACCGAGATACGGCGTCTCGACGCCTTCGACGCCGTCGGTGGCGAGATCCCAAACATGGAGTCCCGTACGCCCCCGGCGGCCCTCTTGGGGCCTCACCATGTAAGCGAACGCGACTCGGCTCCCGTCCAACGAGAGCGACGGCGCCCAGAACGGAGTCACACCAGCGGCCAGTTCGTGCTCGAGGATGCCGCGATCTGCCGCCCACACCTGTAGGACGCTGTTCTCCGTCGCGACGACGATCCAGGGGAGCCGGCCGTTCACATGGAGCATCGGAGCCGGTTTTGGCGCCGTGTGGAATCGTCGCGCCACCTCGCCGGTGTTGGTGTTGTACACGACGACCAGCCCGCTCTGGGCCATGGCGACGAGCAGGCAACCCTCGCCGGTGAGTGCGACGCGCGGCCAGAGCCCCACTGTCGGGACATCGACCACTGGCACGCCTCCGTCCACGTCCCACAGACGTGTCAGGCCTGCGTCGAGGCGCGTCACGCTACCGTAGTGGCAGAGGAGCCGCGAGCCGTCGGCGCTGATGGCCATGACGTCTCCCTCTGACGAGACGCGCCTGCCGGTTCTCCTGTGCCCGTCCGGGTCGGGCAGCCGCCCGACCAACGCCCAGGCGTCGTTCCGCGGGGCCGGGGCGCACGATCCGACCACAATGCCCGAGGCCACCAGGCCGGCGACGATGATCGCTTGCGTCAGACGGAAGCCCATGTGTGCCCCATCGTGGCCAGCGCCTGACGAGACGCCGGGCCGATCACCGCGCGTCGGCGGCCGCCGACGCCTCGACGATGTCGTACTGCCACACGTCGACGCTCCCACTCCACGATCTGGCGACGAGCGTCGCCCCATCGCCCGACAACGCCGCGGACCCGCCGAGCGTTCCCGGAAGCGTATGCAGCGTGGCTCGCGTTTCGGCGTCGCACACACGAACGCTTCCGTCCTCGGCGCGGTCGATCGCCATCGAATGCGTGCGAGGCAACCACGGCTGACCGGGCGCCACGACGGACAAGCCCCACCCAACGCGGACATCCCCGCGTCCGCGGTTCCTCAGGCGGAGGGCCCCCGCTAGCGACGGGTCGGTTGAAGCGGCGGGCGACGCCGCCCACACGCATTGCGCGGGTAGGCCGGTGTCGACCGCCCACGCCCTCCCGCCATCATAGTCGCAGGCCACGAACGCCCCGTCGTCGGTGAGTCCAAATTGACCGAGCGGCGGGGTCGCCCCGTCGAAGAACCCGTCGTCGGTGCCGGACGTGGCTCCGACAATGCGAAGGGTGAAACGGTTGTCCGACGGGAGCAGCGCCACGCGCTCGCCGTCCGGGGACAACGCGGAGGCCCGGACCCCCCTCGGGTCGTGGTGTATGTGGAGGGTGTCGCCCGAGCGGACGTCCCATAGCCGCGCGGTCTTGTCGGCCGACCGCGACAACACGCTGCTGTTGTCCGCCGACAGCGATAGCGTCGTCACACGCATCTCATGTCCCTTGAACACGGCAGTCTCCACGCCGCTCACGGCATCCCACACGCGCAGCGTGGCGTCGTCAGACCCCGTGATGAGCCTGCCGGCGTCGGACGTGAAGACGATTGCCCGGACCCGACCCGTGTGACCGGCGAGGACGTGAAGGCGCCGGCCGGTTTCAATGTCCCACACCCCCACCGTGCCGTCCCGCTTCGCGGCCGCTAGGAGGGCGCCGTCAGGACTGAGCGCCACGCCGCCGGCTGTGCGCGCGGTCTCCTTGTAGGAGGCGATCTCGGCCCCGGCTTCGACATCCCATACAGTCGCGGCGAACCACTCTGACCGGAACGCGACCCGGGCTCCGTCGGCGCTTAGCGACAGCCCTCCCGCCATCTTCGTTTTCGAGGGAATGCTGCGAAGATGTCGTCCCGTCTGCCCATCGTGCAGCAGCACGTCGGCGTACCGCGCGGCCGCCGCGACGGAACCGTCGGCGCTTACCACGAGGGCCACCACCTTGCTGCCGCGTCTGCCTGCGTGGGGTCCGATTTCGACGGCCGTGTCCATGCCGGTTTCAGGGCTCCAGACGTGGAGGCGCCCGCCACCGCTCGCCGTCACGATCCGGCTACCCATGAAGGTGGCCGCGAGCGTCGGCCCTGAGTAGGACACAAGCCTGCGGGAACGGGTCCACTCCGTCGGGCGAAGGTTCATCGCGCCGCCATCGGCGAAGACGAGCGCTTGCCGCACAGGCGCCCCCTCGACGACGCGGTACTGGGCGTAGGCCGGCGCCCCGTCGGCCAGAACGGCCGCGTCCTGCGTCAACGGCGGGCGGATCCCGCCTGCCAGCACTTCCCCGTTGGGTAGACCCTCGACTGTGACGGGGTAGAATCCCCTACGGCCGATGTACGTTCCGATCCGTGCCGTAACCGGGACGGAGTAGGTACTCGCCTCAATGTCGCGTAGTTCGCTCTGGAGGGCGTCGCCCGGGGAGCCGTCCGCTTGCATCTGTCCACTGATCGCTCGCGCGCGTTCGACCGCCACCTCCAAGGGCTGCCGTACGCGGGTAGCCTCGGCGGCCCGCCGCGACTGCTCATCGCGCTCGCTTCGGAGTTCCGCGGCGATGTCCTTTCGGCCGGGCAGCGCCCGCGCGAGGGCCAACTCGCCGGTCGGTCGCGTCATGTGCGTCGAGATGCGCGATCCGGTCGCCAGAAGCGCGGCAGCTACGCCTAGCCCAAGCGCCCAGACCCAGAAACGTCGCATGGCTGTTCTCCGAGGTTCGCGTGTACAACGCCGCGGCCGCCAGGAACGTTGGGCTTGCGCAGCATGTAGCGCGATCTGTCTGATGAAATATCGCACATAGTCGTCGGTCACGCCAGTTTCGCGGCGCGGAAGCGGGAGGCGACGCGCACGGTATTCGCGTAGAATCGCCCCTGGCGAGCGGAATCACCGGGGTAAGGGAGACGCATCGTGCGAGTGCTCATAATGACGGACATGGAGGGTGTCAGCGGGATAGTGGTCTGGGGCCAGGTAACGGGCGGCGCGCCGATGTACGAGGAAGGGCGCCGTCTATACACTGAGGAGATCAACGCCGCTGTCCGAGGAGCCAAGGCCGGAGGCGCGACGGAGATCGTCGTCGTAGATTGCCACGGCGCAGGGAATGACTGGTCCTTCAACTCGCTCATCCCAGAGATGCTCGACCCCGACTGCGAGTGGGTCGCGCACCACACGTGGGGACGCTACACGGAGATGTGGGAGAACGGCTGCGACGCCTGCCTCCTCGTGGGCATGCACGCCCGGGCCGGCACGCCCGACGGCGTGATGTGCCACACCATCTCGACGGTGCAATACCGCAATCTGTGGTTCGGCGACGACCTCGTCGGGGAGACGGGCGTGAATGCCGCGCTGAACGGCCAGTACGGCGTCCCGATCGCGCTGGTCACGGGCGACGAGGCCGTCTGCCGCGAGGCGAGCGAGTTGCTGGGGGATGGC
Source organism: Candidatus Poribacteria bacterium (assembly GCA_018644665.1). GTDB lineage: Bacteria > Poribacteria > WGA-4E. The sequence continues at coordinate 95,929 of JABGQA010000115.1, forward strand.
CTGCGCACCGTCGCGGTGAAGAAGGGCCTGAGCCGATACAGCGCCCGCCAGATCCCGCCCGTCCGTGCCCGCCAGATGATCGAGGATGGAGCGCGTGAGGCGCTTGCCGACTTCACGCCGCCGCGTCCGTACATACCCGCCGCGCCGAGTGTCATCACCATTGAGGTGGGCACTGTGGACAAGGTCACCGACTTCAGAGGCCGCGCGGGTGTCGAGGTCACGGGCGATCTCACCGTCGAGAGCCGGGCGGAAAACTGGATGACCGCCTGGGACCAGTTCTGGCCCTTCGCCTGATGCACAGACGGGAGAGTCCCGATGTTGGAGCTGTCCGACGCGGAGATCGCCTGCGGGAGTATGACGGACGCCACGCTCGCCGAGGCCGCGCGACGCGTTCGTGAGGCGGGGTATGTCGCGCTCGACCGCGCGGTACCGACGGAGTTCGTCGCAGAACTCCGCACGGCGTTCGACCGCGAGTTGACGAAGGCGCGCGACGCAGACCCCGCCGCCCTGGAGAATTCCAAGGGCCACTACGGGGTATCCCCGCTACTGGATGCGCCCTTCCTGAACCCCTTAGTCATCGAGAACCCGTTCGCCATGCAGGTCATGCGCGCCACGATGGGCGAGCGCATCTTCTCGTACCTGCCGTACGGGTGTAACACCTCGTGGCCGGGGTCGGGCGTGCAGGGCCTGCACCGGGACACAGGTCATCTCTTCCCGGAGCTAACCACGCCGCTGCCGATGTCGCTCGCGGTGGTGAACATCCCGCTGGTCGACTTCACCGAGGAGAACGGCGCTACCGAGGCGTGGCCAGGATCGCATCTCATCGTCGACCCACCGGACGTCGCGTCCATCTCGCTGGAGGAACGCGTCGCGCACATGCCATCGGTGCGGCTCACCGCGCCTGTCGGGTCGCTCATCGTGCGCGACCTGCGCTGCTGGCATCGCGGCATGCCGAACCGCACACAGACCATCCGCACGATGACCGCGCTCGTGTACTTCCGCGCGTTGCATCACCTGCCGGACGACGCGAACGTCTTCCGATCGATCCCGGCCGCTGTCACGGCGAAGCTGTCTGAGGAAGCGCAGGCGATGTACCGGCATCACCGCATCGAGGCTAGCTGACAGCGTCGGCTTGCAGGGCAGGTTGCGAGTCGGATGGCATCGTCAGGCGTGGCTGGGCGGCTCGGGGACGCCTGCGTGCTCGTTGGCGTCGTGGGAGGGCGATATCGGCAACGTCACGTGGAACGATGCGCCACGTCCTGACTCCGAGTCGAGACCGATGGTTCCCGCGAGTCGGTCGACGATCGCCTTCGAGATGGCGAGGCCTAGCCCGGCGCCTCCGTGGGCGCGTGTGGCGGATCCGTCGACCTGCATGAACTTGCCGAAAATGTGCTCGCGCGCGGCCTCCGGCACCCCGTCGCCGCGGTCTTGGACTGTGATGCGGATGTCGTCGTCGCGCGCCTCGACAGCGAGGGTGATCTCGGTGCCCTCGGGCGAGAACTTGGCGGCGTTGGATAGGAGATTCGCGAGGACCTGTAGCAGTCTGTCGGCGTCGGCGCGGACGTACGTGCGCGACTCCAGGTGGTCCTCGAGGCGGATGTGGGAGCCATGCCGCTGGGCGTACTGGTCGTTGGCGTCGAGGGCCATGCGCAGGAGCGCGCTCACATCCACCAGGTCCATGTTGAACGCCATTTGCCCGGCCTCGATCTGGCTGATGTCGAGGATGTCGTCCACGATCCTCACGAGGCGATGGCCGTTGTCGTAGGCGATGCTCAGGAGCGACTCCGCGGCCTCCGGTACCTCGCCGGCCGCCCCTGCAGTCACCAACTCCAGCGCCCCCTGAATCGACGTCAACGGTGTCCGCAGCTCGTGGCTTACCGTCGCGATGAACTCCTCTTTCAAGCGCTCGATCTCGCGGCGCTGGGTGATGTCGCGGAAGATGCCACGAATGGTGAAAGGGCCGTCCCGGAGGATCCGGGCGCTCAGGTGCCCCTCGATGCTTACGACGCGCCCGTCCTTGGTGGCAAAGTCGCACTCGACGCGGGTCCCTGCGGGGTTGACCGCCAAGTTGGCCGTCGCGCGCATCACCACGTCGAGATGTTGCGGAGCCACGATGTCCGCCAGTCTGAGAATGGACAGTTCGTCGTCGTCGTACCCCAGCGTCGCGCCCCATGCGGTGTTGAAGTAGACGAACCGGCCGTCGGCGTAGAAGCTCGCGATGAGGTCGTGCGCGTTCTCGAACAGGTCGCGGTAGCGGCCTTCGGTTTCTCCGAGCGCCTCCAAGCTCTTGCGGAGTTCTCTCTCCGCCTCCTCCGCCAGGTTCCGCGAACGGTCACTGTCCTCGAGGGCGTCCTGCAGTTCAGTTGCGCGCAGTTCGTCTGCGTGCCGTAGGTGCTCCACGCGCGTGAGCATGCGCACGCGCACGACGTGGACGACTATCCCGAGGAGGGCCGAGGCCACGATAACGAACCGGTGCTCCGCCACATCCGGCAACGCTTGCGCGACGGCGCCCGACGCCACCCACGCCGAGATCGCTGCCGTCATGGCAGCGAGCATCCACGGCGTGGACAGGAAGAAGAAGCCGACTCCCACGAGCATTGGGAGCACGGTCAGCGCCTCGTGCGCGTCCCGCAGCAGCACGACGCGGGTATACACGTTGGTGAGCATGAGGATGTTGATGGCGGCCGCGAGGGGATGCGTGCAAACGGACGGACGAGCGATGCGCCCCACGAACCACCACATCGCCAACACCATGGCGACAGTGGCGCCCTCCAAGGCCACGATATAGGCGCCCTGCGGGCGTGGGAGCGAGAACCAGTGGCTGAGCGCAAAGCCCACGTACAGCAGGGCCAAGGCGAGGAGCACCGGCCGTAGGCTGTCGTGCAGCGCGCCCGCAAGGGCCGCACGTACCCGCTCGCGAGGCGCTTCGATGTTGTTTTCCCGCCGTGGCATGCGTGCCGTCCCCCGGCCTCAGATGCATTGTATCTCTTCCGACCGGCTTGCGCCCGGAGAGCGTGTCGCGGCGCCGTTGGGGTGGGCGTGCGAAGGCGATACCATGCGCGAATCCGCACGCGACCCGCGACATCACATGGCAAGAGAACGCGATGATCGATTGGACTGAATTGCATCCCGGAGTCTGGCGCGCGCGGGTTGGCGCGTCGTCGTCGTTTACGCCCCTTGACCTGGTTGGGGCGACGCCACGGGAGGATGGGCTGGCGGAGCTCCGCGGGGCGCCGTTCCCGTTCGCCGGCCCGTCGCCCTCGGTGATTGGCGTGACGGAGTGCTGTACTGCGCTTCGGTTCCCGCTCGCCCCGGAGGAGCGCATCTACGGGTTCGGCCTGCACTTCAACCGGTTGAACCACCGTGGGAACGTGATGCGCCTACAGGTGGATCACTACGGCGGCCGCGACGACGGACGCTCACACGCGTCGATGCCGTTCTACGTGTCGAGCGACGGCTACGCGGTCCTGCTGAACACCGCGCGCGTCGCCACCGCCCACATCGGCACGTCAGTGCGCAAGGATGACCCCGACCGACCCCCGTCGCGAGACCGCAACACTGACCGGGAATGGGACGCGCTTCCTCCTGCGGATGCCGTCGAGATGGCCGTGCCGGCCGGCGGGGTCGAGGCGTTCGTGTTCGCCGGGCCGACTGCTCTGGACGCCGTGCGCCGATACAACCTGTTCTGCGGCGGCGGCGTACTGCCGCCACGTTGGGCGCTCGGGTTCTGGCACCGCGTGCCGACGCTCTACACCGACGAGCAGATCGACGCGGAGGTCGCGGAATTCGAGGCGCGCGGGTACCCGCTCCAGGTCGTCGGGCTGGAACCAGGATGGCACAGCAAGGCGTATCCGTGCACGTACGAATGGGACGCCTCCCGGTTCCCGGAGCCTGGCGCGTTCGTCGACCGCATGACGGACAAGGGCATCCGTGTGAATCTGTGGGAAAACGCGTACGTGTCGCCCGACGCTCCGATCCACGACGCACTGGAGCCGCTGTCGGGATCGCACATGGTATGGGGCGGCATCGTCCCGGACTACACGCTGCCGGAAGCGCGCGGAATTCTGGCGGGCCAACACCGTCGCGAGCACGCCGACATCGGCGTGTCGGGCTACAAGCTGGACGAATGCGACGGGCACGACCACTGGCTCTGGCCCGCGCACGCGACGTTCCCGTCGGGACACACCGGCGAGGAGATGCGCCAGACGTACGGCCTCCAGCTCCAAACGCTCACCGACGGCGTATTCCGTGATGCCGGTCAGCGGACGTTCGGACTGACGCGGGCATCGTACACGGGAGCCTCGTCGTTGCCGTACGCGCTCTACTCGGACTACTACGACCATCGCGCCTTCGTGACGGCGCTGTGCAACTGTGGGTTCTCGGGACTGTTGTGGTCGCCCGAGATACGCAGCGCGGGCGACGCGGAGGAGTGGGCGCGACGGATGCAGACGGTGTGCTTCTCGCCCGTCGCCATGCTCAACGCCTGGGCCAGCGGCACGAAGCCGTGGAGCTATCCGGAGATCGAAGACGCGATCCGCGAGGTGATGCGTCTGCGCATCCGGCTGATCCCGTATCTCTACACGGCGTTCGCTCGCTACCACTTCGACGGCACGCCGCCGTTCCGGTCGACCGTGCTCGAAGAGGGCGACGTGAGCGATCGATCCGACCAATACATGATGGGCGACTCGCTTCTCGTCGCCCCCCTGTTCCGAGGCGAAACGGAACGGGAAGTCGAGTTCCCCACCGGCTCGTGGTACGACTTCTACACGGGCGAGCACGCAGGCGACGGCGGCGCGCACACCGTCTCGGCTCCTCTGGAACGCATCCCGTTGTTCGTGCGGGACGGCGGCCTCATACCTATGGCGCAGGACGACGGCGACGGTCTGGACATTCGGTATTACGGTACGGCGCCGCACGCCTCATACCGCTACTACATGGACGACGGCGAGACGTATGCCTACGAGCGGGGCGAGTACGCGTGGGCGACGCTCGAAGCCACCGGCGACGCGAACGACTTCACGGCAACCGTCGTGGCGCCTCCGAGCGGGCAGGCGGACGACCTGCGCGGGGCCGTGTGGCACATGATGACGTCCGGCGGGTGAGCGCGTCAGGCTACTCGCCGGAGGGGTCGCGCAGGCCCGCGATGCCTTCGGCGAGCGCGTTTCGGTAGAGAACGCTGTCGCGCTGGTACGCCAGGCATCGGAAGCCCTGCGCCATCAGCGCGCGGCCCTGCTCGACATCGCTCGCCATGAACCCGGCGGCCTTGCCGTGTCGGGCGCAGGCGTCGAGGACGCGGGCGACGGCATCCGTGTAGCGGGCGTCCGAGAACTGTCCGGGGATGCCCATCGACGTCGTCAGGTCGTAGTGGCCGATCCACAAGACGTCCACGCCGTCGACGGCGGCGATCGCGTCGACATCTTCGAGGCCCGCGACGGACTCCACCTGCGCGATCACGAGGCCCTCGTCGTTCGCGGCGCGTATCTTCTCGGCGATGTCTCCGCCTGAGTAGTCGTCGTGAGCGACGCTGAACGCCGTCCCGCGTCGGCCGTCGGGCGGGTACTTCGCGCACTCGACGATCTTGCGCGCCTGCTCCGCGCTCTCGACCATCGGGGCCATGATGCCCATCGCGCCGACGTCGAGAATCCGTGCGATGAAGTGGTACTCCGTCGCGGGGACGCGCACGGCGGGGACGAGGTCGCCGAAGCGCGCCGTCGCCATCAGCGTGCGCATCGTCTCGACCGTCCAGCCGGTGTGCTCCATGTCGTACACGACGAAGTCCGCGCCGGCGTCGGCGGCGAGGCGCGCGAGCGCCGTCGCGGGGAACTCGAACGCCATCGTCCCGACGGCGACACCACCCGCGGCCAGGGCGCGCTTAACCTTGTTCTCCCTCACGGCGTCTCCTATCGGCTTGCGTAGCGTTTGAGCTGGTCCTGCATTCGCGGGTCGGCGAGCACGTCGCGGTTAACGACGTTCGTCGGCGGCCTTCCAGCGGCGACGTCCACGATGGCCGCGCACGCGCTGCGGCCGACGCCTCGGAAGCACTCGTCAGTCCAGCAGACGGCGTGTGGCGTCAGGATGACGTTGTCCAGCGAGAGGATCGGATCGTCCGCGTCGGGCGGCTCGGGGTCGAACACGTCGAGCGCGGCTCCCTGAATCGTGCGCTTGCGCAACGCGTCCACCAGGGACGGCTGATGCACGATCGGCCCGCGGGCGACGTTGATGAGATACGCCGTCGGTTTCATGCGACTCAGGCGAGACGCGTCGATGAGATGTCGAGTCTCATCGGTAAGCTGGCAGGTGATGCAGACGAAGTCCGCCTCGCCCAGCAAAGCGTCGAGATCGACGAGCTCCGCCCCAGCGGCCTGCGCCTGCGCGGCGTCGGCGTAGGGATCGTGGGCGATGTACCGCATGCCGAACGGTCGCGCCAGGTCGCACAGCTCGCGACCGATGTTGCCGAGCCCGATGATTCCCAGGACGCGCCCGGAGAGACCCATGCCCATGTGGTCTGCGCGGTCGGCCCACCGGCCTTCGCGCGTCAGCTTGTCCTTGATGTGCAGCTTGTGCGCAAGCGCCAGGATGAGCGCCAGCGCCGAGGAGGCCACCGGGCGGCGAACGCCGTCGGGCGTGATCGTCAGCAGCACGGCGTTGCGGGTGCACGCCTCGACGTCCACCCGGTCGTACCCCACGCCGAATCGGGCGACGATGCTCAGGTTGTGGACGCCGGCCAGTGTCTCGGCCGTCACGCCGCAGCCGAGGACGAACAGTGCGTCGTACTCCGCCGCCTGATCCGCGCGGATGGTGTCCACGCGCTCCGCGAGAAACTCCCACTCGACGCCGTCAACGGCCTCCAGAATGTCCAGGCCGATGCCGTCCGCTCCGAGCGTGTCTCGGTGCGGCAGCAGGTCGCGCGTGACTCCGACGCGGAACGATACAGGCATGTGGCGCCCGTCTTGTGGCTGTGTGCGAATCCGTGCGACCCGCTAAGCTTAGCAATCTTGCGTGTTCGTGACACGTGTCACAGCCGCCGTGCGCGTTCACGGCGCTCGTGCTATAACGCAGGCTAGGCTCCGTCCGCCACGGGTAGGGACGCGCACATGCACTGTGACAGGTGTCACCGGCACATCGCCTTGGCCACGAAGACCTGTCCACATTGCGGGATTCGTCTTCTCACCGCCGCGCATGGCGCCCTGCCGAGGGCGTCGTGCCTCCTTCCCGAGGGGCTGAGCGCCGCAGAGGAGTTCGATCGACTGGTCGAGATTGTGGCGGACGCGGACGGCGCTCCGCCCTGCGTCCGCGGGGCCGCCCTGCTCCTTGGTGAGGCGGCGCACCCCGACGAGCGAGGCGTGGACGCGCTCGCGTCCCTGCTCGATTCTTCCAGCAAGATGACGCAGCTCTGCGCGATCGGGTCGCTCCGACGGCTTGGCCCACGCGCGCGGGGAGCCGTTCCCGGCCTGGTCCGGCGGCTAGTGACGAAGAGTCGTACCGTGCTCGGAGCCGCTGTGATGGCGTTGGAAGCGATCGACCCGAACGCGCCCGTGCCCGCGTCCTTCGTGGCGGGGATGTTGGCGATGGCGGAGACGTCCCTGCAGCATGCCTTCGACCATGTGTCGACAGGGACCGCGTTCGTCGACGACGCGGGCCGCCTGATCCGTTCGAATCGGGCATTCCGGGAGATCGCCGAAGCCATTGGCGCTGACCCGTACGGGCTGCTCCACGAACATCTCCTGCGCCTCGGCATGTTAGACAGCGTGGAAGTGTGGAACGACCTTGTCGCGGGGAAGACCGAAGCGGTCACCGCGGAACGGCGACTGCCGCGCGACGATCCAGGCGGCAAGTGGATCAGCGTACGAGCGACACGCGGGGCCGACGCGCACGGCGAATTCCTCTACGTGCTACTCGGTCTGGACGATGTTACCGAGCGACGAGGCCGCGAAGAGGACATCCGCGAGGCGAACGAACGGCTGACGCAGGAACTCGCGACACGGCGGGAAGCGGAGGAAGCGCTGCTCGCGGCGGCCGAGGACCGTCGCGGGCTGACGCAGAAGATCCTGACGGCGCAGGAAGACGAGCGACGCCGCATCTCCCGCGAATTGCATGACCAGATCGGATCCGCGTTGACGGCGGTGCTGGTGGGCATACGTCCTCTCGACGATGTGCGGTCGCCCGACGAGATCACGGAGCGCGCCTCCGAATTGCGTCTCATCACCACACAGGCGCTCAACGACATCCGCGCCCTCGCATTCGACATGCGTCCAAGCTCGCTGGACCATATGGGGCTCGCCGCGACCCTGGCACAGGACGCCGTGCGTTTCCGCGAGCGTCTCGGGATCGACGTCGATTTCCACCGTGACGAGACCGCGGAGGGCCGCCTTCCCCGGGACCTCGAAACCGCCGTCTATCGCGCGACGCACACCGCGCTGGTCAACGTCCTGCAGCATGCCGAGGCGCGCCACGTGAGCATCCTCCTCACGCACTCGCCGCACGACCTGTCCGTCATCGTCGAGGACGACGGCGGTGGGTTTGACGTGGACGCCGTGCTCGCGGGGCCCGTGGACGGGCGTTTTGGGTTGCTGTCGATGGAGGAGCGCATGCGGCCGTTCAGCGGGCGCGTCACCGTCGAGTCGACGCCGGATGTGGGGACCACGGTGTTCATTCAGGTGGGACTGACCGGCGACGACTAGGTGAGGCGCGGCGGGCTACCCGTCCATGTGGCTGATGACCGCGTCCCGATGGCTCTGCACGATGAGGGTGTTTGGGTGGTCCACGCCCAAGAGTTGCTCGAATATCCGTAGCGCGCGTTCGAGGTGGCACCGTGCTCCGTCAAGATCGCCTTGGGTCGCAAGCACGTTGCCCAGGTTAGCGGTGCCCGTCGCCACTGTGGGATGGTCGCATCCGTAGGCCGCTTCATGGATTCGCACCGCGCGTTCGTAGTGGCTCCTCGCGCCGTCTAGGTCGCCCTGCGCCCGAAGTACGCCGCCTAGGTTGCCGACGCTGGTCCCCACCGTCGGGTGGTCGGGCCCGTAGGCCGCTACCTCTATACGGAGGGCGCGTTCGTAATGGCTCTTCGCGCCGTCCAGATCGCCTTGCTTGTAAAGTACGCTGCCCAGGTTGTTGACCCGGATCGCCACGGTTGGGTGGTTCGGCCCGTAAGTCGCCTCGCCGATGCTCAACGCGCGTTCGAAGTTGCTCTTCGCGCCGTCCAGATCGCCTTGCTCGTAGAGTACGCGGCCGAGTTTGCTGCGCCGCACCGCCACGGTCGGGTGGCCCGGATCGAGGGTGCGTTCCGCGATGCGTAACGCGCGCTCGATGCGGCTCCTCGCGCCATCTAGGTCGCCCAGCGTCTGGAGAAGATCACCCAGGTTGCTAACGTAGACAGCCACGTTGGGATGGTCGGGCCCGTGTTGTGCCTCGGCCACGCGGGCCGCGCTCTCATACATTGAGCGGGCGTCGGAGAACTACGCACGGACTTCCAGGTACAGACCGGCGGCGTTCAGGATGCCGCCCACCGCTTCCCCTTGAGCCCCCAACTCCTTCTGGCCTTCGGCCACCGCGCGCATGTGTGGCAGTAGTCGTCCGCACGTCGGCCACACCTGCGGCGTTGTCGTGATATCTTCGGGCGGGATCGCAGACATGACGAGCCCAACCGCGCACTCCCACCAACCTCGGTTGTCCTGGTCGGCCATGCCGCCACGGACGACTTCCTGAACAAGCCGGTGGACGGCAAGGGCCTCCTCCGTCACAGTCATCAGCGAGTAGCGACGCAGAGCTGCAGTGACCGCGTCCATCGCGAGGGTGTTCCTAGCGGCGAATGCCAACGGCTCCGGCAGATGCTCCGCGCCGTCGGTGATCATGACGCGCGGAATGTCGTCCGGTGCCAGAAATGCGCACAGGTGCAGCAGATCGGCCGCCGCCGGGGTCTCGGCCCTCAGCCGTTCCATCGACAGGCCCCACGTCGTTGCCACCGTATACGGGTAGTTCTTCGGGGTCGCCCCCGCGAACATGCCTTGCCGGTACTTCCGGTAGCGCGTCAGATAGCCCGCGCACGAGATAGTTGCGGAACGCATGTACGCGGCGGCCTGCTCTAGAGCGAGCGGCAGGTCACCCATCTCGGCGGCCAGCTCGTCCGCGCCCACGTCGTCCTTTCCTCGGCGCGCGCGTAGGAATTCGATGGACTCGTCCCGTGACCACGTGTCCACCGATACAGGCTGGAAGTCGTCCCATTCGGGACTACGCGACGTGATGATGGCGTGCCCCGAGTTCCCGTGCGGCAATAAATCGTCGATGCTGCTGGCGTCGGGTACGTTGTCGAGTATCAGCAACCACCCGTCGTTCAGGCGCAGCCAATCTCGCACGGCTGCAACCACGGCGTCTTGGTCCGCCTCGTCCTTCTCTGGCAAGTCGAGTCTCGTTGCGAGGCCCGCGTAGTCGGCCCGTCGTGAGGCGGCGTCTTCCGCCGCCACCCACCACACGATGTCGTAATCATCCGCGAAGCGATGCGCGTATTCTGCCGCGATCTGCGTCTTCCCAATGCCCCCAAGGCCGTGGATCGCCTGCTGCGTAAGCGCCGTGAGCCTGTTCGCCTGGAGGGACTCTCGCAGTTGGGCGAGGATGTCCTCACGCCCGGTGAAGTTCGGGTTTCTACCCATCATGACGTTCCAGATATCCCGGCGACCGCCCTCGACCCGGTGGCCCCGGAGGCAGTCCATGGGCTCTACGTCCGGCTCGTGTGGCTCCCAGATGTAGAGGGGTTCCTCGCCCTGCTTGACTACATGCTCGCCATGGTCTTTCCACAAGCACTCGCTCCGCGGGAGGTACTGCGAGGCGTCTCTGTGAACGCCGCGCGTAACGCAGATGTGCCCGGGATGTGCCAACGCCTCCGCGCGGGCCGCCCAATTGACGTTGTGACCGAATACGTCGGTCTCCGTCCCAACGGACGCCTTTACCCTCACCTCGCCGACGCTGATGCCGATGCGGATGTCGAGGTCGTGGCCGCGCATCGCGCGCTGCATGCCTAGGGCGTGCCTCACCGCCATGGTCGACGTGCGAAACACCGCAAGGATGCCGTCGCCGGTGTGCTTGAGCGCGGCTCCGGCGCCACGGCTTTCGATGATCTCGATCAGCAGTTTGTCGTGGCTATCACGCAGGGCGTCGTACTCGTCCCCGGGCATCGTGCCCGCAACGACCGTCGATCCCGCGATGTCGCTCAGGAGGATCGCCAGCATGGCGGGGCCGGCGTCGGGCACGAAGGCGGCCAACTCCTGACGCCCACGCGCCGTCAATCGCTTCAGGGAGATACCGTCCGCTACGTCGTCCGGGCGTTCTGTGTCCTGCATGGTCGGCCCACCTTCATGGAAATACAGGTTACGTCGTAACGATATGCGAGGCAACCCATGGCGCGGTGTCTGCGGCAGGGCGCCACCTCCGCCTCAGTCCTCCCTACCGGGCGAGGACGCTCACGGACAGCGTCCCGGGACGGCCCGTGACAGGGCTTTGAGAGTGGGCTACGTTCGGCATGTCGCGATAGGAGCAGAGCGCGTGCTATTCCGATTCTCTCTGTATGGCTTCCTCAAGAACCAGCGGTACTTCGAGCCGTTCCTGATGCTCGCCTTCGTCGAGAAGGGCCTGTCGTTCCTACAGATCGGCGTGCTGTTCGCCTTCCGCGAAGTGTGCGTGAACCTGTTCGAGATACCCAGCGGCGCCGTCGCCGACCTCTACGGGCGTCGACGCGCGATGGTCGTCTCGTTCGCGGCGTACATCGTGTCGCTCGCGACGTTCGCGATGAGCACGAACGTCGCGTGGCTATTCGCGGCGATGTTCACCTACGCCATCGGCAACGCGTTCCGCAGTGGCACCCACAAGGCAATGATCTTCGACTGGGTGCGAATCCACGGCCGCAGCGACGAGAAGACGCGCGTCTACGGCTACACGAGGTCGTGGTCCAAGCTGGGCTCCGCGGTGTCCGTGGTGCTGGGCGCCGCCCTTGTCTTCTACACGGGCGCGTACTCGTACATCTTCTGGTTCGCGATCATCCCCTACGCGCTGAACATCGTGAACTTCCTCGGCTATCCGGCCGAACTGGACGGCGAGCAGGATGCGCCCGTGTCGTTCGGCGCGCTGTTCTCGGTCCTGTGGGAATCCCTGCGGGAGGTCGCGGGACGCCGCCCGTTGCGACGCGCCGTCCTGGAGTCGCTCGGGTTCGAGGGCGTCTTCCACGCGACCAAGGACTATCTGCAGCCGATCCTGCGGCAGACGGCGATGGGCCTACCCGTCCTGCTGATGGTGTCGGACATGAAGCGCACGGCCGTGTTGGTGGGGGTCGTCTACTTCGTGCTGCATGTGCTGTCGAGCGCCGCGGCCCGACAGGCGCATCGCGTCGTGGACGCGGCCGGCGGCGAAGAGCCCGCGGCGGACATCCTGTGGGCCGTCGACTGGCTGCTGTTCGCGGGCCTGCTGGCATCGCTGATAATCGGATGGCAGGCGTCCGCGATCGCGGCGTTCGTGCTGCTGATGGCCGTGCAGAACCTGTGGCGCCCCGCGCTGGTCAGCCGCATCAACACCTACTCCACGCCGGAGATGGGCGCGACGGTGCTTTCAATCGAGGCGCAGGCCAAGTCGCTGGGCACGATGATGATCGCGCCGCTCGTAGGTTGGGCAGTGGACACCACCGGCAGCTTCTGGCCCGTGGCGGCCGCCGGGCTGACCGCCGCTACCCTCGTGCTCCTGTCCCGCCCGTTCGGACGGGACTCTAGAGCGGCGTGACGCCCCCGTACCTGACACCCGTGAGGTAGGCCACGTCTCGCTTCCACGTCGTCAGGTCATCCGCCGAGAACTCGCTCATCCGAGCGTGGCCGCAGGCGCGGGAAAGGAGACGCATGAGATCGACCGTCGCGCGCAGGAATCGGTCGAGACGCGCCGCTGCCTGATCGACCATCAGACGCGCGCGCAGGTGGCCCTTCTGCGTGGCGATGCCGACCGGGCAGTTGTTCGTGTGGCACGCCCGCATCCCGATGCAGCCGATGGCCTGCAACGCCGAGTTGGCGACGGCCACGCCGTCCGCTCCGAGAGCCATCGCCTTCGCGAAGTCGGGCGCGGTGCGCAGACCGCCCGTCGCGATGAGAGTCACGTGGCCGTGGCCGCCCTCGTCCAGATAGCGCCGCGCCCGCGCAAGCGCAGGCATCGTCGGCACGGAAATGTGCCCCTTGAGCGTGTCCGGCGCGGCTCCCGTCCCGCCACCGCGGCCGTCGAGGATGATGTAGTCGACCCCGATGTCGACAGCCGCCTGCATGTCCGCCTCGACGTGCTGCGCCGACAGCTTGAAGCCGATGGGAATGCCGCCCGTGTACTCGCGGACATCGTCCGCGAACCGGCGGAAGTCGTCGATGCCCTTCCAGTCGGGGAACGTGGCCGGGCTGATCGCCGACTGTCCCTCTGGGAGCCCGCGCACCGCGGCGATCTTGCCGCGCACCTTCTCGCCCGGGAGGTGCCCGCCAACTCCGGTCTTGGCTCCCTGCCCGCCTTTGAAGTGGAAGGCCTGCACACCCTTCAGCAGCGCCATCGAGAAACCAAAGCGCGCCGACGCCAGCTCGTACAGATACCGGCTGTTCGCCGCCTGCTCCTCGGGAAGCATGCCGCCCTCACCCGAGCAGACGCCGGTACCTGCCATCTCCGCGCCCTGGGCGAGGGCCGTCTTCGCTTCCTCCGACAGCGCGCCATAGCTCATGTCGGACACGAATATGGGGATGTCCATCCGCAGCGGGCGATCCGCGCGCGGCCCGATTACGAGTTCCGTGTCTACCGGGGCGTCGTCGAGTAGTGGCAGACGGTGCAACTGCGCGGTGACGAACTGCAGGTCGTCCCACGTGGGGACTTCGTCGCGGCGCACGCCCATCGCCGACAGCGGCCCGTGATGTCCCACGCCCTCGAGGCCGTTCGCGGCCAACTCGCGAATCTCGTCGACGAACGGTTCCGCCGACGTGCCCTCGTGGTCCTGGTACGCGCCCTGGTAGTCGTCGCGGTTGAAGGGCTGCGGGTTCTCTTCTTCCCATTCCGCGATCTCGTCGGCGTCCACCCACACGGCGTCATCCTCGACCCACGACGAGAACTTCTCGAGCGTGTCGTCGCTATCCGACTGGCTCACGCCTGTATCGACGCGGAAGTCCCATTTGTGAACGCCGCAGATGAGGTCGTCGCCTTCCACGTGACCGTCTGCCATGAGCGCGCCGCGATGCGCGCAGCGACCGTACAGCACGGAAGCCTCGTCGCCGTAGCGCACGATGACGAGGTCGGTGTTCCCGACCAACGCCCCGGCCGGCTCGCGATCGCCCAAGTCCGAGAACGTCGCTACCTTCACCCGATCCATCACCAAACCCCTATCCTTGGCGTCGCGTCACGCGAGGTCGAACAGCAGGAACTCCGCATCGTCAATCGCCGCGATCGAGAGTGCGGCCTCGTCGCTGACGGCCGCGGCGTCGCCCGCCTCCAGCGTCTCTCCATTCACATGTACCGACCCGGCAGCCACTTGTATCCACGCGTGCCGGCCGTCCGCGAGGGCGTGCGCCACCTCGACACCGCTCCCGAGGGCGGCGTCGTAGATCGATACGTCCTGGTGCACGTCAAGCGACCCGTCGCGGCCGTCGGGAGAGACGATCAGGCGCAGGCGGTCACGTCTTGCCGCGAGGTCGAACGGCCGGTCCTCGTAGCGGGGCTGGTGGCCCGCGCCGTCGGGCATGATCCACGTCTGGTAGAGGTGACACGGCGCGTCGGAGTCGTTCATCTCGCTGTGCATGATGCCCGTGCCCGCGCTCATGCGCTGCACGATGCCAGGCCTCAGCGTCGCACGACTGCCCATGCTGTCCTCGTGGGTCAGCGCGCCCTCCAGCACCACCGTGACGATCTCCATGTCCCGATGGGGATGCGTGCCGAAGCCCCTCCTCGCCTGTATCACGTCCTCGTTCAGGACGCGCAGCGAGCGGAACCCCATCCATTCGGGATCGTGGTAGCTCGCGAACGAGAAGCTGTGTCGGGCTTCGAGCCACCCGTGGTCGGCGTGACCTCGCTCCTCGGATTTCCGCACCCGTACCATCGTGTTTCCCCCTGGCGTCGGGCCTCGTCCCGACGTGCGTACATGGACGACGCTAGGCGTCCTCTGCGCCCACGATCGCCCGCGCCTCGCGCAGCACGCTCTCGGGCGTGAGTAGATCCCGCCAGTCGTCACGGAACAGGCGTTCCTTGCCGCGGTTCATCGTCAGGACGGCGCCCTCAGACAGTCGCCCGCCTCCGAAGAACGCGCTCAGGCAACTCATGTGACCCAGCAGGAACTCCTCGGCGGCCTCGCGTGGCACGCCGTGGCCGACAGTCTCCTCGATGGCGTCGCGCAGCAGCGACAGACACGCGAGGCCGACTGTCTCCGCGAGAGCCGGCTCCAGCAGCCCCATCTGCTCCAGCGTCAGTCGATGCGTCTTTGAGATCGGGCCGTGGATGTCGCGCGCGATCTGTTCGCCGAGGGCGTATGCCGACTCCGGTCCCTGCATCAACGCGCACGTGAGGTGCTGCGACCTCTCGTTCGGCTTGAGGATGTTGTGGTGGCAGGGGTGCGTGAAGAAGTACGCGAGGTCGTCCCGGACGCACAGCACACCTGCGAGCGCCGCGGCCACGTCCAGCGAGAACACCATCGCGCCCGCAGGAATGTCGGGGACCACTGCGTGCGACACTTTGCCGACGACGGCGTCCGGGAGGGCGAAGATGACGACATCCACGTCGGCGAGCGCCTCATCCTGGGGCGTGACATTCACACCCATCTCGGCAAGCGCCTGCACGCCCGCCTCGCCGATCTCGACGCAACGCAGGTTGTAGTCGCAATCCATCAGCCGGCTCGTGAGATAGCGGCCCATGCCCCCGCCCGCTCCGAACAGCGCGATTCTCGTCATGCCGTGTCGCCTCTCGTGTGCCTCGTACGGGCTAGATGTAGTCCGTGGAGCCGTCCGGCCGCAGTCGGCAGGTCCGCTGCCAGTGCACGTATTCGTCGTGCGAGACCGCTTCCTCGTCCACGTCGACGCCCAGACCCGGCCGGTCTCGCGGCTCCAGGAAGCCGTCCACCGGCGTGTACGGATCGTCCAGCCAGTGGTTGTCGCCTGGCAGGAGGTACTCGAGTATCTTGAAGTTCGGCGTCGAGATGGCGAACTGCACGTTCACCGCCGTCGCCAACGGCCCCATCGGGTTGTGCGGCGCCACCGAGACGTAGTGCGCCTCCGCGATCGCGGCGATCTTGCGCATCTCCAACAACCCACCGCACGCGCAGATGTCCGGCTGGATGATGTCCGCCGCCTGGTTCGCCATCAGGTCGAGGAACTCGAAGCGCGTGTACAGCGACTCGCCGGTCGCGAGCGGGACCTGCATCTGCGCGCGGAGCTTGGCCCAGGCGGGGATGTGCTCCGGCCGCAGCGGCTCCTCGTAGAAGTACGGGTCGTACGGCGCGAGCGCGTTCGCGAGCTGTAGCGCCCGTATCGGCTCGAAGATCTTCGCGTGCGGGTCGAACGCGAACTCCCACTCGTCGGGGGTGTTGTCGCGTATCCCCTCGAAGTACGCCGCCGCCGCCGCGCACACTAGCCCCCACCGCGTGGACTCAGGTGGAAGCTGAAACGGTCCCGTCTTGAACGCCGTGAATCCCCAGTCCTCATGGAGCTTGCGCGCCGAGTCGGCCGCCGCCTTGCCCGACGGCCCGCCCGTGGATCGGTACACCTGCACGCGGTCGCGCGCCTTGCCCCCAAGAAGCATGTACACGGGAAGGTCGGCCGCCTTCCCGCTGATGTCCCACAGCGCGTGGTCGACGCCGGACATGGCGGCCAGCCCAAGCGCCCCCGGTGGAAACCGGAACTGCTGGAACAGCTTCAGCATGATGAACTCGATGCGCCGCGGGTCCTCGCCTTTGATCATCTCGAAGATGTAATCGACGATCGGCTCGATGGCGAGTTCGGGCCCGTGGCAGTACGCCTCGCCCCAGCCGTGGATGCCCTCGTCTGTCTCGACCTTGATGAGCGCCCGCGGTCTGCTCCCGTCCACCGTCACGAATGTCCGCATCGCCGTGATCTTCATGCGTGCAGCCTCCCGCTACGTCCCGGTGTTCACCACCCACGCCTTCTCCCCGTCCGAGTCGAGGAACGTCAGCCGACCACCGTGGTGCACGCCGGGGCCGTACAGCACCGCTTGCTGTTCCGGCGTGAGTTCCTTCGTCCAGTCGCCGAGCCGGTCCTCCGGCGTGAAGTACTTGCCGACTGCACGCGCCGCCCCTCGCGCGGCGTACTTGTACAGCACGGATCGCCGCTCGTGGTCCGCCTGCCACGGCAGCGTGCCGTGGGTCGCCGTCTCCGCGAAGAACAGGACATCCCCCGCGCGCATTACTGGCTGCTCGACGAGCCCCATGTCGTCGTTCAGCGTGCGCACGTCGTCCGGCGTAGGCTCGCGCGTCTTGTGGCTCCCCGGCACGATGGCAAACCCGCCATCCCCCGGCCCGCAGTCCGCCAACTGCCACGCGACCGTGACGCCGCGACAGTAGATGCGTCCGTTCTGCTGGTGGTACGTCACAGATTGCCCGAACGGTTCCCCAGACCCGTGCAGCCGATGGCCTTCGGCCCCCTTTCGACCGCTGATGAGGAGCGGCCCGTGATCCAGGCGGAACCCGCGACCCGTGAAGGCGTTCAGCCGCGAGACCACGACAGGATGCACTAACAGCCTACGGAACGGCGCGCGGTGTTCGGGCTCCCATCCCAGCATCCCCGTGATCTGTGTGCGGCCGGAGTCTCCCGTGAGATTCTCGGCGCCGCCGGACAGGCTGCCCGCCTCTAGCGTGACGGCGTCGCTCATCTTCGCGTCTAGGGCGCGATTGACCGCGTCGATCTCGTCGCTGCCCAATATGCCCGGCACGACGAGATACCCACGCAGGTCGAAGAAGTACATCTCCTCGGCGGACACTTGATGATGCTCGTATCGCATGCCCCTACCTCCCGCCTTCCGGGTTCTCAAGACGCACCGCGCCGTCGTCGTCCACGGCGAGGTACGGGCCGTTGCTGCGGGGTGTCGAGCAGGGACCGTACATCACGGCGCGCTCCTCGTCCGTCATGTCCGCGACTGTCGCCTCGTCCCAATACACCTCGGGAGGGCTGATCTGCGACGCAACACCCGTTCGGCAGGACGTCCGCGAGGCGTACTTGTACAGCACCGACCGGCGCTCCCAGGAGTTCGTCCAGGGGAGCGTGCCGTGCGTCTGCGCCCCGTCCATGAAGAACAGCGCATCACCGGCCCGGATGTCCGGGTTCACGACTGTGCCCATGTCGTCGTCGCACATGCGGACGCCGCGCGGCATGCGGTACTTCGACTTGTGGCTCCCTGGCACCGCTGCGAACCCGCCCTGCCCGCCAGGGCAGTCCGTGAGATTCCACGTGACGGTCACACCCCCGCAGTACGTCTTGCCGTTCTGGTGGTGGTACGCGACCCACTCGCCGTGTGGCTCGCCCTGTCCGTGAAGGGCGAGACCCTCCGAGCCAGGCAACGCGTTGTTGAACTGGGGGCCGTGGTCCAGCCGGAAGCCAGCGCCGCACATCACATTCAGCCGGGACACCACCTGTGGGTGTGCGAGGAGCTTGCGGAACGGCTCACAATGCGGCTTGGGCAGGTTCAGCAGGTTCTCGCCGCTGTACCACCGCGCGGGCGTGCCATCAAGGGCGTCCGACCCCTGCGAGCCTCTGCCGGCCCTGCCCTCGCGGACTCCCTGCTTGACGTGTTCCAGGGCCTCGTTCACCTCGTCGATCTCGCCCTGCGTGAGGACGTTCCGCACGACGAGGTGACCCGTTAGATCCCAGTAGTACCGTTCCTTCGCCTGCATGCCTACCTCCTCATCGCGCTCTTCCCGCGGGGGCCAGCAGGGCTGGCCGCGCCGCGGGCGCCGGTCTCACATCGCGCGTAGCTTCTGGTACTCGGCGGCATCCAGCAACGCCGCGCCCGCGGCGGCATTGCTCACGGCCTGCGACGGACGCGTCGCCCCGGGGATCGCGACGGGATTCGACTCGTGCGACGTCAAGAAGCGGAGCGCCGTCTCGACGAGATCGGCATCGGAGCCGAGCGCTTCGCGAACGGCCGCCAACCGCGCCAGCATCGCTTCGTACCCCGGGCGACCGCTCTCGCCACGGTTCCATCCGGCGCGCACGGAGTCCGTGAACACGCTGTCCGCGTCGTACCTCCCTGACAGCACGCCCTTGGCGAGCGGGCCCCGCACGAGGATGCCCAGGTCGTTCGCCGCGCAGTATTCCAGCAAGCCTTGCTCCGGATCGCGGTTGAGCAGCGAGTAGTCCAGTTCTACGACCGCGCACGTTCCGTCGGACACGTCGTGGAACGTGCGCAACACGTCGAGACTGTTCGTCGAGATCCCGTAGTGCCGGACGAAGCCTTCGGCCACGAGCGCGTCGAACCCCTCGACGTAGATCGTAGGGTCTTCGATGTTCCCTTCGTGACACAGCATCACGTCGATCCTGTCCGTCCGCAGTCGGCCCGCGCACACATGTCCGCACGCGCGGATGACGTCGGCGCCCGTCTTGGGCAGCGCCGCGTTCGTCCGTTTCCCCCAGTTGCCTACCTTGCTCACGATGAACAGCTTGTCGCGCATGGCAGCCGTGAGTGTGGCGCCTATGCGCAGCTCGCTCGTGCCGTTCGGGATTCCGTACGATTCCGCCGTGTCGAGCAAATTCATGCCGCTGTCGATCGCGGCCAGGATGACGTCGCGCGCGGCCGCGTCGCTCATCTCACCCCACTGGTTGCCCAGGTTCCACGTGCCCAGGCCGACGACCGACACATCCCAGCCCGTCTTGCCGAAGGTTCGGTAGATCATGCCGCCCCGGTTCCCCAGATGCCGCGGTTCTCGTCTCACCGCCTATGTGACGCCGGCCAGGTTACCCGGGAACACCGCATGACGGAACGTGTGGCGTAAGCTGGCGCCGCGGACCTCCCCACCGGCAAAACCGTTGGCTATGTTTGCGGTGGGAGGAGGCGCGTCTGGCACATGCCGAAGCAGGTTAGACCGAAGCGACGGCGCAGGCCGTTCGACAATCAACGCCGCCGTCGGAACTTCCGGCCGACGATCTCACGCCGTGAGACTTCTCTCGGCGCCCTGATAATCCTCATCCTCGCGGGCGTCGGCGTAGCCGTCTACGTGAAGGGCGGACTGTACGACGAGTCGCTCTTTGCCTTGGATGTGGACCTCCTCGCCGAAGGCGAAGTCCTGCCAACGGTGACATACGCTGCTGACCTTGAGCCTTCGACTACGGCCGTCACGTCGGTCGGCTTCCTGCCCGTGTCCGCGCCCGAAGGCTGGCAGGCCATGGGCCCTGTCGAGCGCTTCACGCCCGACAACCTCTACGTGAAAATCAACGGCCGCGCTGAGCAGTATCTCGACTTCGATGTCGAGGGCATGGAGACCATGACGCTCGTTCACACGGGCGATTCTTCGCGGTTCCTCGACACGTACATTTACGACATGGGTTCGCAACAGAACGCTCTCGGCATCTTCGTGACGGAGCGGTCACCGGGAGAGCCGGCAGAATACGGCACGGACGGGTACAGCGTCGGGTCCAGCCTGTTCTTCCGCAAGGGGCGTTACTACACCCAACTCCTCGGCTCGGACGGGTCTGGGGAAACACGCGCCGCATTGGACGACATCGCGGGCGCGTTGGACGCCGCCCAGCCGGCGGAGCAGGCCGAGCAGTCGTGGGCCGACGCGGCCTTCCCCGCGGACGGCTTCATGGCGGATTCGCGCGGCTACCTGTCCGAGGACGTCTTCGGCCTGTCGTTCCTGTCCGACGTGCACACGGCTACCTACGCGGACGAAGGCGTCGAGGTCACCTGCTTCCTCACGAGGCGCGACCTACGCGAGCAGGCGGCCGAACTCTGGGTCTCGTACCGCGCGTACATCAACGAGTTCGGATCCGAGCGGGCGTTGGAATGGGAAGATGTCCCCGTAGTCGCGGGGGACTTTGGCGGCTTCTACGACATCGCGTTCAGCAAGAACGGCTACTTCGGCGGCGTGACGAACGCGACCGACTTCGACGCCGCGGAACGCTTCGCCCACGCGCTGGCGGACAGCCTGTAAGAAGGGATCGCATGGAGCGACGCGAGTTCATCAAGCGTGTAGGAGGCGCCGCCGCCGCGGTCGTTGGCGCCGGAGCGGGAGCCCTGCTTCTGCACAACCGTCCGGTGTTGGACGGGCCGAAGCACGCTACGTTGCCCTCGTACGCGATCGAGTTGGGAACGGGCGACCCGCGTATGTCGGTCGTGACCGGGACGGACGTGCCCCGCATGGTCGCCGCCGGGTTCGACGGCATGGGCGGCATCGCGAAGTTCGTGCAGCGCGACGACGTCGTGCTTGTGAAGGCCAACGTCGCGTTCGACCGCCCGCCGATGCTTGCCGCGACCACGCGACCCGAGGTGTTACACGCCGTGGTGATGCAGTGCCGGGAGGCCGGGGCGCGCAAGGTGATCGTCGCGGATAACCCGATAAACCAACCGGCCAGCTCGTTCTTCAAGTCGGGCATCAAGCAGGCCGCCGAGGAAGCCGGCGCGGAGATCGTCTACCCCTACCCGAGCGAGTTCGAGGAGCTGTACATCGGCGGCGAGACGCTGACGACGACATGGCCCATGTTCTACGGCCCGTTCAAACGCGCGACGAAGGTCATCGGCGTAGCGCCCCTCAAGGACCACAACCTCTGCCACGCGTCGATGACCATGAAGAACTGGTACGGGCTGCTCGGGGGTGGCCGTAACCGCTTCCACCAGGACATCCACGGCATTATCTCGGACTTCCCGCACATGATGAAGCCGACGCTCGTCGTGCTGGACGGCACACGCATCCTGACGCGCAACGGCCCTACGGGAGGCAGCCTGAGCGACGTCGCCGAGGGGAACACGCTCGTGATGGGCGTGGACATGGTCGCCGTCGACGCGTACGGCTACGACCTCCTACGTCGCATCCGAGGCTCGGGGCCGGACACGCTGGACTACCTGGAGCAGGCGCACGCGCGCGGGTTGGGGAATCGCGACTGGCGCAGCCTAAACGTCAAGGAGGCGCGCGTGTGAAGATAACGCGCGTTCGCGTCGCGGCTCAGGCGTTCTTCCTGCTGCTGTTCCTGTTCTTCGCCTTCGTGACGCAGTTCAGCTACCTCAAGGGCTATCCCGTCTCGCTGTTCCTCGAGGCGGACCCCTTGGTCGCGTTCGCCACGAGCATCACCACGCACAGCCTCTACCGAGGTCTCCTCTGGTCGCTTGTACTGATCGCGCCGACGTTGTTGCTGGGGCGCATCTTCTGCGGCTGGATATGCCCATACGGCACGCTGCATCAGTTCATCGCGTGGCTCGCGAGCGGCAAGAACACGAAGCGCCGGATGGAGGCGAACCGCTATCGGTCGTACTTCGCGACCAAGTACTACATCCTGGCGGCGATGGCCGTGGCGGCGATCTTCGGCTCGCTCCAGATAGGCTGGCTCGACCCGATTCCCATGCTCTCGCGGTCGCTCACGGTCGCCGTCTGGCCGGCGATTGACGCCGCCACGGGCCTGATTTTCATCCGCCCGTACGTCTTCCAGTTCAGTTGGGTCGTGGGGTTCATCTTGTTCGGCCTGCTGGCGATGAACGCCATCATCCCGCGCTTCTTCTGTCGGGTGCTGTGTCCGCTCGGGGCCACGCTGGGCGTGCTGTCGCGCTTCTCGCTGTGGCGCATTGACCGTGACCACGAGAAGTGCACCGACTGCGACCTGTGCAAGAACTTCTGCGAGGGCGCGTCAGACCCGCACCTCGACCTTCGCAAGTCCGAGTGCATGGTCTGCATGAGCTGCATCGAGGACTGTCCCGAGGACGCGCTGAGTTTCCGCTTCATGCCCGCGCCCGAGCGCGAGGTGCGCGAGCCCGACCTGGCGCGACGCAAGCTCATATTCAGCTCGCTGACTGGTCTGCTGTTCATCCCCTTCACGCGCCGCAGCGGCGCCACGACGACCAACTTCAGCAAGAAGATGATCCGCCCGCCGGGCTCCGTGGCGGAGCCTGAGTTCCTCGAGCGGTGCATCAAGTGCGACCAGTGTCTGCGCGTGTGCCCGACGAACACGCTCCAGCCGACGATGCTGGAGGCCGGCATCCAGGGCATCTGGACACCGATCATGAACATGCGCACCGGGTACTGCGAGTTGAACTGCACGCTATGCGGCCAGGTGTGCCCGACCGGCGCGATCCAGAAGATCTCGATTGCGGAGAAGCTCGGCCTGGGGACGTACACGGAGCAGGGGCCGCTACGCGTCGGCACGGCCTTCTACGACCGCGGTCGGTGCCTGCCGTGGGCGATGGACACCCCGTGCGTTGTGTGCGAGGAAGTATGTCCCGTGTCGCCCAAGGCCATATACACGCGACCGAAGACGGTGACCGATCGCTATGGCGAACAGGTCCATCTTGAGCAGCCGCACATCGACCCGGTTCGGTGCATCGGTTGCGGCATCTGCGAACACGAGTGTCCCGTCGAAGACGAGCGCGCCGTCCGCGTCACGGCTGTGGGCGAGACGCGCTCTACCGAACGGCGTCTGCTTCTGGACGGGTGACGCCGTCCAAGGAACCACGAAAGGACGACGCATGGCACGCAAGAAGGACGGACTGACCCGTCGCGAATTCCTGGCGACGGCGGGGGCCGCGGCCGTCGGCTCCACGTTCCTCCCACGCTTCCTGATGGCAGAGGAGGAAGCCGTCGAGGCGATGATCAACGCGGGCGGAATGCCCCTGTCGAAGCTCGGGAAGACGGGCGAGAAGGTGTCCGCGCTCGGGTTTGGTGGCGGCGGCACCGTGGCGAAGGCGCCGCGTCTGCTTCCGTCGGCGATCCAGAAGGGCGTCACGTACATCGACACCGCGGAGGGCTACGACAACGGGAACAGTGAGCGCGAGATCGGCAAGTACCTGGCGACCGTCGACACGCGCAAGGACCTTTTCATCGTCACGAAGACGGGCGACCACGACCCGGCGAAACTGGAAGAGCATCTCGACGGCAGTCTGGAGCGCCTCCAGACCGACTATGTCGACGTGCTGTACCTCCACAACCTCGGCGATCCCGAGCGCCTCGATGGCGAGATGATGGCCGCCGCCGAAGCGCTGAAGAAGTCCGGCAAGACACGCCTCTTCGGGCTGTCGTCGCACCACGAGCAGATGATCCCGGTGCTCGGCAAGGCGGCAGAGGTTGGCTTCATCGACATGCTCATGATGAAGTACAACTTCCGCGACTACGGCGACGCCGACCTGAACGCCGCGCTCGACAAGTGCCACGAGGCGGAGGTCGGGCTGGTCGCCATGAAGACCGGCGCCGGGGCTGTCCCTGACTTCGCGGAGTTCGAGAAGGAGGGCCTCAGCAAGCAGGTCGTGTCGCTCAAGGCGACGCTCGCCGACCCGCGCATCGCCGTCGTCGTCTCGAAGATGGCGAACATGGAGCAGGTGACCCAGAACTCGACCGCCGCGAAGGAGCAGAAGCTCTCCCGCGCCGAGTGGGAACTCCTGGAGCGCTACGCGCAGGCCACGAACCACCTGTATTGCCGCGGCTGCCAGAGCGTGTGCGGCCCGGCGTGTGGTGGCATCGCAGTGGCGGACATCCTCCGCTACAAGATGTACCACGACGGGTACGGCGAAGTGGCCGAGGCGCGCGAGCTGTACGCTGCTCTGCCACCCGCGCGGAAGGCCATCGACGGCGCGGACTTCGCTGCCGCCGAACGCGCTTGCCCGCAGGGCATCGCCATCTCGAAGGCGCTGGCCGACGCCGACGGCGTCCTGAGCTAGCCACGACTCGGTCCCGAGCGCGGAGAAGCCCCCTCCCGATCCCTGGAGGGGGCTTCTCGCGTCTTGTCTGCGGCGCCTTCAGCTCTCGCTGCGTCGTGGCCGCCTTCCCGGCCACGTGAGCAGCCGTCTGCGCGCGGTTGGGGACTTCGGTCAACGCATCGCGTCCCAAGATGAGCCACGCGACCGGGCGATGTCTCATTGTGTGTGTTGGAGCGCCGTGCGATAGTCGCCCCGGGGCAGCCTCGCCCTTCCTCCGCCCGACCGGCCCGGCGCGGCCCGTGACGGTTGCGTCCGAGCCTACGTCCTTAACCGCCTCGGGTCAGAATGCATGCTTGCGTACGGTGCCCCAACGCTATCCGCCGCACCCACATACCGGAAACGGCTCCGAGCCGCCTCCATGCGCCGGGGAGCGCGCGTGACGGCGTTCATCTGGCTGACCTGCCTGTGCATCGCCGACGTGGCGTGGCCCAGCATCGCCTTCACCGACATCAGCGCCCAATCCGGCGTCGACTTCCGCCACACTGACGGTCGCACCGGCGAGCTTCACTTCCCCGAGACGATCGGCTCCGGCTGCGCCCTGTTCGACTACGACAACGACGGGTGGTTGGACCTCTACCTCGTCAACGCGGGCGACGCGCCCGGCCGTGAAGGAAGAGACGCGGCGGCCGGCGCAAACCGGCTCTACCGCAATGCCGGGGACGGCACGTTCATCGACGTCACAGACGCCGCGGGCGTGGGTGACACGGGGTATGGCGTCGGCGTGTGCGTCGGCGACTACGACAACGACGGGTGGGAGGATCTGTTCGTCACCGGCTTCGGGGGCACGACCCTCTACCGCAACCGGGGCAATGGGGAGTTCGACGACGTGACGGCGTCGGCGGGCGTGTACGTCGACAGATGGACGACCGCGGCGGCGTTCGGCGATCTCGACGCCGATGGCGATCTCGATCTCTACGTCGCGCGGTATTGCGTTTGGACGCTTGACGAGCATCGGGTGTGTCACGAGCATGGGCACGACGTCTACTGCGGGCCGGAGGAGTTCGAGGGGGACGCGGACGTCCTGTTCATCAACCGCGGCGACGGCACGTTCGAGGACGCGACCCAGCGCGCCCGCGTGACGGGAGCGGACGGCAAGGGCCTCGGCGTGCTGATCCTGGACCACGACGGCGACGGCGACGAGGACATCTACGTCGCATGCGATGGCACACCGAACCTCCTCTATTCAAGCCTCGGCGATGGCACGTTCGAGGACGTCGGCTGGCTCGTGGGCACGGACGGCGACGACGCGGGCAACCCACAGGGCAGCATGGGCGTGGACTTCGGCGACTACAACGGCGACGGACTGCTCGACCTGATCGTGACGAACTTTCAGCGGCAGTACAACACCGTCTACCGCAACGACGGCGACGGCTTCTTCGCCGACGTTTCGTTCATCGTCGGCCTCGGACAGACGTTGCCTGACGTCAGTTGGGGCACGGCGTTCTTCGACGCGGACAACGACGGGTGGTCGGACCTGTTTGTGGCCAACGGCCACATCCAGACGAACATCGCCGACTACGACCCGACATCGACCTATCGCCAGCGGAACCGCCTTTACCGGAACAGCGGGTCGTCAGGCTTCGTGGACGTCACGTCGACGGCTGGCGACGGGCTACAGCCTGTGAAAGCCAGCCGTGGCACGGCGTTCGGCGATATCGACAACGACGGCGACGTCGATGTCGTGGTCAGCAACGCGAGCGACGCGCCGGACATCCTGAGGAACGACACCGTCGGCGGCGCTTACCTGCTGGTCGATCTCGTCGGCCGACGCAGCAACGCCAGTGGGATCGGCGCTCATGTGCGCGCGTCTGCCGGTGACCTGCGGATCGTGAAGGAAGCGCGTAGCGGGGGCAGCTACGTGTCGCACAACGACCTGCGTGTCCACATCGGCCTCGGATCGACGACATCGGTCGACCTGCTCGAAGTGACTTGGCCGTCTGGTGTCGTCGACACCATGCGCGACGTCGCGGCGAATCGACAGGTGCGCGTCGTTGAGGGTGTGGGCATCGCCACCGAGGGCCCGTAGATCGCATGTACAAGCCATCGCAAGCACGACCCAAGTTGGCCACGCGCGCGGCCGTGGCGGCCATCCTTCTGATTTGCGGGTCAGTTGCGCCGGCCTACGCCCAGCGACCCGCCGAGGGTCCTGTGGCCGACGGGTGGCGCGCGTTGCAGGCGGGACGTCTCCTGACGGCGCGTCGGAGTTTCACAGACGCACTCGAGGCGTCGCCGCAGGATGTACGAGCCCTCGAAGGCCTCGCCCGGGTGGCCGCGCGCGAAGGCGATGCCGCCGAAGCCATCGGCCACTACGAAGCCGCCTTGCGCCACGCGCCGGACACCGCGCGCATGCGCGTCGCAGTCGGGATGCTGCTGTCTGACATGCGGGAGCACGGTCGGGCCGTCGAGCATCTGCGGCAGGCCACGGAACTGGACGCGGAGAACGCCGCGACGTGGAGCGCCTACGCGCAGGCCTTGTGGCGTGTCGAGTGGTACCCACAGGCCGCTACGGCGTACCAGCGTGCGATCACGCTGGACCCGAGCGACGCGTGGTCGCTCGTCGGCCTCGGGGACACACACCTGCGCGCCGGCGAACTCGACGAGGCGATCGCCGCGTACGACAAGGCGCTCGAACAGGACGCCGACGCGCACGCCGCCCACTGCGGGAGGGGCGCCGCGCTCTCGAAACTGGGGAAGTTCGACGCGGCCCTGGCCAGCCTACGGCAGGCCGTCACGCTACGCGACGACTATGGCCCGGCGTTCTACGAGATGGGCGTCGTCCTACAGCACCAGAAGGAGTACGAGGACGCGATCCGCGCGTTCGGGAGGGCGACACAGCTCAACGGGTGGGACGCGCCGTCGGTGACCAACATCGCGCGGTGCTACGCGCGCCTCGGGAAGCGCGATCTCGCGCGGAAGGCTCACGAACACGCCGCGAAGCTCCAGAAGGCGCAGAGCGACCATGCCATCGCGACGGCTTACACCAGCCAATACCCGGACTTGCCGGACGGTTACGTCGGCCTGGGAGCGGTCTACGCGCGTATGGGGCAAAACAGCGAAGCCATCAAGGCGTACAAGCAGGCGCTCGCGCGGGCGCCGCGCAACGTGGCCGCGCACTTCGGCCTCGGGGACGTGTACCTGAACGCCAGGATGATCGCCGAGGCCGCCGACATTCACCGTGTCCTCGTCACGCTCCGGCCGGGCGACATCGAGACGCGCGCGATGCTCGGGATGCTTCTCCGCGAACTCGGAGAGGAGGACGAGAGTCGCACGGTGCTCCTTACGGCGCACGCCTTAAGCAGCGCCCGCGTGACCGAGTCGGGTCACGCCAACGACTGGAACCTACTCGCCTACGTGCTGTACGCGCAGGCGGACTACGCGGCGGCCGAAAGTGCTATGACCGAGGCCATACGCCTCAACCCGATCGAGTCCTCCTACGCCGGCCGCCTCGCCCAGATTCGCGCCGCGAGGGCGGCCCCTCGGTAGCGCGCAGATTGCCCTTCCGATGCGCGCATCTGTGGCTACTATTGGCACAGGGTCGGCGTCCGGGAATCCCCGGGGCCGTATCGCTCACCCAGAGATAACACGAGGTACCCATGCTTCGAGCAGCAATCGCGATATCCCTGTGCTTGACCGTCGCAGCGGTCGCGCAGGAAGTCACCCTCCTAGACGAGAACGTCGACGACGTCATCGGCTGGGCGGCCAGCGGCGAAGGCACGCCAGAGAATTCCAGCGACGCGTACAGTGGCAGCCAGTCCCTGTACATCGGCGCCACGGGTGGTGACGCCCAGAAGTACAACGACTCTGTGCCGGACTGGGCATATGAAGTCGTCGAGAACCCCGCCGGAGCCAACGAGTTCCGCTACATCACCTTCGCTTGGAAGAAAGACGGCGGAGAAGGGATCATGCTCCAGCTGTCCGGTGACCCCGACGGCTGGTCGCACCGCTACCACAGCGGCGTGAACGTCAAGGACTGGAACCCGTCGCTCGAGGTTCAGCCGAACGTGCCGGCCGACTGGGAAGTCCAGACCCAAGATCTGTTCGCCGACTGGGGCGCCTTCACGCTCAAGGGCCTGGCGTTCTCTGCCGCCGACGGTGTCGGGGCGTACTACGACGCCATCCGCATCGGCGCGAACGAGTCCTTTACGGCCGTAGAGGCCAAGGGCAAGCTCACGACGACGTGGGCCGGCCTTCGCGCTGACGCGCGATAGCTATCGAGCGCCCCCGCCTCCACACGGAGACGGGGGCGCGTCCGCTCCCCGACCTGCCCGTCCCTCCCTACTGAGCCCACAGCCGAGGAAGCCCGGCTCGCGACGACGAGCCCTCGTTGCCCGCTCAAGGCGACACGCCCGAGTTCTGCACGCGGGCGAAGGCGGCGCGGCGACAGGCATGGCGGCGGGAGGCCGGGCCGCACGCGTGATAGGAGAAGATCATGCAGGCGCCGCGGATACGGTCGTTACTCACAGTTGGAGCCGTGACGGGCGGGCTGCTGCTCGCTGTCGGCATGTCCGTCGCGCAGGACGAGTCCTTTGTCATCGTCGACGACGAGGCGAGTATCGAGGACCTGATTCCCCTCCTTTCCAACGGACAGGGCGTCGCCGCCGTCGAGAAGGACGACGTGTACATGGACGACCGCGACAGGAAGGCGGCCCTCAGGATCGACGCGGTTGCCGGCGACTTCCAGAAGTACAATCCAACCATCCCGGGCTGGCAGTTCGACATCGTCGCCAACCCGTCAGACGAAGACGAGTTCCGGTACATTACCTTCGCTTGGAAGAAGGAGGGTGGTTCCGGCATGCAACTGCAACTGAGCGGCGAGCCCGGCGGCTGGAGTCACCGCTACCACGCCAGCGCCAACATGCAGGATTGGAACCCGTCCATCCAGGTGACGGCGGACTTCCCGGCAGACTGGCAAATCCACACGCGCGACATGTTCGTCGATTGGGGTCCGTTCGTGCTTACCGGGATGGCGTTCTCCCCCTCCAGCGAGGACTTCGGCATCTACGATCACGTCCTGTTGCACCAGGACGAGGATGATCCCGACGCCGCGTACGCGGTAGGCGTCAGGGGCAAGGTCGCGGCGGCATGGGCGGCCATGAAGCGCGACATCCGCTAGACCGCACTTCGATGCGAAGGTGACCCGCTATCGGACCGCAAGAGAGTTGGCCCGGCGCATCATGCCGCGCGTTGACGGTACATCTCGCCAGGGCGCGGGAGGAAGCTACGAACACTACTGGCCACGTCTGCGTGCGTCGCCGTCCCAGAGTGGTCGTTGGGCATCGTCGAGAACCCGTTCGGCGACCCGGACACGTGGGGCCACTGATACCACGGGGCGTCGGCGTAAAGGGCTGGAGCCCGCCTCTCCAAGCAGGGGACGTGCCCACGTCTTGGACGGACCACACTCGGGACCTGTTCGACGATTGGGGTGGGTTCACGCTAACCGGGATCGCCTGCTCGTCGACAGGCGACCACACCGGCTGGTACGAGACAATCACCTTGCGCCAGGATCCCTCGGCACCGACTGCGGTCGAGGCGCAGGACAAGCTCGCGACGGCTTGGGCGACGCTCAAGTCCGGGTGACGTCTGAATATGCGCTGGTGGGGCCGGGCAATGAGGCGCGACCCCACCGGCACAGAGCCCGCACAGAGGAGACACTATGCGAGGATCGAAAATACGTGCCGCGTTGGTCACCGGAGGCATCATCGGCGGCCTCATCACGGGGGCCGGCACTGCCGCCGCGCAGAACGAGTTCTTCATCGTTCTGGACGACGAGGAGACCATAGACGATCTCATCCCACTGCTCGTGAGCGGAGACGGCACCGCGTCGGTCGAGACCGGCGACGCCTACCCCGAGGACAACGACGGCAAGGCGTCCCTCAGAATCGACTCGCCGGCGGGAGACAACCAGAAGTTCAACCCGAACATCCCCGATTGGTCGTTCGATGTAGTGGAAGATCCATCGGCGGACAACGAGTTCCGGTACATCATGTTCGCGTGGCTCAAGTCGGGTGGCGAAGGCATGCAGTTGCAGTTGAGCGCACAGCCAGGTGGGTGGGACCACCGCTACAACGGCGGGGGCAACCCCAAGGGGTGGAACCCGTCCATCGACGTCAGCGACGAGACGCCCATCGACTGGCAAGTCCACACGCGGGACATGTTCGAAGACTGGGGCGAGATGGTCCTGACGGGCATGGCGTTCTCCCCGGGCAGCGGAGACTTCGGTCTGTTCGACCATCTTTCGCTGCACCAGTCCGAGGTGGATCCCATTGCCCCGCAGGCGGTCGACGCGCAGGGCAAAGCCGTGGCAGTCTGGGCGGCCATCAAGCAGGACATGCGCTAGACGTCCACTCAGTGCGACCGAGAGCCGCGCCAGCGCCCATACGGGGTTGGCGCGGCTCGTCGTGCCCGGGCGTTCCTGCCGCGCGTTGACGTCTAGTGAGGCCACTGTTAGGATGCGTCCGCCTGACGGAAGGCCTCTGTCGGGCTCCGCACGTCTCAGTGGGATATGGGAGGAACGTATGCTTCGAACACTACTGGCCATGTCTGTGTGCGTCGCCATCACGGCGTCCGCGCAGAACGCGAGTTTCACGATCCTCGACGAGAACGTGGACGACGTCCTCGCCTTCATCACCAACGGCGAAGGCACCCCGGCCAAGTCCAGCGACGCCTTCAGCGGAAGCGAGTCCCTGGAGGTCGGCGCGACAGGCGGCGACGCCCAGCGCTTCAACGACGCCGTCCCGGACTGGTCGTTCGGCATTACCGAAAACCCGTCCGGCGACAACGAGTTTCGCTACATCACGTTCGCTTGGAAGAAGGACGGGGGAGCCGGGATCCAGATTCAGTTGCATGGCAACCCCGACACGTGGGGCCACCGCTACCACGGCGGCGAGAACGTCAAGGACTGGAACCCGTCGATCCAGGCAGGGGATCTGCCAACGTCGTGGATGGACCACACCCGTGACCTCTTCGACGATTGGGGCGAGTTCACGTTGACCGGTATCGCCTTCTCCTCGGGAGACGGCAACACCGGCTGGTACGACGCGATCACACTGCACCAGGATCCATCGTCCCCGACCGCCGTCGAGGCGAAGGACAAGCTCGCGACGGCTTGGGCGACGCTCAAGTCCCGGTAACGTCTGGCTACGCGTCGGTGGGGTCGCGCAATGAATCGCGGTCCCACCGGCACGGGCCCCGCACAGAGGAGATACTATGCGAGGATCGAGATTGCGGCCCCTGTTCACAATCGGCGTCTTGACGGGCGGACTGTTGCTAGCGACCGGCGCCGTCATCGCGCAGGACAAGACCTTCACCATCATCAACGACGAGGCGAGTGTCGATGACCTGATTCCTGAACTCACCAGCGGGGGGGGCGCCGCCGAGGTCGAGGCCGCTGACGTATACCCCGACGCGGAAGCCGGGGCAGCTCTCAGGCTCGAGGGTGTCGGGGGCGACTTCCAGCGGTTCAACACACAGATCAGCGACTGGGCCTTCCAGATCGTCGACGACCCCACGGCCGCCGACGAGTTCAGGTACATCACGTTCGCGTGGAAGAAGCAGGGCGGTACCGGGATGCAACTCCAGGTGCACGGTGCGCCGGGCGACTGGGGGCATCGCTACCACGCCGGCGACAACATGCAGGCCTGGAACCCGTCCATTCAGGTCACGCCGGACTTCCCCGATGACTGGCAGATCCATACACGCGACCTGTTCGAGGACTGGGGCGAGTTCACGCTGACAGGGCTGGCGTTCTCGCCATCGAGCCTCGACTTCGGCATCTATGATCACATGGCGTTGCACCAGTCCGAGGTCGATCCTCTTACCGCGCAGGCGGTGGACCCGAAGGGCAAGTCGGCCGCCGTCTGGGCGGAAATCAAGCAGGACATCCGCTAGCCCAACCTGGGTAGCGACGAGCATCGAACCGTGCCGGTGGCCGACTGTGGTCGCCGGCACGCCGTCTGTCCGGAGCCGGCCTCGACCGCCGCCGCCGCCAGGGCGCTCCGCTCAACCCCTGACGCCATCCGTGGTTCTCCTCAGCATGGACGCGGGCTACCAATAGAGCGTCTCGGCGCCGGTCTCGACGCGCCTGTTCGGTCACCCCGAGGACGCCTCCATGCCGTTCCTTGCGCTGCTGCCCATGCTCGCCTCCGCCGTGCCGTTCGTAGCGCCTGACCCTCCTGGCCCGCACATCCGCCTGACCGAGGCCGACATCGCGCCCGCGACCGCGTGGACGGACGACGCGCCCATCGTCGGCACATACTTCTTCTATTGGTACGACCGGGAGTCGACGGCGCACTTCGTCAACGGCGACGGCTCCGACGCCCTCGTTGACCACCCGACGAACGCCGACGGCTACTCGTGGAAGAGCGCCGACTGGTGGGAGCGCGAACTTCGCGACGTGCTCGACGCGGAGTTGGACTTCATCGCGCCGGTGTACTGGGGCGTGCCGGGACATTACGAGTCCGGCCGCTTCCACTGGAGCTTCGAGGGTCTGCCCCCGCTCGTCGAGGCGTGGGAACGCTTGAGCGCCGCCGGCGAGTCGCCCCCGCAGGTCGCGCTGTTCTACGACACGAGCACCCTCCGGCACAGCGGCGAGGGGCGCCACATCGACCTAACGACCGCGGACGGCAAGGAGTGGTTCTACGCGACCATCCGCGACTTCTTCAGCCTGATTCCGCCGAAGATGTGGGCGATCCGTGGCGGCGGGCCGATTGTGTTCCTCTACTCGGCGGCGTTCGCGAAGGCGCAGGACACGACGGTCTTCGACTATCTC
Source organism: Candidatus Poribacteria bacterium (assembly GCA_018644665.1). GTDB lineage: Bacteria > Poribacteria > WGA-4E. The sequence continues at coordinate 129,572 of JABGQA010000115.1, forward strand.
GACGAGCGCTTCCGGGCCGACTTCGCCTGCGAGCCGTACGTCGTGCGCGAGGTGTCGTGGCAGGGCGAGACGGATGCGGTCTACGCCTGGGGCGGCGCCCTTGGGCTGAAGCCATACAGCGTGGCGGCGCTCGGGCCGGGCTACGACCACAGCGCCGTGCCTGGGCGCGATCCCCTCGTCGTCGAGCGTCGTGGCGGAGACTTCTACCGCGAGAGTTGGGACGCCCTCCTCAGCTTCCATCCCGACCGGCGCGCAAAGATCGCGATGGTCGAGACGTGGAACGAGCTGCACGAAGGCACCGACATCTGCGACACGGTCGAATTCGGGCGGCAGTACATCGACATGACCGCGGAGTACGCGACGCGATTCCGAGCCGGCGAGCACACGACGTACGCGGGCTCGTACGACGACGCTGAGCAGGTCGAGGTCGCCCTCGGATGCGAACTGGAGGAGGCAGGCCTCCGTCTCGTGAACGGCGGCGACGGCGCGATGGAGGCGGCCGTGATCGACGGCGTCGAGTGCTGGGAGACGCGGCCCAACGTCCACGGCCCCGCGCGCTACGCCTACTTCGACGTGGACGAGAGTTTCCTGTTCGACGAGGCTGGTGCGCGTGTCAGCATCGACGTCACGTACCGAGACGCCGGCTGCGACGCGTTCGAGGTGAATTACGACGCCGCCGACACTACCGCATCTGTTCGCGAGGGCGCGTTCGCGTCCGGCGGCAGCGTGTCGATCGGGGACACAGGCGAGTGGAAGACGGCGACGTTCGACCTGGCCGGATGCCGCTTCGCGAACCGCGCGAATGGGGCCGACTTCCGCCTGGCTGTGTTGGGCGCCGACGCCCGGCTAGCGGTGTCGCGGGTCGTTGTCCGCAGGCGCGACCGGTAGCGGCGCATGGGTCAGACGTACAGGACACCGATGCCCGCGGAGAACTGCGTCGGGTCGTGGACGATTTCCAGGTGGCGGTAGTCTTCCCGTATCTCGCGCCAGAAGCGCCACACGCCCATGGGCTGCTCCGTCTTCGGGGGCGGTGGCTGTATGTCGTGGAATAGGATCAGTCCGCCCTCGCGCGCCAGGGATCGGTAGTTGGCGAAATCGCGGCTGACGCCTTCGTATGAGTGGTCCCCGTCGATGAGCATCATGTCAACGGCGGCGCCGTCCAGGGCAGCCCGGACACGCTCGATGGTGTCGGGAAGTTGAGACGCGCCCAGAACGCAACTTAGCTGCTGGCCGGCGCCGCAGAAGTTGCGGAAGTGCGACTCGTGTTCCGGCATGTATCCGCCGCCGCCGATCCCGCCCGGCAGGTCCACGCTGACGAGGCGCGCGTCGGGATGCGCCACCTGCGCCCAACCGAAAAGCGTGCCCCCGAACGCAGTGCCGACCTCCAGAACCGTGCGGGGCTCTACCTCCTTGACGACATCGAGCGCGGCGGCGAACTCCTGTCGCACCTGAATGGCGGCGTACAGCTCCGACGCAGCGGCTACGGCGGCGGTGTCGACAGGCTCGTCGGCGTCCACCGGCACGACGAAGCCCCGTTCGATGAGGTCCGCGACCGCGCCTGAGACGGCGTCGGCGCCGTGTCGTCTGCCGACCTCGCCTGCGACGAGATCATCGAACGACGTTGGTTCGAAGCATGCGGCGAGCAGGTCGTGCACGCCGGCGCTGTATTCGACGCCATCGGCGCGGTCGTCGCCGGTCGAGCACACTCTGAGGACGTGGTAGAAGAACCGTCGAGGGTACGTCGTCGCGCGGTAGTCGATGGCGGCCTGCGTCAGCCCGGGGAATGGGTGCTGCTTCCAGTCCCAGTCGTACAGGCGCAGCCACCGTGATGTACGCCACATTCCGGGAGGGAGGGAATGCACCTGACCAACTCCTCGCGTCGCAGACACCAGACGAACAGCGCCCTACGGGACGCCGGCTCCGAATGGCTAGCGGGCCACCTGCGGCTCGCGCGGAAGCAGTTGCTGCGGCTGGACGACGCGACATCGCTCGGGCGTCAATCGCGCGAGCAGGTCGGGTGAAGCCTCGTAGCCGTGGCGGAAGTTCCCCCAGGACGGCCCGTATCGGTACACCGCGACGCGCCGCGTCCCCTCGTTGACGCGCTTGGCGGAGCCGTGCGCGAGCGTGTCCACGAACAGCGCGGCGTCGCCCTTCTTGAGATACACCTCGATGGCGGCGTCGATCCCGTCCACCGACGCGCCCTGGCGCATGGTGTGGTCTCGCTCGTGCGGGTGCGGGAAGTTCTGCTTGTGGCTCCCAGGTATGAGCATCGTCCCGCCGTCTCCCGGTCCGATGTCCGTCAGGGCCAACAGGATGTTGACCTGGCCGCACATGAACCTGCCGTTGCGGACGCGGTATTGGTTCCGCTTGACGGTGTGGTGTCCGCCGGAGTGGATGCCGATCGCCTCGCCGGGCTCGCGGAAGTTCGCGAAGCACTCGTCGATGAACAGCGGGCCGTGGTGCGAGTCGAAGGTGGCCTGCCCGCCCACGAAGTGCTTCACCTTCTCGTACCACGACGGGTGGTCAATGAGCTTCTCGAACGGCTCACCGGCTTCGTAGATCTGCTGGTAGTTCACGCCGGACGTGACGTCCCCGTACGAGTGTCCCGCTACGTAGCCGTGCCACTCGCCGGGAGCCAGCTTCGGGATGTCGTCGAGGCAGGCGTTCAGTTCGTCGACTTCCGCCGCCGTCAGCGCGTCCTCTAGGACGAGATAGCCGCGCAGGTCGAACAGATAGATGTCCAGGTCGGAGACCAAGGCGCGCTCCATGCGTTGCGTGATGGTGGCGGATCGAGCGACGGCCGGTAGCCTAAACGGCGCCCCCGACTCCCTCAAGGGCGCGCAGCATTTCCGCCATCTGGGCGTCGCCCTGGGCCTTGTCCACTCGGCTCCATTCGCACGCGATGGCGCTGTGGTGTAGCACAGTCGCCTCGTCAGGGTCGGACCGGCGGCCCGCTATCGCGCCGTCGCAGCCCGCGACAGCAGCATGGTGGTCGCGTCCGGGCGCCGACAGACTCACGGCGCCGCTGCAGCAGGCGATCAGTAGGGTCGCTCGCCGCACCCGGGCCGCTATGTGCCCCTCGCTCCACGCCAGCGCCGTGCACGCGCGAGCGGGCCGCCTTCCGACCGCAGACAGCATCTCGCATAATAGGCCCCTCCCGCCCCTCCAGGCCGCGTCGTAAGGAGTCGCCCATGCCCGCGCCGACACGCCCCAACATCGTCTTCATCATGGCCGACGACATGGGCTACGGCGACGTCGGCTGCTACA
>JABGQA010000143.1 GCA_018644665.1 Candidatus Poribacteria bacterium
GGCCATGCCGACGCTAGACGAGCTAACGAGACGCGCGCAAGCGGACACCGAGGACGGCCACGCGGCGTTCGCGGAGATCGTCGCGCGCTTCACGGACATGGCCCTCGGGTGCGCGTACACGATCCTGAGGGATCGCGAAGTGGCGCGCGACGTCGTTCAGGAGGCGTATGTTGCCGCATGGCGAAGCCTGCACACGCTCCGCGATGCGCAGGCGTTCCCGGCGTGGTTCCGGCGCATCGTCGTGAATCAGTGCCACCGTGTGACCGCGCGCAAGCGCGTCCCGACCGTCGACCTGGATCACGCTGCCGACGCGAGATCGCCGGCGGCGACGCCCGCCGCGCACGCGGAGCGAGACGAGATGCGTCGCAGCGTGATGCACGCGGTGAGTCGGCTGGCGCGCGACGAGCACGCGGTCACGGTGCTCTACCACTTCGGTGACCGGTCTTACGGCGAGATTGCGCGCTACCTGCGCATCCCCGTGACGACCGTGGAACACCGTCTCCGGGTAGCCCGGCGGCAGTTGCGGACGACCATGTCGGCCACACAGCACGGTCCCCGCAGGGACGAGGAGGAAAGGCGCGAGCCCGTGGATATCAACGCGAGACTGATCGACGCCATCATCGACGGCGACGCCGACAAGGTGGACGAACTGCTCGACCTCGGCGCGGACCCCTACGCCGTGACATCGACGCACCCAGATGCCGAGAAGAGCTTCGGCTTCCTGCCGCTGGTCAAGGTCGCCATCGTATACAACCAGGGCCGGTGCGCGGAACGGCTCATCGAGCGCGGAGCCTACACGCGCGTCATGGGGTGGGACGGCCTCGCCGACGCCGAGGCCCTCGGCCACGAGGATGTCGTCGAGGTGATCCGGGAACGGCGCGTCAAGGAAGACGCGTTGATCCTCGCGATCGTGCAGGGGCACCCGGACTGGACCATCCGCATGGTCGACGACGACCCAACGCTCGTTAACACGCACAACAACTGGCACGGCCACGAGCGCACTCCGCTCATGCATGCCTCCGAGCAGGGGAGCGTGGAGTTGGTCGAGGCGTTACTGGTGCGCGGCGCCGACGTGTTCGCGGAGAACAGCGCCACATCCGTGAACGCGCTCACCCACGCGATCTACCACGGCCACGACGAGATAGCGCAGATGCTCCGCGAGAAGGGCGCGGAGAGCGGCGACGTGACCAACTACCTGATGGCGGCCCGCAAGGGCAACGTCGGCCTGGTGCGCCACTACCTCGACGAACGCGGCGTCGACGTAAACGCCAAGGACGCGTGTCTGCGCCACGTTCTCCCCGAGGCGCTCCGGTCGGGCAATCGCACGCTCCTCGACCTTCTCTTCGAGCGAGGCGCAGACCCCAACCTCAGTCGCGGGTGGGAAGACTACCTGTGGCTACTCGCGCACGTGCGCAAGGGCGAGACGCATGTCGTCCGTGCGATGCTCGAACACGGCTGCGACCCGAACAGCGCATGGGGTGGTAAGTCGCTGCTGGAAGCCGCCCGCGAGAACGAACGGGACGACATCGTCGCGCTGCTCATCGACGCCGGAGCCACGCAGTAGTCCGAGCGTCGAAGCGATCCATCACGGCCGGTTACTGGCCGGCCGTGTCCCTGCTTCAGGAGACATCGGGCGTCGCGGCCTTGTAGAAGTCGTACGCGTAGTTCGTGACGCCAAACCCGTAGTTGGCGTACAGCAGGAGCGCCCGGTAGTTCTGCCAGTCCGTGCCGATCGCGGCGTGCTCGTAACCGACGTCGTGTCCCTCGGCCAGCGCTCGGAAAAGGAGATACCGACCCCACCCCTGGCCCTGGAACTCCGTCGCGACTCCCAACCAGTCCACGTAGAGGAGCCGCTGCGCGTCTGGCGAGTCTGCATACGACCCAGCCGACTTGCACTCGCACGCCCCGATGTCGGTATCGTCCTGCCTCGCCTTCACGACCAGGTTCGGGAGATCGCCACGCCCGTCGGCCCGCTCTACGACCACCTTGGCAGACGGGTCCGGTGGCGTCGGCACGGTCGGATCCATGTCCGGTCGGTACAGGAAGTATTCGCCGCGACGCACGGTGTACCCGTTCATCCCCAGCAGGCCGACGACATGCCCCACGCCCGTGGACAGCATGCCGAACCCTAGTTGGTAGAAGCGGTACGCCGTCGCCTTCGTATAGGCGTGAATCCGGGACGCGCCAAGATCGGTCAGGCGGCGCTGCGCAGCGTCGATCAGCCGCTGACCAACATCGCGTCGACCGGGCGGGTACGCGATGAACCGGATGGCGCCGCAGTCGATCTGCGCGTCGTCGCTCCACTCCTCCAGCACGCGGCCCATCGTGATGTGTGCGAAGCCGATCGGCTGTCCACGCTCAACGGCGACGAAGACGGTCTGGTCGCGCATGCGCCCGCTCAACTCGGGGTGCGCCCACGCCGTCACGCCGTCCGCGAACTCATCGCTGGACACCGGGTAGCAGAACGGCGTGGCGGCGACCTGAGCGTTGTATAGCGGAGCGAGTTCGCGCATGTCGTCCACGCCGTGCTCGCGGATTTCCATGTCGCCCTTCCCTGTGGATGCGGTCTTCAGTCTGCCCTGCGCCGGATGCGCGCCGACGTGCGATGCGATGTCCGCCGGTTCCGCGCGCCTCGGTTGTGCCCGACCGGCGCCGAGGCTACGTATGACCCAACGTGGAGATGGGTCTGCCGCGCGGCGGGCGGGCCGACATCATCGCGTTACGGGACCAACGCGAGGGCCAACGAAATGATCCGGCGGAATTCGCGGAACAGAATTCACGACGTGGGGCGGACACTCATGGCCGCGGGGCTCACGATCCCAACCGTGCAGGCGACGCTGCTACCCGAACTCGGCGCGCGCGTCGCCGTCATGGGGTTCGGGGCAATGGTCGTCGGCGGAGCGATGTACCTGCTCGTGGGGTACGAAGACCCGAGGCCCTGATGCGCCTACATCGCGCCGAACCGGAACGTGACGGCCGCGATGATGACGAGGAACATGATCCCACCCGCGAGACGCAGGACCATGTAGGCCCCAAGCGCGGCGTCCGGCGTGTCCGAATCCAGCGCGAGACGCAACCGCTTTGCCTGGATCATCAGCATCGCGAAGACGATGATGAAGGCGCTCAGCTTCATGTGGAACCACCGCTGCATGAGCACGGAGTGGTTCATGAACGCCAGCGCAAGACCCAGCAGCGGCACGATCGCCGCCATCGGCATCTCAACGCCTAGCAGGATCGCTTGCGCGGCGCGCGCGCGTCCCAAAGGGTCTTCAGCCTTAGCGCGCGTGCGTATCAGGTAGTCGCCCGCCACGTACGCGCCTATCCAGCACGCCGCAAACAGTAGGTGTAGGGATCGCACGGCCGGTAGCATGGCGGGTCCTTCCGGGTCGTCAAAGCATCATGTAGTAGTTCGTCGACAATACCTCATGGTACATCCCAACCCTCCAGCACAGGCGCCGGGTTTCCGGGCTCACCTCTCCCTGGTTCGCCCATAGCACGACGTATTCCAGGCCACGCTCCCGAAACATGTGGAACACCTCCATGCAGAGCCCGGACCCGACGCCGCCGCCCTGGCTCCCGGGAGTGACGGCAACGGTTCGCAACTTACCCAGCTTGCGCGATTCGTCCGCATCCAGGCACGCGAATCCCACCGGTCGTCCGCCCGATTCGGCGAGGAGCACCGGGCTTCCGTCCGCGGTGGCTTCGGCCCACTCGCCGGCCCTTCTGTCGGTCGCGCCCGGGTGAGTGAGGGCGCAGATCTCGTCGCCGAGCGTGTCCTCCACGGCGTGATAGAGCGGCTCCCAGGCTTCGCACGCTATCTCTCGCACACGCTGCGAATCGTCCGGCGTGGCCCACCGGTACGTGACGCCCTCCGGCGGTCGAAGGGTGGGCGCCTCACGCAGACGACCGTAGTACCCCGCGCTGGCGAGGCTCTTCCTCAGGCCTATCTTGCGGTACTCGGCCCGCGCGGGTCCGTGGGCCGGATCGGCGCCGGTATGGACCCACGCGCAGCGGTACCCCCGCTGTCGGAAGACGCCTACTAGATGCCGCATCTGCGCGGTACCAATGCCCAGACCTTGATGGTCCGGGTGGACGGCGTTGGCCCCGATCTCCGCGACGCCTTCGCGCGACTCCAGGTAGGTCGCGAACCCCACGATCTGCCCATCCATCTCGGTGACATAGCCGTTCACGTTCTTGAGCCAGTTGTCCTCCCAGCCCTTCCACACGGCGCCCCATAGATCGTCCCCTACAATTAGACGGTAGCGCTCCATGATTGGCGTCCACGCGGCGACCGCGATGTCGTGGACGATCGGCTTGTCCGCCGAGTCCTTGGCGCCCGAGTAACGGATCTTCAGCCCAGATGTCATGCGTCGGCTTCCGTGTCGGTGGCAGTGTCTCTCGCGAGGAGCGCAACCCTCACCAGACGGGTGATTGGCCGCCTCAACCGTAGCGGTGTAGCCGTTACTGATGTCGCGTGCCCGGCGTCGTCGGCAGGGGAGGGTCGGTCACCCGCCCATATTCTCGAGGAACACGACGAACATCCGCCCATCCACGGCGTTCTGCGCCGAGGGTCGCCACGGCTTTGAGATGATGTCCGGCAGCCCGTTCCCAGTGACGTCGCCGACGACCGTCTGGTGGCCGCCGAGGTTCGCGTCGAGGATGACGCGCTCCCGCCACTCGCCGCCAACGCCATCGACGTTCTCCCAGATGTACCAGCGCGGCGCGGCCTCCCCGGCGATGGCCTCCATCTCGCACGAGACGACGTCGAGATCACCGTCGCCATCCATATCGCCGACGTGCAGGCAGTGGTACGGCCCGCGGCGCGGCGATTCGTCGCCCGCGATGTCGTGGCGAGCCCACGTCCGGCCGTCGCCGTTCACGTTCTCCATCCACCAGATCTTGCCGCCGGGGATCTCCGCGTCTGTGAAGACGATGTCGTTCTTGCCGTCCCGGTCCATGTCACACACGTGGGCGCACGTCGCGTCGAAGGCGAACGCCGGCTGGAAGTCGGATGGTGGAGGCGTGTTGGGCCCGATGGCGACTTCCTCCCAACGTGTCCCGTCGCGGGAGACGTTGCGGAACCACACGTTCGTGCGGACGATGTCCATCGCGCCGTCGCCGTCGATGTCCCCCGCCGCCGCTCCCGCGTGCACCGGCGGACCGATGTCCGTGCGAATCCACGGTTGGCGCGGGTCATCGGGGATGCGGTACCAGCGCAGACTGTTCTTGTCGGACATCGTGACCACGTCCATGCGGCCGTCGCCGTCGATGTCGGTCACCACGACATCGTGCACGCCCGTCAGGTCGGCGTCGAAGACGATGCGCTCGAACGGCGTGTCCGGGTCGCCGGAGTTCCGATACCACGCGCCGCCGGTAACGACATCGATGAGGCCGTCTCCGTCGACATCCAGCGCTGCGGCCCCCACGTCGGACGGCGAGTCCGTGCCCAGGAGATGCCGTGTCCATTTGTCCGGCGCGTGGCACTTGTACCAGAAGAGCGAGCCGTACTGCTGGCCGGTGACGAACTCCAGGCGGCCGTCACCATCGAGATCGGCGAGCATCGTTTGCGCGTAGGCGCCCGGCGGCAGAGCCAAGTCGATCATGTGGCGCCGGAACTCGTGCGGCATGGGTTCTCCTTCGACAGGCAGTGCGGGTCAGTCCCGCCACCGGATCGGAACATCCAGGTCCGCCGAGACGTCTTCCATACCCTCGACGATCGGCCCGAGCAGTTCGATGCCGTGTTCGGCGTAGTCGAGGCGGCGACGATAGCTGCCCTCGCCAGGCCAGCGCGCGCCGTCGCCCGCGGCCGAGAAGCGCGTCTTGAACGCGTCGGCCCGTTCGCCCAACCAGTCACCGAACGGCTGGATGGCGATGAACGTCTTCGTCGAGCCGCCCGCGGAGTCCGAAGGCCTGCCTTCCGCGCCCTGCTCGAAGCACAGCAGCCCGTTCGCAAGACCGGCGGTGAGCAGATCGATCATGAACGACAGTCCCGATCCCTTGTGACCGCCCATCGGCAGGAAGGCGCGCGACTCCATGATCTGCCGCGCGTCGGTCGTGGGATTGCCGTCGGCGTCGAGGCCCCAGTCGGGGTCGGCGTCGTCGCCACGCATTGCGGCCATGGCAACCTTGCCGACGGAGGCCTGCGTCATCGCGATGTCGAGCACGACGGACTGCTCCGGGTCGTCCGCCGGGACGCCTATGCCCATGGGGTTGTTGCCCAGCACCGGGTCGCCGACGGCGTTCGGCGAGAAGAGGGCGATGGTGTTCGTGAACGCGAGGCTAACGACTCCCGCGCGTGCGGCCCGTAGACAGTAGCTGTGCGCGCGGCCCCAATGCCCCACGCCGCGAACCGTGACCATCCCGATGCCGAACTCTCGCGCGCGTTCGACGGCCAGGTCCATCGCGATCGCCGACGTGTACCGACCGATCCCGAGATGCGCCTCCGCTAGCACCGACGCCGGGTGCTCGGCGAGGATCGTCAGCTCGGGCGCCGCATCGACCGTGCCGTCTCGGACGTTCTTCACGGTCCCAGGTAGCATGCGCGCGCCATGGGAGTGCACGCCGCACAGGTCGACCTCGGCGGCGATCTGCGCTTCGACCTCCGCGACATGCATCGGCGCTCCCGCCGCGTGGAGCGCGTCTCGGATGAACCGTTCGAGATCGGCGTGCTCGATTCGCCTCGTGTCGCTCATCGTCCTCCTCTGCGCGGTGTCAGCGGTGTCAGCGGTGTCGCCGTTTCCGCGATTGTCGCGCCGGGGCCTGCGTGGGACAAGTCGGCGGCCGCAGGGGCTGGCATTGAGAAGCCCGGCCGCCGCGGGCCTGTGTCAGGCGAACCCGTGACCGTCTTCCCCTGGCAGGGGAAGATTGAGATGGGGTCCCCGCAGCGCCCCACGCCTCGTCCGGCCTATCGTCCTACGCGACCAACCGTCCATGACTCTACCTGCCAAGGCAGGCGTCAGGCCGCGTGATATACTCCGCGCGCCTTCCGATTGAGCAGGAGACACAGCGATGCAGTGGCGACCCGACCGGCGGACATTCCTCAAGACCGGCGTCGCAGGCGCGCTTCTGGGCCCAAGAATGCACGCTAGCGCAGCCGACGCGGGCCCCCGTCCCGTTGTCGTGTCCAGTGGGAACGGCCTCGCCGCAGCGGCGAAGGCCATGGAGTTGATGGAGCAAGGCAGCGACACGCTGGACGCCGTCATTGCTGGCGTCAACATCGTCGAGAACGACCCTAACGACATGTCGGTCGGCTACGGCGGGTTGCCCAATGAAGACGGCGTGGTCGAGCTGGACTCGTGCGTGATGCACGGGCCGACGCACCGTGGCGGCGCCGTGGCCGCCCTCCGCAACATCAAGACCCCGTCGAACGTCGCGCAGGTCGTCATGGAGCGGAGCGACCACGCCCTACTCGTCGGCGAAGGCGCGCTCCGGTTCGCGCAGGTGCACGGCTTCCCCGAAGTGGACCTGCTAACCGACCGAGCGCGACAGGCATGGCTGCGCTGGCGCGAGAACCTGAGCACGTCCGACGACCGACTCCCGCCGCATGCGCCCGAGGACAGGGATGTGGGCAGCGCAACGCCGCTCTCCGAGCGCGACTACGGCACGATCAGTTGCCTCGCCGTCGACAGCGCCGGCGATATTTCCGGCGTGACGACGACGAGCGGCCTATCGTTCAAGATCCCCGGACGCGTCGGAGACTCCCCAATATTCGGGGCCGGACTCTATGTAGACAACGAAGTGGGCGCGGCTGGCTCCACGGGCCGCGGCGAGGCCAATCTCCTGAATTGCAGCAGCTTTGCGGTCGTCGAGTTCATGCGGAACGGCGCGTCGCCAGAGGAAGCGTGTCTGATGGCATGCCAGCGCATCGTAGACCACAACAAGGTGGCGCGCTTACGCGATGACGAAGGCCGACCTCGGTTCGGCGTGTCGTTCTACGCGGTGAGCAAGGCTGGGCAGCATGGCGGCGCGTCGATTTGGGGACCCATGCGCTATGCGGTGAACGTCGGCGGCGAGAGCGCGCATCACGACGGCGCGCACCTGTACATGCGCGGATGAGTCCCGGCGGGCCAACGGACGCCTCGCCTCGCGGCGTCTCGCATGGGACGCTCCAGACAGACGCGACCAACCCACGGGGCGAGCGTATGGCGACCACGCACTATCTATTCGATCGGATAACGCTCGACCCGGAGCGCTGCTTCGGCAAGCCATGCATTCGCGGCCTGCGAATGCCGGTAACGTCGCTTCTCGCTCACCTCGCCTCAGGCATGACGATCGCCGAACTGCTGGCGGAGTGGCCCGAACTCGAGGAGGAGGACATTCGGCAGGCATTCGGCTACGCTGCGTGGGCGACCGACGAGAAGACCGTGCATGTGCCCGCGCCAGCTTCGTGACCTTCCTTTCATCCTTCGCGCCACGTGACCGATGTCGGTATGGGATCTGCGCCAGATTCCGACATCGTCGACGCAGCACGGCGCGCCCGTGAAACCATCGTCACGCACGACCTCGACTTCGGCCATCTGTTGGCGTTCTCCGGCGAAGACCGGCCGTCGGTGGTGATCATGCGCGCGTCGAACGTCCAGGCGGCACCGTTGGTTGCGCGCCTCACCCAGCTGTGGGACCAGATCGGAATCCCGCTGTCTCAGGGCGCAATCGTTGTCATCGACTACAACTCGGCGCGGATACGGCGTCTGCCGGTCGTTCGCGCGTGACGCGTAGGTCAGCGTTGGAAGGTCGCGGACTCAGAGCCCGTGGCGTCGGTGAGGGTAAGGTGGGTCGTCGTGGTCGCGTACTTCGTCACCGACGAGATGACGCCGAGGAAGGCCATCTCTTGCACCATGATCTCCGGAGCGCACGCCATCTCCGTCCACGCGAGATGGCCCAGCGAGATCGCGCCGTCGTCGGCGACGTACGACCCGCCGTATTGGTTGCATCCGCCGCTGCCGGACAGGGACCCGACGCCGACCTTGCCCTCATCCGCCTCGAACAGCGCGGTGATCTCGATTCCTTCCGGCACGTCTTCGTCCTGGCCGTCATGGACGTAGGAGATGAGGGTCCAGGCGCGTCCCTCCAGCGGCTCCGGCGCGAGGACAACGGGATCGTCGCCCGGGTCGAGCACGCCAGACGGGTCTTCCGTCGAACTGCTCCCCGCGCACCCCGCGATCACCGCAACCAACGCGAGCCCCATGAGCGCCACCCGCCCCCGCCGACCGATTCCGCGTCCCTCGACCATTCTCACTCCCGTTCGTGTCTTCACTCGCGTTGACGCTGGCGTAGCGACACTCCAACGAAGCAGATCAGCATCAGGCAGAACCCGACGAACAGTCGCGGTTCTTCCGTGTGCTTCAGCGATGCGACCATCACCACATGAAAAAGTATGAGCAGCGCAACGAGCAACCCCCTGCCGCCATGGCGCGCCATATGCGTGTCCTCCTCGACGCGCGGCTCCCTCCGTGATGGAACGCGCCCACGTCGTACCGAGTTATAGCCGACGGCGTCCTACGCTTGTGGCGCACGCTGGAGCCTTGCACACTGCCCGCATGTCTCTGCACATCCGCCGCGCCTGCGTCGAAGACGCCGCCGCCATGCTTGCCGTGCTGAACCCGATCATCGAGGCGCGTTGTTACACCGTGCTCGACGCCCCGTTCACGCTCGCGGAGCAGCGGGCGTTCATCGAGGCGTTCCCCAAGCGCGGGGTCTTCCACGTCGCGGAGCGTGGGGACGACGGCGAGGTCGTCGGCTTCCAGGACGTCGAGCCGTTCGCGTCGTATACGCACGCGTTCGACCACGTCGGCGTCATCGGGACATTCGTCCGGCTGGACTGCCTTCGCGAGGGTGTGGGACGCGCGCTTTTCGCCTCGACGTTCGCCGCCGCCCGGGATCTGGGCTACGAGAAGCTGTTCACGTTCATCCGGGCGGACAACCTAGCAGCGCGCGCCGCGTACGCCTCGCAGGGCTTCCGGGAGATCGGCGTCGCGTCCCGCCACGCGAAGATCGACGGAGCGTATGTCGACGAGATCATGGTCGAGTTATTCCTCTGACGGCCGGCGCGACGCGCGTCGCACGGGTGCGTCGGCGCAGGTCGGCTTCGCACTCCTGCTGTGCGTTGGCATTGCCACCGGCTGTGGCGGCGTGCGTGGCCGTGTGTGGACGGCCCGCCAGGCCATCACAGTGGCGAACCGGTGGACAGGGCTGGACACATTGCGGAATGTGCGCGTCGGCGCCGTGCGTACGCGCCTGGATGCGGACCACTCTCCCGTTCGCGGTCTGAGCGAGAAGATCGTCGGGCAGCCGCTGTGGCGGGTCAGCTATGCCGGCGTGGCAGTGCGCTCCGAAGGAACCACGAACCGGTACATCGACACTATCGATGTCTATGTGGACGCCAGAACCAGCCGGTTCCTGAAGCTCGAATCACGATGGCCGGACGGCATCAATCCTAGTTACATCGAGGGCGCCCGTCACATGAACGCCAAGATCCGTGAGGAGAGACGGATTATCGGGCCCATCCAGGTTGAGCCGCCGCGGACGAGATACGTGGTCATGTTCGAGGGCGACCATGGCGCCGAGAGCGCCCTCGAGAAGAAGCACATCGAGGCGTACTGCGTGGATTTCGCCTGGGTTGGCTTCCACTATGGCTGGGTCATGCCCGCCAGGCATCGCCCCGCCCGCAGGACACCAAGAGCACTGCGCGCTAAGGAGACGCCATCACCCAACGCGTTAGCCACTGCCGCGGGGTACTACGCCGTTGCCTGGGGCGGCATGGACATCAACACAGGCGCGCCGCGCGGACCTTCCATATACACGAACGGCCCGCCCATGGACTGATCGGTCGGTCAGCCCTGCTGATCCGGTCGCGGAGGGCCGGGGAAGCCGTAAGACGGACCAATCTGGTTTTGCTGCGACCCGGAATACGGCCAGCCCTGCCCGCCGACCGTGGAGAACCGTTCCGCATCCCCGCAGAGCCAGTAGAACATGCGGGCGATCCACCATGCCTGATGATGGCCGCCGTAGTTCGCCCCGCGAAGGTCGAAGTCGGGCTCGATGACCCAGTCACGGCGAGGCGACGTCGTGCGCCAGTAGTTGTACTTCAGGAGATGCCGCACCCCGGTTCCTGTGGCCTTCGCGCGCCGATGGAGGATGGGGTACATCGTGATGAACACGGTTCCCGGCGGCGACGCGGTCGACACGCCGCCCGTCCAGTCGATGTCGCGACGCGTCTCGGCGATGTGCGAGCGAGGCAGCACCTCCGTCGGCCCCATCTCGTCGGGAGTGTCCTGCGGGTAGTAGAACACCTGCAGGTAGTTCAGTTCCTGCCCGAACACCGAGTCGGCATCGTGATGCCAGCCCTGCGCCTCCAGCGGGCGGTCCGCGCGGTGACTGCTCATCAGCACCGGCAGGCCAAAGCCGGCGCCCAGCAGAGAGCGAACGGCCCCCGCAACTTCCGGCGCCAGGAGAACGCCCTCGCGGAACCAGTCCTCCAGGATGATCGCGCTCGGCTCGTGCGACGTGGCCTCGGCCATGTACGCCAGCGTCCGCGCGTTCACGTCCTCCGAGACGATGCCCGGCAGCATCAAGTACCCCTCGCGACACACCTCCAGCACCTGCGTGTCCGTGAGAGTTGGCGGACCCGTGTAAGTGTTGGCGGCCACTCCGTCGAAGTCGCGCGTCGCGTCCAAGGTCGGCCCCTCCTGTGGGCGGGATCGGCGGGCGTTGCGGCTCGCATTGGCGTAGCATAGCCTACTCGTGGCCACTCGTCCTGACGCACGGGTTCGCCCACACGTCGAGTCACCGTCGCCACCCATGCGGAGCGCCACATGGCCCGCCGACCGACAGACGACGCCCTGATCGCACGCCTGGCGGAGATGAACCGCGCCGGGCTCACCGATGAGTGCGTTCCCGACTTACGCGACATGCTCCGGCGGCGCAGTAGCGTGCTCATCGCCCGGGCGGCGCGCGCGGTCGTCACGCTCCAAGCCGCTGAGCTGACCTCTGACCTGATCACGACGTTCGTCCGCCTGCTCGACTCGCCCGCGAAGGCGGACGAGGGGTGCATCGCCAAGGTCGCTCTGGCAGAGGCGATGGACGCGCTACGGTTGCCCGACACGGAGCCTTTCCTGCGCGGCATACGCCACACACAGATGGAGCCGGTGTACGGCGGCACCGAAGACACTGCCCCAGGGCTGCGGGCGCAGTGCGCGTTCGCGCTCGCGCGCCTGGGCGGCGTGGACGCCATGCTCGCGCTGACGGCGTTGCTCACCGATCCCGAGGCGGAAGCGCGCGTGGGAGGGGTAAAGGCCCTGGCACACCGCGGTGGGCTCGACGCTGAGCTACTCCTGCGCATGAAGGCGAGTTCGGGAGACTCGCATGTCGACGTCACGGCCGAGTGCCTGACAGGGCTCATGGCGGTCGAGCCAGATCGCTCGGTGGAGTTCGTCGCGGCGTACCTGACCGCGGCCGACGAAGCGATCGCGGAAGCCGCCGCGCTCGCCCTCGGGGAGTCGCGCGAGCCCGCTGCCCTCGCGGCGCTGATGGACCACCGCGCGGGGGCCATCATGTCCCCGGGGATGGAAGACGCCGTGCTCCTCGCCATCGCCCTCAGTCGCAGGGACGAGGCCGTAGACTACCTGCTGGACGTGACCGCGGACGACACGCCGACAAACGCGGCGCGCGCCGTAGCCGCATTGCGGATCTACGCGCACGACACGGCCGTCGCAGAGCGTGTGCGGAGCGTCGTCGAGGTCCGGGACGCGACGCTCGCGTCGGATGCGTTCCGCGAATACTTCTCCTAAGCTCGACCCGTTGCATTTCAGCGCGGATGGAAAGCGGCGCCACAAGCCCATTCCCGCGTCCCGGCGCTTGTCTCCGTGTGGTCCCAGCCAGCGGACTTAAAGAGGAGAGATGGCGCCAATGGCGCGATCCATCTGATTCTGGCAGCTGTCGGCGCCGCACATGGATGGAGTCGGGCCAAGAGTCCGAGCAGTAAAGGAACCGGTTCTGATGGATTGCCGAAACCTGGGACACGCAGGAATCAAAGTGTCGCCCATTAGCGTTGGGACCGTCTTTCGGGGCTCGCCGAACGATGCCTCCTGCATTGCGACGATCGAGCGGGCGATCGACCACGGCATCAACTTCATCGACTGTGCCAGCACCTACCAGGGCGGTCGCTCCGAGCGGCTTGTGGGAGAGGTCGTCAGGAAACGCCGCCGCGACCAACTCGTCCTCTCGACAAAGGTCTGCGAGCCCGTGGGTGATGGTCCGAACGACCGCGGGCTATCCCGCGTCCACATCCTGCGCGAGATCGACCGAAGTCTGCGCCGTCTCCAGACAGACTACGTGGACATCTATCTACTCCACCACCCGGACCCGTCGACACCGATAGAGGAGACGCTGCTAGCGCTCGACGAGATAGTCCGACAGGGCAAGGTGCGCTACATCGGGTGCTGCAATTTCGCGGCGTGGCAGCTGTGCAAAGCGCTGTGGGTGAGTGGTGGGCGCGACCTAACGTCGTTCGCGTGTGTTCAGAACGCCTACCATCTCCTCGACCGCTCGCTCGAAGGCGCGATGATGCCGCTCTGCGGTTCCGAGGGCGTGGGAATCATGGCCTACAGCCCCCTTGCCGTCGGCCTGCTCACGGGACGCTTCCGTGGTGGGTCTCCGCCACCGTCTGATAGCTACTGGGGACAGAGGCCGGAACGGTTTGCGCAGGCCATGACGCCAGACGTCGACCACGCGATCGCAACGGTACTGGGCATCTGTGAGGCGCGGCAGAAGACGCCGTCCCAGGTCGCCCTTGCGTGGGTGCTATCCCACGACGAAATCTCTACCGTCATCACGGGACCGGACACTCCCGAGCAGGTGGACGAAAACATGGGCGGCATTGGCTGGTCCTTGACTGCCGAGGAGCGCGCTGCTCTGGACGCGGCGTCCGAGTGGGCCGTTGCCGGAGGCTCGTAGACGGCTCTTCTGGCCGGGGAGTTGAGGACCGCTAGCGGGCCGGCGACATGGCCATGGCTTCTCGACCCGCGCGGGCTTCGATACACTGCGGAGTGAATGCCGAGGGAGGAAGCGCATATGGCCGAAGACACGACGGGTCAGGACGAAATCCGGTGGGCGCCGCGCGTGCCGAAGCGCAAAATCCGACGCCTGTACGAGTGGGAGTCCAAAGGCATACTGGACGAGGAACTCATCGAGGATGTCGGGTTCACGCTCCTCCTGCGCTGTCAGTCGATCCTGACGATACGCGACGCCCGCGAGGGACGCATCAAGTGCCCACGGTGCGAACGCCAGGGCGAGACGACGATCGTGCCGCGCCCAGACGACCACGGCCCCGACGCCCGCATCGAGTGTGCTACTTGTGGGTGGGCGATCACCTGGGGCGCGTACCACAAGACATATCAGCACAAGCAACTGCACTCCGGCGGAGCGGTCGCCGCCTTCGAGACATACGTGAAGGCGTTCGATAGGGCGCGGACGCCGAAGGCGAAGATCCTCGCGATCGACCGGCTGATCCATGAATTCCACTACTCACTGAGCACCGACCCCGACCAGCCTACCCGCCCCGCGGCCGTCAACCTTATCGAGGGGAAACTCACCGACGTAGCGCGTTTCCTCGACGCGCTGACATACGGCGAGGCGGCCACCGCGGAGCTGGAGAGCCGCCGACGCGAGTGGCGGGACACCGTCGACCGAATACCGTGGATGGTCTTGCCTGCCCGGGAGCCGGCCGACGGCGCCGACGACGGGGAGCGGTAGCACGATGCAAGACCTCCGCATCGGCATCATCGGCGCGGGGGGCATGGGTACAGCCCACGCGAAGAGCATCGTTGGACTCGGAGCGCAAGTCGTCGGAGTGCACGATGTCCGCGCCGACGCCGCTCAGGCGCTTGCGTCCGCCGTGGGCTGCGACTGCGCTACCGACAGCCTGGACACACTGTTCGATCGCGAGTTGGACGGCGTCGTGCTCACGACGCCTCCCGCCGTGCGCATCGAACCCGTGCGCATGGCGTGCGAACGCGACATCTCCCTCATGATCGAGAAGCCGCCCGCGTTCAGCATGGCCGACGGCGCGGAGTGCGCGTCGCTGGTACAGGGCCGTGAGATGTTCGCCGCCGTGGGGTTCCAGTTACGCTACTCGCCCCTCTACGAACGCCTGCGGGACGTGCTCGCCGGTGAGACGGTGCACCTCGCGCGGACCGTCTGCACGATCGACTATTACCTCACGTTCGGCATGTCGCCGTGGTTCCTGCGTCGCGCGGACAGCGGCGGGCCCATCGCCGAGCAGGCGATCCATGTCCTCGACTGCGCCCGGTACGTGCTCGGCGACCCGGCGCCAATACGCGCTGCGGCGTTCGCCACGAAGAACATGGCCCATGACCGGCCGGAGTTCGACGCCGAGAACGCCATACAGATCGCGTACGAGCTGGACAACGGCGTCTTCGCGACGCACATGAACCACTGCGGCACGGAGCGGTTCGCGTTCGACCTCGAGGTGGTCGGGCCGCACCTGCGGCTGCGCGCGAACGCCACTGAGAACCGGATCGTCGGCTATCTTCACGGCGAGGACGTCGACGAACCCGCGCCCGCGGCGAACAGCATCGGACTCGACAAGATCGGCGCGTGGTTGGAGGCCATCGCCACGGGCGATCACGGTCTCATCCGGTCGCCGTACGACGACGCGCTGCACACGCTTGCGCTCGTGGAGGCCGCGCGTGAAGCGGGCGACACCGGCGAGATGACGCACGTTAGGGGAGTCGAGATATGAGAGTGGTCGTCGTCGGCGGTACGGGCAACATCAGCACGAGCATCGTCCGCGAACTCCTCGGACTGGGACACGAGGTCACCTGCTACAACCGGGGGCGCAGCGGCTCGCCGCCGGACGGCGTGCGGGTAATCCAGGGTGACCGGCAGGATCGCGACGCGTTCGAGACCGCCATGCAGGCAGAGAGCTTCGACGCCGCCATCGACATGATCTGCTTCAACGCGGAGGACGCCGCGAGCAGCGTGCGCGCGTTCCGCGATGTCTCGCACTTCATCCAGTGCTCGACGACGGCGACCTACGGCGTCGACTACGACATTCTGCCGGTGCCGGAGCATCACCCGCTGCGGCCCATCACCGACTACGGCCGCGGGAAGGTGGCCGCCGACGACGTCTATCTGGCCGCGTACCACCGCGATGCGTTCCCCGCGACGATCATCAAGCCGTCGACAACATACGGGCCGAAGATCGGCGTCCTGCGCCAGGTGGCCTGGGAATTCGCGTGGATCGACCGCATCCGCAAGGGCAAGCCACTCCTCGTGGCCGGCGATGGCCGCGCGATGCACCAGTTCCTGCATGTGGATGACGCGGGCGTCGGGTTCGCCAACGTCGTGGGCAAGGACCACACGATCGGACAGATGTACAACCTCGTGCGGCGGGAGCACGTGGTCTGGGTGGACCATCACAGGATCGCGATGGAGGTCCTCGGGCGCGAAGTGGAACTCGTCGGCGTTCCCGTGGACGACCTCGTGGCGATGGACGTCGAGGGCGTCGCCATCTGCCGAGACATCTTCGCGCACAACGCCTACTACAGCGGCGAGAAGATCAGCCGCGACGTGCCGGAGTTCTGCCCGCGCGTGTCTCTCGCGGAGGGTATGCGACGGGCAATCGCCGTCATGGACGCCCAAGGGCGCGTGCCCAACTCCGACGACGCGACGTGGGAGGACGAGATCATCGCCGCGCAGCGCGCCGTGCGTGAGACGCGCGTCTCATGAGAATCCTCGTCACCGGCGCGGCGGGTTACCTCGCCGGGTTCATCGTCGACCTCCTCGCAGCGGAGCACGAACTCACGCTGACCGATCACGTCGCGCTCCCGGAAGATCGCCGCGGCCACGCCTTCATACAGGCCGACATCACCGATTACGACGCCGTAGCGGCTGCGTGTGCAGGTCACGACGCCGTGGTCCACACAGTGGCCCTGGTGCGCGAACGCTTCGACAAGCCGCCGACGCTCTTCGCCGACGTGATGGTCAAGGGCACATGGAACGTCGCCGAGGCGTGCGCGCGGCACGGCGTGAAGCGGCTGGTCAACATCTCCAGCGTCGTCGCGATAGGGTCGCCGGAGGACCGTTCGCGGCCGTACCGCGTGGGCGACGCTCAGCGGTTCAACGAGGGCGATCTCTTCTACTGCCTCGCGAAGCATCTCGGCGAGGAAATCGGACGCGCATATCATCAGGCGCATGGCCTTAGCGTCGTGCACATCCGGCCGGGGATCATCGCCGGAGACGGTCTGAACCGGGAGCCGGTCGCGCCGGAGGACCCGAATCGCCCGTGGTTCATGCACGTCTTGCCCGTCGACGTGGCGGGAGCCGTGCGAGGCGCGCTGGAATCGGACGTAGAATACGGCGCCTACCACGCGGTCACCGCGCGGCGCGACGGCGTCTACGACTTCTCGGAGACGCAACGCGACCTAGGACACACGGCAAACCACAACTGGCCGGGCATACCCGAAGGCGAGGTCAACCCATGAGCATACGCGGCAAAGTCGCCCTCGTGACGGGAGCCAATCGGGGGTTGGGACTGTCGATCGCGAAGGCATTGCAGCGGGGCGGCGCCCATGTGATCGCTCTGGCGCGCGACCCGGCGAAGGCCCCCGACATGGAGCGCGAACTGGCGCTCGTCGGTGACGACTTCGAGACGGCCATCGCCGACGTTACCGACGAGGACGCCATCACGGGTGTCATACGCGGCGCGACGCGCCTCGACGTCGTCGTGAACAACGCGGGGATCGCGCGGACGAAGCCACTGCTGGACACGTCGACGGACGAGCTTCGCGAGATCCTCGACGTGAACGTCACCGGCGCGTTCATCGTGACGCGCGAGGCGGCGCGGCGGATGGTGGCTGACGGCGGCGGACACATCATCAACATCGCGTCCGACGCCGCGATACGCGGCATCCCGGGCATGGCTCCCTACGTGGCGAGCAAGCACGCGCTCCTGGGCATGGGCCGATCCGTGAGCCTCGAGCTTAGGCAGCGCGGGGTCCGCGTGACGACGCTCTGTCCCGGCCCGATCACCACGGACATCCTCGGGCCCGGCACGGCAAATCCCGACGCCATCTCGCCCGACGACCTGGCGGCCACCGTCGCGCACATTGCCGGGTTGCCGCCGACCGTGGACATACAGGAACTCCTCGTACAGCCGCTAGCACAGAACGGATAGCTCCCCGATGGCAGTGACCCGTCTGGAACTCGGCGACGCGGGAATCCTCGCGCCGCTGTACAACGGCCTCGTGGCGGACGTCCCGTTCTGCTGGCCGGTGAGCGCGGAGGAATTCGCGGCCGGCGCCGCTCGACAGTCGGCGTACGACCGTCTTAGCGATCGCCTGGACGCCCAGCGTCTGCTCGTAAGCCGGCGCGGCGACGACATCCTCGGGTTCGCACACACGGCCCTGGAGACCCAAGACGGCGAGACGCGCGGCATCATCCGGTTCATCGGCTACGCGCCGGGCGAACGGGCCGCGGGCCAGGAGTTGCTCCGTACCGCGGAACGGCGCCTGCGCGACGTCGGAGCGCGCGAGGCGCTCGCGTTCGCGCACGACTACAGTTACCCGTTCTACCACCTCGCCTTCGGCTACCTGTCGGATCGCCTCGGCCACGTGCTGGGGCTGCTAGGGATCAACGGCTACAAGGTCGCGCCGGAGGGGTCGTACTCGCGGCGCGAGGAGGTGTTCTTCGACTGGCCGGATTACGACGTCGCGCGACCCGAATCCCCCGACCCCATGCTCACCGTCGACGTGCAGCCGCAGGAGGGCGCCGGAAGACTGCCGAACGTGCGCTTCCACATGAGACGCGATGGCGATCACGTCGGCGTGTGCGACACGAATTGCGTCGGCGACTGGTCGCGCGCCGAGGAGGCGCAGGACGCGTTCTTCGTCACGTGGCTCGGGATCGACGACGAGTGGCAGGGAAACGGATGGGGACGCTTCCTGCTCCTGTCGGCGCTGTACGAACTCAAGCGCCTCGGCTACCGCCGCTCGACGATCAGCACGAACCTGACTAACTATCGCGCGATGACGTTCTACGCGAACCTCGGCTACGAGGTCGTCGGGAACGGATATGAGTTCACGAAGTCGCTCGTCTGACGCCCGGGGCCATCACGCCTTCCGCAGTTCCTTGGCGACGACTTCGGCGAGCGCCTTCCGAATGCGCTTCACCTTGAGACCCTTGCCGCCGAGCTCCTTGCGGAGCGGCTTCGCGAGGCGGTCTGCGATCTCCCGGCTCACGGCGCGTATCATGCGCTTCCGCGCCTTGGCGTCGCCGATGATCTCTGCGGCGATGCGGTCGATGATGTCGCCCGAGGGCGAGCCGTCGTCATCCGAGTCGGTAGTTGCGCCGTCCGGTGCCAACTCGCGCGCGCCGAGGATGATCGCCTCCGCTGCGGCGATGGACACTCCGGCGATCGCCCGAAGTTCATCGACCGAGGCGTCCGCGACCTTCCCGACGGTTCCGTAACCAGCTTCCGCGAGACGCTCGGCCCTGCTCGGCCCGACGCCGTTGATGTCCGTTAGGGCTGCCATGGGGCTCGTCCTCCTCGACATCCGCGCGACCGATGGCGCGGCTTCGTCACTCCGCTCTTATACTCCAGGCTGGCAACGACGCCAACTGACTGCCTGGACATGCGACGTGCGCGGCGGCGTCGTCCGGCAGCCAGCCCTCGGACATCGCGGCGCCGGCGCACACGGCACGGTAAGGCGCGCCGTACAGGGACGGGCGCCACGACGTCGGCGTGAAAACCCCAAGCGCCCTGTGCATCGATCGGCTGAGCGCAGGATCGGCGAGCGCCTCCCGTCGGATGAGCATCGCGCGATGGCGCGTCGCCGGCGACGGGCGAGTGACCCGCCTACGGGTGGACCACTTCCCGTGCCCGCGGCCGTCCGTATACTCTGAACCGTAGCCACCGTGGGAACGCACGATGCCGCCGATAAGCCAGATTGCGCGCTGGACGCTGATGGTCGCGATCGCGGCCGTCGTCGCCGAGCGGGCGCTCGCGGAGAGCGACCGCGTGTTCCTCCGTGTGCCCTACCGCTCGCCCGAGGATCTCATTGCACATACGCGTGATGGCGGCCGCGTTCGGCATCTGTCGGACGCCTGGGCGATCGTCGAAGTGGACCGAGTGTCCCCGCAAGCCTACCCATCGATGCTCATCGGTGAGGTACGGGAAGGCTACGAGTACGCCTGGACAGTCGGCGCGGCGCCGTCCGTCACGGGCGTCGACACGCTCTTCGTCTGGGGCGACTACGCGCTCGTGGGCGCGCCGCGTGGCGAGGCCGAGCGGCTGCATCACGCGGCGCTTCCCCATCGTGTGGCGCCGCTGGGTGTGATCGCCGACGACGCGTTGCGGCCGTTCGCCGCGCCGGACATCCGCGTCTCGGCGGGGCAGCGAGATGCCGTGGCGGATCGCGTCCTGCGCGCGTTCGACTCCGCCCGCTGGGAGCATTCCGTGCGCACGCTCGCCGATAACGGCGGGACGCACAGCCGGTACGCGTGGCGCGTCCGCGACGCAATGCTCCTGAACGGCCACCCGCCGCCAGACCACGCCGCGGACGACGCCGGCGACTGGATCGCCGAACAGCTCCGCTCCTACGGATACGTCCCCGAAGAACACACCTTCCCGTACTCCGCATTCGTCGGATCGACGCGGGCGGCGACGTTCCACATGCGGAACATCATCGCGGAGCGCGCCGGCGTGGGGCAGGAGCGCGATGAGGTGATCCTCGTGACGGCGCACTATGACACCAAGGCATCACGCACGGAGGGATGGGAGACGCGTTGGCGAGACATGCCGGCCCCGGGCGCGGACGACAACGCCACGGGCGTCGCGACCGTGCTCGAGATCGCGCGGCTCCTGGCCGACATTCCGTTGGGCCGCACGGTTCGGTTTGCGCTGTTCTCAGGTGAGGAGCTAGGCCTGATCGGCAGCCGACACTACGCCCACGCCACGCGCGACGCCGGCGATGACATCGCGGCGGTCATCAACATCGACATGATTGGCCACGACGCCGACGGCCGTTTCGACCTGCACGTGGTCGCGAATCGCCGGTCGCGCTGGCTCCTGGAGGCGGTCGAGTCACTGCGACGCGTCATCGACTCGCCGATCGCGCTGCTGCCCGAGGTCAACTCCGATTTCACGTTCAGCGATCACGCGCCCTTCTGGTGGGAGGGCTACAGCGCCCTGTTCGTCGCCGAGGAGACCGACTTCCGCTCGGGCGAGTTCCCGGCGTTCTACCACACCTCGGACGACACCCCGGACAAGGTGAACTTCGCGTACGGCGCCGAGGCTGCGCGCCTGATCGCGGGCATCGTGGCGATGCTCGCCGCCCCAGACGCCGCGCCCGGGCCGAGCGCCCTTCCCGCCCGCGAACAGGTGAGCGTGCTCGGCGCGGTTGCGTTCCCAAACCCGTACGTCATCGAGTCGGGCGTGCCGTTGCGTATCGAGTACCGCCTCGCCGATGCCGTCGACGTGCGCGCCGAGGTGTACACCGCTGCAGGGAAGCGCGTGTTCGGCGTCGCGACATTCCCGGCGCCGTCGGAGGCGGGCGTCGTGCTGTGGGACGGCGCCACCGAGGAGGGCGAACCCGCGCCGCCCGGCCTCTACTTCGTGCGCATCGAGGCGCGCGACCGGATGGGGACGCCGCATCTGCGGACGCTCCGCGTGTTCGTCTCTCCGTAGCGGGCCGTGGCGAGGGGTACGTCGGAGTCGCGCGCCACCACGCCGTCGCTCCGTGGATACGTGAACGTCCTCCCCTGGCAGGGGAAGATGGAGATGGGGTCCTTGCGTCGGCCCGCGCCTCCGAGACCTATCGCCCTCCCTGATCACCCGTCGGTGCCCACACGCCCCGTAGCGCGTCTCCTAGAGGCGTCCGCGGAAACGCGCTACGATGCGAGCGCCCTACCAACGCATAGGAGCGCCCGACGATGCTCGCTAGGCTTCCCCGTTGCGCGGCAATAGTCGCGGCCGTTCTCCTCGCCGCGAACGCCAACGCGCTGACCGGATTCTCCGAGGAGGACTCCGCACAGGAGCGGGCCTACGAGTCTGCCTTCCAGGCGCTGGTGTCGGCGGATGCGTGCAGAGGCCAATCGCGTCGGCTGACCGAAGACACCCACGTCGCCGGGACGGCCGCGAGTCTGGCCGTCGCCGACTACATCGCCTCCGAGTACGCCTCCTACGGTCTGACGGTCACGCCCTACGACTACGAGGTCTACCTCCCGTTCCCGGAGGACGTGTCCGTCACCCTCGTGTCCCCGGCTCCGGCGTATGAAGTCGTCGGCCGCGAGGAGCCCTGGGCCTGGGACAAAGACTCGTTCGGCGAGGTCATCGCGGGATACAACGCCTACGCGCCTGACGGCGACGTCACCGCGCAGCTCGTATACGTCAACCGCGGACTGCCGGAGGATTACGACGCGCTAGCCGAGATGGGCGTCTCTGTCGCCGGGAAAGTGTGTATCGCGCGCTACGGTGAG
The DNA here is from genome assembly GCA_018644665.1 of Candidatus Poribacteria bacterium. Taxonomy (GTDB): domain Bacteria; phylum Poribacteria; class WGA-4E. The sequence continues at coordinate 22,495 of JABGQA010000143.1, forward strand.
AGCTACCGGGGCGTGAAGGCGCACGTGGCTGGCGAGCGTGGGGCCGCCGCCCTCCTCCTCTACTCCGACCCCGCCGACGACGGCTACATGCAGGGCGACGTCTACCCGCGCGGCCCCCAACGTCCCGGGGATGCCATACAGCGCGGCACCGTGAAGTACATCTTCGTTCACGCCAGCGATCCGCTGACTCCGGGATGGGCGTCCACCCCCAATGCGGACCGCCTGACGCGCGACGAAGCGACCGACCTGCCCGATATCCCCGTCGTGCCGCTGTCCTACAACGACGCGGAGCCCCTGCTCCAAGCCATTGCCGGCCCGAACGTCCCTGACGGCTGGCAGGGCGGGCTGCCGTTCGCGTATCACGTCGGGCCAGGGCCGGCGACGGTCCACGTGCGTGTCGTGTCCGACCACGCGAACCGCCCGATACGCAACGTGATCGCGATGCTGCCCGGCACGGAGTACCCGGACGAGTGGGTGATACTGGGCAATCACCACGACGCGTGGACGTACGGCGCCGCCGACCCGAGTAGCGGCACGGCCGCGCTCTTGGAGGTCGCGCGTTGCCTGGGCCTGCTCGCTGAGGACGGTCTGGCGCCTAAGCGGACGATCGTCTTCGCGAGTTGGGACGCCGAGGAGTTCGGTATTCTGGGATCGACGGAGTGGGCGGAGGATCTTGCCGACGAACTCCAGGCAAAGGCGGTCGCCTACCTGAACGTCGACATAGCCGCCACGGGCCCGAGCTTCGGCGCGAGCGCCGTGCCTACGCTGAAGCGGCTGATACGCGAGGTGACACGCGACGTCATCGACCCGGCGACGTTGGGCAGCATCCACGACGCGTGGGCCTGCCGGCAGGACGCCGATGAGCCTCGGATCGGCAGCCTCGGCAGCGGCTCCGACCATTCGCCGTTCCTCGGACATCTGGGCATCGCATCTATGAGCATGGGCTTCCACGGCCCGTACGGCGTCTACCACGCGATGCAGGACAACTTCTACTGGATGGAGAACTTCGGCGACCCCGGCTTCCGTTACCATGCCGCGATGGCGAAGCTCTGGGGCCTCATCGCCCTACGCCTGGCGAACGCGGAGGCGCTTCCGTTCGACTACGCCGCCTATGCGTCCGAGCTGCTCGAAGCCACCGACGCGCTCGACGAGGACCACCCGGCCGCGCTCGACGAACACGCAGGCATCACGGCCCTGCGCGACGCTCTGACCCGGTGGGCGACCGCCGCCGACGCGATCGATGACGACGCGGCGCCCGCGGACATCCACCTCCTGGAGCGCCTGCTCACGAGCGACGCCGGGCTGCCCCGGCGGCCGTGGTTCCGCCATCTGATCTACGCGCCCGGGTGGCGCACTGGATATGCCGCCGTCGTCTTCCCAGGCGTACGCGACGCGCTCGACGCGGGAGACACGGCGCAACTCGACTCACAGCTGGACATCCTGGCGCGGGCATGCGGACGCGTCGCCGATGCCCTCGAAGCGGCCACCGAGTAACGACCCCTGACCGGAGAAGCGACGCCATGCGTCACGTGCCAATCCCGGACCCCGTGTTCTTCGACAAGGATCTGGGCCGACCCGTCCACGACGGCGGATCGGTGTTCACGACGACGGACTCCGAGGGCAATCCCGTCACGCCAATGACGCAGGAGCAGAAGTACGTCTTCGACACGAGGGGTTGGCTGCTGATTCCCGGCGTGCTATCCGAGGACGAAGCGGGTGAGATGCGCGAGTGGGTCACGCGGTTTCACACGCAGCCGGAGACCGTCCCCGAGCGCGACCGCACGCCTCTGGCGGGGCCGACGCAGCGCCTCATCGATCATCCGATGGCGATCGCGTTCTGTCAGGAGTTCGTCTACATGCCGTACCGCGACGGTGGCGGCGCGTCGTTCGGGAACGAGGACACGTACGGCTTCCGCCTGGAGATGTCCGCGTACAGGCATCGCAGCGCGGGCGGAGGGTTCGGCCCGCACAACGGCAACGGCATGATGCGCCTGCCCGGCGATGCGCACGAGTACCGTTGCTTCCCCGGCAAGGCCCACGCCGGTCTCGTCCGAGCGATTTGGGAGCTCAACGAGGTCGAGCACGGCACGGGCGGGACGATCCTGATTTCGGGCAGCCACAAGGCCGCGTTCACCGCGCCGGAGTCGGCGTACAGTCCCGACTCGCCACTCTGGGACACCTACGGCTGTCCCGCCGGTTCGCTGCTACTGTTCACCGAGGCGACGACGCACAGCGCGACGAACTGGACGAACCCAAACCACCCGCGCGTCGCCGTCCTGAACAGCTACAACACCGTGTGCACGAAGTGGCACGACTGGGCCCCGGACCCGATCCTCGTCGAGCAGATGCCGGCGAAGCGCCGCACGCTGTTCCGTCCGGTGAATGTCGCCGGCAACTTCGCGCGCTGACGCGCCCTATGGCATGGGGAACAGCGTCTCGAACACCTCGTCGTTACGCTGCCGCCAGCTCTCCCAGCCCCCGCCCTGGTTCACCTGCCCACCGGCGACGTCGTACCCGCGCTCAATGAAGAACTCGCGGAGCGCGACGTCCCACGCGATCGTGCTCCACCCCTCCAGCGTGGAGCGCGTGCCGTACTTGCCCCACCCGAGCCAGATGCGGAACGGATGCGTGGCCGCGTTCGTGATCCGCGCTCGGACTTCATCTTCCTGGGCCGTGAGCCTCATCGGAGACTGCGCCGCCACCCTCCCGAACGTGTCGGGGTAGGTGAAGGCAAGGTCGAGCGCGGCCAACCCGCCGAATCCGTAACCGATCGACGCGCGCGAGTCCCGGTCCTCACGTGTCCGGTACCGCTCGTCGACGGCCGGCGCGATGTCTTCCGCGACCGAACGCACGTAGTCGGGGCGGCCGCCCCAGATGAGTTCCCCGAACCCGGCAGCTTGGCGGTGCACGAACACCACGATCACCGGCTCGACCGTGCGACCGATGAGGTGGTCCAGCGACGCCGCTATGGACCCCAGCCGGAGCGCGGGATCGCCCCAGTGGACGTAAGCCACCGGGTACCGCGCGTCGGACTCGTCGTATCCGGCCGGCACGTACACGTCGACCGATCGCGTCGCATCGTCGTCGCCGACGGGAATGTCAAGACGCTCGACTCGCCCGAGTCCGCCGCTCGCCTGGGCGGACAGGTGCGCAGCCTCCCGCCAGTCGGGCATCGCGAACCACGACGACTCCCCGCCCCGGTCGTCGTATATGCCGATCGTCTCGGGCACGGAACGGTCGTTCAGCGGGTCGAGGACAGTCGTGTCGAAGTCGACGACAAACCGGTAGTTCAGACGGGCCTCGGGCTCCACGGTCACGGAGTAGTAGTAGCAGTTCGTTCCTACAATGCGCGCCATCGTCTCCGCTCGGCGGTTCCCGAGGAAATCGCCCGTGATCGCGACATCATGTTCGGCCGCGCCACGATAGACGAACCACACGACGCCACCGTCCTCGATGACGGGAAACTCGTCGCGCCCGTCGATGAACGCGTCTACGACGGCTTGCCTGTCTTCCGCCGCCTCTACGTCCGCGAGTACGCGACGGAACTCCGACTCCGTGGCGTCGGCCACGGCAGGCGCCCCCGCGTCGTCCTTTGGCACGATGTCCACGCGCGCGATCTCGCCGAGGCTCCGCACGAACACGCTGCCGTCGGCGAAGCTGGGAGGCGACCAGACGATGTCGTCGAACAGGGCAAGGCCCGCCGATTCGACGTACCCGTCGGGGCTCGCCTGCGCGACGTGCAGCCCGCCCTTCTGCGTCGCGATGACGAGGTGTCCGTCGACGACAATCGGGAACCCGTCTCCCGGCGGCCGCGACTTCCACATCGCGTCGCCCGTCGCGACATCCACGCAGGTGAGAAGCGTGCGGCTGTAGCTGTACAGGTATCCGTCGTGGTAGACCGGGACGCCGTACGACGACCGGATGAAGCGCGTTTCCCATTCCAGCTCTGGAGACAGGACCCCTTCCGCTTCTCCCAACTTGAGGAGGATCGAGCTGGACCCCTTGTGTGTCAGGAACATCCTGTCCGGGCCGGCTGCTAGCGGATTGAGCCCTCCCGACCCCGTTGCCGAGCCATCGCCTGCGTGCGTGTACGCCCACAGCGGCTCGCCCGTCGCGGGTCGGATGCCGCCTACCGTCTCCTTCGTGGAGTACACGAGCTGCGTCTCGCCGCCCAAGTCCATGAGCGCGGGCGATGCGTATTCGATGCGGCCGTCCCCGGCCATCCAGAGTGGCTCGCCCGTGTGCCGGTCGAACCCCGCGACGGCTTTGCCGTCGCCCGCGCCGATCTGCAGCAGAAGGACGTCGCCGACCACCTGTGGCGATGTCGCGAAGCCGTAGTCCGGCGCGGCGGCGCCGTACTCCTCGACGAGGTCGCGCGACCATTTCTCGGCGCCAGATGTGGTCGCCACCGCGGCCAGACGTCCCTTTGGGCCGAGCGCGTACACCATCTCGTCCGTGATGTACGGCGTGGAGATCGGGCCGGTCTGCGACCCGTCGTGACCCAGGTAGGTCGAGTCGATGGCGTACCGCCACGCTTCATCGCCGGTGTCCACATCGAACGCGACGACCACGTCCGACTCGCCGTCGGAGTACATCGTCACCGCGAGCCCGGCCGCGATGGATACGCTCGAATATCCTGAACCGAGAGGCGCCCGCCACGCGACGGCCAACTCGTACTCCTGGTCCGACTCGAACACCTCGGCGTCGGGAGCCACCATGTCACACGTCGGCCCGCGCCACCCGGCCCAGTCGAAAGCTTGGGCGGTCGAGACGGCAAGGGCAGACGCGGCGATGAGGGTGGCGACGAGCGTTCGCACATTCAGCATGCGGCGCAGGGCTCCGAGCGATGTCGAGGCGTGGCGGGCGGCGGTCACGGCGCACGACAGTCTACATGCGCCGCGACGGCGCGGCTAGATAGGGGCCGGCGCGCCGGCTAGAACGGGTAGTGTGCCGCGGCGGTGTCGAACAGGGCGGCGACGTTCTCGGGCGGTGTGCCGGCCTGGATCGCGTGGGAGGGCCCGAGGATATAGCCGCCGCCCTCACCCAACGTCGCGATGAGCCCTTCGACCTCCTCGCGGACGTCGTCCGATGTCCCGAACGGGAGCGTGGTCTGAACGCTCACGCCCCCTGCGAAGCACAATCGCTCGCCGTGGAGACTCTTCAGGCTTTCGGGACACATCCCCGCCGCGCTGAACTGGAGAGCCTGCAAGACGTCGATCCCCATGTCGATCAGTCCCGGCACGGCTTCGGCTACGGCCCCGTCCGTGTGGTACACCACGCGCGCGCCGAATTCGTGGATCGCCGCGTTCAGCCGGACATGGCACGGCTTGATTAACTCCTCCCACATCGGCAGGGACATGAGGAGGCCGCGCTGGTCGCCGATGTCGTCCGCGGTGAACGCGAGGTCGATCTCCCCGCACCCGGCGGCGAGCATCTCGCGGAAGTGCGCCACGAAGAAGTCCGTCACGCGGCCCATCAGGTGGCGAGCGAACTCCGGGTTGAGCGCGAAGTCCAGCAACATCCGTTCGAAGCCGCGCATGTACCAGGAGGTCTCGAAAAGGCAGCCGTTCGCGACCATCAGGCAACGGTCTCCCTCAGCGCGCGCTTCTACGATCCGCGCGGGGAGCGTCGAGTAGTCGAACCACTCCGTCGACGGCCACTGGTAGCCACGTAGATCGTCGACCGATGACGCCTCGGCCAACGGATGGTACGCGATCTCGTGGTAGCTGCCGTCGCCGTAGCTCATCGGCGCGCGACGCACGCCCCACATGTCCTCCCCTGGCTCAGTAGAGGGGCCGACGTACGCCGGCGCAACCGTCGCCACGTCGATCAGCGGATGCAGATACGCGTCGACGGAGATGTCCCGCGTCCTCCGCAGGTGCTCCGCGAACGCGCGACGGGCGGGCGCCTCGAGGCCCGAGCATATCATCGCGATGGGAATGCGGTCGGTTTCGCGGCGGTCGAGAGCCAGCAAGACGCGTTCGCGGCTCGTCAGCGGCTGCCGAGAAGCAACGGTCGGACTCATTGCGGCTCCGTTGACTGGTCGCGCTATTTCGCGACGAAGATTCGGCGCACGCTCCTCGCCTGTCCCGCCCTGAGCGTGGCGAAGTATACGCCGCTCGCGACGGCCTGGCCGAACGCGTCCTTGCCGTCCCAGCGCAGCGCGGAGTCCCTGCGGTCGTGGCTGCCTGCGGGGATCCACCCCAGGTCGAACCGGCGGACCACGTTACCCGCCGGCGTCGTGATTTGCACGTTGACCTCGGAGCCGACCTCGAGCGTGAACGGAATCCACGTCTCAGGGTTGGCTGGGCTTGGGAAGTTGGGGAGGAGTTCGGTGCGTGTCTTCGCCTCGGCCCACTCCGTCAGCGCCAACTCGTCGGACTGTGACAGACTCCGCGGCCCGATGAGGGAGCGGCGGAGATGGAACACGCCTCCTGAAGTCCCGGCGTACACGTTCTGCGTGTCCGTGGGGTCCATCGTAACGGAGTAGACGTTCAGCGATTCGAGACCACGGTTCAAAGGCTCCCACTTCTCGCCGCCGTCGACGGTGACGAACACCCCACCACCCCAAGTGCCCGCGTAGACCTGGCCGGCGGCAGACGCGTCCGGCGCGACCTCCCACACGGCGTCGTCGTCCAGCCCGTTGTTGATCGGCCGCCAGGTGAGGCCGGCGTCGTCACTGCGATACACGCCATCGCCGAACAGCCCGGCGTAGACGACGGAGTGGTCGGTAGGGTCGAATTCGAGAGAGACCGCTGGCACGGATTCCAGCACGAATTCCCACGTCGCCCCCCTGTCCGCGCTGCGCAGAATCCCCCGCCCGTCCGCGCCGAAGCGTGCGAAGCCCCACGAGCCGGCGAGCATGATGTCCGGATCGCTCGGGTTGATCGCGATCGACCAAAGCGCCCCGCTGTCGAGCCCAGTCGGCCCCCAGGTGTCGCCCTGATTCAGGCTGCGCATGATGCCGATGCCCTCGGACCCCGCGTACACGATGTCCGGATTGGTCGGATCGACGTCGACGGCGACGATGATGCCAGCGACCAGTCCGTCCTTGATGGACGTCCACCTCTCGCCCTGGTCATCGCTGCGGAACACTCCGCCCCCGTCCGTCGCGGCGTAGAGCCTGGCCGTGTTCTCGGGGTGGATCGTGAAGTCGGGAAGCACGCGCGTGGTGAGTCCGTCGCTGGCCGGCGTCCACGTGCGTGCGGCGTCTTCCGATCGATAGACGCCCCCGCCCCATGTCGCGGCAAACACGGTAACCGGCCGCTCCGGGTCCACACGGACCGTCTTCACGTGGGCGTTCGCGAGACCCGACGCCTTGCGTCCCCACCTATGCCCGACGTCCTCCTTCCGATACACGCCGTCGCCCGACGTCCCGGCGTAGATACGACCGGTGCCGGGATCGGTCACGAGCGAGTATATCCACCCGTTGGCCGTTGGGATCACCTCCCATGAGTCGCCCCCGTCGTGCGAATGCAGAATGCCGCCGCCGAACGCGCCCACGTACACCGTCGACGGATCGTCACGATCGTACGCCACGCTGTTCACGACCTGATACAGCCACCGGCGGAGTTCTGGGTTCAGCACCTGCTGCCACGTCGCGCCTCGATCGACCGTGCGGTAGATGCCCACTCCCCAGCCGGTTGCGAGTGCGACGTTGGGGTCAGTGGGGTGTACGGACACGGCCGTGACGCGCGCGCGCAGCGGGCCGACCGGAATCCACGCGTCGCCTCGGCTGTCGGACAGGTAGATGCCGTCACTGGTCGCGGCGTAGACTCGGGCGGAGTCTTCCCAGTCCACATCCAGACCGAAGATCAGCAGGCCGCGCAGGGCGTCGCCGACGATGTCCCAGTGCACGCCGCCGTCACCGCTCCGTAGCACGCCAACGCCGTCGACGCCGACGTACACGACATCGGAATCGGTGGGGTCTACCACGCAGGCGCGGGCGACGCCGACCGGGTCTAGCCGGCTCCATCGGCCGCCGTCGTCACGCGTCAGATACAGGCCGTCCATTGTCCCGGCGTAGATGACGCCCGCCACGTTCGGGTCCACCGCGACCGCGAGGGCCGACCTCCCCGGCAGGCCGGCCTCGCGCCATGACTCGGCCTCGTCGGTGCTGACGAACAGCCCGTCGCCCCACGTCGCGGCGTACACGGAGCCGTGACCCGCGTCCATCGACCGGACGATGCCGCCGCCGATCTTCGCCGTGCTTGGGCGCCACCGGTTGAGGGCGGCCGCGTGTGAGGTCAACAGGAGCGCCACACACAGAATGAGCCCACGTCGCAGCATCTTCAGCCTCCGTTAGTCGCCGTCGATCTTGGCATACAGAATGTCAGGCTACGCGGATGGTAGCGGCGCGAATATGGCCTCGCAAGCCGCGACGGGACGTTTTATCATCGAGACCGAATTCGCCACCGCACCCACAGGCCGACGAGGCCAGCAGAAGGCCCCATGCCCGCCGCACACAGGCTTCTCACACGCAAGTTCGATGGTCTGCCGCAGTGGACGCACCATCTGTGGGACCTCCGGCGGACGGGCTCTCTGTTCACGGGTTGCGTCCGCCGTGGCGACACGTGCGCTTCGCCGAAAGGCCCGTTCGTCGCCCCCAGCGACACGACCGTCTGGGCGTGGACGGATCGGTGGTACACCGTGGCGCACAACGTCCCGCCGTGGCATCGCGGTGAGGCGTACTACGTGAACATCGGCACGCCCGTCGAGTGGGACGGTGTGGATCTGCGCACGATTGATCTGGACCTCGACGTGGCTATCTACGCGGACGGATCGGTGCGTGTGCTCGACGAGGACGAGTTCGCCGCGAGTCGTGCGCAATACGGCTACCCACCGGACATCGTGGCAGCCGCCGAAGCGGCGGTCGCCGAGGCGCTCGACCTCATCGGCCGTCGTGAGTTCCCGTTCGATGCGCTGGCCAAGGACCTGGGGCCGGTCAACGGTCGGTAGAGATCACTGAGGAGGAACGGATGGCGTACCAGTTCAGCTATAGCAGTCTCGAGGAGTACCACACGCTCGGGTACACGGTGTTCCGTCAGATCCTCCCGCCTTCGCTTATCACCGACCTGCGGAAGGTGACGGACAAGGCGCGCGAGATCGCCCGCGAGCGCTCCGGCGATCAGGCTCAACGGCTTCAACCGGTCAGTGCGTACGACCTCGATCAGGGCCCGTTCCAGGACTACGCCGATCTCCCCGAGTTGGTGGATGCCATCGCGCGCGTGTTGTCGCCAAGGCATCGGCACGGGTCTCGTGACCTGTTCGGTGTGCTGTTGGACCCCGGTGAACTGCCGTGGTGCACCGCGTGGCATCGAGACTGGCGCGACAACATGTCCGGACTCGACATCGCCATGTGGGAGCGGTCCATCGGCGACGCCAACCTGTTCAACCAGGTCAACTGCGCCCTCTACGAGGACAACTGCACGTGGGTCGTCCCGGGCAGCCACATGCGACTCGACACCGCAGAAGAGAAGGCGAGCTTCCCGCAGGGAGCGATTCCCGGTCCAAAGCTGGACGGGCTCACCTACGAGGAGCGAGAGCGGGCAGGACTCGACTACTGCCGCAGCATGCCGGGCGCGGCGCGGCTGTGCCTCGATGCGGGAGACTTCGCTCTCTACAGGAACACGCTCTGGCATCTGGGGAACTACGCGCCGCATCTCAAGCGCGCCACGCTCCACGATTCCGCCGACACGCCGGAGTTCGCGGAGTGGCGACGCCAGGCGCAGGAGACGCGCAAGAGCGCATGACGGCACATCACGATTGGGAAGGGACCGCGCATGCAGAGCGTGAACGTCGACGACATCGAGGAGGAGTACTTCGCCTCGCCGAAGGGCACATACGAACTGCACAGACGCCAAGTGCGGCCGGGCCTCGACGGACGGCGCAGCGTCGGTGAGTGGGGCGGCGGTCACCCGTTCGACGCGGAACTCTGCCGCATGCCACCCGGCAAGCGAAACTTCCCCTTACACGGCCACGCCGCGACGTGGGAGTACTACATCGTCCTGGCCGGCGCCGGCCTCTACCGCACCGAGGACGGGGAGGAACGCATCCGCGAGGGCGACCACATCATGTCGCCCCCGGGCGAGGCGCACCAACTCATCAACGACGGCGACGTCGACCTGGAGTTCTACGTGATCGCCACGAACCCACAGGCGGATGTCACGACATACCCCGAGTCGGACAAGCGGATGATCTCACCCGAGGGGCTGTGCTTCGAGCCGAAGGCGGAGTTCTACTTTAAAGGCGAGGAGTAGCGCGCTAGCGGCGCAGGCTGATCTGACGCATCCAACCCCACGCCGACGGCCGGCGGCGCACGCGAGGAGCCCGCGGCTGGACGTCTACCCACGACGCGTGGTCGTCACGCGCACGACCGGATGTCAGTGCGCGCTGCTCCGACCCGTCGGCCCGCACGGCGTGCAGGTTGCTCCGTCGGCCGACGCCGGACGTGAAGATCAAGTGCGAGGCGTCTGAGGTCCACACCGGGGAGGTCGCGTGGTCCGTGGACGTCACAACGCGGCGCGTCTCACCACGCTCGAACTAGGTCACGAACAGCTCGGAGTGCTCCCCGTCCCGTACCGCGAACGCGACGCGTGAGCCGTCAGGAGCCCACGCGGGACACGTAGCCCGACCGCGCGAGCCGACCGCGCCCACAGCGCGAGCCGCCCCGCCTTCACGCCCCACCCGGTAGAGCCTGCCGTCCTGCGTGGAGACGTAGAGAAGCTCGGAGCCGTCCGGGGACCAGTCGGGCGACTCGGCGGCATCGGCCACCTTGTGGACTCGGGCGCCGTCCGCGTCCATGACGAACACGGCGGCCGAATGTCCCTCGTAGCGCATGAACGCGATCTGGCGACCGTCGGGCGACCACTTCGGCAGCCAGTCGATGCCCGGGTGGCTCGTCAGCCTGCGCTGATCGGCGCCGTCGGCGTCCATGACGTATATCTCGTCGTTGCTGTCGCGTGTGGAGACGAAGACGACGCGTTTCCCGTCGGGAGACCAGTCGGGCATGTCGTCGAGGGCGGATCGCGAGTTGGACAGGTTGCGCAGGTCGCTTCCCGCGGAATCCATCGAGTAGATCTCGTACCCATCGCCCCGCTCGGAGCGGAAGACGATGCGGCCCTTGGGCAACGCCGCGCGAAGGGGAAGGGCGACGGACAGCGCCAGGACGGCGGCTAGAGGCAGTGCGGAGCAGGGGGCAATCCTCATCAGAGATCGCTCCTCATTTCGGCTGCGGGGCGGCGAGAGCCTCGCAACACCGGCGTGAGGATACATCGACGGACTATACTGCACAAGCCGGACATGACCTCGCGTCGGCCACGACTCGGACCCGCCTCCCGTGGTATGATCCCCACGACGCCACTATCGAGGACACGAATCACGCAGAGGTCTCGCCGGAACAGGACAGCAGATGGAACTTACCGTCTCCTCCACACGTGACCACGGTCGCACCCTCGTATCGGCGGAAGTCGAGCTGACTCAGGCTCCGACCGCGTTGCGCGCATCGACCGGGGCCGTGGTTCCCTGCCAATACGACGACGCGACGTCGTCGCTCTCGTGGGTACTCGACTCACCCCTGGCAGCCGGCGAGGAACGCGTGTACGAGACCTCGGCCGACGACGCCCCTGGCGCGCGCTGGCACGTCGAGGAGAAGCCCGACCATCTGAATCTGCACGCCGGGGACGACTTCGTCACGCGCTATACGTTCCTCGGCATGCGCCGTCCGTACTTCTGGCCGGTGAACACGTCGCAGGGCAGCATCGCCCGAGGCTCCGGCTCTGAGGACCATCCCCACCACTACGGCCTCGGTATGGCCTACGGCGGCCACGGAGAGGGCGGCGGCGCGAACATCTGGTCCGACTGGGACGAGGAACCGTACGGCCCGTGTGGGAAGGTGATCCACCGCGCGTTCGGCAGCGTAGTCGGCGGCTCGGTGTATGCCGAGATATGCGAGACGCTGTGGTACCTCAAGGCGAACGGCGACATCATCACCGAGGAGCAGCGACGCGTTCGCGTCTGGCAGATCGACCGTGACGAGTACTACTTCGACTGGGAGAGCGAGCTATCTGCGCCGGACGACCTCGGGACGAAGCCGTTCCTGCTGGCGGTTCGGTTGCCGAACGCGATCACGGGAGACACGGGGAACGTCTTGAACTCGGACGGCGAGGAAGGCCAGGAAGCGGCGCGCATGCACGCGAGTTGGTGCGACTTCTCCGGGCCGTTGGGTGACGGGTGGAGTGGAATCGCCTTCTTCGACCACCCGGAGAACCCTGAGTATCCTGGCAAGTTCGGCGAATACGCCGTCAACCCGCAGATGACGCTCACGCACCACGCGCCGGACTACCTGGACGACGAGCCGCTCAATCTCCGTTTCCGGTGCTATGTGCACGCCGAGAAGGCCCGGAACTCGGGCGCGGGCGACCGCTACCAGGACTACCTGAACCCGCCGCTCGTGGAAGTGGGCTAGGCCCTCACCGCCTCAATGTCCGTCGGCGCCGTCTCCCCGGCGTGGATGCCGCACAGGCGACGATGCGTCTCTCGCATCGCCTCCGTGAGTTCGCCGTACGGTCGGTCTGTCAGATCGACGAGACCGATGTTGTAGTTCTCACCGTCGAAGCGCCCCGTCGGGGGTTGGTCCACCCACGCGAACCAGTGCGTCCCGATGAACGCCGGGTGCGCCGCGCCATTCTCCACGTAGTACCGATACGCCGCGCCGCGTTCGCGTTGGTCCCGTGTCTGGCACAGGCTGGCGGCGAGCCCACCCTCCGGCGTGCCAAAGTGGAACTCCCCGACCACCGTGGGCAGCCCCGTCAGGTCGTACAGGTAGTCCAGATCCTCGGCGGCGGGGACATTGCGGTAGATGTTCTGACTGTACACGTCGAAGACGCTCGCCATGCGGATGATCTCGGGAGCCGGCCTGCCTCCGAACCGTATACCCAGATTCAGGTGGTTCGGGTCGTGACGACGGATCGCGCCGTTCACCACCTCCAGGAAGCGCTCGAACGCTCGGTAGATGAACGTCCGGCGGCGATTTGGCGTGTCGTCGCTACCGAGGTACGTGCGCATCTCGCGCTGCATGGGCGTTTCCGGCCCGCCGAGGATCATGGCCGCCAGCTGTGCTTCACGTCCCGGCCACGGCGGCTCGTTGCCGACGAAGTACCCCAGTAGCCACGGGTCGTCTCTGCGTGGCGCGCACTGCTCCGCAGCGGCCTTGTCCACCTGCTCCTCGAAGTCGCCTGTGTACACGTCCGCCAGGCCCATCGGTCCCTCACCGATGCCCCAACCGCGCGTCGTGACGACGTACGCCTTCCGGCCGAGGTCGAACAGCGCGGGATCGGACCAGTTGGCGATGGTGTTGAGTCCCCACGCGTCCATGCGGCGGGTGGCCATGTCCATCCACGCGGCCTGCCAATCGGCGCCGTATCGCCGCGCGACGTTCCACGCGTAGTGCGCCGCGCCGCGTGCGCGACCGCTGTCGCCGGACTGTGCGCGCAAATCGTCCGGCGGAAGCTCCGCGAACACGTCCTTGCGGCCACGGACGCGCGTGCTCATCCACGGCGTTACACAGTCGACGCCGGTGGAGAAGAACAGGCAGCCATCGGGATCGACGAACCACCATCGCCCGTCGATGCGCTCGACGCGGAAGAACCCTGTAGCCGCAGCCTGTCTCTCCAGACACCCGCCGTACGCCGAGTAGCTGAAGTCGTCGGGCTGGAGGTCGGCGTCCTCGCGATGCCACTTCGCCCGCAGTTCCTCGACGCTCGTGACTTGGCGCGGAGACTCGGCCGGCATCCACTGCCCGAACTCGTCCACGAACGGCCCCGCCTCGAGGACCATGTCCCCGGGGTCGTCCTCGGACAGCGTGACCGAGCGGATCTCCAGCGTCGCATCGCCGATGGGGTCGGGCATTCGAACGCTGAGCGCGTCGACGCCGTCGATAGGGCCGTGACCGCCGATGTGTCCGTACCAGTACGTGTCGCGTGATCGGTTGCCCATCGACGCCATGTCGTGACCGGCTCGGGCGGGGTGACGGAGCGCGTCGAGTGGGATCGCTGCCCGCACCCAGACGCCGTGCCATGGATGGAAGCGGAGCTTACGCACATCGTCGCCGACGTGCACCCGCAGTTCGAACCACTGCGAGAACGACGCGCGCAACTCGCACACTAGGTACCTGTACGTCGACCAGTCGTCGGGAAGGCCGATTTCGGCGGGCGTCCACGTGTGTTCGACGGACGCCCCGTTGAACACGATCCGTTCGGGCGCAGGCGGCGCGGTGGGCAGCGTCTGCGCGATTCCCGTCGCAACTGACAGCATGGAATCCCTCTCGCGAAAGGCGCCCACGCCGTTCTCACCGCGTCAGCGCGTCAGTCCAGATCGATCCATCGGCCTTCGACGTCGGATAGCCGCACTGCGTCGATAACCTGCTGGCCCTT
>JABGQA010000043.1 GCA_018644665.1 Candidatus Poribacteria bacterium
CCAGCACCCAGTACCCACGTCCCGGAGCCAACGCCGTAGCAACGGCGTAGTTCTGGGTCGCCGGGTCGTACTCGAAGACCGAGTTCGGCCCGGTGCTGAACGCGTCGTTGAGCTGGTTGGAACTCGGATCGGCCTCAATGGCTCCGACGAAGTTCCACCCCGCGTCGATCGGCACGGTCACCTGACGTGCCACGCGCGTGTCGATGTTGACGGCGACATCCACGTCCGCCGCAGAGGCGCGGTGGACGAAGTACGCCGTATCGACGTGCTGCACGAGGTCAGTGCTAAGCGGCCGCGCGTAGCTCTGCGTCGCGGCGTCCCACTGCCAGATGGTGTTGGCGCCCAGCGCATTACGCAGCGAGCCGATCGTGGCGATCGCGGCATCGGGCGGGCCAGGCAGCGACACAGCGGTCCAACCTTCGCCGAGGCCAAGCGTCAGCGTGTGGTCCGCATCGCTACGCTCGAGGCGCAACGTCAGCGTGTGGGAGCCCGGCGGCAAGGAGATGGTCCCCGTGCCGGCGCCGCGGTTCCGCATGTCCAGCGTGTCGCCGTTTGGCAGATCGATGAACGCGTTGTCGAAGTACCCCGCGAGGGTTCCGTTGAGGAAGTCGCTGCTCCACGAGAGCGCGCCCGTCTGCGGATCCGGAACGAGGACGTCCACCTGCCACGTCAGGACCGGGTCCGGGTTCGGCGGCGCGATGGAACTGGTGGCGACGACATCCCGCAGCAGCCCTGTGGACGGCGCCCCTGCGCGTCGGAACACCATAGTCGTCACGAGACGCTGTGGCTCGTCCGGCGGAAGCGGGACGTCTTCCTGAGCGTTGAACCCGGTCGTGGCGTTCACGGCTGCGCCGAAGAACACCGTCCGACTGAACCCGTCAGTTGTGGTGATGCTGAGCGACGACTGCCAGCCGTCCTCGATGGCGTCTGCGATAGCGACATACTGACCCGTCGGCACGCCGCCGGCGACTCCGGTCGGCCCTTGCGCGTCAAGGTGCAGCGTGTAGATGCCCGATGCGAACGCCTGCGGGACGACAAACGTCAGGATGTTGGCCGATCCGCCCGCGGACACCGGGGCCGCCAGGGCCACCGTTCCCGAGGGGTCAACCAGCTGGATGTCCTCGACGCTCGACGCTTCATCGTCGGTCAGCATCGTGACGGTCACCGTCGCGTCGCCACCGGAGATGCCGGTGATGAGCGTCGGGTCGACCGAGGAAATGCTTACCGCGGACAGCGTGTCGATCACGACGATGTCGACCGTGGCGGGCGCGCCCGCGGGAACATCATCGCTCGCGTCGCCGTCCAGGTCGATTCCGCTTACCGCCGCGCCAATGGTGTAAACCGCAGGCGGAGCGTCGGCCGGGATCGTGATGATCGCTTCAACATCGCCCGCGGCCGCTTCACCCAGGGCGTCCGTGATGAGGCCCGTCGGCATCGTGAGGCCGGTGATCGTCGGCGTGATCGTGAGATCCACGGTTCGCGAGGCTCCGACGTTGCGGAGCGCCACGACGATGTCACCACCTCGGTTGATGCTGTCGGTGTAGGCATCGAACACGCCGATACCGTTGTCGACCTGCGCCGTCAGCGTCGTCGTGCCACCGGTGGGCGGCGAGCTGCTGTCGGCGAAACTCAGCGTCATGTTGACGGCCGTCAGACCCGCGTCGACGTCCTTCGTATCGGCCGCCTGACCGGAGATCTGGATGCTGTCGCCCTGCACGAACGCGTCGAAGACGTTCGGCGCATCCTCCGACGTCACAGACGCCGTGAACGGAGCAACGCCGGTCGGGATGACGATCGAACCGACGCTGTAGCTCTCACCTCGGTAGATGGTGGGCAGCGCGTCGAAGTCGAGTGTCAGCGACTCGAGCAGGACGGCGATTATGGTCACCGGCGCGGTCGGGCTGACCTCTACGTTCGTGGTCGTGTCGTCCGCGACTGCCAGACCCAGGCGAGGCGTGAACCCCTCCTGAGAGATGTTGAGCTGATACGAGCCAGCCGCGTCGAACCCGGTGAACGTCACCTCGCCGGTAACCGTCAACTTGTCCGCAGCGTCCCCGGCGACGGAGCCGGAAGCCGTTATGAACGAGCCGGCGCCGGAGTCAAACACGAGCAGCACCACGCGCGCGCCCTCAGACGCGACCGTGGATTCTCCCGCGCCGCCCGGATCGGTGGTCTCGGTAACGGAGACCGTGAGGCTCGTGAACTCGAGGGCCACCGCAGCGACGGAAGCTGCCGACTGCTGCGCGTCGAGGACGCCGTTGGCGTCGATGGCCAGATCCACCGCCTGCGTGATGTACCCAAGCTTCGTGATATCGACGCTCTGACCGACAAGCACCTTGGTTGCCGTGAAGGTCCCGCCACCGGCGTCCACGAACGGAGCCGGCACCGTCGAGCCCTCGGGGGTCACCGCGATGGACACGGTGTTCTTGACGAGCGCGCCGGTCGCGGTCGTCACCGTGGCTCCCGGCGTCGCGTCGATCACGACCGGGACGGTCAGGTTCTCATACCCTGCGCCGGTGACAACAGCGTCGTATTCGCCACCCGTCGCGCCGGTGAACACGTAGTCCTTGGACGACGCGTCCGCGGTGATGACGAGCGGAGCCGCGTTTGCGCCCCCCGGCAGCGTCACCGTGACGTCGTCACCCACATCGATGGCTGAGACGGTCAGGGTGAGTTGCGTCTCGGCGAGGCTCAACGCCACGGTGGACTGCGTCGTCGCGGTCAGGGTCACCGGAGTCTGCTGCGCCGATACCCATCCGTCCAGCGAGGCTGTGACGGTGTAGTCGCCCGCGAGGAGCGTCGGGAACACGGCCTGCCCTGGGCCGACCGTACCGGCGAGGGTCCCGACCGTGGTGGGGGTCGTGTTCGTGACGGCGGTGAACGTACCCGAGGGGCCGCTCACGGTTATGGTCACGCCGTCTAAGGGATCCGCGCCATCATCGACGTCCACGGTGATCGCCGGCGTCAGCACATCCACTGTGCCGGTGGACGCCGTGTCGCTGATCTGCTTGCCAGCGAGCGTCGATGTCACGAACCCGGCCTTGCTCATCGTGAATGTGTGCAGCGCGGCGGCCGTGCCGTCTATGCCGCGCAACTCAACCAGACCGCCAGCGTCTGTTTCGGCAGGGCTCGGGATTGTGCGCGGGGGCGTCACAGAACCGCCTCCGTCCAAGGCGACAGCCACGGCGACTCCAGAGATGTCGATGCCGCCGCTGCTCACGTGGATCGTAAGCGAGGTGTAATCCAGCGCCAGACCGAGCGTCCCGGTTGCAGCGGTTGTCACCGACACGACCGCGGGATCTGCGCTCGTGACGTAGCCCGGCTCCACGACCGTGACCGCGTAGTCGCCTGCGAGGATTCCGCCGCCGCCAGCCGGGGCGCCGAAGTCAGCGATCCCGCCACCCGACGTGTCGATGCTCACCGTTTCGGGCCCGGTGAGAGTCACGGTGGCCCCGTCCAGGGCGGCTTGCGCTCCCGAGGAGTCTTCGCCCGTGATGGTGACGGTTAGCTGCACGTTGGAGAGGGTGATCGGGTTCGTGGACGTCAGGTCGGTGGCGCCGGACTCGAGGACCGTCACCGGCGTCAACGACGCGTCCTGGTACCGCGTAGACCCCGTGTCGGCGGGACCGGTGACCGATATGGTCAGGTCGGTGGGCGCGTTACCGGCATCCTCCGGCCCGGCCTTGGTCGGCACCTGCGCGATCGTGGCATTCCCAGAGCCGTCGGTGACTGCGGAGAGGCCATCAATGGCGACCGTGGCGCCGACGATCGGCGCCGGGGAACCGGCCTCGTCCTGAACCAAGACGATTACCGACGTCGTCGTTAGCGAGACGGTTTCCGTGTGCGCGCCATCGAAGGCAGCGACGGTGGCGGTGTTGGTCAGGTAACCGAGCGAGCCGCCCGACACAGCAACGTGGTACGTCGCGCCTTCTAGGAGACCCGCGAACGTGACCGCGCCCGAGACAGTGAGCTTGTGCGGATCGGCGTCGGCGACGGTCGCCGGCGTCGAAGTGTCGCTCTCGAAGATGCTGACCAAGGCGCCGTCGATCGCCGAGGAGGTGTCGTCGACGTTCACCGTCATCGACGTCGCAGGCAGCGCGTCGTCGTCGTTGAGGATAGTTACGACCGCTGTGCCATCCGTAATCGTGGGGGCGACTCCCGTCGCGCCTCCGCCCGGCGCCGACAGCGTGATCGTAAGGGTCTCGTTGATTTCCTTTGTAGCGTCATCCGCGATCGTAACGTCCGCCGTGCTCGTCAGCGTCCCGGCCGCGATCGTCACGGTCGTGGTGACTACCGCGGTGTAGTCACTGTCGGCTGTCGTGGCCGTCCCATCCGCCGTGTCGGCGACTACGGTGACGTCCGCCGTGCTCGCGTTCGACAGTGTAACAACCGCTTGGGCGAGGCCGCTGATTTCTGAGACGGCCACGTCGGCGATGCTGATAGTCGGGACATCGTCGTTGGTGACAGTCACCGTGCCGGACGCGTCCGTGATGGTCGGAGGCGTCGCAGTCGCCCCGCCGGCTGGTGAGGACAGGTCGACGGTCAACGTCTCGTCGGGTTCATCCGTCGTGTCATCGTTGATCGTGACGGTGATCGCGGCGGAGGTCGAGCCCGCGGTCACGGTCACGGTCTGCGCGGCGATGGCGTTGTAGTCGGCGTCCGCGATGGTGGCCGTGCCGTCGGTCGTGTCGGCCTGAACCGTGACGTCAGCGGTGCTGGCGTTCGAGAGGGTGACCGCCAGGGTTGCGCTGCCGCTGATCTCGTCGACGGTAATGTCAGCGATCGTGATCGCGGGAACATCGTCGTTCGTGATCGTCCCGGTGGCGACGGTCGCCGCGCCGTCGAGTGTTGCCCCGCCTGCGACGTTGCTCAGCGTGAGGGTGAAGGTCTCGTCCGCTTCATCCAACGTATCGACGCCTAGCGTCACGTCCACCGTCGCCGTGGTCGTGTTCGGCCCGCCGTCGCTGAAATTCAGCGTGCCAGAAGCCGCGGTGTAATCCCCATCCGCGGTCGTCGCCGTTCCATCAGCAGCCAGGTAGTCGACGGAGTAGCTGTACGATCCCGACGCCCCGGTGAGGGTCACCGTGAACGTGGCGGTTGCGACATCCTCGGCTACCGAGACGTCCGCAACCGAGAGAACTTGCGCGTGGGCGCTTCCCACGAGCAGGGCGAACAGAAGACACAGAGGCGCGGCAAGCCAACCGTAGCTCGGGCTCCGCCCCTTCTTACTCGATACCGCCGACTTCATTGCCCATTCCCCTCGCTGTGCTCGTGACGGCCACCTGCCGTGCCATGCCGAATACTCGTGAAGATCGCGCTCGCGACGCTGTATCCGCGACCCTCCGGCACCATGAGGAGGCGCACGGAGCGGCCGC
>JABGQA010000083.1 GCA_018644665.1 Candidatus Poribacteria bacterium
TCCGTGTCGTTCCCCGCCTCCGCCATGAAGTTCACCTGCATCGTGAGGATCTGCAGCATGTTCTTGGCGAGGAAGCCATCCCGCAGGCTCACCGAGTTCGCGATCATCCGGTTGATGCGCGCGAAGTCCGACATGAACGACACACCCGCGAGTTCGTGCTGCACCGACTCCTCGAAGCGGATCGGCACGAACGGCACCACGCCTAGCGAATGCTCACCCCCGTCGAGGACATCGCCGCCGCCGTCCAGCAACATCCATTCCGAGCGCGTCCAGATGCGATAGCGCTTGCGGTCGACGCGGCTCGCGAACGGATCGGTCGCGCCGTTGTGCGCCTCCTCGATGCGTATCCACTCCAACGCGCCGAACTCGTCCATCCCCCAGTCCACGATCGCAGTGGGTGGCACGAGGACGAAATACGGCATCTGGTCCGGCGACTGCTGATCCGCCGCGCTACGCACGCCCTCCGACGGGCGCGGCATGTCCACGAGCACGCCCGCCCAGCCATAGAGCAGTTCCAGCGTCGCGACGCACGACCAGAAGTGGTTCGCGTCGCTGCCACGCCGGTCCACGTCGCTGCGCGCCCACCGCTGATACGCGTCGTCGCCGATGTTCCGCCCGATGCGGTCGCCAAAGCGAAACACGTGGTTCCTGTACGTGCGGATCACGGGCCGGCAGTAGTTCGGATACACGGCGCGCTCGAGTCGTCGGATGTAGTCCGCGTGCGTCTCGCGCGGGCCGTGGCGGAATATCTGGTCGCGGATGTAGTCCCACCCGCCCTCGTAGGCTTGCCGCATGAACTCGTAATGGCCGCGGAGCGAGAGGTGTTCAGGATGCGCGTCCTCGAGCCGCGCCTTGATGGCCGTAGCTTCCATGTGCGTGTCTCCCTAGTCTTGGCACTAGCGAATGTCTTCCCCTCGCAGGGGAAGATGAAGATGGGGTCCAGCGCGTAGCGCGGCGAGAGCGGCGGGAGAACCCGATGCCATCATGCGTCCGCCTCTCCCTCACCCCTCGCGTTCCCGGTCCCCAGCCAGGAGGCGTCGACTTCCGTGTGCGGAGGCCGCGCCGACATCCGCGTGTCCGGCGCGAGCCGCCCGCGTGATTCCAGCCAGCGGAAGCAGTACAGATCCAACTGGCACAGGTCCGACGGCATCGGTCGTCGGTCCCCGGCCGAGCAGTTCACCACCGCGCGCGCCGCCTTCTCCACGGCCCGCGCGATGTATCCCGGTCCCGTCATCAGATGCCCTCCAGACGCCGCCATCGGTACTGCGGCCCACCGTAGCGCCGCGCCTTCATCTGCTCGACGTGCATCACCGCGTATCGCATGGCGTCCATGCCGTGGTTGTCCAGGTCCAGCGGGATCTCGTCGATCGAGGTCCCGCCCGCGTCCCGCGGATACTGATACACGGCGAACTCGTCCTGAGTGCTCGTCGGTCGGTTCGCGGCGACCAGGTGGGGATCGCGTCGCAGCGCGCAGTCCCGGAGCAGGTAGATCTGCGGGAGCCCGCGCTCTCGGTCCGGCTCCAGCCGACGACGGCACGCCTGGATGCCCTCCGCGATCTTCTTCACCGCCGGGACAGTGGGGATGCCGTGCTTCTCCAGCTCCGCGCGATTCTCCGCGTCGTGATCCGCGACGGTGGTCATGATCCGCTCGTTCGCGCTCAGGTCCCGCACCAGCGGACCGATGTCCGAGACGAGCTGCCGAGTCGCGTACAGCTCGCGATACAGGATGAGTTCGTCGTCGCCGCTGAGCGCCCACCACTGCACCACGAGCGGGTTGTTGTAGCCGAAGTCCACCGACCGGAATCGCAGCCAGTCCGGCGGCAAATCGACGGCGTCCACGACGTGCAGCGTCGTGTCGAAGTTGTCGTAGACGAGCCCCTCGAACGAGATGTCCCAACGCCCTTCGAGCAGCGTGCGCCGCTCGCGCTCCGGCAACGCCTCCAACCGCGCGATGTAGCCGGGGTCGGCCTCCATCAGCGTCGGGTTGTCCGTGACGCGGGCGGGGATGAAGTTCCGGCTACGCGCTCGCGGGGTATCCGCCGTGACGACCGTCTCGTCGGCGCCGTCGCGGAGGAACCACCGCTTCTCGTACGGCGGGCACGTGTCGATGAAGCGGGCCTTCACCCAGTTGTGACCCACGCCACCGGGGTTCGTCGCCGCCCGGACGCGGTTCCGCAACCCAGCGATGTTCCGGTTCCGACTGAGCATGTACTCGTACTGGTACTGCGTGAACGAGGTCAGCTCGTCGAAGCCGATGTAGGCGAACTCCGCCGACTGATACCGATGCACGTCCCGGTCGTCACCCAGGGCGCCGAACATCAGTTGACCGCCGCCGGGGAATGTCCAGGCGCGGTGCTCGACGTTGTAGGTCGCGAGGCCGGACAGGATCTTGTGCGCCTGGTCCATCAGCGACTTTCGCAGTTCGGGATACGTGCGTCGCAGCAAGAGACCTCGATAGCCGGGGTTCCGGCAGTCGCGGAGCCCCTCCAGGAGCAAGGCGAAGCTCTTGCCGCCACCGGCCGCGCCGCCGTACAGGCACTCATCCGCCGTGCTGCGGAGGAACGCCGTCTGCGGCCCGGGATGAGGTCGCCAGCCCGAGACTCTGAGCGGGGCCTCAAAGGGCATCGTCCGGTTCCGGTAGATAGAGGTGGATCGACAGCGCCTCGCGCGTATCGTCTCCCGCGCCGCCCCAGCGTTCCGGGAAGCGCAGCTTGAGGAAGTCCCGACACGCCTGCCACGACCCCTCGAACTCGGCGCGCCACGCGTCGACGGCGGCGCGTTCCGCCTCGCCCTCAGCGGCTTTCATCGCGCGATGGAAGTCCGCGTATTGACCCCACCTGGCGTCGGCCCCGCGGCTCATCCACTTGTCGTAGAGGTCGGGGGACACGCCGCTGGTGTAGCAAACCGTCGCCGGCAGGTTCCCGCGCCGTAGCCCGTCCACCAGGCGGTCCACCTGATCGCGTGACAGGTCGTTGGGCTGCGCCGTGCGGGTTCTGTTCCGCTCCTGCATGCCGCTCTCCCTTCCGTGGCGTCGGTCCTCGCCGCGGCCGACTCACTTCAGCAGCCGTTGCGCCACGACGCTCACGATCACCGGAGCCACAACGGACGCCACGGCGACCATGCCCATCATCTTCCACCGCGCGTATTCCAGGTCGCGCACCCGCTCCTCCAGGTCGTCGATCCGCCGGTCCTGGTCCTTGAACTGGTTCAGCAACTGGTCCACCTTCACGTTCATCGCCGTGAGGATGTCGTGGTCCTTCTGCAGGTGGTCTCGCAGCCATCCGAGCTGGGCTTCCACGTTGTGTTCGTGGTTCATGCGTTGGTCCCTTCGTAGCCGTCGATCAGCCGGTCGAGATGCGTGATGGCGGCGTCCCGCGGCCACTGCGCGAGGCGCGGCGCGATCACGTTGGCGTGGGTTTCGTTGAGGGTGCGAAGCTTCCCGAATCGCGCGCGAACCTCGGCGCTCGCGCCCAGAGGGTGGGGGTGTGGCTGAGAAGGCTTCCCGAACGAGATGTCGAGGGCAGGGCCGACCTCGGTCGGCGGCGCCGCTTCATCACGACGCTCGCTCACGCGACGGCGGCCGTCCTCACGGATGCGCGCGATCTCCTCGGACGTGAGAAGCGGCTCTTCGGGCTGATTAGCCTCGGGCGGCGCCGGTGGAGAGGATCGCTTGCGCGGCATCACGGCGGCGTCCAGTCGATCACGCAGCAGCTTGCGCGCCTGCGGCTCGCGGTCCTCCCACCAGTTGACGCACCACCGCGTCAGCGTGTCGAACGCCGCTTCGTCCGCGCGCGCCCAGTCCGCCAGGGATGCGTCGCGCAGAGCGGCGACGACTTCGTCAGGGCTCGGCGCGCCCGAGCTTCGCGTGTGCAGGGCTCTGAGAGCGTCGCGCAGTTGGCGTCGTCGGGAGCCGTCACGGCCGCCCGCTGGCCGTTCGGCGGAGCCGTGCTTGTCGAGCAGGCGGTATATCTGGACGCCACGCGCCTGCAGCGACCACAAGACGCGACCCGCGCCGTCGCGTTCCGCCTCGCAGTAGGCGCGCAACTCGTCGGCGAACGCCTGGAGGCGCTCCGCGGGTAGCTCGCCGATCTCGCGTGTGATCCCGGCGTAGAATGCCGAGTCCACGCATCGCGCGGGCAGGCCGCCGGTCAGCGCCGCATGCGCGGCCTCCACAATGCGCCCCGCTCCGAGAGCGTTCAGCTCCGCCGCGTCCGGTTCCGTCCTTCTGAAAAGAGAATCAGAAGCAGGCTCTTCCTCTTCTTCTTTGGGAACTGAAGGGGCTCTATAGGGAGACGTGCCCGTTTCTGGGGCGTCGTCCGCGTCGTTTTCGGGCGGGCCGTTTTCGGCCAGGTCGTTTGTGGCCGTGTCGCTTGCATCCGGCGTAGTCGCGCAGGTCGAGCGCTCGCCGGTGAGCCGTTCGAAATCCACGGTGTAGCATGGCGGATGCGTCGACCCGACGCCGGGGCGATAGCGGATGACCCCCACCGCGACGCACTGCCGCCGCCATCGCTCGATGCTCGACCGCGTCCCGCCCGAGAGCTTACGCAGGTCTTCCGTGCGCGCTTGGATGTCGGCCCCGTGGGGAAGCCGACAACGGTCCGCGTAGACGCACAACGCGATCAGGAATCGCGCTCCGTTGCCGAGTTCTGGGAACCACGCGTTGTTCCACACGTGGTTGCGCGCGCTGAGCCAGGAGATGGTTCGCGCCGTCGTTCGTTCGCCCATTGCCGTGCCTCCGTGCGACGCAACGGGGGCGTCAAACCCCTCGTCGCGTCGATTGCGGATCGCTCGGCGCCGGTGGCATAATCGAGCCAGGCGACAAGCAATTGTCGTACTCAGTGGGGTCCCGGAAGCTGCTTTTCCAGGGCGTTTCCGGGGCCCTACTACCTACCTCGCGCGCGTCGAATGCCATGTCGGCAGGCGCCCGTATCATGGCATGTCCGCGCTCGACGTTTAGACCGAATGCGTCGAGTGGTTTATATCTGTCTCCCACGCCGTGCCTTCTCACCCGCTTTGCGTCGGCGTCGCCAAACTAATGTGTGGCGTACGGCCGCATGGCTTTACGCGGCCCGGGGCCGCGCGTCAGTCGCTGAGTTGATACAGGCGCCATTCTTTGGTGTCGAGGTCTCGTCCGATGATGGCGGCGAAGCCATCGTCGCCGTGGACGCGATAGAAGTCCTTTTCCGACTCTCCTTTCCACCACTCCCCCGTCTCGCGCCACGCGCTGTTGCACGTCACGTCGTGCGCGCCCAGGGACGTCACGACCGTCTCGGGCAGCTTCCCCGTGAGCGTCGCGCGCATGGTCACGCGTATTTCGGGTGGGTCGGCATAGGTGAGTGGCATTGGAATCATCCCATCCGTCGGTGTAGTAGTAACTACTAACTACGATGATACTGCAGCGGCATTACCCACGCAAGCGAAAGATGTGAATACGGCGAAGAAATCCACGCGGGCGAGTCGGCGAACGCCGTGTTTACTGGGCGGGCAGGGCATTCCTCTGCGGGCAGTCACGTCGCGGGAGGAGTGTCGGCTCGCTGCCGGGTGGCTCCGGGTGGGGGTTGCCCAGGGCCGCCTGCAGTCGCGGGCCGTCTGGGGTGGACGCCACATCGTCTTCCCCCGCTCATGCCCGCTTTCCGATGCAGGTCGCTATGTGGCCTTCCCCTCGTCGTCCGTCACGGCGCCCACCCCCAAAGCGCGAGCGCCCAACCAAACGCCCACCGCCATGCTCCCGGTCAGGTTCGCCGTGAGCGCCCACGCGCAAGCCAGCGACATCCAAAGCAGTTCCAGCCCGGCGTTCTCGCGTAGGGAGAGATCGGCGACGTCGCCGCCGGTCACACCCATATAGAATCCGACCAGATCGAATCTGGTCGCCTGCAGGACTCCGCCGACCGCTTCGCTGATGAAACGAAAAACCATATCGAGACCGAGCAGAACCAGCGCGGGGATGGCAAGAACGACACCCACAAGCGCGCCAGCGCACCAAACGCCGATGACTTGCCGTCTGAGGCGATGGCGCCTGGTGATCCAACCTACTCGCGCGCCATAGGCGGCGATGACTGGAAGCGCATACAGACCGAGTCTGATCCCAGCCGGAGGAAGGGCGCCGAACCCAGCGCCCGCCACGCACAACCCGAACCACACGCCGCTGGCTGACACCGCGCCGAACGCCGTCAAGCCGGCACGCTTGCTCCGTTCCACCCACACGTCGCGCCCGCCACTTCCGGTCATGCTCGTCATGACGGGTCCGTGGCGCCCGATGCCTGTGCCTCCCCCAGCCCCTCCCACTCGAGCCAAGGGTCGCTCAGCACGGCAGCCATGTGCTGCATCTCGCTGGTGTGATGCTCCCCGGGCCTGTACTCCGTGTGGCGCCGGTGTTTGATGCGGAAGAAGACCATCTTGCGCGGCTCCTTCCCTGCGTGGCGGCTCTCGCCGTGGCAGGCCAGGTAGTGCGCCAGCACTGCATCGCCCGTGCGCAACAGTTGCTGCGTGCCCGACGGCCACCAGCCTCCATCCTCAGGGGAGCCAACGTACCGCGGGGAGTCGCCCATGGCTCGGGTGGGAGGCGGGATCATGCGCGCCCGGAGTTCAGGCCGTTGGCCCCGCGAGGCGTTGCTCCCTTCTTCGCGACGCCAAGGCTCCAGCGACCAGTTCGGGCCACCCGGACCGAGGGGCCCGTCGCCGGCCGCTTGCTGCGCGAAGAAGGCGGCGTTGGCCATGTGGGACCCACGCAGCACCGCGAAGTTCCCGCAGTCCCGCTCGGTCTGATCGTTCAGCGCCACGCCGACGAGGCAGGAGAAGCTCATAATCGGGGCCTCGCGGTCGGGGTCGTCCTTGTGCGGCCCCGGATGGATCGCGATGCCGTCCACATGTCCGTTCCAGTCCGAGGGCGACGGCGTCGGCTCGCCCATGTAGATGTCGAGTTGCTCAGGAGGCGTGGGGTGGCGTACAGCGACCTGCGCGCCCGTGACCGGCTGGGTCTCCCCGCCGAGCAGTTCCTCGAAGAGAGCGCGTAGCGGCGAGCCGTGGTACAGCGCCTGTACCTCCTCGGACCGTCCGGCGTTCTCTGTCTCGATCGCTGCCGCCGCCGCGCGGCACAGCTTCTGGGGGACCAGTTCTGGGAGGATGACCACGCCGTCCTCGACGAACGCGCGGCGCTCTTCAGGTGTCATAGTCAGAGAGTATCGCATCTGGCGCCATGTGCCTACCGGCGGACACGCGACGCCATACCTCCGACGACCCCTAGTCTTTGACCTTACGCTTCGCGTTCCGCGTGACGCCTCTGGCGCTGATCTCGACCTCTCTCGGCGCCCTGACGTTGGGCGACGTGTACTCGACCTCGGGCTGCTCCGCCAACCCACCCACAACCGACAGCACTATGGGGCCGGGGCTCAGAGGGGCACGCTGATGAACAGGCTTGTGCCTTGGCCCTTCGTGGACTCGAAGGTCACCGTGCCGGCGATCGGCCGTATCCGTTCTTGCATTGCCAGGAGCCCGAACCGCTCCTCGATGGGGCCGGATAGGACCTTCTGCACGTCGAAGCCCACCCCGTCGTCCTCCACAACCACGACGAGACGTCCTGGGTGTTGGCGCACGACGATACTGACCGTGCTCGCCCTGGCATGCCGGTCGATGTTCGTCAACGCCGCGTGCACAATCTGGTATACGATGTCGTTCGTCGACTGGGGCCAGTCGTCCAACTCACCGTCCGCGTGCACGTCTACCGCGATCCCATGCTGATCCTGGAAGCGGATTGCGTCTTGCTCCAGCGCGGCGACCAGGCCGAGATGTTCCAGCGCGGTCGGGTACAGATCGAACGAAAGGAGGCGCACCTGCTCGTACGTCTGCTGAGTGGCCTCACGCAGCTTCTCGGCCTGTCTCCTCACTTCTCCCACATCTTCCATCTGCGAGAGCGCCTTCAGCCCTACCATGAGCGATGAGAGGGCCTGTCCGGCATGGTCGTGGAGGTCCCTCGCGATCTGCGCCCGCTCGTTGGCCTGCACGGTCATCACCTGCTCTATCAGTTGGGATCGCTCCTGCTCCGACTGCTGCAGCTCCTCCAGTGCCTGCTCTCGCTCGGCCAGTGCGCGGCGTAGCGCGTGCGTGTTCTTCTGCTCGGTGATGTCCGTGACAATACCGTGCACCGTCCACTGCGCTTCGGCAGTCCTTTCGATGGCGACGTCTTCGTGTAGCCATCGAACAGACCCCGACTGATCGATGCAACGGTAGTCCTGCGAATACTCAGACTGCCCTGTCCGTATGGCTTCGTCCGCCAGACGATCCATCTCCACGCGGTCCTCCTGGAACACGCTCCGCTCCCACGCAGCGTGATAGTCCTGACCGGGGAGGACCGTAAGCGGCAGGAATTCGTGGAATTCTGCCTCTTCCCTTCGTAACGGCGTCCAGTCCAGACGTCCGTCGACATCCTCTACGGAGCAGTGCCAGAGTACGCACTTCGACTCCCGCACGAGGTGGCTGAGGCGCTTCTCTTGCCACTCGAGATGCTTCTCGGCGCGCTCCAACTGCTCCGATCGCGCTTCGACGATTTGGCCGAGTTCGTCGGAAGACCGGTCGGTACGCGCCTCCCGATCTGATAGCGTGTCGCTGATCTTGTCTGCCTCCCTGCTCGTCGGGCGCCGTGCCACGGCCGTCGCCTCCGTGGCTACGTCAAGGATACCGCCGAACGCCCGCAGGATCACACGGAGGGCCGGCCGCGCCGGAGGCTTTACACGCGCAAGCGAAAGATGCGACTACGGCGAGGCAATCCGCACGGCGAGCGTGCGAACGCCCTGCCCAAGGGGTAGGCAGGGCGTTTCTCTTCGGTTGGCTTCGGTTGGCGCCCACATCGACGGACAGACCCCAGCGCCATGTGTCAGACAAGCCCTAGTCTTTGACCTTGCGCGTGGCGGTCCGCGTGGTCCCTCTGGCGCTGACCTCGACCTCGACCTCTCTCGGCACGCCGACGTTGGGCGACGTGTACTCGACCTCGAGCTGCTCCGCCAACCCACCCACAACCGACAACATAATGGGGCTGAGGAAGTCCGCGCTCACGGTGCGTAGGAACCTGCCACCGGTCTCGTCCGCGAGCCGTGTCAGTTCGCCGGAGTTCAGGTCCGAGGGATCGCTCGCGTCCGCCAGGCCGACCACGAACACCGGGGTGTCGGCGCCCTGCGCGCTGGCGATGGCGTCCCCGACCGTCGCGTCGGAGCGGTTATCTTCACCATCGGTTATCACGACCACGGCTCCCTGGTCGTCCTTGCCACGGCTTTCCCCATCCGCGCCGCTGATCCCTGAGACCACGGCATCGTACATCCTCGTCCACCCGCTCGTGACGGAGGGCGAGATGATGGCATCCCGGATCGCCTGGCTCTGACTACCCCGGAAACTCGCGTCTACCGTGTAGTTCGTGCTGAAGTTGATGACGGACACCTTGTCGTTCGACGAGAGCTGGTCGAGTACAGCGAGAGCGCTCGACTCCATGCTGCCCTCTTCATCTGCGTTGAGGCTTCCGCTGCGGTCCAAGACGAGCGCCACGTGCAGTTTCGGCCGACGCTTCTCTACCTTGCCGCGGTCCTTATCGTCCTGGGCCTTGGGCGCGGCAAACAGACGTAGTTCCGGCGACGCGGCGACGGCTGCGGCTCCTTGCCACTCGAAGACGAGCCCCCGTTCGCCTGTGGTTTCCGGCGTTTCCCATACGCGCACCGCGACCTCTGCGGGATCGGACACCGGCGTCCCGCCCGCGTCCACCACGGAGAGATCGAGCGTCATCACGCCTTCATCGACGTCCTCGCCCGTCTCATCCACTTCGACACGCGCGACGTGCATTATCGAGATGCCACCGATCTCCGGCGCCGGCGGCTGGGCCGAATCCAAGGGGTCGCTATCCTCCCCGCACCCGGCCGTCGAGTAGAGAAGGGCCGTCGCTGTCGCGGCAAGAATCAGTCTTTGCGGGATACCGAGGCGAATGAAATCCGTCATGTCGCGCTGCTCTCTTCGGTTGGCTCGCTACGTCGCGAAGCGCTGCCATGGGCCGCGCCGGGCCTGCTCCACTATCCGCACGTCTTTGCACGTCTTCGCACGTTGCGTGCCAGCGCCCCGAACCGGAGAGGCTCGCGCGTCCAGGCCGCCTGCTGATGCGCCTCCCCGTCCGTATTCGCGCCCGCCAGCGAAGCCCCGGAGTCGGGGCGCAACCGTCGCATTATGCGACTCCCCGGGCGCCGTGGAGCGTCTGCCGTGGTTGACACTAACCTAGCCTGGAGCGTGTCGGGCCGCCGGTCCCCGGTTGGCGGGAGTCGTTCGTGGCGGCATTCCCGGAGGCCGATGGCGGGACGCTCGGCCGCGGCGAGCGCGCGCATTCCGGGGCGGAGGCCCAAGTCCTCACCACGCGGGCGTCGACGCGTCTGACGATAGCGGCGATGGGCTCAAAGCGACGACTGCAACTCCCACAATTCAGCGTGGTTCGAGTGGAAGAACTCCATCGCGGCCTGCCAGCCGGCCAGTTCGACCCCAGTCACGTCGACGAGGAACGCGCGCTCGTCCTCGTCCAGAGACGCTTGCAGGACGATGCTCGCGATATACACGCTGAACCGCGCGCAGCCGTGCGCGAGGAATGCAAACCGTGTGGCCGTGTCATCGCCACGCCATCCTGCCTCGCGGAGGCCTGTCATATACTCAGCAAACGCTATCTCCCGGAATCCATCCAAGTCGCGTGACTCGATTCCGTCCAACCCGATGGTCGCGAAGACGAGAGACGCCAAGTCTTCGCCATAGGCTCCCAGACCGGCGAATGCCCAGTCGATCGCGACAGTCGTGTCACCGACAGCGAACAGATTGCGTCGGAACGCGTCGAAGTGGCAGAAGCACTGGGGTAGGAGTTCAAGTCTGTCGAGGAGTTCATCTGCGGCGCGCCAGATCCGCTCGACCTCCTCTGCGGTCTCGGCTTCGAATACGGTCCCTGCGCCAGGCTCGAGGATGCAACCTTGGTATGCTGCGTATCCGGGCCGCACCGCGTCTTCGTGCCAAGCCCGGAGCCACTGCCGCGGTATCCCCGCCCATATCGATTCTGCCCGCCTCTCGGGAAGCTGAGCATTGAACTGCCCAAGCTGGCGTGCCGCAAGACCCAATCGAGCCAACGACCACCGTTCAGGCTCGTCATCCTGCACTTCGGGCATCCAGAGCCACACCTCATCGCCGAAGTCGTGGATGGCGAGACATGGGGCCGCTCGAAGGCCGCCCTCAAGGCAGCTCAGGACACCGGACTCATGCACATCCGCTTCTCGTCGCCAGTAAGCCTGGGCGCTCGGATCTGCGGCGCTCTCGGAAACGCGAAGGCGCTTGAGCACAAGACTCCACGCGATCTTGCGGCGACCGTCTGTGGCCGATCCCCTGAACAGGCGTATCACCTGTCCGCCAGCCCCTCCTAGCGCTTCCGTCGTCCATTCGCCCATCCCGACAGTCTCCATACCAAGCGCCTGTCGGACGAGTGGCAAGAGCACACCGGCGTCGATGCCATCGACTCGTGAGGACCCGTCCCGCCCCATCATCTGTCTCCTTCGGTCGGCGGCCATCTAGTCCAGTTCTGACCGGGAACGGACGGGCCCGGCTTCGCCAGCGCCTTGTATAACGGGCCGAGGGAAGGGCCTTACACCCGGCCTTTTCGTAGGGTCTCCTGGCGCGGGGGATCCCCTTCGTCCCCCCCCGGCGCCGGCTTCGACCGTTCAGGGCGTTGCTCCCGTGCGAGACGTCGACGCTTTCGACGCGCGCACACTCAGGTCGGCTTCCGGGCCACCATGCGCACAAAGCCGAGATGGCGGCCACCGTCCGCGCGCAGCACGGCGGCGTCCGTGCCGAGACCCGGAGGCACGCCGCCCGCCGCATCGCGCGTCTCCTCCCATTTCATCCAGATATCCCAGCCCTGAGGAACCGCTTCGGCCACTTCCACATCCACCAAGCGCGTCTTCTCCCAATGCCACCGCCACCAGTCGGCCGTGTGGAACGAGTGCCAATCCTCGTGGAAGTCGCCCTTGAGGTGGTCGGGCACGCTCGGACCGAAGTCGTCCAGGTATCCGGGCACGAAGATACCGACCTGTCCCCCCGGCCTGAGGAACTTCACGAAGTACTGCAGGTACAGGTCATCTGTGCCGAAGTAGTGGTAGCTATCGAGGCTCACGATCGCGTCGAAGAACCCCTCTGCGAACGGCAACGATCGAGCGTCTGCGTGGATTGGGAACACGCGGTCCTCAAGGCCGGCCTGCTGAATGCGCTGCCAATTGTCAGTAGCCTTGATCCACAGGTCGACAGCCCAAACCTGCACGTCCAATTCGCGCGCCAGGAAGACTGAACTCAGCGCCTTCCCGCAGCCCATATCGAGCACTCGCATTCCGCGACGGAGGTCCATGGCCTCGCATAGACACTCCGTCACCCACAGCGCATTGGGCCCCATTTCGTTATCGAAGATCCACTGGGGATCGTATTTCGACGCAAGCGGGAACCGCTCCATCGTGAGCCGTTCTCGTATCTGCTCGTTCGTGAGTGTCATCTCAGCCGTCTCCGCAAGGAGGTCGGTTATTCCTGGTCGAGCCGGGCGCCGACCAGTTCCGCTCTTACCTACCCGCGGATGCAGGCTGTCGGAGGATCGCCGAGGGCACACGTCTGGAAGCGCAGATCATGGCCGATCCGTCCGCCGCCATCGTACGGGAAGCGGCGACGTCAACCGGCGAGGCCGCCATATCGCGCGCTGAGGTCATCTGCCGGCGCCCCGGGCGGGGTCGTCGTCAGGCCCGCTTCTTCGCACGTTGGCTGGATTTGCTCAGGATCGTAGACGCGCGCCTCTTCCAAGCCGTCTCGGCCGTGATCTTGATCTCCACGTCTTCGGGCTTCACGCGCCTCGTCAGGAACGGCTTCCAGGGATAGTGAAACAGGTCGTCCGCAATCTCGTACGCGTGCTTCCGGGATTTCGCCTCGATCGGGATCGCCGCAAGCAACTCGCCGTGGTCGATGTAGGTGTGGAACACCTCTGCGATATATCGCGCCATCTGCGCCGCCGTCCTTTCCACGGAGCCCGGTTGTGGGGTGACTCCGCCTTGTGGATGGGTACTGAACTGGTCTCCGTGAACGGCGAACCCGCGATCTCCAGACGGGCCGCGCGCCGTTCAGGCCCGACCCGAGGACGTCGCACGCATCCGTGCTATGCGGCCGGGAGTGCGCCAAGCGCCTGGCCGTCGCGCATGGCGGGGTGGGCGCTTGTCGCGCGTGGACGCGTGCCGGACAATCTCCGCGCCACGTCGACGAACGTCACGCCGGGAGACCCGCATGCCGCTGCTCACCGAGGAAGAGATCGCCTTCTTCCGCGTCACGGGATACGTCGTCGCGCGGGCCGCCGTCGAGGATGACCTCATCACACGGTGCCGCGAGCAGGTGTGGGACAACCTGCCCGAATCCCCCGACAGTCCCGACGGGTGGACCGACGGCAAGCACTTCAGCAGCTACACGAACAAGGACGCCTGGGCGCAGAGCGGCCCCATGCAGGAACTGGCGGAGCACGAGTCGTTGGCGGGCGTCGCGCGACAACTGCTGGGCGAGAGCATCAAGCCGCCGCGAGCCGGCTCCGTGCTTCTGCGCTTCCCATCGAAGGACAAGACCTACCGGCCGCCGACCGTGGGACATCTCGACAACACGTGCGGACACAGCTTCAACACGATCACGCTGCTCGACACGGTGAAGCCACGCGGAGGCGGCTTCACCGTCTGGCCCGGCAGCCACATGATGTGCCACGAGTACTTCCGCCACCACGACGTCCGCGCCCCACTGACGAACGGCCTCTTGCCCTGGTCCTACGGCACGGGCATCGAGTTCACCGGGGAGCCGGGAGACGTCGTGCACATCCACCCGTGGATGATCCACACCGTGGGTCACAACGTGAACGACACGCTACGCATGGTCGCCCAGAACGGCTACTTCCGAGTGACGCTCAAGGAGGACTTCGACGACATCCCGGAAGACCTGTGGTGGTTCTGGGACGGCATCAGGGAGATGGAAGCGGGCATGCGCGCGGAGGGTCGGACGTGGCAAGTACCCGCCGAGCCGGACGCCGGAACGGTTTCCGCGTGACGCCACCGATGCATGACGTGCCGGGAGGCGCCGGAGGGCACGGGAACATACGCACTGCGCCAGCGGCCGGCACTGCGCTTAGCGCTGACACAGATCTGGCCCGGCGGGGCGAAGTTCCGCAACTTTGCCGAGGGGCATCGCTTCCGTCGGGCGTGCAATTGCCGTGGTATTCTGGAACGTGTAACAGATGGCGTTGAGGGTCGTTCGTCCTGTGCGTCTGCCTTGCTATGTCGACTTGAGGTGGAACTTCACGCGATCGATCCTGTCCCATGCGCAGTAGTCTGTGGTTACACTGGTCTTGCGGCCGAGAATACGAGAGACATACGAAAGGATCAGGAAGTCGGCATGAGAGACTTCCAATCCGACAACAGTGATAGCCTTGTCGCCCATGTACACCCAGGCCGCGCCTCCGGGCTTCGGTCGAAGCACGTGTTCCGCCTGAGGCGCCGCGTCCATTTTCGCCGTGAGCAGTTTCACCCACGCATCCCGTGATGCCACAGTTCGATCTCCTGTTCCATTGCAGCGACGCGCACCAGATGCGGGCGACCTGTCAGGTCAGTCGCGACTCGCGAGCGCGCCGTCGCGGCGCTCCAGATGCGGGCATCGCGCGGCCAGATCCAGCAGAAACGCCTCCTGACTTAGCGGCGCTATGGCGACGCGCATCCTCCGGTCGCGTTGCGCGATGACCAGCCCCATCAACGACATCGACCAGTTCGTCGTGAACCCCTGCGCGAACCCCGGCGTCACGGACTCGATGGCCTCGAGACGGACCCTCATGCCGATGGGCCCGAAGCACACCCGCAGTGACTCGTCCGACAGCACGTACGCCAGCGTGTAGAGCGGAGCGAGACACAGCACGACGCCCCCAGCCAGCGCGAGGTACGTGAGGCCGCGGGCGAGCGGCTCCATCTCTTCCTTCCGCAACCCGAACGCCGACCACGCGATCAGCAGGACCACGCCCCAGAGCAGCGCCGTCACCCACCAGTCGCGCTTCGCTGCGTACCGAGCCGTAGGGCGGCCGCCTGCGGCATGTTCAGACATGCGCAGTCTCCGTCAGAGGGCGCAGACTACATAGACGAGGCCATCACCGAAAGGCCTACAGATATGGTACGGACGCGCGAACCGCCGGACCCGCCCGCGCCTGTCGCCGCGGATGCTACCACCATCCAGCACGCGATGCCCCACATCCGTAGACCTTTCCGCAAAAGCTCCCCGGCCGTCCGACTTCCTGGGCGCAACCCCACGACCGTAGACCTTTCGCCCCACATCCGTAGACCTTCCAGATGCAATGCGGAACGAAGCCGGTGACCAAGCGACTTTGCGGGCGCCCCCACATCCGTAGACCTTTCCCCATTGCCGGGTACCTATCGCCCCATACTCGTAGACCCTACATCCCATACCCGTGGGCCTTTCGCCCCATAGGCGTAGGCGCATAGGCGCGTAGGTCCGCTGATAGGGCGGCTTTGCGGGGGACTAAAACGGCCTAAACGGCCTAAACGGCCTAAACAACTACAGTGGTGGCTACTGCGCTTGGGGGCCGTCCATCATCAGGGTGTCGTTGTTGGATAGACAGTAGCCAGAGATGACCAGTCCCGGAGAAGTGACAGGACCGCGCGCTTGCGCGAATACGCCCGTAGCACTCCTGCGCATATGAGTATACGTGCGCGGACAGCCGCTAGACGCCTGTAAGGACTACGTCTATGGGTCAGTGGCACGTGCGTGTACGCACCGGTGCCCGTGACATGGGCGTGGCAATAGCGCGCACACCTCTCGGCACTACGGCTGTACGACATATGGATACGGCATTCGGCCGCGTCGGTTTCGGGAAGCTCGCTGGCCGGATCGGCGCCTACGCCTCGCCGGCGAGCGATGGCATGTCGACGGCGTCGTTGCGTCGCTCGTGCATGTTCTTCTCCATCGCTTCCGGGTAGCGGTCGGGTAGGTGGGACACCTCGTTGAGGCGTGCTAAGGCATCGCCCTCCAGCCGCCAGCCGGACGCCCCGAGATTGTCACGGAGTTGGTCGAGCTTCCGCGCCCCCACGATCACCGACGTCATCGCGGGTCGTTCGAGGAGCCATCGGAGCGCGACCTGCGCCGGACTCCTTCCCAATTCCGCGGCCACGTCCAGCAGAACGTGGAGCGTCTCGTCGGCGTTGCTGGCGAAGTAACGCTGCGGGTAGGCCCAACCCTCGTCGGAGCGCGCGCCCTCAAGAGTGCGTTCCCCCGGTCGGTACTTGCCGGACAGGAACCCGCCACCGAGAGGGCTCCACGCGACGACGCCCAACCCCTTCAGCTCACACAGCGGGATGATCTCCTGCTCGATGTCGCGCACGACGAGGCTGTACTGTGGCTGGTAGCACTCGAACCGCGACCATCCCTTCGAGTCGCTGATCCACATCGCTTCGGACAGGCGCCACGCCTGATAGTTGCTGCACGCGGTGTAGCGCACCTTGCCCTGCCGCACGAGATCCTCGAGCGCGCGTAGCATCTCGTCGAGCGGCGTCTGCGTGTCCACGTGGTGGATGTAGTACAGGTCCACGTGGTCCATCTGCAGGCGGGTGAGGCTGTCGTCGATGGCCTGCATGATCCGCACGCGCGACATGCCCGACTCGTTCGGCCCGGGGCCCATCGGGTTGAAAAACTTCGTCGCGACGATGGCGTCTCGCCGCCGTCCCTTCAGCGCTCGGCCGAGCATCTCCTCAGATGCGCCGCTGCCGTAGCCGTCCGCGGTATCGAAGAAGTTCACGCCCGCGTCGAACGCGAGATCGACCTGGCGCGCCGCTTCGTCCTCCTCCGTGCTGTGTCCGAAGGTCATCGTGCCCAGGCACACCTCCGACACCTTCAGCCCGGTTCGTCCCATGCGTCGGTATTCCACGATCCCCTCCTCAGCGGTGTGGCTACAGCGTCGCGTCCTGCATGCGCCTCAGCTTCAGCGCGAACCCGTCCTCGTCCAGATCGACCATGTCGTACGTGAGTGTTTCTCCCTGCGGCGCCGGCTCCCTCAGCCGCGCGCCGTACGCCACCCCTAGCGGGAGGAGGCGTTGCGCGTTTGCGACCGTCGCCTTCTCGCAGGAGCCGAGGACCGTGGTTCCGCCACCACCATCGATGATGTCGCCCGGCTCGAGATCGCGCTTTGCGACCGTCACGAGTTCCGCCGTCGGGGTCGGCATGGGCGCGCCGGTGGCGTGTCCGTAGATGACGGCCTTGGCGATGGTGATCGGCGCCTCGACGGCTACAAGGTGGTATGGGCGGTACAGCAGGAAGTTGTGGTCGTTCGAGTTCGGGTGGAGGAAGTACTCCCCGAGGTCCTCCCGGATGAACGGATGCTCGGCGCGAATCACGACGAACACGCCCATCTTCAGCGGGTCGTCCAGAAGCGTCGCGCCGTCTTCGGCGACGCTGTTCGCCAGTTCGACCACGCCGTGCTGAGAGAGCAGGCCGCCCTCGTCCCGGAGACTGAACCGCTGCGGGATGTCCGCGATGTTCACCGACGGCTCGTGCATCCCTCGAACATCCGGCACGAGTCCCGCCATGTTGGCGAGCGCGGTCATCTCGGTCTGTGCTTTAGTGCCGTCGCGGAAGGAGTTGAACATCCTGAGGTTGATGCACCGTCGCGTGAGCGTTTCGGCATCGAATCCGAAGCGCTCCGCCACCGACTCGGGCGTTCCCTGCGGGTCATCGTGATAGAGCGTGGTCCCGCGCCCGGCGGCTACGATCTCGAACCCCAGCGTCCGCGCCCACTCGACGAGGTTCATGGTCACGCCCGGCTGGTCGCCGTCCACGAGGCTGTAGATGACGCCCGCTGCATCTGCCAACCGGCGCAGGATCGGCCCGACGACGACGTCCGCCTCGACGTTCACCATCACCACGTGTTTCCCGTGCATGATGGCGTGATACGCCGTGCGCGCCCCGACGTTCGGCAGGCCCGTCGCCTCGACGACGACGTCCACCAGGTCCGCCTGCGCGAGCGCCAGGGCGTCGGCGGTGACTGCGGGCCTCCCCGCGAGCAACGCGTCGTTGATAGCGTCGGAACTGTCGGCAGTCGCTATCTCCGACTCGGGGACGCCTCCGGCCGTGTACGCGTAAAGCGCGCGGGCGATGTCGATGTCCGCGACGACGCTCGCCGAGATGCCCGGCGTCTGCATGAGCTGCGCCGCCAACCCCGACCCGAACTTGCCGGCCCCGATGATCCCGACGCGTATGGGATTCCCTTCGTCCTCGCGCTTCGCGAGTTCCGTGCTCAGCATGCTATGTTCCCGAGTGTGCGGCCCGGCCCGGCGCGTCGAGCCGCATTATAGCGACGGCAGGTCGGCATCGCATTGGCCCGGGAGGCGGGAGGAATGCGAAGCCGTCGGCGAAGTTGCGACGTGCCAGGTGACAGACGAACGCCTCAGGCGTCTATAGGGTCACACCTCACGGCGTAGCGAGAGGACTGACATGCAACGCCCGGACCCGTTCGACGAGGCCGTGCTGTCGCAATTGCCGCGCATACGCGCGATCGGCCGAGGTCTCCTTCCGCGGGACATGGACACCGACGACTTCGTCCAGGACGTAATCGTGCGGGTGTACCTCAACCGCGCCCAGTTGCGTGATGAGGAGCGTCTGCCGCAGTGGATCGCGTCGATAGCGAGCAACGCGGCGCGTACGGCGCGGCGAGGGAGACCGAGTCTGCCGACCCATGCGCTCACGCTCGACGTGGCGCGCGATCCCAGTCCCGCGGAGCAGGTCATCTCCGCGGAACGTTGGCGTCAGGTGATTCGGGCGCTCAACGACCTCGGCGACGCAGATCGCGAACTGTTGACCGCCCGCTATATCGATGAGCAGGACCGCGAGGACATCCGTGGTCGGCACGGCGCCACCTACACGGCGCTCACAACGCGGCTGCATCGCGCGCGAGGACGGCTGCGCAAGCGGTTGCGGGCCGTGCTTGGCTTGGGCGTCGCGGCATTGGCCGGCGCGTCTCGTCGCGCGCGGGCGTTCGGGGCCGCCCCCATCGCAACGGGTGGTGGCGGCGCGATGCTGGGGCACGCGGTGTTGGCCGGCGCAGTGTGGCTACTGATCGCCCACGGGCAGCACGGCGGCGAGGTTCCAGCGGCGCGTGTGGCATCGGTTCGGCTCGTCGAGGCAAAACCAATCGGCCGCGCGACGCCGAGGCGGACCATCCTACCAGACGGGTCGGATCGCCATGAGGCAGGCGACGCGGGATATGCACGGCTTGGCGAGGGGCACTACCTGGGGGCGAGTAGCCCTCTCTTCGACTATGTGGGCGAAGACGGCCTGACCGTTGAGGCGTGGTACTACTTCGACGAGGAGCCGCGGCCGCTCGAGCGTTGGGTGCTGTTGCGGAAAGAGGGGAGTTACTACGCCGAGTATTGGGGACCGGAGAGGAAGCCCTCGCAGTGGTGGACCGGGCCGGAGGTCCGCCCCAGCTTTGCCCAGGGTACGGGCCCGGGACTCGACGGCAGCGGCCGCGGCAGTCTCGACAGGGAAGGCTTCCCACCCGAGCGCTGGGTGCATGTAGCCCTGCAGTACTACAGAACGCGGCGCCTGAAGCCCGACCGAGAGGGCCCGCTGCGGTACGAGTACCAATGGCACGCGCGCCCTGTGAGGCATGCCGGTGATTCCGCGTCAGCCGGGTTCCGCACGATTGCGCTCGTGCCACCCGAGGGAGGGTCGCGGTCCGACGCCGCGTTCGTGTCGATGCTTCCGCGTACGGATGCGCCGCTGGTGATCGGCGGCATGCCATCTCTGTCGCCAGCCGACGCGTCTTCCGCTACGCACAGCGTGGGCAGCGTCCGCGGTCGCGTGGGAGAAGTTCGAGTGTCCAGCACGGCGCGATACCCCTATCGTGAGGGGGCGCGGTCGCTGGACGGATACGGGCCGGAGAGCGTCGCCGGCAGGTTCGAGGCCGATGAACACACCATCGCGCTCTGGCATTTCGACGAGGGGCCGGGAGCCAAAGAATACGCCGATGCCTCCGGGCACGGTCACACACTCTACGTCCGCGCCACCCGAAAGTAGCGCCGCCCGGCACGCGTTGCCGACAACCCCGGTCCGCCCCACACCTGTAGGCCACACGCGCTTCACCGATCGACGTACCGCTCGTGGATTCTGTCGAGCGGGATGCGGCTGTCGATG
Source organism: Candidatus Poribacteria bacterium (assembly GCA_018644665.1). GTDB lineage: Bacteria > Poribacteria > WGA-4E. The sequence goes on from JABGQA010000083.1 coordinate 20,245, forward strand.
TCGTCGGTAATCGCGACGTTGCGCTCGACGGTGTCGGCGTCGCGCATCCCCACGAGCGCTACGTCCACGAGCGGGTTGGCGAGCACGAACCGTAGGAGCGCGGCGTTGTAGTCGAACGAGTCGTCGGGGTTCACGGCGCGAATCCAGTTCTGCAGGATGCCCGACGTCATCGCGCGCATGGTCACGACGCCCATGCCTGCGTTGTCCGCTTCGAGGATGCAGCCGAACGGCCGCGTCGGCTCGTACGGGTGCTGATAGATCATGTTGTAGCAGACCTGCATCACGTCCAGCCGGCCGCTGCGGATGAGGCGGTACACGGAGTCGTTGGTGTCTTCGGTCGTGAAGCCGATGGCGCGGGTGAGTCCTTCCTCGCGCAACGCCTCCAGCGTCTCGACGATGCCGCCCGGCGCCAACATGGCGTCCGTCTGCTCGACGGAGTAGCTCGACCCATGTATCTGCACCAGATCGACGTGGTCGCGCCGTAGCCGCTCCAGGCTGCCTTCCAGCGACCGTCGCGCGCCGTCCGCGGACGCGCCGATCTTCGTCGCGACGAACACGTCCTCGGCGCAACCGGACAGCGCCTCGCCGAATATCGACTCACTGACCCCGTCGCCGTAGCCAGGGGCGGTGTCGAAGTACGTGACGCCGATCTCCACCGCGCGGCGTATGGCGACGACCACCTCCTCGCGCTGATCGCGGCGAGCGGGGTCGTACTCGTCGAGGTAGTTCTTCAGCCCGGCGGGCGCGCCGCCGAACCCGAGGCGGCTCACTTCGCGGCCCGTGCGTCCCAGCGTGGCATGTTCCACCAGCAGGTCCTCCCCGCAACGAGGAACGCCCCCAAGGCCGCGGCCCTGGAGGCGTTCAAGAACTAGCGTCAGCTCAGACCGACGGCTCTTACAGCCGCGTCTTCAACTCGCTCCACGTCGTGGCAGCTTTGCTTTCGGCGTCAACGGCCAGGGCCGCGCCGGTGAGCAGCTTCGCGTCACCGATGGCAGCGTGGTCGCAGCCGATCCCGTCGCCACCGTCGGCGACTTCGATGAGGAGTTCGCTCGCGTCGGCAAGGTCGATTTCAACGAAGATGGCGTCGACGTTGTCGCCGTCGAGCATCCCGGACACGAAGCCCGACTCGAACTTCACCTTCCCGTCGACGCTGATGTTGAACTCACACGTGCCGCCGAAGCCACATGAGTCGCCTGCGCCGGCCGCGCCAGCGTCCTTCTCGTCGTCCATGCCGACGTACGCTTCGAACTTCTTGTAAGGGGCGCCCGAGATGTCGAAGAAGTAGGTCGCCAGGGCGTGCGTGCCGATTCCGCGTTCGAAGCGGATGCCACCGATGGTGATGTAGTTCCGTTGGCCGATGCCTTCGCCGATCGACGCGTTGTCCGTGTCGAGCGGGCCGCCCCAACCGGTCCACTGGGCGTCGTCGTTGTCAGGGTTGAGTCCACAGTCGTTCGCGTTCGTGCTCGATCCGCCGATGAGGCTGAGGTACGCGACGCCGGTGCGCGTGTCCTCCAAGATTTCTTCCTCAAACGGCACTTCCTTGGCCGCGACTTCGAGATTGACGCACTCCGCGCGCGCGAAGACCGCGCCCCCGAGAAGCAGCGCCGCTACAAACAGACTTCGATATCTGTACATCCCGTCCTTCCCTCCTGGTATCGCGCCCGTTACAAGTGACGGATCGCGCTTCAGATTGTATCCCATGCTGGCCAACGCATTCGAATTCGGCGAAGTTACGCCGGGCCACGGACGAACACCGCCGGCCGACATCAAGCCGACCGGCGGCTGCCATTCATATGCTGTCGGGGTCGCCTAGCGCTGCTTCAGGGTGGACCACGTCGTCGTCGTCTTCCCTGCGGGGTCGACGGCCGTGCTCGACGACAGGAGCTTCGGGTCGCCGATCGCGGCGTGGTCGCAGCCGATCCCGTCGTCGCCACCGGTGATGGCGATTTCGAGATCGCTGGCGCCCGTCACGTCAACATCGACGAGGACCGGGGCCACGTTGTCCGCGCCGCTCATACCGGTCACGAGGCCGGACTCGAAGACTACGCTGCCGTCGACGCTGACGGTGAATTCCGACGTGCCGCCGAACCCACACGAGTCGCCGGCGCCGGCTGCGCCCGCGTCCTTCTCGTCATCCATCCCCACGTACGCCATGAAGCGCTCGTAGTTGCCACCGGACAGGTCGAAGCCGAACGTCGCATCCGAGTGGGTCCCGATGCCGCGCGCGTAGCGTGTGCCACCGATGGTGACAAAGTTGCGCGTTCCCGGCCCCTCGCCGATCGACGCGTTGTCCACGTCCAACGGACCGCCCCACCCCATCCACAGCGCGGGGTCATTGGACGCGAGCAGGCCGCAGTCGTTGGGCGTCGGCGTGTCGCCACCGACGACGGACAGGTAGACGGCGTTCGCATCGGCCGCCATTTCGGTCGTGAACGGCACGTCGACAGCCGCGGCGTCCAACTCGACGCACTGAGCGGCCGCGTTCCCGGCCGTCCAGGTTGCGAGCGCAATCGTCAACGCGCCGACCGTGCCTTTTAACAGTGATCGCATGTCGTGAACTCCCACATATTCTCCGGGTAGGGCTGAACGACGCGTGAGCGCGCCGCAAGACGCGGAGAACATAGCATCAGAGCGGCCCACCGGCAACACGAGCAGCCGGTTGGGGCGCGCTGAGTCTTGGCATACAATCCGCGGATTACTATCGGTCGGCCCGCGTTCGGGACACGCGTACGGGAAGGCGGATTCACAAGCACGCCGAATGAACTCCCTGCGCCGATCCCTCATTGCCGTCTACATCGCTGCGGCCTCCGTGGCGCCCGCCGTCTCCGACGCTCTACAGTTCGTAGATGCGACGGCGGAGGCCGGAATCTCCTTCACCCATGTGAACGGCGCCCGTGGCGATCTCCACATGCCGGAGACCATGGGCAGCGGTGGGGGCTTCCTCGACTATGACACCGACGGACATCTGGACCTGTACCTCGTCAACAGCGGCGATCTGACGGGCGAGCCCCTCGCGTCGAGCGCGCTGTATCGAAATGTCGGCGATGGCACGTTCGTGGACGTCACGGCCGCGGCGGGCGTGGAGGCCGCCGATCGCTATGGCATGGGCTGCGCCGTCGGCGATTACGACAACGACGGCGACCCCGACATATACGTCACCGCCTTCGGCCCCAACCTGCTCTACCGGAACGACGGCGACGGGACCTTCACGGACGTGACGGCATCGGCGCGCGTCGGCGATCCCGCCTGGAGCGCGAGCGCCACCTTCGCCGACATCGACCTCGACGGCGATCTGGACCTCTACGTCTCGAACTACGTCGAGTACGACCTCGACGCGGACTATCCGCCCTGCATCGAGAGCGGCCTGCGCACGTACTGCCATCCCCGCCACTTTGACGGCGCGCCCGACACGCTCTATCGCAACGACGGAGACGGCGCGTTCACCGACATCACGGAGGCGGCCGGCGTCACCGACCCGGGTGGCGCGTACGCGGGGAAGGGGTTGGGCGTCGTCGCGGCGGACTTCAACGGCGACGGCGCGCCGGACTTCTACGTCGCAAACGACGACACGCCGAATTACCTCTTCCAGAACGACGGCGCGGGACGCTTCGAGGAGATCGCGCTCATCGCCGGCTGCGCGTATAGCGGCGACGGCGTAGCCCAGGCGGGCATGGGCGTCGACGCGGGCGATTACGACGGCGACGGCCTGATGGACCTCTTCGTGACGAACCTCTCCTACGAGACAAACGCGCTCTACCGGAACGCGGGCGACGGCTTCTTCGACGACGTGGCGTACGCCGCGCGCGTCGGCGAGGAGAGCTACCTGCACCTGGGATTCGGCACGGGGTTCATCGACCTGAACAACGACGGCCTGCTGGACATCCTCATCGCGAATGGCCATGTGCTCCCGAACATCGGCGAGATGACCGACACAGTGACCTACGCCCAACCGACGCAGGTCTTCCTCAATGCGGGTGATGGCGTGTTCGCCGAGGCGACCGGGGAGTTGGGCGTGGCACTCCAGACGTATGGCGTGGCGCGCGCTGCCATATTCGGCGACTATGACAACGACGGCGATACGGACGTGGTCCTCACGCACTCGAACGGGCCGGCTCGACTGCTGCGGAACGACGGGGGCAATGCCGGCGCATGGTTGCGCGTGACGCTCCGCGGCAAGGGCAGCATCGGCGCTCGCGTGATCGTTACCGCGGGCGGCCGCGCGCAGACACGGGACGTGCGACGCGGGTCGAGCTACCTCGCGAGCCACGACCCACGCGCGCTGTTCGGCCTCGGCGACGCCGCCGTTGTCGATCGCGTCCACATCCGATGGCCTGGCGGCCGTGAGCAGACGTTCCACGACATCCCGGCGAATCAGGAACTCGTGGCGACCCAGCCCGATTAGCGGAGCAGAACATGACACGCATGACGCGCGGCGCGGCGCGATCTATGGCGATCCTCGTGGCGGCGCTTGCCCTCGTTCTGGTGGCGAACCGGACGGCTGGCGCGCCCCTCGGCGGGCCTCAGCAGTCCGTCGTCGCCGAGTCCGGGATGGTCAGCACGTCGAACCACTACGCGACGCTCGTCGGCCTTGAGATCCTGCAATCGGGCGGCGCCGCCATCGACGCGATGGTGGCGGTGCAGTTGGCGCTCACGGTCACGGAGCCGTACGCGAGCGGCATCGGTGGCGGGTGCTTCATCATGCTCCACGACGCGGCGACAGGCTCCATCGTCGCGCTCGACGGACGCGAGGAGGCGCCGGCGGCGTATCACGGCGCGGTGTTCCTCGACGACAACGGCGATGTGATTCCGTTCGACGAGCGCAGCACGGGCGGGATGCCCGTCGGCGTGCCGGGCACGCTCGCGGCGATGGCGCGCGCTCTGGACGAATACGGGACGATGACTCTCAGCGATCTCGCCGCCCCGGCCGTCCGGTTGGCGCGGGATGGGTTCGTGCTGGATCGCGGATTCTCGCAGCAGATTGCGGCGAACAAGGAGCGACTCGCGCGGTTCCCGCACTCGGTGGCGCTGTATCTCACGTCGGACGGAGAGGCGAAGGCTTCCGGCTCCACGTTCCACAACCCGGACCTGGCCGACACGCTGGAACTCATCGCTGCCGAGGGCGTGGACGCGTTCTACAACGGCGCCATCGCGCAGGACATCGTCGGCGCCGTGCGCATGGCGCCGCACAACCCGGGCGTCATGACCGCCGCCGACGTGGCGCGGTATCGCGCCGTCTACCGCGAGCCGGTGCGTAGCGGGTATCGAGGCTACGAGGTCGTCGGGATGAACATGCCCACCAGCGGCGGCGCCAGCCTCGCCATGATGCTGAACCTGCTGGAAGGCGTCGACCTGCCGTCGATGACATGGGGCAGCCTAGCGGCGACGCGCCGCATCGCGGACGCGCAGAACATCGTCTTCGCCGACCGGAACGCATACATGGGCGACGCGGACTTCGTGGACGTCCCGCTGGAACGGTTGCTGAGCAAAGACTACGCGCGAACCCGGCGCGGGCTCATGCTGCCGCTCAACGCGGTCCCGCCTCCTGTCGCTCCGGGCGATCTCGGCCTCACGCCGTCGAACGGCTCCGCCGAGGGCGGGCACACCACGCACTTCTGCGTCGTCGATTCTCAGCGCAACGTCGTCTCCGTCACGACGACCATCGAGCGGTACTTCGGCTCCGCGATGACCGTGCCGGGTCGTGGCTTCCTGCTGAACAACGAACTCACCGACTTCGAGACGCACGCGCTCAACGACGATGGGACGTTCGCCGCCAACGGGCCGTCGGGAGGCGTCCGCGCGCGACGCACGGCCCTGGGCGACGACGCCGAGACTCAGGGTGGAAAACGCCCCAGAAGCAGCATGGCGCCGACCATCGTCCTGCGTGACGGCCGACCGGTCCTCGCCGTCGGGTCGCCGGGCGGGAGCACCATCATCGGGACGACTCTCAACGTGATTCTCAACGTCCTCGACTTCGGGATGGACGTTCAGGAAGCGGTCAACGCGCCGCGCGTCATCGCGCGGAATGGCGCGGTCGACCTCGAGTCGCGGCTGTTCGCCGATGCCGCCCTTGTCGCGGGTCTGCGCGCGAAGGGCTTCGTGGTGCGGGACGCGGGCTCCGTCGGAGCGGCGCAGGCCGTCGGGATCGCTGACGATGGGTCGCTACGCGGCGCCGCAGATCCGCGCAAGAACGGGTTGGCCCTCGGCCACTGACGAAGCGCTAGCCGGTCGCGAGCGACTCCCAAATCATCGGTGTCGACGGCGGCCCCGCAGCCAGACGCCTCCCGTCACACTCGCGAAGTCGCTCTCCGTCCTCGGCCTGCCTCCAGCGACGTTCGGGCGATGACCCACCCCTCGTGGATGGCTATACTCTTCTATGGACGCCACACTTCCTATTTTGACCCTACGTTATTGGACTGGGTTAGGCCGGACGACCCCGAATACCAGAGGTAGACCCATGTACACCCGGGCCCAGGGTTTCTCACTCGCCGTCGTCTTCGCGTGCGCCGTGGCCTGCGCGTCGGCGGGCGCGCAAAGCCCAATGCCAACGCCGATCATGGAGGTAGGCCGGCCCTGGCTCACGGCCATCGCGTATTCGCCGGATGGAGGGGCCCTGGCCGCGCTTACGCGTGAGTGGCTAGAACTCCTCGACCCCGATACCTACGAACCCGTGGCGCGGTTCGGGCGTGGGGGGTCGGAGGTGGCGTTCTCGCCTGACGGCAGCGAGATTGCGGTGTTCGGGAACGGGACCGCGTGGTCGGTCTACGATGCTACGACCATGGAACTGAAGGAGGAACACCTCGTGTCCCCCTCCACGTATGCGATCTCTGCCGACTGGCGCCGTGTCGCCTACGCCGAGGGCGATGTCGTGTACGTGTGGGATCGGGACGAGCAGGCGGTCACAAGCACTCTCAGCGGAGACCCCGAGCCGCTGCTAGACACGCTTGAATCTGGATTTAGCGTGTCCTCCCAGCGTGTAACGAGACTGGTGTTCCATCCCGACGGCGTGCGCCTGCTGGTGGGTTCGTATCGGTCCACGGTGGCGCTCTGGGACACGTCCACCGGCGAGGTGGCGCAGCACTACGAGATCGGCACATGGGTCCAGCGCATCGCCGTGCATCCAGACGGCTGGGAGTTCGCCGCGCAGACCTACGATGACCGCACGCTTGCCTGGCGCTTTGGCGACTCGGAACCCAGGCCCCTGAACACCGTAATAGCGACTTCGACCCTTACCACGCTTCGGTATGGCGCCGAGGGCGTGTATCTGTGGAGCGCAGGTAACGGGCTGGTACATCGGCTGAACTTGGGAGACAACACCGAGGCCACGGGACAAGCATTGGCGGGCGCTTCCGGCCCGAGCCTCGCAACGTCGAGGCTGACCCTACGCCCCGGGCACAACCAAGTTGCCAGCGTCGCCTCGGGCGGCATCGCGGTTTGGTCCGCGGACACACTGGAGTTCGAGCGCCTGGTCGACCGCGCGTGGGGCGCCGGACAGACCCTCGATGCGGCATACGCGCCGCGACGCGGCGAGGTCATCACGTTCGGCCGGGTGGCGCGCAGGTGGCGAGGCCCAGATGCTCGCGTTGTTCACACGTACGAGTTCCCGGAGTCCTTGCGCGACGTGGAGACGTCGGCCGACGGCGAAACCGCCGTGGCCCCAATGCTCGACGAAATCCGTGTCTTCGACACGGCAACCGGCGACGTGCTGCTCGCTCTGCCGGGCGGGGGTCTGCCGAGACGGTACGCGCTTTCGCCCTCCGGGCTATTCCTCGCGACGTGGACCGATAGGCGTACGACCGTGTGGAGCGTGGCAAGTGGGGAGCGGGTCGTCACGGTCCATACGCCGAACACAGGCATCCTCCCGTTCGCATTCACGCCGGATGACCGGCGGCTGGTCCTCCTGAACCCTTTCGGTGAGGATTTCCTGCGCGTCTGGGATATATACACCGACACGATCCAAGCGAGGGTGCCAGGCGGGCCATTTGCCGCTACCGAGCGCGGCGTAATCCAGGCCTTCCTGCCAAACGATGGGTCCACCAATGGGCTTCTGGAGATGCGGCTCGTGGGTCAGGAAGAGCCTCTCAGCGCCATCAAGCCGCCAGTAGGCGTGCCGCGCACATTTGTCTACAACGACCTCGCCATCGATCCGTCGGGCAGGTTCATCATGCTGCGCGAGGAGTACTTCGAGGAGCCGCGAGTGCGGGCGCGGTTTCACTCCGTGGATACGGGCGCGTTGCTGCGCGAGGTTCCCTTCTCTGCGCCTATACGGTTTGCTGCCGATGGCGAGCACCTGTTCGCCGGGGGGCCGAACGGCGGCCGCGCGCTCTACCGAACGGATGAGTTCCTGGGCCTCGTGCTGGCTGACGTGTCGGCGCGTGGGAAGCTCCTTACTCCGTGGGCCGACGTGAAACGCACACGGATGCTGCCCAACTACCCCAACCCGTTCAACCCGGAGACGTGGATTCCGTTCGATCTCGCCGAGGCGGGCCCCGCGACGGTCACGGTGTACGACGCGGTGGGGCGCGCGGTCCGGCGCATCGACCTTGGGTACACGACTGCGGGAAGCCACCGTACACGCGATCGCGCCGCCTACTGGGACGGCCGCAACGACGCCGGTGAACCGGTTGCCAGCGGGGCCTACGTCGCGGAGTTCAGCTCGGGCTCGGTAAGCCAGACTCGCAGGATTACCCTCGCCAAATGAGGTCAGCCTCGGCCGCACACGCACGGCGTATTCGCCCCTGGCACGCTGATAGCGGGTCTGCTTCCAGCGACGTTCGGGCGAGGACGCTCGCCCCTCGCGGATGGCTATACTCTTCTACGAGCGCCATGCTTCGCTTTTTGACCCTACGTTATTGGAATGGTCCGGGCCGGACGATCCCATATACCAGAGGCAGACCCATGTACACCCGGACCCAGGGTTGCTCGCTCGCCGTCGTCTTTGCGCTCGTCGCGGCTCACGCCTCGGCGAGCCCGCAAAGCCCTGTTCCAACGCCAATTGTGGAGGTCGGGGCGGCCTGGCTCAGGCACATTGCGTATTCGGCGGATGGAGGGCTCCTGGCCGCGCTCACCGACGAAGGGTTGGAACTCCTCGACGCCGATACCTATGAAACGGTGGCGTGGGTCGGGCGTGGTGGGCGTAGCGGGTCGGAAGTGGGATTCTCGCCCGACGGCAGCGAGATGGCCGTGTTCGGGAACGGGACCGCGTGGTCGGTTTACGATGCCACGACCATGGGGCTGAAGGAGGAACATCTCGCGGACGCCTCCGCGTATGCGATCTCTCCCGACTGGCGCCGCGTCGCTTACGTCGAGGGCCCTTTCGTGCGCGTGTGGGATCGGGATGAGCAAGCGGTCGTCGGATCCCTCTCCCCAGACCCTGAGCCGTTTCCACCCGCGCCTGATACTGGAGAGAGCCCGCGCACCCAGCATTCCGAGAAACTGGCATTCCATCCCGACGGCGTACGCCTGTTGGTGGCGTCGTACCGCGCCAAGGTTGCGCTCTGGGACACGTCCAGCGGCGAGGTGGTAGAGGAGTACGACATCGGCACAGGGGTACAGCGCATCGACGTGCATCCCGACGGCTCGGAATTCGCCGTACACACCTCCGATGGCCGCACGCTCGGCTGGCGCTTTGGTGACTCGGAACCCAGACCCCTGAACACCATCATACGAGCTCCGACCTTCAGCACGCTTCGGTATGGCGCCGAGGGCGCGTATCTGTGGAGCGCAGGCCACGGGCTGGTACATCGGCTGACCCTGGAGGACAACACCGAGGCCACGGGACAAGCATTGGCAAGCCCGTCACAGCCGATCGTCTCAACGTCGGGCGTGACGGTGCGCCCCGGGCACAATCAGGTTGCCAGCCGCGCCGCGGGTGGCATCGCGATCTGGTCTGCCGACTCCCTGGAGTTCGAGCGCCTGATCGATCGCGCGTGGGGCGTCGGTCAAACCTTCGACGCGGCATACGCGCCGCGACGCGGCGAGGTCATCACGTTCGACCGGGCCGGGCGCAGGTGGCGCGTCTCCGACGGCAGCCTCGTTCACACGTACGAGTTCCCGGAGAATGTACGCGGCGTCCAGGCCTCGGTCGACGGCGAAACCGCCGTGGCCGAAATGCTCGGCGAGGCGCGTGTGTTCGACACGGCAACCGGCGACGTGCTGTTCGCCGTGCCGCACGTCGGGAATGCGCGGCCTAAATACGCGATGTCGCCCTCCGGGCTGTTCATCGTGACGTGGACCCACAGCCGTGCGACCGTGTGGAGCGTGGCAAGTGGGGAGCAGGTCGTCACGGTCGATACGCCCAACGTTGGCGTCCGCCCGTTCGCATTCACGCCGGACGACCGGGGTCTGGTCCTCCTGAACACTATTCGTGAGGATGTCCTGCGCGTCTGGGATATATACACCGACACTGTCCAGGCGACGGTGCCAGGTGGGCCATTCGCTGCTACCGAACGCGGCGTAATCCAGGCCTTCCTGCCAAACGATGGGTCCACCAATGGGCTTCTGGAGATGCGGCTCGTGGGTCAGGAAACGCCTCTCAGCGCCATCAAGCCGCCAGTAGGCGTGCCGCGCACATTTGTCTACAGGGACATCGCCATCGATCCGTCGGGCAGGTTCGTCATGATGCGCGAGGAGTACTTTGAGGAGCCGCGAGTGCGGACGCGGATTCACTCCGTCGATACAGGCGCGGTGCTGCGCGAGGTTCCCTTCCATCCCCCTATACGGTTTGCTGCCGATGGCGAGCACCTGTTCGCCCCGGGCCACAACGGCAGCCGCGCGCTCTACCGCACGGAGGAGTTCCTGGGCATCGTGGTGACTGACGTGTCGGCGCGCGGGAAGCTCCTTACTCCGTGGGGCGACGTGAAACGCACGCGGATGCTGCCCAACTACCCGAACCCGTTCAACCCGGAGACGTGGATTCCGTTCGACCTCGCCGAGGCGGGGCCCGTGACGGTCACCGTGTACAACGCGGTGGGGCGCGCTGTCCGGCGCATCGACCTTGGTCACATGACTGCGGGAACCCACCGTACACGTGATCGCGCCGCTTACTGGGACGGCCGCAACGACGCCGGTGAGCCGGTTGCCAGTGGGGCCTACTTCGTGGAGTTCAGCGCGGGCGCGCTACGCCAGACTCGCAGGGCCAGCCTCGCCAAATGAGGTCAGCCTCGGCAGCCCACGCATGGCGTACGAGAAAAGGCCGCCGGGAGCCCATCCGAACTCCCGACGGCCAGACCCAAAGGTGGCAAGATGCCGCCCGCGACAAAAGCGCGGACGACTAGACCGGGTTTGACCCGGTCACTGTTGACCGACGATGTCCGTGCTCTCCGCCGTGCGGCTTGATGTCTCGTCGGTCGTATTCGTGGAATCCGATTCGGCTGCGTCGCGAGCTACCGACAGTTCGCGGAGAGCCATCGCCGCGCCCTCGAGACGCAGCGCGTTCCGCTCGTGCTCGACGGCGGCATGCTGATAGCGGGCCCGCGTCGCCTCGATGTACTGCGTCAGCCACGCGCCCATGCCGACGGTCGTCTTGTCTTCGCTCACGCGATGCCCTCCCGCCTGTTCGCCGCCGCCCGAATGTCGTCCCGGAGCGTGGCGAGCGTCGCGGTTTCGTCGAGGACGTGGGCATCGACATCTGCCCACGCTGAGAGATCCGGGTCGTCGGCGTCCTCCTTCAGGTACGCCACGCGATGCACCTCACGGGCGACGGAGCCGTCGTCGGCGTAGTACGTCTCGGTCGTCTGACGGATAGCTCTGATGCGCTTTGCCATTGGTCTCCCTCTATGCCCCAGTTCAGGCCCCTGTTCAGGCCCCAGTTCAGGCCAATGTGTAGATCGGCATGTAGTAGGCCTGGTCCGTGATCTGGTTCCCGTCGTCCTGCACGTACACGCGCACGAAGCCGGCGCGCGTCGCCGTCGTAACCGCGGCCTCCTCGACGATGCTCGTAGTAAGGTCCAGGTTCGCCGCCGAACCGCGATACCGGATGAACTCCTCCGACGTGTCCGCCTGGTCCAGGTAAAGGGCAGGCTTCGCGCCCGTTGTGGATGCCTGATCAATGCGGAGCATGGCGCCGAAGTTGGTCGTACCGATCGACACCTCCTGACCGCTGCTTATAGCCATGGCGAGCACGCCCGCGTCCGAGAGCAGGCGCGTCTCGGCGCCGGTCACGCTCGTCCCGAACTCGGCGCGGGTGTTCGCAGCGTTCCAGGTCAGCCGCACGCTGTCGTTGTTGTCGGCGTTGCCCAGGAATATCTGCGGACTTGCCGCGCTCGGGGCGATGAGAGACAGCCCGCCCGCCGCGGCCAGCTCGAATACATAGTCCTCAGCCGCCGTGTGGGCCGTTGCCCCGCTGTCGCCGTGGGAGAACCGCGTCTGCGTCGCCGTCATCGAGAACCGCGCGTCCTGCGCGCTCGCCGGGAGCGTCGCGGCGTCGTGTATCGCGAACGCGCCGCCGGAGTCGTCCCAGCCCATCACCCACTTGTCCGTGAGCGAGGCGCCGTCGTTGTCCTGGAAGAGCAGCGTCGAGTCCGCGTTCGCCGTGGTCGGCGCGATTCTGCCCCGTGGCGCCGTCTCGGCGGAGGAGATAAGCGTGCCGGCGGCGCCCGCGGAGAGGAGGTAGTTGTCGGCGTTCGTGTCGCGTGCCGCGAGGCCCGTCATCGCCTTGTTCACGAGCGTGCGCAGATCCTGGATCTCGCGGGTATAGGAGAACTTGTCGGTGATCGCCGGCACGGGCAGGTAGTGCTCCGACGTGTTCGTGTAGTCGTTCGCCATCGGCCTAGTCCCTTACGTCGAGGGTGACGAGTTCGTTCGGCACGCCCACGTAGCGCAGCGTATCGGTCGTCCTGAACCCCGCCGACGAGATGTCGACTCGCCTGCCTTCGATCATGTACAGGCCCTGGAAGCCTTCGTCCGGCAGGTCGACCTCGACGATCTCGAACGGCAGCAGACTGAGGATGCCCGGGGAGCGGACTTGGATGCGCTCGTGCGGGAACGCGCGATGCAGCGCCTGGGTCTCCGCGAAGCTCTCGCGATCCAGCGTGTAGCGCCCGAAGTCGAACCCAGCGGCCGATTGCGTCCCGCGTGGGACCTCGGCCAGACCGCCGAGGGAATACGTGCGATAGCGCAGGCCGTACTCCGCGACGGACGCCGGCACGACCGCGTTGCTCGTGGATCCCTCGCCCAACTGCGAGAACTGGAGCGTCTCGAGGTCCGCCGAAGAGATCCCGGATAGGTCGATGAAGTCGCGCAGGTTCGACTCGGGCGTTGTGCGGGCGCGCACCTCGTTCACGACGAGCGTCGACTCGACGGCGACGACATCGACCACGTTGTGCGGCGTGAAGCGGAACGGTTCGATGACCGCAGGTTTGTACGTCCCCACGTAGTACCAGTCCGGGTACTCTGCGGGGACGCGCCCAATGCGACGGTTCGGCCAGAGCGCGACCGTGGAGCGGTAGGGCATGAGGTCCAGCGTCGAGAGGGACGCCAGGCCCACGCCGGTGTTCGGCGGCTTGCCCAGGTCGCTCATCCGCACGGTGGACCAGATCGGGTTGCCGTCAGAGTAGGTAACCTGCAGTTCGCCGCCGGGAGACATGCAGGCGATCAGTTGCGCGGATCGGAGCAGGTCGGACAGTTCCTCGTACAGCGTCGCCCTGTCGTTCTCGACGCTCGGATACTGGAGGACACCCGTGCCTGAGTGCGTGAGGATGTCCGCGGCCGACAACAGGCTGTCGATCTGCTCGTGTATGGCGACGGGAAGGCCGTCCTCGTCTCCGCCGGAAACGAGGTCATACGAGGCGCCGACATCGGTAGTGTCCGAAGGCTCCGCGAACGGATACTCGCGCAGACGGCGCAGCGGGTCGAAGCAGGACAGGATGTAGCTGCGCCCCGCGGAGCCTTCCTTTACGTTCTCGACATCGCCCCGGAACATGAAGAGCAGGTTCGACGGGTCCACGCCGATGGCGACGTAGACCTCATCGCCCACCTTCGGGGCTCGCGTCATGGCGGCTGAGGCGGCCTCGATAACGCAGTGGGACGTGGCCAACGTCGCGTCGGCGTACTGCTGTCCGTCGAAGCCCATGCGGATCGACAGGGACACGACATCGTGGAGCGTGTCGCCGTCGGCGGCGGCGTGACCCCCGCGAAGGAACACGTACACGCGCGGCTCTCGGACGGAGCGGGACTCCTGGACGCGCGCCTTCGCGTGGCGCGGCCACTCCCAGTAGTAGTCGATCCCAATCCCGTAGTAGTGCTCGTGTTCGAGGCGAGAATCCCAGAAATTCGCCATTAGAGGGGAAGCTCCTCGCGCGTGGAGGATCGGAGCGTCGTAAGCGTCATGGAGAGGCGACGGTCATGCCCGCTGGTCTTGCCGGTCCTCAGGAACGACTCCGGTAGGCTTTCGATCTGAACCAGGAAGTCCCTCGTGTAGTGGACTAACGCCTGGGCCTGCTCGATCTGGCCGATCGCGGCGTTGGGCGCGGTCACGGGAATGGCGAGGCCTGTCGGGCGGACCATGTAGTCCACGCCGGGCGTCAGCGTTGTCGGCGGCCGGACGGAGGCCGGGTCGGCCCCTCGTGAATCGAGTTGGACGTAGGAGATGGCTTTGGGGTCGCTGGTGAGGTCGATGACGTTGACGCCAAGGTTCCCCATGGATCGCGCGTTCGTGTCGCGGGCGTCGAACCCGGCGTTGCCGTAAGCGGCGAAGTTCCTGAGGGTGAGCTTCCCGCCGCATCCGCGATCCGTCGCGCGGGTGCGGAAGAGGAGCGACACAGGGAGCCCACCCGTGGTCTCGTCGCGCACGGCTCCCAGGAGGTTCGACCCGCGGAAGTCCAGCACCAGCGGGTACGTCCCAGAGCGAGGCAGCGATCTCACCCGGCGCCAGACCGAGGAGTTCGCATCGAACGCCCACACATCGAACCCGACCTTCCCGGCGCCCGTCGAGTTCACCTCGGACACGCAGTCCACGCCGATCGTGACGGCGGTGCCCCAGAACCCCAGCGACGAGTTCTTCGTCGGGATGCTCAGGCGGGCGTAGGTGTACATCGAGTCGGACGACGTGGCGATCGACGCGCCCGTTGTCGACCCGAGCTTGGAGAATTCGGTCGACCCCCACGAACTCACCCCGGTGACGCTGAACGCCGCTTCGCTGGGCAGGAGCGAGTGGTCGAACGTCTGGGCGTAGAGGGTTCCGCCGGTGTAGAAGCTCGTGAGGTTGGCGTAGTCGAGGAGACCCTTCGAGTACGTGGGGAACACCTCTTGGTTGTCCGGGACATCGCCGTCGTCGAGGTCGAGGGGCTCGTTGCGGTAGAAGTAGTCTTGGATACGATCGTAGGTCGTGGCGTCGACGCCGTTCCACGAGTATTCGAACGTGTAGTGTCGCTGGAGCACGTCCACGACGCGCCGGCCGGAGAGCGTCGCGTGGGTCGCCTTGACGGGCGTCACGCGCCGGGAGATCTGGTCCGGGTCGATGAGCAGGATGCCCTCGTTGATCCCGGCGTCCGTGACGGTTATCTCACCGTCGATGTCGTTGCCCTGGCAGATGCGGAGCTTCACGCCTGTGGTCCCGGTCGGGACGTTGACGTCGACGACGGCGCGTTTGTAGTCGTTGTAT
>JABGQA010000118.1 GCA_018644665.1 Candidatus Poribacteria bacterium
ACCCAGACCCTCTACGTGGACATTCTCGACGACAGCGTCAACGAGGCCGACGAAGCCTTCACACTGCAGCTCACGGACGCCGTGGGCGACGGTGTCACGGTCGCGGTAGACGCCGCCATCGTGACCATTGGGGACGACGACGACGTAGTCATCGACCTTGCCGACGTCTCCGTCAATGAGACGGATGACGGTGACACGCAGGTGGTCTCAGTGCCGTTGACGCTCAGCGGCGAGTCGGATCAGACGATCGCTGTCGACGTCGAGGTGTACGGCGTCACCGCCACGGACGGAACGGACTTCGACGCCATCGCCGGCACGTACACGCTGTTCCCGGACGGTACGATGAGTTTCGAGTCCGCGACGGCCGGGACAGGGTCGGTTGGAACGGCAGCCACGTCGTTCACTGCGGACGTCTCCGTGTTCGGCGACGCGCTCAACGAGGCCGACGAGACGATCAGCGTTGTCGCGTTCACGCCCGTTGGACGGGGTGTGACGGTCGGCGTCGACGTCGCCACCGTCACGATCCTCGACAACGACGACGTCACCCTATCGATCGACGATGTATCGATCGCCGAGGATGACGCGACTGGCGTAGCGACGTTCACTCTGACGCTGTCCGGGCCGAGCGAGCAGGAGATCACAGTCGACGTTGGTGTGCAGGGCTCCGGCGACGTCCCGGCGACGCTCGATGCGGACTTCGCCGTGCAGACGCCGCAGGCGCTCGTGTTGGCCGCGGCGACTACGACGCAGACGCTCGACGTGACGATCATCGACGACGCAGTGCACGAGGGGGACGAGACGTTCGAGGTCACGCTGACAGCGCCCAACGCGCGGGGCGTGACACTGCTCGACGAGGCCGGGCTCGGGACGATCTTGGACGGCGAGTCGGTGACGGCCGCGATCTCGGATGCGGCAGGCGTCGAGGGCGACGACGCCGGCGTCACAATGGCGTTCGACGTGACGCTTACGGGTCCAAGCGAGCAGGCGATCTCCTTGGACTTCGCCGTTGCGGGCTCGGCCACCGGTGGCGCGACAACGGGGGTGGACTTCACGGCGCCAGCCGCGACCACGGTCACGTTTGCGGCCGGCGAGACCGTTGCCACGATCGACGTGTCCATCTTGGGCGACACGCTCAACGAGGCGGACGAGTCGCTGACGGTCACGGTCTCCAATCCCAGCGACGCCTCGGTGGGGATCACGGATGATGTCGGCGAAGGCGTCATACACGACAACGACGACGTGACGCTCTCGATCTCCTCCGCACAGGCGGACGAGGGCGACGCGGACACGTCCACCGTTGGGCTCGAGGTGACGCTGTCCGGCGAGAGCGAGCAGAGCATCAGCGTCGGCTACGCTGTCGCGGACGGCACGGCGACGGCGGGAGTCGACTATGCCTCCGAAGCTGACGCGACGCTTACGCTAGCCCCAGGTGAGACGACCGCCTCCATCACGCTGACCGTCAACGGCGACACCGCGCACGAGGCAGACGAGACGGTGAGCGTGACCCTCACCGACGCTGTGGGGCGCGGCGTGACGGTCGCGAGCGCGTCCACAACGGCGACAGCCACGATCCTCAACGACGACCCGCTACCCGCGCTCACGATCAGCGACGTTACCGTGACCGAAGGCTCCGACGCGGAGGCGAGTCTGACGGTGACTCTGACGGGCGAGACCGAGCAAGCTGTCACCGTGAACTACGCCACGGCAGATGCAACGGCGAACGCCGGCAGTGACTACATCGCAACATCCGGCGCGCTCACGCTAGAGCCTGGCACAGCGACCGCGACGGTCGTCGTGACGCTCGTTGACGATGTCTTGGCGGAGTTGTCGGAGTCGTTCCTCGTGAACTTGAGCGGCGTCGCCAACGCAACGGTGGGTGACGGTCAGGCCTTCGTGGCGATCGAGAACGACGACGCGGCCGCCTCGCTGACGATTCTCTCGCCGGTAGAGGGTCAGGAGTTCGTCGCGGGGGTCAATTCCGTCGATGTCGTCGTCTCCATTGCCAATCATGTTGGTGGGTGGCGGTGGAAGATGGGGTCCGAGTTCCTTGCGGCCGACGCTGCGGACGGCGAGCTGGCCGAGGGCGACACCGTTATACTCACCGGCCTCGCGGACGGCGAAGCGTACAAGCTCTACGTCACGCTCGTCGGCGAGGACGGGCTGCGCGCCGACGACGCTGTCCCGGCTACGGTCGTATTCGCGGTGGATCGCGACATCCAGTCGGACGCCAGGGAGTTCGTCTACGACCTCCCGGCCGGCCTGAGCATGATCGGGCTCACCCTTGACCCGCTGTTCCTGCACGGTGCCGTCGAGAGCATCAACGTGTCGGCCTCAGGGATGAAGGCATCGCACCTCGTGCAATTGGGCGCCACGCTCGTCATGAGGCTGACGGACGGCGTGTACGAGACACTGGTGGGCCGCGACGGCGCCGTCACAATAGGGGCTGATTTCGCGATCGAGCCGGGAAGCGCGTACGTGGTGAACGTGCAAGAGGCGACGTCATTCACCCTTGAGGGCCTGGCCCTGGGCGCGGCCCTTGCGGATGCGCTACTCACGGCTCCGACAAGCGGGGCCGAGCCATCGGGCGTTTGGGCGTTCGCAGCGTTCGCGGACATCGGCGACGTGTCCATGCCGCCGGACGCCGTGTTGCTTGTGTCGAACGCGCGGACGGGCGTGATGATGCAGGGACGGCGAGTTGGTGACGGCCGTTACCTCGCCGCTACGGCCGATCTGAGCCGCGCGCCAGTAGTCGAGGAGGGAGACCTCCTGCGGCTCGAGTGGGTCACGGGCGCCGGCTACCGGCTTGGCGTAGGGACTGCGCGTTCTGTGACTGGAGCCGACCTCGTCAGCGCGTATGCGTCGATACACGTGGACGCGCGCCCTCGCGTGGCCCGCGCGCTGCCGAACTACCCGAACCCGTTCAACCCGGAGACGTGGCTGCCGTTCGAGCTGAACGAGGCCTCGGGAGTCTCCGTCGTCATCTATGACATCCGAGGGCGCGTGGTACGGTCCTTGGACCTCGGCCGCCGCAGCGCCGGGTATCACGTAAGCCGAGACGCGGCCGCGTATTGGGACGGCCGCAACGAGTTGGGGGAGAGCGTTGGGAGTGGAGTCTACTTCTACGAACTCCGCGCGGGGAGCGGGCGGTCACTCGGTTCGATGACCATTCTCAAGTAGATGCGTAACCCGGCCGGCCCTTCCGGTCGTCTTGACCGGTGGAGTTGGCCGCGCCTAGAATCGCGTTCTAGCGTCTACACCGCGTTGCGGGGAGAATGGTGCGACGTCTTGCCTGGTCGCTGCTGCACGTCGCGTTGGCGCTCCTTACCGTGCGTGTCGGCGCCGCGCCTCCGCAGTGGCTGCCCGCCCGCGACATATCCCTCGGCTCCCGCGCTGGCCGCGTGTCGGATATGGATCTCTGCGCGCGCGGGTCGGAAGTGGTTGTCGTGTGGAGCGACGCGCGCCTAGGGGATCGCCGCCTGTTCTGGCGCCGCAGCCCCGATTTCGGCGCGACGTGGGAGCCGGAGGCGCTTGTCACGTCCGCGGCCCCGATGTCCACACAGCCCACGATCACGTGCGACGAGGACCACCTATACCTCGCGTGGATTCGCGGCGACGGCGCTGCCGCCGAACTGAGGTTCTCGCGTTTCGACGGCGTTGGGTGGACGACCGCTGTCTCCGTGGCGTCCGATGTGCCCGCCGCCTCGCCCGACATCGCGGTCACACACGCGTTCCCTCGCGCGGTCGGCATCGCCTACGAGCGAACTGGGACCACGACGCAGGCCGTACTCGCCTTCAGCGCTGATGACGGCGACACGTGGACCAATCCTGAGCCTGTCGCGCGAGCCGCCGGCGTCGCGGACGCATCCGCGCGCCCTGCGATCACCGGGGCCGGCGAACTGTTCTACCTCGCGTGGCAGGATTTCCGCGAAGCGACGCCTCATATCTACTTCACGACGCGTGGCCCCGCATTGGTCGGCTCGGAGCGGCGCCTGTCGCAGGTCGGGGGGTCGGGGGCGCCATCCCTTTCTGCTAGGGGCCGTCGCGTCATCGCGGCATGGGAAAGCAAGCCTGGGCTCGACGGCCCGGACATCTACGCAAGTGTCAGTGAGAACGAGGGATTCGGTTGGGAGGTCCCCACCGCTCTGACGAGTTCGGCTCCCCAATCCGCGCAACCCACAACGCTCATTTTGGACGACGCCGCGTACGTGGCTTGGCAGGATGGCTCGCATGGCGCGTTCGAGGCCTTTCTCGCCCGACGGGACGCCCGCGTAGGCTGGGGTGTCCCCACGCGATTCACCGAGTCGCCCTTGGCGTCGATACGTGCTCGCCTCGCGGTGAACTTCCCGGACGCCGGGGCCGCCCGCGACGCGGCGGCCCAGGTACAACTCGCGTGGCTGGAGCGGGATGGCGATGGTAGCGCGGCGGTCGCCCACTCCGCGCGGGACACGCTGCCCCCCAAGACCCCCGTTGCGCCGTATCACGTGGACATCTCCGCGCAGACCGGATGGGACGACGACGCCCAGACCCTCTTCCGGTGGGAAGAGGACCCCATGGCCGCTGTCTACCGAGTGTTCCTCGCCCGCGATGGCGGCCCCGCTGAGGAGATCCTCGTGACGGACGTCGCCGAGGCGCGCATCGACGGCGTGACAGATACGGTCAGCGTGTCGGTGGTAGCCGAGGACGCCGTGGGAAACCGCAGCGGTGTGTCGGGGCCGTCGGAGGCGATTCGCATCGACGCGGGTCCCCCGGTGGTCGCCGTTGAGGACCCCCGGGACGGCGCAGTCATCTTCGCCACATCACCGGTGCGCGTCTCGTGCCGTGATGACAACCTGGCCTCGTGTATCGTCGAGTTCGGGCCGTCCCCGGAGCCGTCCGTGTGGACCCCATTAACCGAGGTATTCACCGAGTCATTCGAGCTATCGCAGGTAGCGTCGATCCCAGCAGCGTCCCTCGATGGCATCTACACCCTCCGCGTTCGCGCCGAGGACCACGCGGGCTCCCGCACGACGGCAGTCGTCAGATTCGTCGTGGATGCTGCCGCGCCTCTGATCGTCGGGGCGGGGCTCGGATCGCCACTGCTGCCATCGAACGACCTCGCCACCGGGCGTCGCGATGCGGCGTGGTCACCCGTCGACGATACTATCGCGTTCGTGTCGGACGAGGGTGGCGCGCAGGATGTGTGGATCGCTCGCAGCGATGGCTCCGACGCCAGGGCCATCACGCGTGATGCGTTCGTCGACGCCACCCCTACATGGTCGCCCGACGGCTCCGCGCTCGCTTTTGCGAGTCACCGCAACGGCGCCTGGGATATCTACGTGACGACTCTGGCGGGTGAGATCACCCCGCTGCGGCTTTCAGACGCGGGAAATGCCCTCGACCCTGCGTGGGCGCCAGACGGCTTGGACCTCGCCTTCGCGAGCGACCGCGACGGCGACTTCGAACTCTATGTCCTCGGGAACCTCTCCGGCGTCCTGGGCGGTGAGCCGCCGGTCATCGCGCAGGTCACTCGGAACGGTGTTGATGACCGAGGGCCGTCCTGGGGCCCCGGTGGCGCCGGGATCGCCTACCAGTCGGCCCGCGGCGCTACCTGGGACGTGCGACACGTGCAACTGACGACAGGCGACGACCGCCAGTTGACAGCGTCCTTCGACACTGACATTGCCGCCGACTACCACTCGGACGGCAAGCGCATCCTCTTCACACGGATTCGGTCGGATGGGTCGGCGGGCCTCCACGCGTACGATCTTGTAAGAGCATCCACCCACCCATTGTCGGCCCCCGGAGGGGACGCTCGGTTTGGCGTGTGGTCGCGGTCGGGTCGGTCCGTCCTGTTCGAGCGGGAGCGCGACCTCGTCCTGGCGCCCCTGACCTTCCCAGAACTGCGCTTGGAGGCGCACATCACGGAGCCCCCGAACGGAGCCTTCCTTGCAGCGACGACAGATGTCGCCGGCGTGGCCCGGGGTTCCGACATGGCGCACTACCGGCTGGAGTTCGCCGAAGCCAACGACGGTGACGCGTGGGCCCCGATCACCGGCGACGTGACAGCGCCAGTGCCGGACACGGGTTTCCTGGGCCGCTGGGACACGCGCGGTCTGCAGGGCGAATACAGGCTCCGCCTGACGGTGAGTGACGCCGCCGGAGGCGCCGATGTCTCCGAGACGCGTGTGCGCGTGCGCGACGTCGGACCGCAACTGCAGGTGCGCGCGCCCGGGAACGGCGACGAGACGGTGTCCTCCGAGATCACGGTCGCAGGCACGGCGACCGCTGGCGCGGACCTCACCCTCAACGGAGAGCGCTTGCCAACCGATTCCGGTGGTCGCTTCGACTTCCGGCACGCCATCTCCCCGGGGGTCAACGACCTGCAGTTCCGCGTCTCCGACCTGTCGGGCGAGGAAGTCACCGTGACACGCCGCGTCACGCGCGTTACGGAGCCGTTCGCGATCGACATCGCGAGTCCCACGCCCTTCGAAGCCCTAACGGCTCCGTATGTCGAGGTAAGCGGGGTCGCGTCCGGCGCGGTCTGGGTACAAGTCGAGGGCGGGGAGGTGCCCGTTGACGCGGACGGACGGTTCTCACGCGCGTTGGCCGTCGGCGAGGAAAGACGCGTGATACGCGTCGTCGCGCGGGATCGGCTCGGCCGCGAGGCGTTGGCCGAGCGACTGGCGCTGTATGCGCCGGGACAGGCGGCGGGACGGGCCGACACGAGCCCGCCCGCGCTCGTCGAGCCCGACCCTCCCGTCGGCGCTGTGCTGGCGACCGGCCGGTTCTCCTTCCGGGCGCGGATAGTAGACGACAGGGGGTTCGACCCCGACACGCTCGTACTGAGTTTCGGCGACGACGAAGGGCAGCAACGCGAGTTGCCGGAAGAGGACTGGCAGTTCGACGAGGCGACCGGCGAACTGACGTACGACCCAAACCTGCAGCTCGCCGATGGCGAGCACTTCCTGACGGTGACCGGCGCGGATCTCGTCGGTAACCCGCTCATCTTCGGCGCGCTTAGCGTGACGGTCGACACCCGCCCGAGCGTCCTTGCTCTGTCGGCGACGCTTGGCGATCCTGAGGGCTCGGATCTGCGCGTCGTCCTGACCTCGAACCGCCCGCTCGCTTCAGTACTGAGCGCGCAGGCGCGGGCGCCGAACCAACTTGTGGGGTTCCCACTCGCCTTGGAGCTGGCGTCAGGCGAAGACAACACAGATTCGGAATCTGGGGGCGACGGAAGCGGTCTCTTCACCTACGCGACTCCGTTGCTCCTGGGGCCGGCGGGCCAAGTCGCGCTAGCGGCAAGCGTGCGCGGCATGGATAGAGGCGTGCGCACGGTGCTCGGCGGCTTCGCGGTAGCTGCGCTCTCGGCCCGCTCCACGATCACCTTGACGCTCTCGGACGGCGTGGCGGCGGCATTTGCCCCGACCGAGACGGCTTCAGCGCAGCGTATCGTGTTCCGCACACAGGACGGCTTGGACGTCCTTCGCACAGTGGCGCAACGGCGGGACATCTCGGAGCGCGAGCTCGCGCTGGACGACGCCGGGGCCGCGATTTATGTAGTCGAGCCCGCAGATCCTGATGTGACGGCCCCGGCCCTCCGGTTGACCGCCCCGCTGACGTCGCCAGATCACCGTGCGTGGTTCCTTTGGGATGAGGCGCGCCGTCGATGGGCTGCAATCCCGGGCCAGTTCGTGGACCTGGGTGTGCTGACGGCCGACGTGGCCGGCGGCGGCGCGTTCGCGCTCATCGCCGATCGGGCGGCGCCGATACTCGTCAGTGTGGACCCACCATCTCGCGGCGAGCTACGCCCGGATCGCTACCTCGTTGAGGCCCACTTCCTAGACGTGGGATCCGGCGTCTCCCAGGCGGATGTGACAGCCACCCTTGACGGCATGCCTGTTCCGGTGGAGGTCGCCGCGGATGAGAATCGTGCCTCCGTCCGGTATGTTCCAACCGATCTCCCCGCGGGGCTACACACGTTGCGACTATCGGTCGCGGATCGCGCGGGGAACGTGGCCGTCGAGAGCTTCGACTACCTGACCTCGGAAGTCTTCCGGTACACGTCATTCCGACTGGCTCCAAACCCCGCGCGCAAGGACAGCGCGCGGGCGGTCTTCCGCCTCACACAGACAGCGGACGTGCGCATGGACATCTACACGGCCGATGGACGGCTTGTGCGCTCAGAGGAGCTGCGAGATGTGGTCGGCGACGGGTTCGACGCCTCGCAGACGCGCGAGAGCTTCACTTGGGACCTGACGAACTCGGCGGGGCGCCCCGTCGCAAGCGGGGTGTACATCGTCCAGCTGACGGCGACGAACGTAACCGGCGAGGCGATTCGCGTCACCGACAAATGGGCGGTGATCCGGTGACGGGAACCCAACCGATCGACCGCACGCCATGCACGGTTGGCCTGTCGATGTCCGCACGTCAGCGTGGCAGACGCGTCCAGCTCCCGGTAGGGCCCGCGGCGACGCCCTGATGTCCGGCCAGCAGAGCGCATCGGCGGGCGGTGGGCGCCCGGCAACGTCTTGGCTCCCCGCTGCGTAGCGGTGTGCCGTATGTCTGGGATAGCGTCCGTCGCGTATGGCAGGAGGGCCGAACCGCCATCCGCCGAGCCCGCCGCGAGACGACAAGCGACACGCCGACCGCAGAAAGCAGAACGACCGGCTGTGGTGGGCCGGTCGTTCCAGATGTGCGGATAGTGTGACGCCGCAGACTACTTCAGGATGACCAGGCGCCTCGCCTCGCTGTACGAGCCCGCAACCAACCGGTAGAAGTACACGCCGCTCGCGACGCGCTCCCCGGTATCGTTGCGACCATCCCAGTGAACCGCGTCGTCTCTCGACGTGTACTCGCCCGCCTCCATCAACCCGAGGCCGATCGTCCGCACGAGTGTGCCATCGAGTCGGTACACCTCTACGGTGACTTCGCTGTCCGTGGAAAGCGAGAACGGAATCCACGTCTCGGGGTTGAACGGATTCGGGTAGTTCGGCAGCAGCGATGTGTCGTACGTTGGGTGGACGATGGTCGGTCGACCGAAGCGGTAGCCGAACAGTTCGCCCTCGCGGTCGCTAAGGCGAACGTCCGTCAACCGAAGGGAGTCGGCAAGCGTCTCCGCGTCGTCAACCCGCACGAACAGCCTTGCCAAGACACCCGTGGACGAGCCATCCGGCGCGCGATCCGCCATGTCGAGCCGCACGGCCGCCATGTGCATGCCGTCGCTGCTCACGCGCGGATCCATCCAGAACGCCGAGTCACCGAGGACATCGCCAGCCGCGACATGGTCCAGTTCGAACGCGCCGCCCTTCGTGCTGACCTGGAACTCATATCCGGCCAACTCGACGGCGGTGATCCCGCGCAGTTGGACCTCCGTGAGGCCCGTGGTCTCATCGGTCAGCCCGACATGCAGGGACAGCGTTGCGCGCACCGAGGAAGGCTGCGTCAACGCGGGCGCGCTGAGGGATGTCTGCTCACCGAAGTGCGTGGCAACCGTCACCACGTCGATGATGCTGATGACGCCATCGCCGTTGGTGTCCGCGCGGCTACCGGCCGGCGCCGGCTTGCCGAACAGTGTCGCTACGCTCACGAGGTCGATGATCGTCACCGACCCGTCGCCGTTGACGTCCCACGGTGGGAGCTCCGGCCCGGGCGCGGTCTCGGCGACCTGGAACGTCCCGGAGGTCGACACGTTGGCGCTGACGGTCCGCGTCGAACTCGTGCGCGTAGTGGCGACTTCCTCCCACCCGAACCCAACCAGCTGGTAGATCGTCGGGGAATCCGCGGTGAACTCAGACTCGCCAGGCACAGGGACGCTCAACGTCGCGGCCCGGTTGAAGCTCGTGAGCACCTGGCGCGTCGCAGTGCGGATCGTCAGTTCACGCGCGGTGCCCGCGACGGCGTTGTCGAGACTTGTGAGACCGGTGGGTTCGCCGATCTCAACCGCGCCCGTCAACAGGCCGTTCGCGAACAGCCCGAGAGGCGTCACACTCAGCCGCGTCCCGTCCGCCAGGGACGCCGACCCGCCGCGACCGCCGATCAGAGCGGCGTTGATGGTCGGCGACAGGATGGACGCGTCCGTGTTCCCCGCGGTGTCGGCTGAGCTCACCGCGTAGTAGAACGTGCGACCCTGCAGCACCGTGGTGTCCGAGTAGGAGGTGGTCGCCACAGCGGTCGCGATCGGCGTCAGGGCGGAACCATCCGTGAAGGGCGTGGTAGACCGGTAGACGTTGTACGCGCCCGCGTTCGCATCCGGCGTCCATGTGAGAAGCAGGCCGCGCGAGTCGGGAGTAGCTGAGGTCGACAGACTAGGCGGCGCCGTAGTCGGCGGGTCCGAGTCGAACGCCACGGTGAATGTGGGACTGTCGGACGAGTTCCCTGCGCCATCGACGGCGCGCACGAGGATCGTGGACGAGCCGCCACCGACGGTGACCGTCTGGCTGAACACGCCCTGTCGTGTCGGCAACGAAGTCTCCGCGCCGTTGATGATCAGTGTCACGGACGCTAGGTCGCCGTCCCTGTTGTCCGACACGCTGCCGGACATGAAGAACGATGCATGTGATATAGACGACGCGATCGGATCCAACTGCACAGTCGGCGCGACCACGTCCTGCACTACGTTGAGCGTGTCTGACCGGTCGCTCAGGTTACCGGCATTGTCCTGCGCGGTCGCGGTGAGCGCGTTGTCGCCTGGCGTGATCTGCACGCTCTCGAACACGAACCCGCCGGTTGCGTCCGTGACGGTCGTGATACCGGACGAAACGCCGTTTGTGCGCAGCGCCACCGTGATGGGTAGCGAGCCGCTCCCGTCCAGTCCGGGGACCTTACCGGCGACGCGGATCGTGCTGGTGTTGGACGAGGACTGCGCGTTGTCAAACGCGGGCGCAGGCGGCGGAACGAGCGACACGGAGAAGCTCCACGTCGCGAACGAGACGTTCCCGGACAGGTCCGCGACCTGGATGCCGATGCTGTTTCCGCCCATCCCGAGGGCGCCAGGGCTCGTGTTGAGACCACGTTCCAACGACGCGGCCGCAGCGCCGCCTGCGTCGCCGCCACCGAGAGAACGCTCGAGGGCGTTCAGCTCGAGCGGGTCGAAGGAGGCCTCGCCTCCGCCGCCGATGGAGCGTTCGAGCGCGTTCAACTCCAACGGGTCGAATGACGCGTTATCGCCGCCGGTAAGCGAACGTTCGAGGGCGTTCAGTTCCAACGGGTCGAAGGAGAACCCGCCGCGCGACCCCTGATACGGCGCGAATATCTTGCGGCCGAACAGACGCACGATACCCGTGCGGCGGTCGAACTCGGCAATGCCAGCGTCCTCGAGCTGCCCAAGCTTCTGCGGCTCGGAGCCGTTGATGGTCAGGTACACGCCCGTCGGGTCGACGCCCGCCGCATCGCCGACGGAGAACGAGAGCATGTCGAGCCCCGTGTCATCGACGCTCTGCCCCGGCTGCGGGAACAGGATCGTGATCGACGGGTCGGTGTCGTCTTCCTGATCGGTCGCGACATCGAACGTCCACTGCAACTCGCCCTGGTTCCCGGCGCGGTCACGTATGCGGATGATCGTGCGGTACGTCTCGCCGTCGTCCAAGAGAGGCCAATATCTCACCTGTCCGTTGGTCGCGATGAACTCGAAGTTCGGGTCGTCAACCACCGAGGCGAGCGCGGAGCCGTCGATACCGAACAGCACTTCGATCGTGGAGGCGTCGAAGTCGCGCCCCTCAACGGTCGCGGCGAGCTCCGGCTCAAGCGTCTGCACAACCTCACCGTCGACCGGTATTGGCTCCGCGATGGTGGGCGCCACGCCGTCGACGAAGAACGGGATGCCCAGGCTTGTCGCGTTGCCCGCGAGATCCTGCACAGTAATGGACGCGAAGTGCCGAAGCGGCTCCTCCGTGTCAGAGGCCGCGAACGGCTCGGGGGCGGTGAACTCGACCCCACCGTCGACATTCACGGTGGCCGCGACGGCCACCTCGTCGATGAGCAGCAGCACGCTGTCGGGGTCTATGCCGTTGAGGTCGCTCACGCGCGCGCGAATCGTTTGCGTCGTCGCCAGCACCACGCTGTCGGCGACAGGATCAACGAACGCGACCTGCGGTGCCACGGTATCCAGACGCACGTCGATCGGGTCCGCATCGGCGGTGTTGCCGACTTCGTCAGTCGCGGTAGCCGCGACGCTGTTGGCACCCTCGCGCAGTCGGACCGCGGACGTGCGGAACGTCGTGCCCTCGACGAACGCAGGCGTCGGTGTCTCGTTCACGAACACCGTTACCGACGCGCCCTTCTCGATCCCGGACCCCGTGATGACGAAGTCGGTTTCGTTCGTGATCGACGGCACGTCGAGAGTGAACGCGTCGGTGGCGGCGTCGCGCTCGAACTCGAACAGGCGGATGTCGCCCTCGTTACCCCGGTTGTCCGTCGCCCGGACGAGGAGGACGTTGTGGAAGTCCGGCTGGATGTCGGAGATCTCCAACGTCGCGATGTCGCCGGCGATCGTGAACGCGATGTCTTCGCCGTTCAGCGTCCCGATAACGCTCGCCACGCCCGACAGATCGTCGGTCACGCCGAACTGGATCGTCGCGGTCTCGCCCCGGATATGCGGGGTGAACCCGGTGATGAGGCGGACGCCGTCGATCTGCGGATTCAGCAGGGACGGCGCCTGCACGTCCGCAAGACGCTCATCGAAAGCGACCTCGGACGTGAACACGCTCTCGTTGCCGGCGAAGTCCGATGCCGTGACCCGCACGGTTACTGCGGAGCCGGTGTCGAAGGCGGCGTCGGGGGTCGCGCTGAAGCTGCCGATGTCGGCGTCGTAGACTAGCGTGGCTCCACTGTCGGACCCGTCAAGCTCGATGCTGATGCTCGCGGGATCGACTCCGCTCAGGCCGTCCGTGACGGTGCCCGTGAAGTCCGGCTGTAGGTTCCCGGTCACCGACGGCGTGACGAAGCCGATGGTCGGCGTCGTCGTGTCATACAGGACGCTCACCGGCGCGGAGAGCGGGGAGACGTTCCCGAGGTCGTCCCGCGTCTGCAGTTGGATGAGCTTCTCACCGTCTCCGTCGAGCGGAACGTCGAACGCCCAGGTGTTGCTCTCGGTCGCGACGGTCACGCCGACGATCTGCCCATTCACGAAGAAGGCAATCTCCGTGTCCTTAGGCGCGGCCCCATCGATCGTGAACGGCGACGTGTTGACGACGGCGAGGAAGTTGGCGTCGGGATTGCCAGCCTGATTCGGCGCCGACGAGGAGTCACCCGTGCCGAAGGACGCTCCGGCCACGTCCGTGATGACCGAGAACGTACCCGATCCGGTCCCCGCGTTGCCGGCCTTGTCCGCGAATGTCGCCTCTACGGTGTAGTCGCCAGCCGGCAGCTCCTCCGCGAGGGTCGCTGTGGCAGTTCCACCGCGGTCATCGCTGGGCAGGTAGTCTGCGGCGAGCGTCTCGCCATTCAGGGTGACGGATACACTGTCGGGGTCGATGCCCGACTCACCGTCGCGGACGACGACGGAGATCTCTTGCGCGGACGCGACATCGCCCTCGGGACTCGAGGACACGAACAGCGGAGCTGTCTCGTCGCCCGCGGTCAGGTCTACTGTGAAGGTCCACGACAGCGTCGACGACAAGCCGTTGGTCTTCTTGGCCTCGAACGTGACCAGGTATATCCGCTGGTCCACGAGTTCCTTCGTGCCGGAGAACGTGCCCGTGTTCTCGTCGAACGTGATGGATATCGGCCGACCGTTGAGCCGTATCTCGGAGGCGTCGATGTCGCCAGCGCTGATGCCGAAGTCCGCGGACGCCGATATCACGGGCGTCAGCGAGGAAACTGTGGATGCGCGTTCCGGGCTTACGACCGCGAGCACGGGCGGGATGGCGTCGACGATCACCTCAATGGGCGATGACGGTTCGCTCACCAAGCCGAGGGTAGCAGTCGCCGTGATTCGGTTCGAGCCCTGCGCGAGCGTGAGGTTGGCAGAGAACGTCCCGTCGGCTCCGACGGTGGATGATCCCAACGTCTGGCCATCAGCGTTGAGGAAGGTGACGGCGGCTTCGCCTGTGTCGCTCGTGCCGGAGACCGTCACGGCCTCGGTCGGCGACGACGCGACCGCGCTCAGCGTGGGCGCCGCAGGAGCGACGTTCGTCAGTCGGAGCGATGTCGTGGCTGCCAGGCCCGTCCCCGGGACAACGCGGAGCGAAACCGCCTGATTCTTCGCTGCCGGGGCGTCGATGAGCGTGTCCCACACGACCTGCTGCCCACCGGAAGCCAATCCGGCCAGCGAGCCCAACGTGGTGGCGGCGACCCACGCGCCGCCGTCCGTCGCCTGGTACTCGACCGTAACGGTCGCGCTGCCTTCGGGGTTCGGGTTCACGATCGTGAACGTCACGGGTATCTGGCCGGACGACCCCTGCGCCGTCAGGTCTGATATCTCAATGAGGGCCGGGTTGACCGTTGGACCGTCGCCCTCGAACGTGGCGCTCTCCGCGCCGATCGTCGCTAGCACGGACATCGAGTACTCGCCGACACCCAGACGCAACTCGGTGGAGTAGGTCGCGCCTGTGAGGAGATCACCATCGCCGGTGGCGGTCATCGTGACGCCTTCGAGCGTCGTCCCGTTCCCGTCGTCAACGGTCAGCAGCACGCTTTCCGGGGCAGTCTCGTCGGCGTTCACGACCACCGCGATGAACGTGTACGCGTCCTCGATGGTGCCGGTGGCGGGGTCTGAGTAACCGGCGGCGATGTCGAAGCCCGCGCCCAGGCCACCGTCGGCAGCCAGCACGGTGACGAGTATCGTGCGCGCGGTCTCGCCTTCGCGGTCGTCCCGCACGGTGAACTTGACCGTGTACGTTCCGGCATCCCCGACCTCGGGCCGCAGCGTGAGTTCCGCCGTCGTGTCGTCCGCCGCGAACACGAGTCGATCTGCGGGGAACTCCGTCTCTATATCAACGGTCAGAGGATCCTCGTTCGGGTCTGTCACGCCAGCGAGGAGGTCGATGAGCACTTCCTCGTCTTCGAGTAGCGATACCGGTTCGGGCGACGGCACAACCGGCGGGAAGTTCTCGCCCTGCTGCACGGTGACCATTAGGGTGGCCGTGGACGTGCCCTCTTCGCGACCGTCGTCGGCTGTGAACGTGAAGTCGACCGGGTCGTCTTGCGCGTCACCGATCGCCGGTGTCCACACGAACACGAACGCCTCGTCGTCGACCTTGGTGATCGTCGCGCCGTCCGGCTGCGGGGCCACCGTGAGCGTGACCTCGTCCTCGTTCGGATCGGTAACGCCGATCGTGACCTCGAACGGCTCCTCTTCGGTCGCCGTCTGCGACAGCAGGTCGGCGAACTCTGGGGCCTCGTTCGGGGCTTCAGTGACGACGGCGCTGACTTCCGCTTCCGTCTTAAGCTGGCCTGTGTCCGTGACGGACAGCGTGAACGAGAAGTCCTCGGTCCCCAACGGGGCCTCGAATGCCAACGTCAACTCGGGCCCGGTCGCGCCGTCCACAAGACTGAATCGCACCCACTCGGGAACGCCCGACGCTCCGAGCGTGACATCGTCGCCATCCAGATCGCTGCCTTTGACGACGAACTGGGACTCGACAGTCTGCTGGATCTCGATGGAACCCAGAACGCCCTCGCCATCGCCACCATCAAGGGAGGCGAACACCAACGCCGGGGCGAGGTTCACGTCAGTCACCGTCACGGAGAAACCCGATGTCGCCACCTGGTCGGCGTCGTCTAAGGCCGTGACAGTCAGCGCGTGCGTCCCCGCGCTCTCGTAGGATATCTCCGGCCAACTCACCGTCCCAGAGGCGGCGTCGAATGTCGCGCCGTCGGGCAAGCCGTCAACCGTGAGCGTCACTTCGCCGCCTTCGGGGTCGCTCGCAGAGACGGTTGCCTCCGCGCTGCCGCCTTCATCCACCTCGATGTTCGCGATGGCGTCGATCACTGGCGGCAGGTTCACGTCGGCGCCAACAGTGATGAGCGTGGAGGCGCTCGCCGACTCTAGCGAGTCGTCGGCGGTCCACTGGATGGTGAAGAACTTGCCCTGGATGGCCTCTGGCACCGAGAACGTGAACGTGTGCACGAACGCGCCTGCGTCCTCTGCCGCGTCCGCCGTGTTGAAGTCGCGCAGGGAGGTGCGCACCGCGGACCGCACGTCGCTATCCGTGGCTTGCGAGGCGGCGGAGATGCTCACCTCGTCGCCTTCGTTCGGGTCGACCGCAGTCACTTCTATACTGACGTCTTCGCCCACCTCGACCACGAGGTCCGCCGGCGCCGAGATGGCAGGCGGCTCGTTGTTGCTCTCGGCTGTCACGATGAACTGGGCCTCAACGGGGTCGTTGATCCCGTCTGTGACGGCCAGCACGACCGTATACTGCGCGAACAGCCCGCCGATATCCGCGACGCCCACGGTGAGAGACTTCGAGGCCGCGTCATACGTAACCGACGGCTCGCTGTCTCCGTCGCGGCCGGACTCCTGTACTACCGATGTCACCTCGAAGGAGACAGCGTCATCATCCGGGTCCTGCACCGACGGGAAGACGGTCACCTCCGTGCCCTCGGTGACCACGATAGGCGTGATGCGGCCGACGACAGGCGGGTCGTTCTCCTCTACCGGCGCCGTTACGAGGACGTTAAACGAGACGGAGACCGAATCCGCGGCGTCAGCCGTGACGGTACTCACCGTGACCGTCGCCTCGCCCGCGGACAGCAGCAACACATCCAGCACCGTGCCGTTCAGCGTCGTCTGCGCGATGTCGGGGGCCGAGGAAGCTGCGGACATTTCGGCGTCCGCGGACGGGCCCTGCGGCTGCACGAACACCGGGCTGTCGCCTCCCAGTTGTATCGTGACCGGCACATCGCTGACGAGACCCTCGATGTCGTCCAGCGTACGGGCCTCGTTCACGATCGGGGCCGGCAACGGCTCGACGGATACCTCCACGAGCGCGGCGCCTGAGACGTTCACGCCGTCGCTGACCTGGTAGATGAACGAGTCTTGTCCGGTGAATCCGTCATTCGGCGTGTACACGCGCGAGGCGCCCTCGCCAGCCAGCGTGCCGCCGGCTGGAGGTGCGACGATGTCGTACGTTAGTGGCAGGCCTTCTGGGTCGGCGCCAACGAGGACGACAGTAGTCGGGGTGTTCAGGAACGTAGTGAACGGCCCCGACGGCCCGGCCGTGGGCGGGAAGTTGGGTAGCGTCACGACGATCGAGACCGCCAGTTCCTCGGACGCGAGCGCTGTCTCGCCGTCGACCTCCAACGCGGTAACGGAGAACGTATCCGCGCCCTGGAACGACGCCGTTGGCGTGTACGTCACCGTAAGGTCGCCGGTCTGCTCGGCCGTGCCGCCGACCGGGGAAGCCGCTCCCAGCTCCAGCGTGTGCGTGTCGGTATCAGGGTCGGTGATGACGAAGGTAACGTCGACGGGGACGCCGGATGTCGTTGCTAGCGTGGTCCCTGCGGCGTAGCCGACCACCGGCGGGTCGTTCACCGCTACGACATCGATCTCGACCGAGCCCGTCTCACTATCGAGCGTGCCGTCACTCACATGGAATGTGAACCCGTCGGGCCCTGCGTACTCGGCCGCTGGCGTGTAGCGGGCGATGCCGTCACCGGTCGCAAGGAGTTCGACAACGCCCTGCGCGGGCTGCGTGTCGATCACGAAAGTCAGAGCGTCTCCGTCAGCGTCCGACGCGCCCAGGGTCATGTCGATGTCGATGACCGTGTCTTCCAGCGCCTCGACGCTCTGGCCCGTGGCAACCGGGGCGTCGCTCACCGCGGTCACGGTCAGTGTGAATGTCGCTGAGCCGGACAGCTCGCCGTCGCTGGCCTCGACTGTGGTGGAGAGCACCCCGTTGAAGTCGGCAGGCGGCACGAACGTAAGCGTCTGGGTGGCAGTGTCGACCGAGAAGTCGCCCGCTGTGGCCCCATCGCCAAGTGCGGCGTCAGCCGTCACCGTATACGTGAGCGCTTCGACGTCGGAGTCGACGTCAGAGACCTCCAAGTCGACCGTGAGGGTCGTGTCTTCGGCAATCTCCTGGTCCGCGATCGTGTCGATGACCGGAGCATCGTTGACGGCCGTGATCGCGAGTATGGCCGACTCGCTCACATCGAACTCGCCATCGTTCACCGTGACGGTCACGATCGCCTCGCCCGAATAGTCCAGCGCGCCCGTGATACTCAGCGTCGACGTCGCGGTGTCGTAACTCAGAGTGACGGCCGTGGCCGGGTCCGCGGTCGTCGCGATGATGAGCGACTCGATTGCGGTGTCCGCATCGGACAGCTCGAGCGTAACGTCCAGCGTGCCTTCCTCGGCGATGGTGAAGCCGGACCCACCGAACGAGGCGACGACGGGAGCATCGTTCACCGGGGTCATCGTCAGCGTGAACGACTCAGACGAGTCGAGTAGCCCGTCGCTCGCCGTGACCGTGATGACCGCAGATGAGTCGTAATCTGCCGCGGGTGTGACTGTGAGGAGTGATGTCGTCGCGTCGTACGAGGCGGCGCCTGCGGCAGCCGGCGCCACAGAGACCGTCACGTCGACGGTCGAGCCCGACGTTGCGTCGTCCACGTCGTAGACCGTCAGCTCAACGTCAACCGACGTGTCCTCCACCGTTGTCTGCGCGGAGATGGCGTCGATGGTGGGCGCGTCGTTGGCGCCTGCAATGGCGATGAGGAACGTGGCGGTGCGTACGCCCTCGACCGTCGGATCGAACCGACCGACGGTGATGTCCACCATCGCGCTACCCGAGGCGACGTCGTCCGCGCCGATGCGTACCACGCGCGTGCCGAGAAGGTCGGCTTCGCTACTGTCGCTGTAGAGGTCGGCCACGACGAACGCGCCTTCGACAACCCCGATCGGGGCGAGCAGCCCACCGAGCGTGGTCACGAATGAGCCGTCTGTCCCGACACCGGTGAGGATGGACTCGCCCGAGTCTAGGTTCGTCAGCCGCACGACCGCGCCGTCAGCGACGAGCGTCCCAGTGGTGTAGACGGAGCCACCGACGGCCAGCACTGGCGCGAACCCCGAGCCGGCGTCGCTCGCGAAGACGATGATCTCGACGGGCCCGCTCTCGTCCGTGTTGTAATTGGTCGCCGGCGTGATCGTAAGCTGATCCCCCGCCACCTCGAGCGTCAGTTCGGGGGCGGTGCTACGCGCGACGAAGTCGACGGCTGTGTCTCCGGTAGTCACGCTGAGGGCTATCGTGAGCGTCGTATCCTCCGTGAATTCCTGATCCGCGACGGCGGACACGCTCGGGAGGAACGGGACGAGGAGGATCTCCATCGGCGACACCGTCGGCTCGCTGGGCGATACGAACACGTCGAACGGCTCGACCGCCTCGTGCCCCTCGGCGCTTGCCGATGCGAGGTACAGGCCCTCTTCAAGTGTTACGCGGAAGGCGCCCGCGTCATCGACCGGAACGTCTACGACAAACGTTGGCGTCACGTCTACGCGCTCGAAGCTCAACGCCGCCGCGTCCGCGGTCGGCGAGAGACCGTACCCGTTGTGCGACAGCAGTGACCCTGTGATTACGGCTGCGTAGGGAAGCTCGAAGTAGTCGTTCGAGAACAGCGTGTCCGAGACCGTCGACAGATTGACCGTGCCGACGTTGTTGCGCCGGTACTTGAGCGGGATCGGCAGCGTGTACCCGGCGGGGTCGCCGATCGAGTCGATGGCCTCTGCGGTCAGGTCGTAGTCGTCGTCCGGGAGCGCCTGCAACTCGCCGACATCAAACTGTCCGAGCCAATAGGACGCGTCCTCGGTAGGCTCGGGGATCTGGAAGACGGACGCGATTCCGACGTTCCCGCTGTCGATCAACTCGCGGAACATCAATGAAGCGAAGCGGCGAGCCAGAGCGGGGTCGGTTGGGTCGACCGTGCCTTCGGCTGGAAGGCCGAGCGCAGGCCCGATTTGGGAAATCCGCGCGATGGCGCTCGCGCCGTCGGCGACGTCAACCCACTGGAAGTTGTAGGGGTCGGGGAGAACCCAGCTCGAGACGAGCGTGCCGTCGGCAAGCTCCACGTCGCCAGCGAGCGTCACTTCGTACACGTAGTGCACGACGCGCCCGGGGGTAAGGGACGTCGGACTGGACGTCGCCCAAGTGTCGCCATCCATGACCAACAACGGCGCAGACAGCGTGTTCAGGACGGCGCCCGTGCTAGCGTCGCGTTCTTCGACGATGACGGTCACGGCGTCCACGACCGGCAGCGAACCCACGACGCCGACGCCGCCAGCCCAAGCCGCCAGGAAGTTAAGCGCGGCGGCCGAATCGAAAACGAAGGTGTAGGGCACCAGCGTGCCGGTGGCTACGCGCAGAACAAGCGCGTCGGCTCCGCCGGCGCCGCCAGCGAGCGACATTGTCACTCCGGCGACATCCGCGTCCGTCATCGCCAGCACGTTCAGAAGCGGCGCCCCCAGGATGCGTGGCACGTCGCCCGCGACGTTCCCGATGTCGGGGACGAGGTAGTCACGTGCGAAGGTCATGGGGTTGCCGAGGTTGCCGGACACCAGCGCGTTGCCGTAGTCGGGGTAGAGGACCGGCGCGGAGTTCGGGTAGCCGGGCAGCACGAGTTGCAGGAGCGTTGTCTCGAGCGCCGTCGCGAGTATCCCTTGATCGGTCGTGCTGAGGGATGTCGCGGACACCGCAGCCGCGGCGGCCTGCTGCGTGAAGTCGACCAGCGGGAAGGCGTCGAAGCCGACGCCGTCAAGCACTATCTGTACAGGCAGCTTGATGTCGAGCGTGACCGTGCTGACGCCTGCGTCGATGTCAGTCTCGGATAGCACCACTTCGGCGGCCCCGACGAGGAACTCGCCATCGTACGCCTCGAGCGTGATGGTGTCGCCCGAGGCGACGACCGATGCGACGGCGTCGAACAGAGAAACCGTGAAGACTCCTGAGGCGTCCGTAACGCCGATGGTCTCCAGTTCAGGCCGTGACGCGTTGTTCACTACGACCGTCAAGCCGTCGACGGGCGCTCCGGCGTCGTCGAGGGCCGTGCCGCCGACGACGTAGATCAGCACGTCGCCCGCGATCGCGGGCGACCACGACGGCGACTCGTCACGGTCGAGGTCCGACGTCAGAGGGGTCTGGTCGGAGCCGTCCGCGTACATGACGTAGATGTTCGTGTCCCCGCTCTCGTCCACGGCATCGCGATCCGTCTCGAAAGCGATCATCGTGCTGTCGGGAGACCACGCTGGCTTACCGTCGTACCCGGCGCTGAATGTCAGCTGCGTTGGGATGCCAGGCTCCGGCCCGATCGTGTATATCTCCGGGTCGCCGTCGCGCCACGACCCGAACGCGATCATAGTCCCGTCGGGCGACCACGCAGGCCAGAAGTCCCAGTCGAAGTCCGTGGTCAATTGGTACTCAGAGGCCGTGTCGGCATCCACCACGTAAATGTCGCTGTTGTCGTAGCGGATGCTCTGGTAGGCGATCTGGGTGCTGTCCGGTGACCACGTCGGGGCGAAGGTGTCGTACGTCCCATCGTCTGCGTCCGCGATGAAGCTAAGCTGCGTGACTCCGAAGCCGTCTACGTCCATCACGAACAGCTCGCCAACACCGGTCCGGTACGATACGAAGGCTATCCGCGTGCCATCCGGCGACCACGCCGGTTCCCAGTCTGTAGCAGCGTCGTCCGTCAGGCGAACCGTGTTCTGACCGGCCGCGTCCATGACGTAGATGTCGAAGTCGCCGTCGTCGCGCGTCGACGCGAACGCTATCTCGGAGCCGTCGGGGCTCCATGCCGGCCACAGCTCGTCCGACACGGCATTCAGCGTCAATTGCGCCATGCCGGACCCGTCCGAGTTCATCGTATATATCTCGGAATCACCGTCCCGCCAGGATACGAACGCAATCTTGGTGTCGGCGACGAAGGCGTACGCAGTCGAGCACAGTACGGCCATCAGCGTCGCCAGTGACGCAACGGCCCATGCAGGTCTACTCGTTGAGCGCCCCATACCTAGCTCCCGATCTAGTGACTGTGTCGCTGATACCACTGCCCAGTCCATTCGTTACGTCGTAGCCATAGCATACACCAAACCCCGTCCGCGCGCTCCGGGCACACGGACACAAATCTGCGCCACTTATACAACTGTAACGGGGGTGGAAAGTTCAAACAGAGCGGAGACGAACCCGAGGCTATAGGTAGCCCTCGAAGGCGAGTTGCACGCGGGTTTCCTGGCCCTCGTTGAATCCACGGGCGAACAATGCGCCCGTCTGGTCCACAAACGTCCAGAAACCGTTGAACCCACCGCGTGCCGGGCCTCTCAGTAGCGAGATCGTCCCGTAGAATCCGGGCGACATGTCGTACTCAACGCCTACTTCCCAGTCCCAGAAGCGGCTGTTCGTACGCATCATCATGAAGTTCGTCTTGGGCCCGTTCTCCGGCGGGATCGGGAAGTTGACGTTGCTCGAGCTGCCAAACGAGGTGTTGGCGAATGTCGTCATCGCGCGGTAGCGGTAGGGATCCTGGTTCAGCGTCCGCTCCCACCGGAACTGCATCTCCACCGAGTCGAACGCGTTCACGTCGCGGTCGTCCATCGGGAAGGAACGGGCGGGGTCGAGGCCTGCCTCGGTCTGGAAGATCTGCTCGCTCCGCGACCGCAGGACGAAGTACCCCCCGGTGACGGCAAGTCGCTCCCGCTCATCCCAGTCGTATTCGAACTGGAGGTTGCCAAACGCTGACGCGCCGACAGTGCCGGTTGGCACGAGGAAACTGAGATCCTTGTCCCGGAACAGATAGCCACGTGACCGGTAGTCGGCCTCGGTGCCGAGGGCCGAGTCGAGGTCCGGGTTGTCGAGGTCGGATCGCAATGTGCTCAGATCGTAGCTGAGCTGCAACGTCTTGTGCACCGTCGCCCACGACATCCCGTCACTCGGGACGTAGTTGCGCACGGTGAGGGTGTCCGCGTGCTGGTAGTAGAGTTGTCCATCGCTCCCGATGGCTCGCAGGTCGTAATGCCAACCCTCGTCGGTGTCCGTTGGGAATCGCACCAACACCTTGCCGAGGTAGTCGCCGTCCGACGTGAATCGCTGGACACGCTCAATGAGCGTTGTGTAGAGCCGTGTCGAGCTGTACCGGTACTGCGGCGGCAACGCCGTCTGCCCGAGCGCGGGCGAGGGGTCGTCCTTACGTGTAGGAAGTTCGGTCGCGTGTACGCGCGTGTAGACGGCCTTGTCCGCGACGACCAAGGTCCCGTCGGTCTGGAAGGCGATCGCGTGCGGCTCTCGCAGCTCGCCATCCCGCGTGCCCGAAACCCCGAATTCGCCGACGTAGTCGCCGTCGCTGGTGAACCGAATCACCCGGTCGTGCTTCGTATCCGCGAAGTACAGCGATCCATCCGGGCCCACGGTCATGCCTAGCGCGTCGTGCGTTTGGCCGAGCCCGCCGCCCGTCGTGGCGAAGTGCGTGACGTACTCGCCGGCCGTGTCGAGCACGTACACGGTGTCGAGGTCGCTAACGTAGAGCGTGCCGTCTGGCGCGACTGCGAGCAGCACTGTGCGCCCGAGATCTCCCACCTGCACGATCGCCGAGGGCGCGCCGCCGGGAGTGATAGCGCGTGCCGCCGGTTCGTTCCACCGCTGCTTCTCGCTCAACGGCATGTAGTGGATGGTGGCGACGTACTCGCCGGACGCAGAGAACTTCCGCACAACCAGCGCGTAGTAGAATGCCGGCCGTTCGCTGACGTCCTCGATAGGCACGAACGCCCGGTCGACGACGTAGATGTGCCCAGCTGCGTCCGCCGCGATGGACCCCGGCTTCAGCAGCGTCACGCCGTCGAGGGTCGAGTTGCTGATTTCCAGCGTCACACGACCCGTGGTGTCCATCTTCTGGATGCGTTTGTACGTGGAGTCGGAAACGTACAGGGAGCCGAAGCCGTCCGCGTGGAAGGACGTGGCCTCCGAGAACTGCCCCGACTGCGTACCCTTCGACCCGAACTCCGCGATGAGTCGCGCTTCCTGCCGCCCGTATGCCGTGAGCGCGACCGCCAGGAGGACGAGCGGGACGAGCGCGCGCATGCAACTCGGCCGGGTCAGGCGTCGGTTGAGGTCCATTGGCTGGCTACTTTCTCCGAGGCGGCGACATCGTCACCATGGCCCTGCATCGCATCCAAGACCGCGTTGATGAACCGGGGCGACTCATCGGCGCCAAACTGCTTCGCGAATTCCACCATCTCGTTGATGGTCACTGCGGCCGGAACGTCGGAGATGTACAGCAACTCCGCGCAGCCAAGCCGGAGGAGCGCGAGGTCCACCTTAGCGATCCGGTGGAGGGCTCGCTGTTGCGCGTATTGTTCTATGAGCCGGTCGATCGTGTCAAGGTGCTTCAGCGCCAACGTGGCGAGCTGGGTCGCGAACGTGCGGATGGGCGCATCGGTCGTCTGGCCCTCATCCGACTGCCACTGCACGCGCAGCAATTCCTCGACGCGGTCAAACGTCGTGCTGAACTGGTAGAGCGCGACAAACGCGGAGTAGCGGGCGCGTGCTCGCGGACCCATCGAGTCCACTGTCATGGTCGCGTGTCCCAATACCACGTGGAGGGGGCGAAACCCGGGCGGCCGTTAGCCTGATACATGTTCGCCGCGGCTGGTATCAAAGTAAAGACCTTGCGACTGCGTGCCCCGCGCTACGAGACCAGGACGTGCTCCGCGCTGACCGTGCCGCCGCGATCGTATTCTACCGTGAGATACGCGACCACCGGCCGTTCTGCCGGCAGGGGCGCGTGCGCCACACCGTCCATGGCCTCGGCCGGCGCCGATGTCCACGCGCGCTCGTGCCACACCCCGCGGTCGATGGCGTAGTGTAGACCTGCCGACGTAATGGGCCGTTCGGCCGAGTAACGCGCCGACGCCCGCCCGTCGCAGATCTCCGTGGGCCCTATCGTCGGAAGGGCGGCGCCACCGAGCAGGTGTTGGTCTGCGAACAGGCCGATCTCCGCGGGCGCCCATCCCGGTTCGTGCCCGTGGTCCATGCCGACCTTGATGCACAGCGCCGTCGGACCGGGAGCGGCGCGGTAGCTCTTTTGGTAGCTGTCTGGCGGATAGGCGAAGTCGTTCGTGCCGTTCACCCACAGCATGGGCATCGCCGCGTTTGGGAGGTGGCTCGACGGGTCGAAATGACGGACCCACGCGTCGCGGTGATCCGGCGAAAGCCGCTCGAACTCCTCGAGCCAGCAGCTGTTGTGATGGAGGAAGCCACACCCGTACACGGGTATCGCGGCGGCGATCCGCTCGTCGATCCCCGCGACCATGCACGTCACGTATCCGCCCCAGGAGATCCCGGTGACGCCTACGCGCGAAGCGTCCACTGTGGGCTGTGCGGCGAGGAGCGACAGGCCGCGGGCCACCGCGGCGACGGCGTGGTACGACCACATCTCGGTCAGGCCCTCGTCCATGGCGTGGAACTTCTCGACGTGACCTTGGTCGGGCCCGCCGTCTGGCAGGCGCTCGCCGTCTGGCCCGCGACCGCTGAGGTCCATCGCCAACGCGGCGTAGCCTCGCTCGTTCCACATGCGGACCCACTGTGGAAACGCCGTCCCTCCCCCGCCATGCACGAGGACCATCGCCGGCGTTTGACCCGCGTGGCCTTGAGGGAGTCCGAAGTACGCGAACACCCGCGTGTCGCGCTCCCGGTACGTCTCGCCCTCGTAGTAGAGAGAGGAGTCGTCTCGCCACTCGGTCGCGGGCGGCTGACGCCAGTCAGGCAACCGCGGCGCAAACAACGTATCGCGCTCCATCTGGTGTCCTCCATACCCGCGCTGCGGCCATGTGCCCGGGCGTCGGGCACCGAAGACGCCGCCTGCGACGATCCCGTCGCCGAGGCGGCGTTTTCTGAGGTCCTGTTCCCGACGGCTACTGGTAGGCGACCACGATGCCCCACTGCCCGACCGCGTGAGGTACGCCCGCTCCATTGCTGGCGATGGACCGGAACGCCAGTCCGGTAGGCGACTTCTCACGCAGCCACGTCACGCCGCCATCGGTCGTGTGCAGCAGCGCTCCGCCGGCCCCGGCCGCCCACGCTTCGGTGGCTGACACGGCCTCAACACCGTACAGATCCGACGAATAAGCGTTCGTCTGCTTCACGAATGCTCCGTCGGCCCAGGCGAGGATCGTGCCGCCGTAGCCGACGACCCATCCGTGCTGCATGTCGGGTGTGAAAGACGCGGCGCGCAGTTCCTCGTAGACATCATCCGGCTTCGCGGCTTCTGTCCACGTCTCTCCGCTGTCGCCGCTGTACACGATGGTGCCCGCCGCTCCGACCGCGAAGACGTTATCGTCGTCCACAGCAGCGACGCCGTACAGCGTGTTGATCGTGGCCATCTGCACGTTCCCAGTCCTCGACGCCCAGTGCTGGCCGCCGTCGCCAGTCCTGATCGCCTTGGCGAGGTCGCCCACCGTCCATCCGACCTTGCCGCTGGGAGCGAAGTCGACCGCGTAGGTCGCCAGTGCCAACTCGGCGCCGTCGTCTGACTCGATGCGAGCTTCACCGCCGGTCTCGCTGCGGGGGTTTTGGATCGGTTCCCACGCGCCGCCAGTTCTCTCGAAGAACGTCCGGTTGTCGCCGATGATGAAAGCGCTGGACGCGCTGACCGCGGACACGCCGAACAACTGGAACGGCACCGCGATGGGCTCTCGCTCCCACGTCGCCCCGCCGTCCACAGTGTGAAGGACGGTGCCTCCCGTGCCGACCGCCCAGCCGTTGTTCGCGTCGGCGAACGAGATGGAGAACAGGTCGGGGTTGCTCCACACGGAGTCCCACGTGGCTCCCGAATCTGTCGATCGAACGATGGTCCCGAACTCGCCTACGGCGAGGAGCGTCGTGCTGTTGAGCCACTCGATGTCATTGAGGCGGTTGAGCGTCGGTCGCGGATCGACCGGCTCCCAGTTGCGCCCGCCGTCCGTCGTCAGGAGGACGACGCCGAACTCCGCGGACGCCGCGCCGCGCTGTTCATCGACGAAGTGCATGCCCCAGATCGGCTCGGGCATGCCGTTGGAGTTCGGTACGTTTGACGCGCCCTCTTCCCACGTCTGGCCGCCGTCCGAAGAGACCACCACCGCGCCGTTGCCGCCGATGACCCACCCACTGTCGCCGATGTATTGCACCGTCTTGAGCGACATCGCGGACGGGCTCTTCATGTCGCGCCAGCGATTGCCGCCGTCCTCGGTGCTGAGAATAGTTCCGCCATCACCGACCGCGCTGCCGTTGAGCGTGTCCGTGAAGAAGAAGCCCCGCACGGAGTTGTTCATGCGCGTGTTGAGCTGTTCCCAGGTGACCCCGCCATCCGTGGTCCTGAAGATGAGCCCACCGTCGCCGCCGATCCATCCGTGGTCTGGGTCGACGAACCACACGCCGTTCAGCACATCCCGCGCCGGCGTGGGCACCAGCGTCCATACCTCGCCGCCATCGTTGGTCTCGAAGAGGACGGCGTTCTCGCCAACGATCCAGGCGTGCTGCGCGTCGAGGGTAAACACGTCGAGGAACGTGGAGTTCTTCTTTTCGGGAGGGAGAGCTGCGTTCAGGCCACCCGTGATCCACGTCAGACCGCCGTCTGCGGTGCGGCCCACCGCCGCGCGATTGCCGACGAGGATGCCGTGCTTGGAGTCGTAGAAGTCGATCGCCTTGATATGGCGCGGCATCGTGTACTTACGCACGTAGTCCCATTGAGCCGCGTGTGCTACGCCGGCTCCGAGCGCCATCGCCAACAGCGCGCATCCGACTACTCTGTACCTGCGGCCCATATGATTCCTCCGTCTAGCCCAATACCATCCGTGCGCCACCCGGCCGGAGCGTACCCTTCGCTACGACGAACGCGCCAGGTACGGGATCATTATAGAGAGGCGCCAGAACCCGGTCAACGAAACGGGCAGGCCGCGAGCGACCATGCCACCTGCCTACGCCGACAACCAGCGACAGGATGCGCGCCCCGCGCGCGAGCCAGGGAGGCGCGCTGTGGGTGGTCGAGGTCGCATTCGGATCATCCGCACGCCGTCATGGGCCAACAGTCCGATCACGCCTCCTTGAGGACGAGCCGGACGGTAAGCGTTTCGCCTGTCTGGCCCAGTTCGCTCTCGAATTCGTACAGGCTCCGCTCGGAAGGCCCCTGCAACACCTCGCCCTGCATCGAGTAGACGGACCCGTGGCCGCAGTCACGGTCGCAGTAGATGACGTTGTCGGCGGCGTCGGGGTGTAGCGGACACGCCGCGTGCGTACACAGGTTCACGAACGCGCGCACCGTGTCGCCGTCGCGTACCAGCAGCAACGCTGGCGCGGCGCCCTTGCCCTCGAGCGTGACGAACCCCCCATCAGCATCGAGGTCTGGGTGGTCGGCGAGCGAAATTGACAGTGCATCATCGCCATCGGATGCGGACGAGTCGCGGCCCGACGTGCCGTCGTTGCGGCATCCGGCCCAGACCACGGGCAGCGTGAGACCAGAGGCGAGCGCGATGAACCGTCGTCGGGAGAAACCGCGTGAGTTGTCCATGGGCGCCATTCGGTGCGTTGGGGTCAAGCGTGAGCGCGACGGGGCATCGGCCGTCGACGTCGCCGCCAGATGTCCAGGCGAGCCTGCGTCCGGCTGCGTGGCCGCGGGCTGAGGATGGCGCCGTCGGTCGCCGAGATCCCGGGATGCGTCTGGCCGAACTGTGACCCAAGCAACCAGCCAGATCCCAATCCCGTCACCTGCTCGGGCGCCACAGGTCGCCGCAGGCTAGCGAGTGCGAACGACATCCACGCCCGCGCCGCCTCCACGTCTACCTGGGTCGGAGACACGTGTGCGGGCGCACGAGTCCACGAAGCAGAGGGGCCGAGGATTTCCCGGTATGGAGGAGAAGTGCGCGGTCGGAACGGGCGAGACACGCCGGCCGCTATGGACCGCGCCACCGCCTTCGGCGCCGTTGGGTGGCGGCGCCCTGTCGCGGCGGGGCGCCGTCCCGCGATGTCCCGCAGACGCGCCCGCAATGCGACCGACAGCGCCCGTGCCTGGGTCTCTACGGACGCAGGCGCGAGCCGATCGTACGCGCACACGCCGCGTGACGCCAAACACGCCAGCGCGACGCACATGAGTGACATGCGCGTGCCGCCCACAACTGTTCTCCAGA
Organism: Candidatus Poribacteria bacterium; assembly: GCA_018644665.1. Taxonomy (GTDB): domain Bacteria; phylum Poribacteria; class WGA-4E. The sequence continues at coordinate 29,063 of JABGQA010000118.1, forward strand.
GCCAACGCGTGCCGTTCATCCAGTATAACACTCGCTTGCGATGCCTCCAATTGCGAGGGGCCGACGGCTGAGATAGACTGCTGGCGCGACAGGCACATGGAGGCGGCGGCCGTTGAAAGCGTTCCCGGTGACCGTATCGCTCGCCGCCAACCTGTTCCTCCTCGGGCTGACGCTATGGTTCGCCGGTTGGCGCCTGTGGAGGGGCAGGCAGGATCGCGATCGCCGTCAGACGCTCGTCGGCGCGATCGTCCTTCTCGTGCCGGGCGGCATTCTCCTGATGCTCGTCTGGCCGCACGCGGCATACCTGTGGACCGAGACGCTCTGGTATGCACACTTCTCCCGAGATGGCGCGTCCGCCGGGTACGACCGGGTCATGTGGCGGGTCGTGTTCGGCCAGTGGACTCTATTCTGGCAATACGCGGCGCTGGGGGCCGGTTTCATCGCGGCCAACGTGCTGGCAGCGCGGTCGACGTGCCGCCTGGCCGCCGGGCGAGAGCATTGGGCAGCCCACTCCACTCGCGCGTTCCACAGGTTCCTCCTGATCGCTGGCGCGATCGTAGCGTGCACACTGGCGGCTGTTCTGATGCGTCAGTGGGAGGCTTTCGTCCATGCGGACGCGTACGAGCACGGCGCCGGACGCGTCCGAGCCACGGTGCGCTTGGCGCCGCCCGTCGTCGGGACGCCGGGCCATGAGGGAGGCGTCGTCTCCTGGGACACGGATCTTCGCCGGGACCTCGCGACGGTGCGCGGGTCTGTCGCCACCGCGTTACAGGCCGCGTTCGCCGACTCGCCGAACGTCAGCATCGCGGGCGACGGCGACACGGGTCTGAAGCGCGCGCCGGAGGCGCCGCACTTCACGGTCCGCGCCTACCTGCTCCCGCACGAGGCGTCCGACGGGTACCGTCTATTCCTCGAACTGGCCGGCGGCACTATTCTAGAGCGGACGCGGGCCTCTGTCGACCGACGGACGTCCGGCTCGCGTGCTGGCGGTACGGCGAGCGTCAGATACGCCAAGACAGAGGTGTTCTACGCGAGCCCGGACCCAGCAGGTCTACAGGAGGCCGCGAGTGGCCTCGTCGCGGAGCTCACGCTGTCCGAGCATCTCCGCGAGGGATTCGCAGACCCCATTTTCCACCGCAACATCGGCTACTACCTATTCGCCTTCCCGAAGCTACGGTGGGTCACACTGTGGGCGAAGCTGCTCTTGTGGGCGACTCTGGTCGTCGTCGGGTACCAGTACCGTTACTACTACTACCGGGACACGCGCTCGATGCCTCGGGCGGTCAGGGGCATCGCCGTCCACGCCACGTTGCTCTGGGGAGGTCTGCTCCTCGTCGGCGCGGTGCGCTCCCGCGTCGCCGCGAGCGCGTTGCTTTATGCGACGCCAAGCGTCATCAAGAGCGGACGAGTGCCCTACGGCGTGAGCTATGTGGACCTCGTTCAGATCGGGGCGTACCGCGTATACATGGTGGCCTTGGTTGGCCTGGTGGCCGTCCTGGTAGCGAATGCGTTTCTCCGTAGGCGCCGCCTCTGGTACGGCGTCGCAACCGCGTGGCTGGTGGCCTATGTCGCTATCGTGTGGGCGTACCCGGCGACGGTCTACCTGTTCCAGGTACGTCCGAACCCGTTCCAAGTAGAGCGCCCGTTCCTGGCGAACCACATCGCCATGACGCAGCGCGCGTACAACCTCGACGCCATCGAGCAGAACCGAACCGTTCGCCAACTCGCCGACTTCGATGATGTCGTCGCGCGTCCTGAGGTCCTACGGAACGTCCAACTGTGGGACCGCCGCGTGGTATGGGAACGGCTGCAGCAGAGCCACACGATCCAGCCATACTACGAGTTCTACCCGTACCCCGACGTCGATCGATACGAGATCGACGGACGGCTGCGGCAGGTGGTCATCGCGGCCCGCGAAGTCAATCCGGCCAAACTCGCGACGTCCGACTGGCTGACGCGGCGCGCGCGGTATACCCACGGCTATGGCGTCACGGTCGCGCCCGTCAACGAGGCCGAGGACCCGGGCGTCCCCAACTTCTGGGTAAAGGGCATCCCGCTCCAGTACCCGGACGGCGACGAGTACGCACCCCTCCACGTCCGTCGACCCGAGGTGTACTACGGCGAGATAACGAAGGAGTACGTGCTCGTCGACGGCACGGAGATGGAGGTGGATTACCCTGTCGAAGGCAGGTTCCAATACACGCGGTACGCCGGAACGGGGGGCCTCGCGGTCGGGCGGAGAATGGGCGTGCGGCGGCTCGCCTTCGCCTCACGGCTGAAGGAGCCGTGGCGCGTAGCGTACTCGCGCGCCCTGAGGCCCGATACGCGCGTCATGCTGCACCGGAACGTGTTGGAACGGGCGCGACGGCTAGCGCCGTTCCTGAAGTTCGACCCCGACCCGTTTCTCGTGGTTGGGGAGGACAGCGGCAAGCTCTGGTGGATCATCGACCTCTATACGACAACAGATCATTACCCCTACTCCGCCCCGCTCGTCCCGCGGGACGCCGACGGCGCTCGGATTCGCGATCTCGGCGGCCCCAACCACGACGAGCCCGACCTCCGACGGCTGAACTACATCCGCAACTCCGCCGTCGCAGTGGTCGACGCCTACAACGGCGATGTGCGCTTCTACTCCACAGACGAGGACGACCCCCTGCTCGCCGCATACCGGAGCCATTTCCCGGAACTGTTCTCGCCTATTGAGACCATGCCCGACGAGTTGCGGTCGCATCTGCGGTACCCGGACTACATGTTGTGGGCGCAGGCGTCGGTGTACGCGACTTACCACGTGCAGGACCCGGTGATCTTCATCACTGGCGGCGACGCGTGGAAGCTCCCACGCGAGCTGTTCCACAGTGACGAACTCCAGCCGATGATGCCCTACTACACCGTGATGGATATGCCTGGCGAGGGCGGGCCGGAATTCGTAAGCGTCATCCCCTTCGCCCCGCCTGCCACAACGAAGCGGCTCACCGCGTGGCTCGTCGCCGGCTCCGATCGGGAGAACTACGGCAGGCTAACCTGCTACGTGCTCTCGCGTGCCGAGGAGGTGGACGGCCCGGAGCAGATAGAGAACCGCATCGACCAAGACACCGAACTGTCCGGGCAGTTCACCCTCCTGGGGCAGCGCGGGTCGGAGGTCATTCGCGGCAACCTCCTGCTCCTGCCCGTCCTCACCAAGGAGGGGACCCATGCCCTCGTCTACGCGGAGCCCGTCTACCTTCGGGCAACCGGCGAGGAGGGCGAGAGCATGCCAGAGCTCAAGTTCGTCATCATCGTCGCCGACGACAAACTTGGCTCCGACACGACCTTCCAGGGCGCTCTCCGCGCCGCGTTTCGCGTTGGAGAGTTCGGGATCATCGCGGGCACGATCACCGACGCGCGCGGCGACCCGGTCTCCGAGGCGGTGGTTTCTGTCTACACGGAGGCGGGCGATCCTCTGCCTGGCGCGGCGGTGACGGACCCGTCCGGCGCCTACCGTATTGAGACCATCATGCCCGGCAGCTACGGGCTCAGGATCGCCCGCGAGCAGTATGAGACCGTCGCCGAGGACATCGAGGTCCTGGCTGGCTTCCCCCTGGACGTGTCCCGCTCTCTTAGGCGAGGGGCGTTCGCCTCGCCCGCCACGCGCACCGTCGCCGACGTGGCCAGATCCGCCAACGCCGACCTCGACGAATACCTCCGCGCGACCGGCGAGGGCCGCCTAGTGGATGCTGCGTCGGCGTTGGAACGGCTGCGCGACGACCTGCGCACGCTACGGAGATTGGTAGATGCCAACGGCTCCGGCGCGCCCGATTGACCGAGGGCGCCGGCGGCCGTATCATCCGCGCGGCCGATGTCCCACCCGCTGCGGCTCTCACCCCGACCGACCCGGAAGGCCCGCGAATTGGCCAATGCCGAGCATCTCGACGTCTTGAACCAGGGAGCCGCCGCGTGGAGTCGCTGGCGCCGCGATAGTCCGGGGCTCGTCCCTGACCTATCGGACGCCGACCTACGCCACACGCCGTTGGAGGGCGTCGACCTCGCGGGAGCCAACATGACCGGCTGCGCGCTGACGCACGGCGACTTGGTGGAAGCGCGACTCGCGGGCGCGGGTCTTGACGCCGCCGACCTACAAGAGGCGGTACTGCTCCGCGCGGACCTATCCGAGGCGTCCCTGCGCGCGGCCAGGATGCAGCAGGCGAACCTGCGCGGCGCGCGGATGATAGACGCGGACGTGCAAGAAGCAGCGCTACGCGACGCCGACCTCTCGGGGGCCGACCTTACCGGCGCCGATCTATCCGACGCCTTCATGTTCAACGTCTCGTTGCGCGCAGCTGTCCTCCCTGAGGCCACCCTACTGCGCGCCAACCTCTACGAATCGGTCCTCGCCAGCGCCGACCTAAAGAACGTGGACGCTTCCGGCGCCAACATGCGCGATACCGACCTCACCGAGGTCGACTTGAGAGGAGCTGTGCTGAACGGCGCGGACCTCAAGGGGGCCAAGATGGCCAACGCGGACCTGCGACGCGCGGAACTCGTAGGCGCTGACCTGTCAGGTGCGGACCTCACGGGCGCCAACCTGAGCCAGTGCAACTTGCGGAAGGCGATCCTCGCCGGGGCGACGCTCGTCGGTTCGGACATGAGCGACACCAGCCTCCGAGAGGCCAACTTGTCGGGGGCCGACCTCTCCGCCGCCGACCTTTCGAACGCGTCGCTGGTTGCCGCCCGTCTGGGGGGCGCCACCTTCCGCGACTGTCGCGCTCACGGCGTTTCGCTGTGGGCCGCGGAGGGCGTGCCGGCCGTGCAGGAACGCCTCCGGATCAGTCCGGAGGGCACGCCGCTTATCGCCGTCGACGACTTGTCCCTCGCTCTGTTCGTCCAGTTGATGTGCCAGAGCGCAGCGGTGCAGGCAGTCGTGGACGAGATCAAGGCGAGGATTGTCCTCATCTGCGGCCGGTACGACGACCGGCGCTACGCGGACCTCGATGACGTCCGGGCGGCCGTGCACGCCGCCGGCCTACAACCCGTCGTCTTCGATTTGCGGGGGCAGATCGAGGAAGACACGGCGGCCGCGTTCGCAACCTTGGGGGCGGCTTCGAGGGTCGTGGTCTTCGACGTGTCCGACACCGGCCGTCCGCCGGAGGCGTTAGTTGCGTCGCTGCGCGAGATGCGCGCGCCGACGCTGCCGGTGGTCATGCGTGGCCGCGGCAGTGAATGGCGGGAGATGCGTGATTGGCGGGCTGCCGGCGCCGACATACTCCCCATCGAGGAGTACGCCGACCCGGCCGGTCTCGCGAAGGTCGTCGGCGCGGCGCTGCCTACGGAGTAGCTAGCCGCGAGCGGTGACCACGTAGTACGCCGCAGGCTCGTCGGCGTCCTTGAGCTGCACGTTGCCGCCCGACGTCATCTCGAACGGCAGATCGGTGGCGAGGCTGGCACCGCGGTAGCTCTCAATGGCAGCGTGGCAGTTTGGCCCGATCGCGATCTGACCCGGCCCTGCGGTCTCTTGCAGGCGACCCGCGTGACTGACCCCGTCGCCGATGGCCGTCAGCGATCCCGCCCCGCGCGACAGATTACCGACAGTGACGGCGCTCACCTCGATGCCCACCGATATCTGCAGCGGTTCGCCGCCAAGATCTGAGTCGCTCGCGGCGGCAATCGCGTCTAGCGCGAACATCACTGCGCCGTACGCGTACCGGCCCGCGTCGGGCGGCACGGCGTCCATGAACTCCTCCATGTCCGCGACCGTCTCCACCTTGTCGAGCGCTGCGGAGGCGGCCTCGTAGAACGGCGGGCCGAACATGCACGTAGCGGAGTCGCCAGCGTCGTCGTCGAAGTAGCCGCCGTGCGATGTCGTGAGGGACCGCATCCGGTCCACCCAGCCACGCGCCCCGCCGATCGTAGCCTGCGGATCTCCCACGCGCTGGACGATGTCGGCGAAGTCGTGGATGCCGCCCTGTACGAGCGCGATCTCCACCTGGCGTGGGCTGTCGAATACCCAGTGGCCAATGTCGGGCCGACGGATGAGGAACTCAGCCTGGCCCGCGGGCAGCGAGACCGATAGCTCTCGCTTCATCGAGTGGTAGTGCGCGAGCTTCGTCTCGATCTGCATCGCCACGGAGTCGACAACATCAGCCTCGGACGGGTCTAGCGACGCGCCACCCACGAGGAACAGCTTCCCAATGGTCGCGTTCGGATGCCGTGTGCGGTCCTCGAGCGTCACGCTGTCGTAGTGCGGCGCGTCGTCGCCCGGCGCGCTCACAATCCCCAGCGCCGCCATGGCGTGTTCCGAGTCGCCCACCTCGCCCGAGTAGGCGATCAGGTTGCCGCCCAGACCCTCGTTGAGCAGGTAGCTGCGGACCGGGGCGTCCGTCACTGCGCCATCAGCCACGAATACGGTGTTGATGCCGCGGGAGTGCGGCAGTGTGGATTCCTCGTAGTAGTCGTCCAGGTACACGACCGCCGCGCGTTCTGACGACGTGTACGTCTGCAGCAGCGCCAGCGCGTCGCCGATGCCGTCGAGACCCTCCCGATCCAGGGCCTCCTTCACTTCCGAGCGGAGTGTATGACGTTCCACTGTGGGCCTCTTAGCCTCCTGCTTCTCGTCCGCGGCCGGCGCCTCCGCGATGTCTTCTGGCTCGTTTGCGTCCTGGATGTCTTCGTCAGGGGGCGCGGCGCCCGTCTCCGGCGTCGCGTCCGTGGGGTTTGGCGCGCCCGCCGGTGGTGCCTCGGCAGTGGGCGGGCCGTCGGCCGGCGGCGCAGGGTCATCTGGCGCATACAGCACGGACTCAAGCCGCGCCTCGAGGCGCCGGAGAAGCTCTACTGCGTGCTCGGCGAACGGCGCGGATTGCGCAATGCCCAAGAGGCCGACGTTGACGCCGTCGCGCTCCAGCGGCGCCGCGCGAACGTGGAGCCCCGCGATCTCCGCCGCGTAGACGTCTGAGATATCGCTGCGCTTGCCCGCCAAGTCCTCGGCCAAGGGCGTTCGCAGTGTGTCCGGGAAGCCCGCCGAAAAGTAGCTCCGAGCCCCGGTCGAGCGCTTCAGGTCCACCCACACGCCGACATCGTCGAGATACTCGTTCACGAGGTCGAGCACCCCCGTGAGCGTGTCTTCCGGGGGCGTGTCGACGTTTTCGGCCACGTAGTCGCCGACGAGCGTGTCCACTTCGCCAATGTACGAGGGTATCCTCGCGCGGGATCGTCGAGCTCGCGCCATTTGCTCTCCTAGCAGGAGTCTCACCTTCGCCTGCGCGTCTGTGAGCGACTCCTATGTGGCTGTAATGCCTCCCCCTGCCGACCCCCCGAACTCCTGGAGCAGCGGCAGAAACGCGGCGGCGACAGCGTAGCATGCGTTCAGTGGATCGGCAAATGGCCGAGCGACTCCGTCACGGCGACCCAAGCCTGTTCGATGTGCCGTTTTGTGGTCCGCAGATTGCCGACGGCGAGGCGTAGTACGTAGGCGCCGCGCAGCGCCGTGTGGGACAGGTAGACGGTACCCGTGGCATTCACCGCGTCCAGTATCGCGGCGTTCAGGTCGCGCAGCGCCGGCTCGTCAGACATGCCATGCGGCCGGTAGCGGAAGCAGATCGTGCTGAACGGAGCGGGCGCCATCAGCTCGAACCGATCGTCGCTCTCGACGCGGGCAGCGAAGACGTGGGCAAGACGGATGTGCTCGCGGATACGCGCGGCCAGACCAGCTCGTCCGAATCGGCGGATGACCATCCACAACTTCAGCGCGCGAAACCGACGCCCAAGCTGTAGGCCCCAATCCATGTAGTCCGTGACGTCTCGATCCTCCGTGCGGAGGTACTCGGGGACGAGGCTGAAGGCCTCCTGGAGCGCGGCCGGATCGCGGACGTAGAATGCGCTGCAGTCGATAGGTGTGAATAGCCACTTGTGCGGATTCACCACCAGCGAGTCCACGCTCTCGCAGCCCTCGAGCGCCCACCGGTATTCGTCGGCGATAGCCGCCATCCCCGCGTAGGCGGCGTCGACGTGGGTCCAGATGCCGTGTGGCCGACACGCGGCGACGATCTCGCCAACTGGGTCCACGCTTGTAGTCGACGTCGTCCCGACAGTGGCCACCACGAACAACGGCGTCCAGCCGGCAGCGATGTCCTCCTCGATGGCGGCGCTCAGCGCGTCGGCGTCCATGCAGAAGGCGCCGTCCGCGCGGATGCGGCGGATGCCTTCCTCACCGATGCCGCACGATATCGCGGCCTTGATGACAGACGAGTGCGCCTCCTCGGACGTGTACGCTCGGAGCCGGTGCCCGTCCATGCCCCGGCGGCGAGTCTCGCCGCCGGTCGCGCGTTCCCGAGCAGCGACCATCGCCGAGAACGTGGCCATCGACGCGGTGTCCATGAGGATGCCGCGCAGCCCGGCGTCGAGGCCGAGCATCTGCCTCAGCCAATCGAGGGTTGCCTCCTCGAGTTCGGTGACCGCAGGGGATGTCTTCCAGAGCATGCCGTTCGCGTTGAACGCGGCTGTGAGCATTTCGCCGAGGATGCCCGGGCCGGACCCGCTGATCGCGAAGTACGCCATGAACCCCGGGTGATTCCAGTGCGTGATGCCGTCCATCACCACGCGGTCGATATCGGCGAGGATGTCTGTGAGTGACTCCGCCTCTTCAGGAGGCGCGTCGGGGATGCCCGCCCGCACCTGCCCCGGTGTGGCGCGCGATAGCACCGGTCGGGCCTCGATCCCCTCCAAGTACCGCGCGATCCACTCAACAGCAGCGTGACCGTGCTCGCGAAACTCGTCGGCGCCGATGTCGCCCAGGTCGGACTCGGGCACGGTTCTGCTCCTGTGTGGCCGGTTGGCTGGGCGCCGCGGTCAGCGCGCGGGTTGCGATCCCTCAATGTCCTCGCGGTGGAGCCGGGCAGGGCACGCCGGTGTCCGCGGAACACCCACGCAGAGGGTGCGGGGTGGCAGCACACATCAAGCGCGCCACGCGCTTACATGGTCAGCCCTGGCCGGGCCTACGCGTCGGAAGTCCCGTGACCGCCCGGCGATCAGTCACCCAGGCCCTAGTGCGTTTGGAAGAACTCGATCACCTCGTCGCTCGGGCCCTTGAAGAAGGAGATCGTGACGCTCAACGCGCCGAGATCGACGTCAGTGGGCTCGACGGTGATCTCGCACCCGGCCGCGCGGACATGCTCGGTCGCCGCGCGGGTGTCGCTCGTCGCGAGCGCAAAATGGATCACGGGGTCGTTCGGGGCCGGGTCGCCTTCACCGGGGCTGCTGTCCGTAGGCTGGAACAGCTCCATGTGGCTGCCGTCGCCGGTATCCAGCAGGACGATTTTCCTGTCCGGCGAGCCGAATTCCGCGACGGCTGTCATGCCGAGAGTTTCGGTGTAGAACGCGAGCGACGTCTCCCAGTCGCGCGTCTGGACCGCTATATGGTGGGTTCCGCAGCCGGGGATGATGGCGTTGCCGTCGCCTACGGGCATGACGCGTCCTCTCGCTGTCTCTGTCGAGTTGTGGTCTCCCATCGTAGCGGCCGCGCCGACATCGCACAACGACGGGTACCCGGCCGTCCGCGTCGGCCCATGGCGTCGACACAGCCCCGCTCGGACGTCACGCGAAGCCACCGTCCCAGAAGGAACGGACTCGGGCGAGCCGCATCCGGCCCGGAAGCTCGACGAGCGGCTGCAGGCCCCACACTCGACTCCGACTTGGCGCCACCCGAGCCCAGTTCCGCGCGTCCGCGCGGGACGCGGTAGTCGGCCGATCGTCGAGACGCTGACCCCATACGTCGGTCGCGGCCGATTCGGGGGTATGTCCCATGTGGGCCGCGCCGACGCCCGTCGACGACCCTGGCTCCGACGCAACACAGCCAACGTGGCGTTGGACCGGTCGGGCCGATGCCCGTTCTTGTCGACGGCTCGCGGCCGCGTGTAGAATTGGGCCCCCAAGCCACAGGCCCTCGCGGGCGCGTACTGGCCGCGCGCATATTCTGAGGCGACTGTATGCGCGTAGCGATCCTGAGCGACATACACGCCAACTCCGAAGCCCTCGAAGCCGTTCTTGCCCACATGAAACCTCGGCGTGTCGACGCCGTGTGGTTCCTTGGCGACGCTGTGGGCTACGGCGCGGACGCGGAATACGTGATCGACTGGCTAGCCTCCCCAGAACTGGCCGGTGTGGTGCGTGGCAACCACGACAAGGTGGTCAGCGGGATCGAAGAACCGGACACGTTCTCGCCGATCGCGCGGGACGCAGCGCTTCGCACGCGCGAGTTGATCTCGCCTGAAGCGGCTGAGGCGCTTCGCCTCCTGCCACGCGGGCCGGTGCTGGCGACCGACACGGTCGGTCTATGCCACGGCAGTTGGTTCGACGAGGACTACTACATCTTCGCGCCATCGGACGCGCACGCGACGTTCGAGCACATGGACTGTTCCATTCTGTTCTTCGGGCACACGCACCGTGCCTGTATCTACGCGCAGTGGGACGGCAGCACCGTGGAGCTGCCCTACGAAAGCGGCGCCGAGGTGACCTTGCGCGAAGACGCGCGCTACCTCATCAATCCCGGATCCGTCGGGCAGCCGAGGGATCGTGATCCACGCGCTGCGTACGCGCTCTTCGACCCCGACGAACGTCGACTCGCGCTGTTCCGAGTCCCGTATGATGTGCGCGAGGCGCAAATCAAGATCGTCAAGGCGGGCCTCCCCGAGATGAACGCGGCGCGCCTGTCCGAGGGGCGGTGATCCGGGCATGCCGGGCGACCTCTACGTCCTCGCCGCCGCCATCCTCGCGCTGTGCGGACTCATCCTTGGCAACGCGTGGGTCGCGACCCTGTCAGCGGCCGTCGCAGGCATCGCGTTGCATCGAGCGACGCGGCAGGGGTCGTCTGCCGACGCGCGACGGGCGCTGCTCGGAGGTCTCGTTGCCGGCGCCGTGGTGGCGACGGGCGACTGGGGCTTCGTCGAGGCGAGGTTCCTGTTCCACATGCGCACGGAAGCGCCGTTCGCGCCGATCTCCGCGGGCGTCGAGGCGTCTAGGGCGATCCTATTCTCTGCGCTGTTGTATTCTTATGTCAGGCTGAGGATGTCACGCTCGGCAGTCGTCAGCGTGCCGGTGGCGGCGTTCATCGCTCTTTGCGTCGGCCTCGCCTTCGAGCACCTCGGGACGGGCGCCGGGCTTTGGGATTGGAATGCATCGCTCATGCCGGATCGGCAGGTCGGCGCCGCGTGGGCGTTCGTGCCGCTCGCGTGGGCGATGAGCGGCGCGTGCCTCTGGTACTTCCTGATGGGCTTCAGCCGGCGCGTACCACTCGCCTTCCACCCCATAGGCGTCGGAATCAGGTTCGGCGCGGCGTACTTGGGTTTCACGATGATCAGCTACGCCCTACTCCTGCGCGTGTATGGCAAGGTGGTGATGGAGTGAAAATGCGTTCGACGACGATCGTGGCGGCGCGGCGGGCCGGCGAAGTGGCGATCGGTGGCGACGGGCAGGTCACCCTCGGCGACACGGTCATGAAGCACCAGGCCGTCAAGGTGCGCCGGATGTACGACGACCGCGTGCTCGCCGGCTTCGCGGGATCTGCCGCGGACGCCCTCGCGCTGTTCGAAAAGCTGGAAGCGCGGCTCGAAGAGTACAACGGCAACCTTCCGCGCGCAGCCGTGGAACTCGCGAAGGACTGGCGAAGCGATCGGGCGTTGCGGCGGCTGGAGGCGCAAATCATCGCCTGCGACCCCGAGGAGTCGCTCCTCGTGTCCGGAGGAGGCGACGTGTTGACGCCGGATGACGGGGTGGTCGCGATCGGCTCGGGCTCGTCCATAGCTCTCGGCGTCGCCAGAACGCTGACGAAACACACCGACCTATCCGCCTCGGAGATCGTGCGCGAAGCGCTCGTGACTACCGCCGACATCTGCATTTACACGAACACCCACATCACGGTGGAGACCTTGAGTTGGTAGCGTGGGAAGGACCCCATGACCGATCCCGATAGCACGGCGACCTTGCCCGGCGAAGCCACGACGCAGGACAGGGCGGGCGAAGCAGAACGTACGGCCCTCGATATCACGCTGCCCCCGCGCGGGATCGTCGCCGAACTGGATCGCTACGTGATCGGCCAAGGAGACGCCAAACGCGCCGTCGCCATCGCGTTGCGCAATAGAGCGCGTCGCCAGATGCTGGACGACGACATGCGCGACGAGGTCACGCCCAAGAATATCCTCATGATTGGGCCGACTGGGGTCGGCAAGACCGAGATAGCCAGACGCCTCGCGAGGCTGGCGAACGCGCCGCTGATAAAGGTGGAGGCGTCCAAGTACACCGAGGTGGGGTATGTAGGCCGCGATGTGGAGTCGATGATCCGCGATCTTGTCGAGGCGTCCATCGGCATGGTGAAGGCTGAACACCTCGCCGACGTTGAGGCACGCGCGCACGAGCATGTGGAAGACCGCCTGGTCGAGGCGCTCATCCCAACGCCACCGGCCTACCAGCCGTCGCGCGCAGCGTCCGTCGATCCAGACGACGCCTGGGAGCCAGCGACGGAGGCCGCTCCCGCCAACGAGCGGTTCGAACGGACGCGCGAACGCTTCCGACAGAAGCTGCGAGACGGTGAACTCGAGGCGACGGCCATCGACATCGACGTTGAGCACCGACCGCCGCCGTTCATGGAAGTGATGACGCCTGGCGGCGTCGAAGAGATGGACATCAACATCCGCGAGATGCTCGGCGGGATGATCCCCAAACGGACGAAGAAGCGCACCGTCACAGTGGCCGAGGCGCGGCCAGTGCTGCTCGCCGAGGAGTCCGAGCGCCTGCTCGACATGGACCGCGTCAATGCTGAGGCGGTGCAGCGAGCCGAGCAGGCGGGGGTCGTGTTCCTCGATGAAATCGACAAGATCGCCGGCCGTGAAGCCCGTCAAGGGCCGGATGTGTCGCGAGAGGGCGTGCAGCGCGACATCCTGCCTATCGTCGAGGGCTGTTCCGTGACGACGAAGTACGGGCCCGTGCGCACGGACCACGTGCTCTTCATCGCTGCCGGAGCGTTCCACGTGTCGAAGCCGTCCGACCTCATTCCCGAGCTACAGGGCCGGTTCCCCATCCGCGTCGAGTTGGACAGCCTCACCGAGGAGGACTTCCGCCGGATTCTGACGGAGCCACGCAACGCGCTCGCAACGCAATACTCAGCGCTACTCGCGACCGAGGGTGTCACGGTTGTATTCACCGACGACGCCATAGAGGAAATCGCCGCCCTGGCGCGGCAGGTCAACGACCACAGCCAGAACATCGGCGCCCGCCGGCTGCACACCATCATGGAACGCCTGTTCGACGAACTGTCCTTCGAAGCGTCGGACATGTCCGGTGTGACAGTTACCATCGACCGCGCGTACGTGCGGTCCCAACTCGCCGACATCGTGCAGGACGAGGATCTAAGCCGCTACATTCTGTAAGTGTCCGTTCGCAGCGAAACTGTCACGCGCCCTCCGGCCTGGGCGTAACTGAGGAGGGGTAACACGTGGCATTAGTATCTGTGCAGCAGTTGTTCGACGCTTGCGAGGAATTCGAGCTTAAGACGGCGAAGCTATACTCGGACTTCATGATCCGTCTGGGATCTGACGACGACCGGGTTGCCCAATTCTGGGAGGAAATGAGCAGCGAGGAGTGGGAGCACTACGTCATCGTCAACTTCGGTCGGAACCTGTGTGAGCGCGCGGGCATGATGAATGAACCCGTCCAGACAGTCGACGCCGCGACCCTCGCCGAACTCGCCGAAGTGCTTCGAGAGAACGAGGAGCGTGTTACCCGCGGCGCGTACACGCTCAAGGACGCGTTTCGTATGGCAATCCTCTTCGAGACCAGCGAGGTCGATGATCTGTTCATGCGACTGGTGCACGTCATCCGGCAGGCGATAGAGCGCCTCGGGGAGTATCACCTGGAGAAGCGCATCCAGCGCGCGAACGCGCATATGCACGACCACCTCGACGGCCTCGTGCGAGCCGTCCGCCGGTTCGCGAACGACCCGGAACTCGTGCGCTACGCGCGCGAGGCCGTGGCCGCCCACTCGGGATGACGAACCCAGTCAGCCACGCTATCGAACTCGTGGACATCCGCAAGGCGTATGGCGACGTTGTAGCCGTCGACGGCGTCTCCCTCGCGATCGCGCACGGGGAGTTCTTCTCACTCCTTGGCCCCAGCGGCTGCGGCAAAACGACCACGCTCCGGGTCATCGCGGGGTTCGCGACGCTAGACGCGGGCGACGTGCGCCTTGGTGGCGTCTCGACGACCCACGTACCGCCACACCGTCGCGACGTCAACACGGTGTTCCAGCAGTACGCCCTCTTCCCGCACATGACCGTGGAAGAGAACGTAGGGTTCGGACTGCGTGTGCGCAAGGCGTCCCGCTCGGATATCCGGGCCGCGGTCGGCGATGCGCTCGACATGGTGCGCCTCCACGGCTGCGAGGGGCGCCGCCCGACCGAGCTCTCCGGCGGACAGCAGCAACGCGTTGCGTTGGCGCGCGCGCTCGTCAACCGCCCGTCGGTGCTCCTTCTCGACGAGCCGTTGGCCGCGTTGGATCTCAAGCTGCGCCAGGAGATGCGCGACGAGTTGAAGCGACTCCAGCGCGAGGTGGGCATCACGTTCGTCTACGTGACCCACGACCAAGACGAGGCGATGGCGCTATCAGACCGGATGGCGGTGATGAACGGCGGGCGCGTGGAGCAAGTCGGGCCGGGGCCGGATGTCTACGAGCATCCCTCGAATCGGTTCGTGGCGGACTTCATCGGCGCCACGAACTTCGTGCCCGTCCAGGTGCTATCTGTTGACGCCGGTGTGGCGCTGACCCAAACAGTCGGCGTCGGAGCAGCACGCTTGCGCGCGCAAGCGCGGGTTCACCTCGCGCCCGGGGAGCGCTCCACGCTGAGCGTCCGGCCCGAACACGTCCGGCTGGTCCCGCGATCAGAACCAACCGGCGACGCCAACGGCCTGGCCGGCACGGTCGCAGACAGGACGTACCTCGGCGCAACGGTTGAGTACCGGGTACGCGTGGGAGATGAAGCCGAACTGGTCGTCGTGGAGCCGACTGGTGGCGGCTCCGGGCAAGTTCAACCCGGAGCCGATGTGTCGGTCCTATGGTCGGTCGGCGATTCGTGGCTGCTCTCGGACTAGCTACTTCAGGACCACGAGACGGCGCATCTCGCGGTAATCGCCGGCTTCCAGTTCGTAGAAGTAGACGCCGCTGGCCACCCGCTCGCCTAGGTCGTTGCGTCCATCCCAGTACGCCGCGGCCTCTCGCCGCCTGTGGTCGCCGCTCTCTACGAACCCGAGGTCGAGGACGCGAATCGGCGCGCCGTCGACGCCGTAGATGCGCACCGTCACCGCGCTGTCTGCCGAGAGCGTGAACGGAATCCACGTCTCAGGATTGAACGGGTTCGGGTAGTTCGGCAGTAGGTCGGTCGCGAACGCCGACTGCGCGAGCGCCACGGGCGGCCCGACGCGATGCGCGACCAGATCGCCGCGCGTATCGACGAGCCTGATGTCGCGCAGGAACGCTTCCGAGGCTGCCGCGTCTTCCGCGGCACGCACGACGATGCGCGCGGCCACTCCGTCGACAACGCCTGACTCCGCTGTGCCGGCGCCCAGCCTGGCAGCGGCGATGTGCACTGATCCCTCGCCAACGACCGGCGGCATCCAGAACACGTCCCCGTCCAGCAGGTCGCCTGCGGACGCTGAGACTACGGACGCGCCTTCCGGCAACACCAGCCTGAACTCGTACCCGGCCAACGCAGCCGCGGAGCGCGCGTGCACCTCGAACTCCGCGGTGACGCCATCACCCCTCACGCGGCTAAGACGCACTGCCGCTGTGGCAGCGCCTTCAGGCGCGCGGGCGGGAGCCGCAGAGGCCGAACCGGTCTGCTCGCCGAAATGCGAGGACACGGTCACGAGGTCGATGATGCTGATAACCCCGTCGCCGTTGACGTCGGCTGGCGTGCCCGGAGACACGGTAGACCCGAAGACCGACGCGACAGTTACGAGGTCCAGGATGTTGACGACGCCATCGTCGTTGATGTCCCAAGGGGTTTGGGAGACCGCGCCCGGCTCGCCAAGCTGGAATGTGCCCGAACCCAGGATCGGCGCAGTTGATGTCCGCAGCGAGGCGCTGGGCGTGGATGCGAGCGCGTCCCATGACGCGCCGTCCAGCGTGTACACCGTCGGAGACTCGTCACTGATCTCCACACCCGCCGGGACGGGGATGCTCAGCGTAGCCGGCAGATTGAACGCCGTCAGCGTCGCGCCTGTCGATGTGCGGGCAAGCACCTCGCGCGCGGTACCGTTGACGGCTCCCGCCAAGGAGGGAGTCGAAGCCGGAGCCGAGAGCTCCACCGTAGCCGCCAGCAGCACGTTCGCGAACAGGCCACGTAGGGGAATGGAGAGGCGCGTGCCGTCGGCCCTCAGGGCCACTCCGCCGCGGTCCTTGATGAACGCGGTTGCGAGGACGGGAGAGATGACCGAGGGATCGCTGTTGCCGGCTGCGTCGACGGACGCCACCGCGTAGTGGACGGTCGAGCCGCTGAGGACGGCGTTGTCCGTGTAGGAGGTCCCAGCCACGCCGGCCACGACGGGCGTCAACCCCGACCCGTCGGTGAACGCGACCGAAGAGCGGTACAGCGTGTACGCCGCTGCGTTTTCATCGGCCGGCCAGGTCAACCGCACGCCGCGCGCGTCGGACGTCGGAGTGGCAGACAGCGACACCGGCGCCGTGGTAGGCGCAGAGACATCGACAGTGACGGCGCCGGCCTCCGAGGACGTCTCGTTCCCCGCGAGGTCGGTCGCGACCACCGTTATCTCGTTGCTCCCGTCTGACAGCGACACGGTCGCGGAGAACGGCCCCTGCGCCAGCGCCAGCTCAGTAGCCTCGCCGTCCACAAAGACCGTAAGCGACGACAGGTCGCCCTCCTCGTTGTCCGTGACGACACCGGTGATGATCAGGGACGCGCCTGCCGACGCCGAAGCGATCGGATCAACAGACAGCGACGGTGGCTTCTCGTCAAGCACGATCGTCAGTGTTTCGGAGCGATCGCTCAGATTGCCGGCGCTGTCCTGAGCGGTGGCCGTGACAAGATTCTCGCCGGCATTCAGGCTGACGCTTGCGACGGAGAAGTCGCCCGCCGCCTCGTTGATTTCGACCAGCCCCGCCGCGACACCGTTCACACGCAGCGCCACCGTGACCGGCAGCGAAGTGCTGCCAGCGAGATTCGGCACTCGCCCGGTCACGCTGGCATCACGCAACTTGGTGAGTGTTCGCGCCGCTTCGAAGGTCGGCGCGTCCGGCGGCTCGAGGGACACTTGGAACGACCAAGTGGCGAACGAGACGTTCCCGGAGAGGTCCGCGACCTGAATCCCGATGTTGTTCGTGCCGATGCCGAGTAGGCCAGCGCTCGAATTGAGGGATCGCTCCAGCGCGCCGATTTCCGCGCCACCAGAGTCGCCGGACAGGTTGCGCTCCAGCGAATTCAGTTCGAGCGGGTCGAACGACGCGTTGTCGCCGCCGGTCAGGCTACGCTCTAGCGCGTTCAACTCCAATGGGTCGAAGCTGAATCCGCCGCCACGCAACTGCATCGCGACGAAGATGCGTCGCCCATGAAGGCGCACGACGCCAGTTTTCTCGTCGAACTCCGCCACGCCCTGATCCACGAGGCCGCCCAATGCGAGCGGAGAGCCGCCGGACGGGTCGTTCACGAAGAGTGTGACGCCGTCGATGCCGGCCGAATCGCCAACCGCGAACGACAGGATGTCCAAGCCGCTATCATCGACACTTTCACCAGGCTGCGGGAACAGGATCGTGACGAGCGGGTCGGAGTCATCCTCGGCGGCGAGGTCCACGGTGAAGGTCCACGTTTCTTCCGTGGCGTTCCCGACGGCGTCGCTCACGCGCAGGATGACGCGGTACGTCGCACCGTCCTCAAGCAACGGTGCGTACGATACCTGACCGGCGGGTATGTCCAGCTTGTAGAGGGCATCTCCGGTGACCGACGCGAGGGCGTCGCCGTCGACGCCGAAGAGGAGGTCGACCGTTTCAGGGTCGTAATCGGCTGCGGCGATCGTGGCCGCGACCAGTGGCTCGACCGTCTGTAGGACCTCCTCGTCGGCCGGGACGATGCCGTCTATCGCCGGCTTCGTGTCGTCCACGAAGAACTCCGTCCCCAGCCTTGCCTCGTTTCCGGCGAGGTCGCTGACAGTGACGCTCACGAAGTGGCGTAGCGGGTCCGCGCCCTCGAAGGGCGCGGGAGCGGCGTATTCGATCAACCCCGTGTCGGACACCGTCGCCTCGACGAGTGCGTCGTCCACCGACAGCGCGATGGAACCCAGGTCGATGCCGCTCGCGTCGTCCGCTTGCGCGGCTATGGTGTCGGCTGAACCATCGACGGCGGAGCCAGCGATCGGAGCCAGGAACGTGACGTCCGGCGGCGTCGTGTCCAGGACGACGGTCACTGGTTCACTTGACGCGGTGTTGCCCACGGCATCGGTCGCTGTCGCGACGAACTCGTTGGAGCCGTCTTGGAGGCGTGTCAGGGAGGTGCGGTACACCCCGCCGTCCGCGAACGCTTGGACCGGCAGTCCGTTGACGGAGACGGTTACCGTCGCTCCGTCCTCGACGCCGGATCCGGTGATCTCGATGTCCTGCTGGTTCGTCAGCAGCGCCACGTCGATCACTGGAGTTGAGGTCACGATGTCACGGACGAACCGGAACACGAGCGCCGAACTCTGGTTGCCCTGCACATCAACTGCGCGCACCAGCAGCACGTGGTCGCCCTCGTCCAGGCCGGCAATCGACAGGGACGCGACATCGCCGTCGATCGTGAACTCGACGGCCGCGCCGTCCAGGGTGCCGAACACGCGGTCAACGCCGGAGAGGTCGTCAGACACGACGAACTGCACGCTGGCGTCCGCTTCCCGAACCCGGGTGTCGACTCCGCTGACGAAGCTCTCGCCGTTCAGCGTTGGGTTCAGCACGACTGGGGCAGTCACATCCGCGAGTCTGTCGTCGAAGGACACCGTGCCGGACACGGTCGCAACGTTGCCTGCCGAGTCTGTTGCCGTGAGGGTTACGTCGATCGACTCACCCGACACGAACGCGTCAGACGCCGCATAGGCGAACGTCCCTAGCGCCGCGTCGTAACCAGCCGCCTGGTCCTCACCATCCACCGTCAACGCCACGGTGGCCGGATCGACGCCGCTGAGGGCGTCAAGGATGGTTCCTTGGAACACGGGCTGCAGGTTGCCTGTTGGCGCTCCCAGCGCAGGATTGGCGACCTGTAGTTCGGGCGCCCGTGTGTCGTAGACGATCGTGAACGCATCGCTCGGTGGCGACACGTTCCCAACCTCATCGCGCGTCCGGAGACGGACGCTGACCGCAGCGTCGTCCACGAAGTCGATCTCGAATGACCAGACCCCGTCCTCGTCCGGCTGTGCGACGCCAGCGAGGATTTCGTTCACGGACACGAGGACTTGTGCGTCGGGGTCTGACTCGCCTTGGAGCGTGAACGGCGTTACGTTCGTGATCGCGAGCACGTTCAGGTCCGGCAGGCCGGCCTGATTCGGCGCGCCCTGGCCTTGTGTCCCGCCGATCTGCGGCGGTGGGGTGGCCTTCGTCTTGACAGTGAAGGCCCACTCCGCGGTTCCCGGGTTGCCCTCTAGATCGCTGAATGCCGCTGTCACGTTGTGCACGCCGTCCGCGAGGGCCGCCGAGAGCGTGGCGAGCACGCCGCCGCCGCGTTCGTCTTTGGGTCGGTACTCGAGCGTGAGCGGCGTGCCGTCGAGCAGCGCTGTGATGGTCGCGGGGTCGATGCCCGATTCGCCGTCCGTTACCGCGAACCGGATGTCCGGTGCGCTATCGCGAATCCGCCCGAGCGGCTCGAACGACGATGCCGACGGAGGAATCTCGTCGGCCGCCAGCCGGTTGATGAAGAAAGGCCAGCCCTGTGTGGCCGTCAGGCCGTTGAACTTCGCGGCGCGAACGGTTGCCAGGTACACACGCTGGTCGAAGAGCTGGTCGCTCGCGGAGAAGACCCCCGTAGTGGCGTTGTACGTCGCCGCCACTGCCTTGCCGTTGAGCGCGAATTCCACGGCGTTGGGGTCTCCACCGCTCAACCCGAAGTCCACGCTGAACGTGATCAGCGGGTCCAGCGTAGGCACTTCCGCGCCGGATTCGGGACTGATGATGAGAATCACCGGAGCCACGGGGTCGACGATGGCGGTCACCGGGGCGGACTGCTCGCTGCTAAGGCCGAGCAGCGAGACGGTGGCGCGTATGATGTACGTGTCTGCGCCCAACTCCGGGGTCACCGCCCGGAACGAGCCGTCGGCGGCCGTGACTGCGGATGCTATCTGCTCGTCGTTGGCGGTCACCGTCACATCGGCGCCCGCGTTAGAGGTCGTGCCGACGACCGCGACGGTCGCGGCGCTGGACGGTTCGATCGGGTCCAGCACCGGCGCTGACGGAAGCGCGTTGATGACGCGGAAGCCGTCGGACACGCGTTCGCTCTGTGCGTCGGCGCGCAGTCTGAGCGCGTACGCCTCGCCTGCTGCCGCGGGCACATCGGCGGCCGAATGCCACACGAGGGAGTGCTGACCACTGCGCAGCTCGGATATCGCCCCCGACACTTGCGCTGCGGCCCACGCGTCGCCGTCCGCGATGCTGTAGTCCACCTGCAGATCGACTGTCTGACCGGGGTTCGGGTTCGTCATCGAGAACTGCACGGGAATGTCACCGGTAGCCCCACCGGCGCTGACGTCCGTCAGTTCGATCGGGGCAGGCGTCACGGTCGGCCCATCGCCACCCGCGCTCGCCTCGGCGTCGTCGGTCTGGGCGGCCACTTCGTACGTGTACGTCCCGATCCCGAGAAGCGCCTCTACCGCGTAGGTCGCGCCAGCCTCGAGGTCGCCCGCTCCCGTTGCCGCAAGCGCGAGCGTTTGCGTGACGCCGTCGTCTCGGGTGAGTGTCAGGGTGACGGCCGTCGGCTGTACACCCCCGGGCGACTGCAAGACCGCAGAGAACACGAATGCATCCGACGCTGTCCCCTCCTGCGGCGACACGAGAGCCGCAGGGACGGCCAGTTGCTCCGCGTCGCCAGCCTCGGCGGGAGTCACGGTTAGGAGGAACGTGCTCGCTGTCGCGCCCTCGCGGTGGTCCGACACGCGGACCACTACCGGGTAGAAGCCATCGGCTGCTCCTTCGACGTCCGCGTCGGACACGAAGGCGATCGTCCCAGCCTGCTCGTCGAAGGTCGCGTTCGAGGCCGCAAAGCCCGTCTCGAAGGTGATCGTCAGGGGGTCGTCGTCCAGGTCGGACGCCGCTGCGCCAACATCCACCGTTGCCGTCTCGCCGACAGCGATCACGACATCCGGGAGGTCGGCCAATACCGGAGGCCGGTTGGCCGCAGGCAGGACGGTGACCGACACGGTCGTTTCCGTGAAGCCACCCTCTTCGCCGTCGTCGGCCGCCACAGCTATTTCGTACGGGGAGTTCTCCGCGTCGCCCCGCTGGGTCGTCCACTCGAATGCGCCGTCGACGAACGTCGCGCCGTCCGGCAACCCACCCCCGGTCACAACGACCTCGTCCTCGTCGATGTCGTCGACTTCGACTGTGAACGCGGCAGTTTCTTCCTCTACGACGGTCACAGACGGGATGTCATCAATCGTCGGAGCGGAGTTGGGCGCGTCGCTCAGGAGAACCTGTATCGTCGGTTCGGCGCCCAGCCCTCCGTCGTCAGCGACGGTAAGGATCAGCGTGAACGGCTCCGCATCTCTCGGCGGCTCGATTTCGATGCTCAGCGTCGGAGCGCGAGGCGTCCCTCCGGACCGGGAGCGCGCCCAGTCAGGCAACCCGCGCACGCCGACCGACAGGTTGTCCCCGTCGGGATCCACCGCCGTGAGGCCGACGGTCGCGACGGTCGTCATCTGCACTGTGATGGACGACGGGAGCGTGTCGCCATCGACGTCTGGCAGGAGAGCTGGGTCGAGAGCGCTGGTAAGCGACAGTACCGGCGGGCGGTTCACATCCAGAACGCGGACGCGCACCGATTCCGACGCCTCGAGGCCGTCGACATCCGTGGCGGTGACGGTAAACGTGTAGGCGCCGGCCTTGTCGTAGCCAATCGCGTTCCACACGATCGAGGGCGTGGCCTCATCCAGAACCGCAGAGCCAACGAGGCCAGCCACGTGAAGCGCAACCACTTCACCTTCTTCGCCGTCCGGGTCCTCGACGCCGATGCCTATGAGCAGATCGTCGGCCTCGCTAACCTCAACATCGTCGATGGCGGCGATGACCGGCGGGAACTTCACGTCGTCTCCCACCTGCACCTGCGTTGTCGCGGACACGGCAGCCTGCCCGTCGTCAGCGACCCACTGGAGGGTGATCAACTGCCCACCGAGATCCTCGTCAGGTGTGATTGTGAGCGTCTTGACCGACGCATCGCCGTCCTTCGCGACGTCCGCGCGGTTGAACGCCCTCAGGGCGTCGCGAACCGCGCCCGACGAGGACAGATTGCGCTCGCGCACCGTCGCCGTGATCTCATGTTCGTCCTCTGCGTCCGCGTCGGTGACGCGCACTTCGATCACAAGCGCCTCGTCCACCGCCGCGACGATGGAGGCCTCGGCGCTGATCTCCGGCGACTCATTGGCGGATATGACGAAGACCACGACGGGTATTTCGATCGGGTCGGACTCACCGTCGGTGACATCAGTCGTAACTCGGAAAACCGAGCGCACGCCGCTGATAGTCTCGACGAAGAACGTCACCTCGCCTGTGGTCTCGTTGACGGATACCGAGGCGTCTGGGTCGCCGGCGTTGGGCGTGCTCAGGCGCGCTACCTCAACGAGCGAGAATGTCAGGTCGTCGTCCTCCGGGTCCGTGACTTCGGGCGTGTACTTCAGCTCAACGCCTTCGATGGCGTCTATGGGGCGCACCGACGTGACGCTGGGGGGTTCGTTCGGCACCTCCTCCGCGACGACCTCTACCGCGAACGTCGCCTCCTCCGCCGCTCCAAGCGCGCCGACCGTCACGGTGGCGATGCCGGGGCCGATGAATTGGAGGGTGAGAAGCGTCTCGTCTAGTTCCGTATCGACCACATCGACGTCGGACGAGCCGGCCGCGTACGTGACCTCGGAATCTGGGTCGAAGAACAGGGGCTGCTCGCCGCCCAGGTCGATCACTCGGGCGCTCGACCCCTCCTGTACGCGGAGGCTTCGCAGTGATCGAGCTGTGTTCAGCCGCGCCGGGTCATCCACTGCGTTAACCGTTACGACCACATCTAGGTCGGGCCCATCCTCGGTTCCGTCGTTGGGACGGATGGCGAACGTGTCGTCGCCGCTGAATTCTGCGTTGGGCGTGTACGTCACGACGAGTCCGTCGAGTTCGACGGCTCCGCTGCCGGGAGCGGCTGACACGCTGACAGTCACATCGTCGCCGTCTGCGTCGCTGACGGCTAGCTGGATGGTTACCGGTGTCTCCTCGTCGGTCGTCGCCGGTTGCGCCTCGACCGTGGGGAGCGTGTTGACGACATTGATCTGCACGATCCCGGCGGCGGAGTTGGCGCCGTCAGACACTGAGAATATGAAGCCGTCAGAGCCGACGAAGCCGAGTGGCGGCGTGTACGTCGCTGTCGGGCCCGCCAACGAGAGCTCCCCGTTGGTGACGCTCTGCGCGATGCTGAACGTCAGCGCTTGGCTTTCCGGGTCCACTGCGTACTGGCTCAGCGATATGACGCTGGGCGTGTTCTTCGGCAGGTTAAGCGAGATGTCGCCAGTCACCACGGGCGGCAGATTCGGCGGCGCTGTGATGGTGATGGAGACGGTGACCACGTCCGAGACGCCGCCGTCCGCATCGCTCACGGACACCTCGAAGCTATCCGAGCCTGTGATCGTCGCCGCTGTGTACGTGATGGTCAGCCCGGAGGGATCGACTGCCGCGGAGCCCAGGGAAGGCCCACCGTCCACGTTGATGTCGAACTCTTGGCTATCCGGGTCGGTTACTGACAGCGAGATGACGACGCTTGTGCCCACCGAGAGAGTTAGAGGCGAGATCTCCGCGAGCGTCGGCGCGTCGGGGACGGACTCGACCGTCACGGTGAAGTCCAGCGACGTGGATTCCGAGGGATCGCCATCGTCGGTGGCTGTGACTGTCACCGTCACCTCGCCGTTCGCGTCCGGCTCGGGCGCCAGTGTGAGCGTGTAGATGTCGTCGCTGGCGCTGATGGTCGGGTCGGGCAGAATCGTCGTGTCACTGCTGGTCGCCGTGAGTGTGACGGACTGACCCGACTCCTCCCCGCCCGGCGAGATGCCGCTGATGTCGACATCCGTCGCCGCAGCGTCCTCCGACAGGAACTGGTCGTCGATCGCGTCGAAGGAAGGAGCGTCATTCACGGCGACGACGGTCAGCGAGAACGTCTGCGTGGCCGAGACCGTGGAGTCGGACGCGTCCGTGGCGACGACGACTATTGCGGTCTCGCCGGACACATCGGCGAACGGCGTCGCTGTGAGCGTGGATCCCACGATCTCTACGGAAGCCAGGATCGACGATCCGGTCTCGTCTTCGAACGCGTCGATGACCAGCGTGCCGTCGTAGTCGACGTCGACCGTGACGTCGAGCGGCACATCCTCGTCCGTGGACTGCGAGCCGATCTCCGCGATCACGGGAGCCACCACGGTGACCAGGAAGCTCGTAGACGCGGTGAGACCGCCGCCGTCCGTCGCGGTGACTGTGACTTCCGCGGTACCGGCCGCGATGCCCGCCGTTGTGAGGCTGAGTACGCTGCCGCTGAATACGGGGTCTTCGAGTATGGAAGCGTCTGATACCGTCGCGGAATACACGAGATCGTCGACGGGCGTCTCGTCGTCGAAGAACACGGATGTCGTGGCCGTAGGTACCAGCTCTACGTCGGTCGCGCCGGGAAGACCATGGATCGTCTCATCAGCGAGGGTTCCCCGCACGGTAGGCGCGTCGTTGGCGTCGGACACCCCGACGCCCACCGTCGACAGACGGTACGTCTCGAACGTGATGGAGTCCGTTCCACGCGACACGACACGGAGAATCTCAAGGCCGCCGTCTGCGCCGATCCGGAACGGGACAAGTTGGTCGATCGTGGCGCCGTCCGGCAGGTCGCCGGTGTCGAACGCGAGTTCGATCTCGATCGGCTCCGCGAAATCGGTGACGTCGGACCCATCGCGCTGCACGCGTATGTCACGCATCAGGCGCGCCTGGGACGCCACGAAACCCGCAGGGAGGATGACGGCGTCGGTCGGGTTCCCGTCTACCGGGTCGGAGGACAGGAATAGCGGGAGGCCGTTGAACGCGCTGTCCGGAACGTTGGCCCGCACCATCTGCCCTGCGCGCAACAGGCCGAAGCTGCCGGGCCCGGGGGGGTCGACGTCGGCGCCGGCCGCGGCGCGGCTCAATGTGATCTCGTAGACCGACTCCGCGTCGCTCGGGACGGCAAGCGACGCGATGTCGCGCATGTCGTACTGTGCTGCGCCGTCGGAGATGGTCGCGGTCGCCCAGAGCCGCGGGATGCCACCCGTGTCCCACGACATGGCCCAGTCGTCGACATCCGGGTTATCCACGACCAGCGTCCACGTCACGGTCGCGAACGGGCTAGACGGGAACGCTCTGATGTCCGCGAGCAACATCTGAAAGTCGCCGGCCATGGCCTCGTTGAGGATGTGCGCGGTCGGGAGCGCGAAGGGCGGCGGCGGGGCTGCGGCTTTGTCGAGCCCCAGGTCGAAGTCGTCAGTAGCGTCCGGTGCCATACCTAAGCGCGGCGGCAGAATCGACCGCGGTTCATCCGCCGCCTGTTCCGCGATATCCAGAAACAGAATCCAGTTGTCGCCTCGCGAGGGCAGGGACGTGTCGACCGGCTCGACTGCGTGCGCGGATACCACGCCGCTCACGGCGGCTGCTAGCACGACGAGGGCGAGCGATATGGAACGAATACAGGAAAACCGGCAGTTACGCCGCTCATAGAACGCTGGCATTGAAAGCTCCCGCCGATAGGCAGACATATGCACGCCGAAGAATCATGCGTCGAGGACGGTAACGAGCCACGCGTCGATGAACGCGTGGGTCCGGGAAGTGTTCACCTGAGCCCGGGCCCGGTCGAGGCACGACGGCCATGCGTCGTGCCTCGTCCGTAACGTCGCAAGCCCTACGCCGACGAACGGCGCTACTTGTTGACGACCATGCGTCGCAGGCTACGCTCCGCGCCGGCGCGCAGCTCGTAGAAGTACACGCCGCTCGCGACGCGCTCGCCCAGGTCGTTCCGACCGTCCCAGTAGGCGGCCTCAGTGCGCGCGGTGTAGTACCCGGGTTCACGGTAGCCGAGGTCCAGCCGACGGACTACCTGCCCGCCGAAGTCGTAGATCCTCACTGTGGCCGTCGACGCTGCGCTCAGCTCGAACGGAATCCACGTCTCGGGGTTGAACGGGTTCGGGTAGTTGCTCAGCAGACGCGTGTGCTGCGGAGCGGCCCAGGCCAGGCTGACGCGCAACGAGTGCGAGCCGCCCGACAACGCCGCCTCACCCCGGCGGAGCATGTCGTAGCGCCGTCCCGCGACATCGAGCATGAGGCGATACCCCTGGGGCAGATCCACGCCGTCCCACCGAATGACGCCGTCACCCGGCAATCGGGCGGACACAGTCCACTCGCCGCCGTCGCGATCCAGCGGCTGGATGCTTCGTGCCAGGCGGCCGGCGATGTGGTCGACATCGGCGTAGAACTCCGCGTAGTCCCGCATCGCGGGCGGCGGCGGCGTGACGATGTCCATGGCATCGTAACCGGCCTCAGCGAACGCGCCAGAGCCGAGTTCCAAGCGCCGCTCCTGACCGTCCGCGGTGTCCATGCGCAATGACACCATCCAGTCCGGCTGGGCTTGTGCGGGCGCCCCATCGCCGATGCCCGGCCCGGAACGGAAGCGCAACTGCGTCACACTCGCGGTGTAGGCCTCGCCGGGGTTGAACACCCAAACGCCCTCGAACGGGTTGAGTAGCCCTCCTGACGACAGCGGCTCGCTGTACTTCTGCGGGTCCGAGTGCGCCTCCCACCTGAACACGGTGTTCGCGTTCGGGCTGAGAGCCCCCGCTTCGATGCCGCCTTCGACGACGCCGACGATGTTCCACCCGGTGTCGACGGCGATGTCCGCCTCCACGGCCGTCGGGTCGTCTAGGTCGACGTTGACCTCAATGCCCTCGTAGTCGAGTTCGCTGCTGCGATGCACAAAGTACCCGCGCGTGATGTGTTCCAACGGATCGTCGAAGAGGGGCTCTTCGTAGCCGAGGCCGGGAGCCCATCCGAAGACGGTGTCGACGTCGAGCAACTCCAGCAACATTGCCGGTGTACCCTCGAGCGTGGGCCCGGGCAGCGACAGCAGTGTCCACCGTGGCGGGAGCTCGAGCCCGCGCTTCTGGAATGGCGAGCGCTCCAGCACGAGAGTGAACGAGTGGGCCCCGACCGGCACGGACACCGAGTCGCTTTCATGCAGGTTCCATGTCTCTCCGGAGTCCACGTTTTCCAGAGTAGCGACGTCGTAGTATCCCGCGGCGTCTTCGAACGACCAGTCCAGCCACAGGTCGAACTCGGGTACGTTGACGTCGAAGCTCCATACCAACGGCAGGTCGACGCCCATCGCGACGATGTCCCGGCTAAGCGCCAGGCCATCGCGCCAGAGCGTGATACTCGTGTCCTCATCCGGCGTCGGACTCGGCGGGGCCACGATATCCTCAATGGGGTCGTACTCGTCGTAAGCGTTGATCGCCGCTCCTATGTCGACGTTGGCGTACGAGTGCTCGCCATCGCCGAGCCACAGGCCGCCTTGCCATGCTTGCTCAGGTGTCTGCGCGATGTTGACGTATTGGCTCGTCGAGCGCTCAGGCCCGCCGTTGGGCGTGTATGCTACCGCGTAACGGCCATAGATCGGTTCCTGGGTCGTCGGGTCGAGGATGTCGTCGGTCGATAGGTAAAGGAACGCGGCGTTCCCCGCTGCGTCCGGCGTCTGCGATATCACGTGCTCCCCTGCGAACAGGGTCACATCGGCGAGGGCCCCGGCGTCGCCGGCGACGCTCAGGATGACGGTCACTACCCCAGCGTCGAGGTCGCTCTGCCTCACCGCGGTGGCGCCGGTGTCAAACCCAGCCGTGGTTATCTCGGGTGACATGACGTCGACGTGCACCTGCCCCGCAATAAAGCCGGGCTGAGAATCGGGCAACGTAGCGCTGTCGGTCACCTCGACATCGAGCTGATAGAGACCGGGCGCGGGGACGAACGAAGTGCCGGCCGCGAGCATCAGCTCGCCGGTCGTTGGCTCGACGTCCAACCACGCTGCAGCCGTGCCACCTGTGACCTCGTACGCGTAGGGCTCAACGCCGCCGAAGACCTCTCCTACGACACCCGTCACACTGAGCGAGCCCTCGGTGAACCCGTACCCGTCGAACCACACGTCAAAGTCCGAGTCCGGAGCGGCGTTCACCTGGACTCCGAAGCTCCCGGAGACCATGCCTTCGCCGGAGTCATAGATGTCCACGTTGAGGTCATAGTGGCCCTGGCCAGGCGCCTCCGTGGCTCCATCGGCGAAGATGAGATCGCCGGTGGTTGGGTCCACATCCAGCCAGAATGCCGCCGTGCCCCCGGTGGTCATGTATTCGTACGGTGGAACGCCACCGACGACCTCGCCAGCATTCCCGAACAGCTCGGTTTCACCCTCAATGAACTCGTGCTGAGCCGGCGTGTAGCCGAACTCACCGATCAGGACGAACAGCAGTTCCGGCTGGTCCCCGCCGACGAACAGGTCGAATCCGATGGAATCCTCTACGACGCCGTCCGCCGACGCTGTCGCGAGCCAGGCGCCTTCCGGCAGCGTCACCTCGAATGCGCCAGCGTCGTCAGGCACGATCTCGACGTACCCGCCGTCTTCGCTCTCGAACTTCACAACGGCGGCGTCTGCGGCCGTGAGGGGCGTCCCATCACTCGTAACCACCGAACCTACCAGGGCGAAGCCAGCGCCAACCGTGAACAACTCGTTGTCCAGGACTGTCGCCGCGGCCGTGGCCAAGTTCATCGTCGCTTCAGGGTTGTACTGGAGCCGGATGGGGACGAACTCGGTATAGTCCACAAGGCTGCCGCCGTCATACACGTCGACGGCCACTTCGTAGTCGCCCTCAGGGACATCGAAGAACAGGGACTCTGTCAGCGACGCGTGCCAAAGCTGCTCGGTCGAGTCGTCCGGCGTGCCGAACGTCGAAGCGAGCCCAAGGTCGCCCGAGCCCAGCAACGCGCGCACCGCGATGGACGCGAAGCGCTGGCCGACAGTCGGGTCCGAGGGGTCGAAGACGTTGACGTCGCCGGGATCTCCGAACCCGGCTCCCGCCGCGGCAAGCCGATCAAGCGCGCCCCGGTCTACCCACTGCAGGTTCCGAGGGTCCGGCAGCAACATCCCGTCGATGAAGGAGCCGTCGGGCGTCGGTACGGACGTGTCGAGAGCCACATCGAAGTAGTAGATGACATGCGTGCCCGGGGTCGTCGACGCCCCGCCGATCCAGAAGCCGCCCCCCAGGTCCTGCAGCGTCATCGTCGACCACGAGAGCGTGGACGGGTCGGCGTCCGGGGACGCCGCCTCGGCGTAGACCAGATCGACCCCACTGATGCCCGGCGCGCCACCGGTCCCGCCGGGAAGTGCGCCCAACCAGCCCACAGCCGCGTTGGCGTCGAACATGAACTCACTGACAGCCGAGCCGGTGATGTCATACGCTGAGGCGAGGAGCTCAACGGGCTCGCCGCCGCCCCCCTCGGCAGAGAAGAGCCAGACGTCGACCTCACCCTCTGACAGGGGCGCCGTCGCAATGAGGAGCTCAAGCCGCGGGGCCCCAAGGACTCTGCCAACAAACGGGGCGGCAACGCCCAGCGACTCGTTGAAGTCCTCGCGCGCGATCGTCAGGGGGTTCCCGTAGTTGTCCGGGGTGAAGTCGTCGAAGCCGTTGTCGAATAGCTGTGTCTCAGAGCCGCTAGGCAGGAACACGTCCAACAGCCCTAGCCGGATAGCAGAAGATAGGATCGCCTTGTCCGTGTCGCCGATGGGTAGCTCGGATACCGCAGCATCGGCCGCGCTGTCAGCCAAGTCGGCGATTACGGGAGCGTCGAAACCCAGCCCGTGTATCGTGGTCGCCGTCGCGGACCACGCCGTCACCAGCAGAAGCAGGCCTACGGCAAGCGTCGCTCTTGCCCAACGCGAACGTGCACTACTTTTCCAAGGCGTCATGCGCCATCCTCCATTACTTTCTCGTCGAACCTGCCCCCGGGCGGGCATCAGACTCAGTCAGTATAGGTCGGGCCGGCAGAGACGTCAACGCCACGCGGGTCACAGCCGTGGAATCAGTACGCGAGGCCACCGGCACTCTCTAACGGGCGGGAAGGCGATCTGTTCAGTGCGCGACGCTGTTTCCCGGCAGATCGCGCGTTCACCTGAGGCCGTCCCACCGGCCCCATAGGTCCCCGCCATCCAGGTCGAACTTCCAGTCCTGCTGATCCTTACGGCTGAGTCGCGTGATGAGTGCCATCCGAATAGTGTCGTTGATGTTCGTGCTCGCGCCGTGATACATCCATCCGTGCCACACGCAGACGTCCCCAGGCCCGCCGGTGAATTCGTACCGTTCCGTCAGCGGGAACGGGAACTGGCCTCCGCGTGGCCCGTCTATCGGGTGGGTGCGGAAGTACTCGGCGGACAGCCGGTGGGTGCCGGGCCACAGCGTGAAGCCGCCGCCTTTGGGGCCGATGTCCTCGAGGTACATCGTCGCCGCCATCATGAAGCGGCCCGTCGTACCCTTAGTGACGCCGTTCGTGGGCGTGTAGTACCCGTCCAGGTGTCCTCCGGGCGGCCGCCACGTCTTGTCCGAGCGTGGGAAGCCGAAGTGCGGCGTTGCTCCGCCGCCGCCGTTGAGGACGCCCTTGCCAGCCAGTTCCTCGGCAACGGCGAACACCGGTGATTCGTTGACGATGCGCTTGACGACGCCGGAATGGCCTACGTTCGGGATCGTGCGGTAGCCCTTGTCGACCCACGTGGTTGGGTCGTCCCGCTCCTCTTCCATCTCCTCCCAAACGAGCGCCTTCGCTTCGTCGATCAACGCGCTGTCGATCAGGTTCCTGAATACGAGGTACCCGTCGTCGCGAAACGTCTGCTTCTGCTCTGCCGTGAGAAGCGGCATGTCCAGTCTCCTCCTACCGTGTCGCCGGGGCGCGAAACAGCCTACAATCAGCATATCGTACACGTGCGCGTAGGTCTTGGAGTCGACCCCCGGTAAGGAGCGAGTGTAGTGAACGAGCGACGCGCCCTCTTCCCGGCAAGCTTCGACCCAATGACGAACGGACACATGGACATCATCGAGCGCGTCCTGAAGCTGGGCGTGTTCGACGAACTCGTCCTCGCGGTGGGAGAGAACCCGGAGAAGAGTTCGCTGTTCTCGGTCGATGAGCGGCTGGCGCTCCTGCGCGAGGTCGTCGCCGATCTTGCGAACGGTCACACCATCCTCGTGCGAGCCCTCGGTGGCCTGATGGTGGACTTCGCGCGAGACATCGGTGCAACCGCCATCATCCGGGGCGTGCGCTCGCCGCGCGACTTCGAATACGAAGCGGAGATGGGGTTCCTCAACCACCACCTCGCGCCGGACATCGAGATGGTCTTCCTCATTGCCGATCCTCGCTACGCGTTCCTCAGCTCAACGCTCGTGAAGCAAGTCGCTCAGATGGGGGGCAACCTCGAAGGCCTCGTGCCCCGTGTCGTCATCGAGCGGCTCCAGTCCCGCGTCGCGACCTCCTCCGGCGTGTCGTCTTGACCCGGCGCCGCGCTAAGTCCGACCATGCGGCGGCACAGACCGTCCGCGGTGGGAGGGTTCCCGGTGGCGATTTCAGCCAACCTTAACGCGCGCCAACGCCAAGCCGTCGAACACGGCGATGGCCCGCTCTTGGTGCTCGCCGGGCCCGGAGCCGGGAAGACCCGGGTCATCATCCACCGCGTCGCGCACCTCATCGAGTCGGGGCGCGCGGAGCCTGGCCAGATCCTCGCCCTCACGTTCACGAACAGGGCGGCGCAAGAACTCGTCGGTCGCGTGCACGACCTCCTTGGTGAGAGCATCGGCAGCGATGTGTGGGTCGGGACGTTCCACAACACGTGCGCGCGCATCCTTCGCGAGAGCGCCGACGCCCTGGGCATTCGCGAGGACTTCGCGATATTCGATCAAGAGTCGCAGGATGCGATGCTCGTCGAGTGCCTGCGCCACGCGTCGTTGCCCTCCGACTTTGGTGATGTCGCCCGGCTGCGAAACGTGATCAGCGCGCGGAAGAGCGCGATGGAGGACCCACTCGACGGCGCGGTCTCGCTTCCAGACAGCGAAGACGCGCGCGTCCTTGAGCGCCCGGGCTTCCTCGACGCCCTGCGCGTGGCGATTGAGGAGTATGAGCGGCGCCTCAGCGAATACGGCGCGTACGACTTCGACGACCTCCTCAAACTGACCGTGGAGAGGCTGCGATCGCATCCCGGCGTCGTGGCGAAGTACCACGCGAAGTTCCGCCACGTGCTCGTGGACGAATACCAGGACATCAACTACACGCAGTACGAACTGCTGCGCCTTGTCGCGCCGGAGCCGTATCGCATCACCGCGGTGGGTGACGAGGATCAGAGCATCTACTCCTGGCGCGGGTCGGACCCGAAATGGGTGCGGCGCTTGCGGGAAGAGATGCAGCCGACCGTCATTGAACTCGATGAGCACTACCGGTCGACGCGCACCGTGCTTCACGCGGCGACCGAGCTGATCTCGCAAAACGAGCGGCTGCGCGAGACCGCCCTGAAGACGAACAACCCGGCCGGGGAGCCGCTCTACGCGTACGCCCTCCTGAATGAAGAGGAAGCGGCGGCCCACACGACGAAACTCATCGGACTGCTGCACAGCCAGGCGCACTTCGCGTACCGCGACATCGCCGTGTTCTACCGGAACCATCGTCAAGCCGACCTGGTAGAGCAGGCGCTCGACCGTGCGGACATACCGATCCAGCGCGTGCGGCCTTCGTCTGAGATGCTGGATGCGGACGAGACGCGGCTGGTCGCGTGGCTGCGGCACTTATGCTTCGGCCTCCCGAAGCATCTTGCCGCCGCGCTCACGTTCCCCGCGAGCGTGCTGGACGAGTGGACTCGCGTGTGGTTCCAGTGGAAGGCGTACCAGTCGGGGACGGCGCTCGGAGATGTCCTGCGCGCGCCAGGAGACGACGCGCCGCCACTAACACGCGTCACTCTGGCGTCGGCGATGGCCACGGTCGACCGCTTGCGGGAGCGCATCGCGACCGCGCCCGCGGGCGAGGCCGTACGCCTGCTGCTCGACGAGCTCGAACTGCACCGCGGCCCGTTCCATCGCGAGGACGCCGACGCCGTGCCACACTGGGAGCACTTCCCGAGGATGGCGGAGGCGGGCGACATCCTTCTCGGCGCCCTGCGTAGAGGCGCCGCGATCCACGTCGTGTCCGACGCCCAGATCGACAGCGTCGCGGCCGCGGCGGCGATGGTGACCACGCTCACAGCGTACTTCGAGGCGGACGCGCGTCACTCCGTGTACCGCGGCGGCGACCCGACGGATGTCGACGGCGACGAACTGGTTCTGTTCGTGGGCGACCTGCCGGCGCCCGACAGCTTCCCGCCGCGCTTGGTTTGGCTCGGAGCGCCGGAGCACGTGTGGCCGGAGTGCACCTGTCCCCGCCCGCCGGAGGGAGCGCCCGCCGTTTCCGCGTGGGTCGCTCAACGCCTTTGCCAGCATCTGCTCGCGCTCGCAGAGGAGCCGCTGGAGGCGGAGGTCGTCGTCTACGACCTCGAGACCACGGGCAAGAACGTCCGCCGATGCGAGATAGTCGAATTCGCCGGGACACGGCTGGGCGAGCCCGAGGAGCACGAACACCTCTACGTGCGACCTCGACGCGGCATACCGTCATTCCTGACTCGCGTGCACGGCATCGATGACAAGACGGTGCGCGACAAGCCACCGATCGAGGCGCAGATCGGCCCGATCCGCCGGTTCCTTGGCGACGCGATCCTCGTCGGCCACAACATCGTCGACTTCGACAATCGCATCCTCGAACGCGACGCCGGCGCTCACCTGCGAGAGATCCTGCCGAACCCGGCGTACGACACGCTGAGCGTCGCCCGTCGTCTGTTCCCCGGCGAGAACCACAAGCTGACCGCCCTGGCGAGGAAGTTCGACATACCTTACCCGAAGGCGCACCGGGCCGATCACGATACCGAAGTCAGCAAGATGCTGTTCCACCGGTTGCGGCGTGAGGAGTCCGAGCGGCGCGCGGCCGCGAGTCTGGCGGAGTGCCTTCCGTTCATCGCGATCGGCGCGGCATCGCGAGGCGCGTGGGCGGAGGAGGCCTTCGAGCCGTACCGCAACGCGTTTGCACGGTGGACGACCAAGCGGGACGCTTCGCGCGTTGCTGTCGACGCGCTACCCCAGGAATTCCGCGTGGATGCCGTAAGCCTTCTGGCGCAAGCGCGCACGCGAGGCGCCCCGGAGACGGACGATGAGCGGCGGTGGCAGCAAGTCAGCGGACGGCTCCTGCGTCGCGCGCAGCGCTTCGAAGCGACGGCTCCCGCGACGTCCGTGCGCGACTTCCTGAACTCGCAGTCCCTCGCCGAACCGACCGACGAACTCGACGAGGCCGTCGACGCCGTCACCCTCATGACCCTCCACTCAGCGAAGGGCACCGAGTTCCGAGCGGTCATCATGACGGGGGTCGAGGAAGACGTGCTGCCGTCGTTCCGCGCGAAAAACTCCCCCGCCATGCTCGCCGAGGAACGGCGGCTATGTTACGTGGGGATGACGCGCGCTCGAGAGCGACTGTACTTCGTTTCGTCGATGCGGCGTGATGGTCGGGAACGAGAGCCCTCGCGCTTCCTGCGGGAGATCCCGTCGAACCTCCTGCAGAGGTGGTCACCGTCGCGGACGAGCCGGTGACGCGACGTGCGTCGTCGCGGGCCCGCCGGATTTCGTATAATGTCGTGAGGCCACGCGACGTCGCTGTCGATCCGGAGATCGCGCGATGAGGATGAGCATCAGGACCGGACGTCGCAGGCGCGACCCGGGCCGCTACGCGAGTAGCGTAGTGGTGTCGCTCACACTCCACGCGATCGTGGCGGCGCTGCTTGCGATCTACATCGTCGCGCGTGAGATCCCGCAGCTAATAGAGCAGAGCCGGCCGGTCCTTGTATCGTTCTGGCGGGCGGAACCCCGTCCGGTGCTGCCAATTCCCAAACGCGCGCCCGTTGAGGCGACGCCGGAGCCGGCGCCTGAGGCTGAGCCGGTCGCCGCGCCCGGCCCGCCCAAGCCGTCCGTGGCCCCGGGAAGACTCACTGTGACAACGGGGTCACCGAGGTCGAGGTCCGCGGGAGTCGCCAACGGGCGCGTCGCCGCTGCGCGCGACCTATCCGCCGCGCACGAGCCGTCGGTCGCGCCCGGTCGCGTGGAGGTCGGCCAGACTGCCCATAGGGTGCAGGCTTCCTTCACCGCGTTCGCTGACCTGACGCACGACGCGCCCGGCGAAGTAATACCGGTGACCCTACCTGACGGCGCGGAACTGGACGCTGACCCTACGAATGTGCGGGCGCGTGGCGGCTATTTCTCGAGTGGCCGCGGTCTCGGAGCCGGGAATGCGCCCGGCGGCGGCGGGTATGGCTCCGGCGGCGGCGGCGGCTCGCGCACCGGTGCGTACAGCGGCCTCATGCGCGGCCTCGCCCGTGGCCTCATCGCGTCGACGTCCGCAGAGGAAGTCGACATCGTGTTCATCGTCGACACGACGCACAGCATGATCGACAACGTGCGGGGCGTGACGGCCTACGCCGACGAGTTCGTCGACCTACTGCGCTGGGACGGACGCAGACCCCGCTTCGGGTTGGTCACCTTCTCCGACACGACGCGCGAGGCGGCCAGGACGCGTGGCATGACGGCGAAGTCCGGCGACTTCCGCAACTGGCTCCACGACATTGAGTTCACCGGCGGCGGCGGCATCGCCGAGTCGGGCCTCGACGCCGTGATGACCGGGGCCCAGAAGCTGAAGTTCCGCAAGAAGTCCCATCGCTAC
The DNA here is from genome assembly GCA_018644665.1 of Candidatus Poribacteria bacterium. Classification (GTDB taxonomy): domain Bacteria; phylum Poribacteria; class WGA-4E. The sequence continues at coordinate 65,157 of JABGQA010000118.1, forward strand.
TTCGTGTTCGTGAGCGACGGCCCCTTCCATGACCGCGACTACAACGGGCAGTCCGAATACACGCTGGACGAAGTCATCCGGTACTTACAGGAGCGGCGAGTCGTGGTCGACGTGGTCGGCATCGACTTCCTTCCGGTCACGCAACTCGCCTGGGGCACAGGCGGCCGGTGGCTACGCATCCCGGGCAAGGGCTACCTGGAGCAGGTGGCGCCGCCGCTGCCCGTCATCGCGAACGCCGCGCTCGGCGTGCTGTCGACGAAAGCCGCAGGCCCGCGCGACGAGATCTACGTCTTCCCCGACGGAGACCATCCCCCCGAATGGTACGAGTTGCGATGGCGTCTGCTGAACCCGCGCGGCCAGAAGATCCGAGGCGAATTCGTCGTACGTCAGGAGCCGTCGCCCGCGACGCGACGTGTGACGTTCGCGCCGAAGTTCGACGAACGGTGGTTCGGGGGCAGCTACGGGTACTACACCGCGATCTACCGAATCACCGATAGCGCCGGCAAGTCCAGCGTGCTCCGCCGGGTCATGGACTACAGGTAGGCCGGTCTTGCTGCCCGCCGCCTTGCGCGCGCTCCGCCTGGGTGTTAGCAGTTACCGAGCCGCCGCCTTGCCGCTCCGCCAGGTCTTTAAGGGGAAACGCATGTCCGCTCGAAACAAGCTCACATACGTTGGCGCCGGAATCCTCGCGACGCTGATCGTGCAGGCCTTGCCGCTTGCCTTCACGGCGGACGCCGATGAGAAGGGCGCCGCCGATGCCGTTCGCGCGCGGGAGTTGACGATCGTGAACGACGATGGCGTGGTCGTGGTCCGCATGTTCTCAGACGCCACTGGAGGCGTCGTGCAAGTCTACAACGACGACGGTGACCTGCGCGCGACGATGGACGCGGACGCCGCGCGCGTTGGCATGTTCACTCCGCCCCGGCTGCGCGTGCCGCGGATGGGCGAACTCGACGCGCGACCGCTCGACGGAGACGTTGGCGCTGATGTTGCGGCCCGCCGTCGGGCCCGCCAGCCGGAACCGACCACGCCAACACAGCCACGTCGCGCGGACTCGAACACCGACATCTGGTTGCTGGGCGAGCAGACCCCGCGCCCCTAGCGCGCGACGGGAGTCCGTGCTACGATGCCAGCCGACGTTGAGACTGAGGAAGGGAACGCTATGCGAACTGGATTGGCGTCGCTGGGCGCGGCGTGCCTGGCTTTCACGATCGCGGGAGTGGCGGCCGCGGGCGACGCCATCGACGCCGTTGCCGTCTACGACGCTGTGGCCCCGTCCGTGGGCCTGGTCGTCACGTTCGACGACGAACGCTACCCCGTCGAATCTGGGGCCGGCTTCTTCGTCGGCGCTGCCGACGTGTTCGTGACGCAATTGCACCTGTTCGCCGGCGCTACCTCGGCTTCGGTCAAGACCGCGGACGGCTCGTACGTGGACGTGGTTGGCGTCCTGGGCCATGACGCGGCCACGGATCTAGTCGCGTTGCGTACCGAGGAGTCGGGCGTCGAGCCGGCAGCACTGGCGGCCGCGCGCGCCAGAGTCGGCGCGACAGTCGTGCTTGGCGGCAGCGTGGACGGCATGGCGACGGCGTTCGGGCTCGGCACGGTGACCGACACGCTCTCCGACGCGCACGGCAACCGGTTCTACTCTCTCGACGCGCCGATGGACGTCTGGAACGCGGGCGCCCCGGTGTTGGACGCCGACGGAGCCGTCGTCGGGGTCGCGGCGCACACGCAGACGGGGCCTGTGGCGATCACCGCGCAGGCGGTCAACGCGCTGGTTAACGATGACGCCGAAGGCGGTACGCTCAGCGACGCCGTCGCGGCCGCTGACAGCGCCGGCCTTCTGGGCGAATTGGTGAACCCAGCTCGCGACCTGCCATCCCTCGACGTGGACGACGGCGCGACGCCTGGTGAGAAGGCGGCGCTACTCGTGGCGCTGGCGCTCTTCGTCGTAGGCGGTTACGAACTCGCCACTTCCATCTCTCCGTAGCGTGACGATGTCCCGTCACACCCCATCCGCCGTACTTCGGGCCACGATCCTCGCGGCTCTCGTGGCGTGGATTCCCGCTTGCATGGCCCCCCTTCCGCCGGCTCCGCCCGCGAAGGCCGGGCTCCGCAAGATGCACTCCGTGCCCAGGTCGAAGCCCGAGGTGGCTCCGGACGGGCAGTCCTACACGACGCCGCACTTTGTCCTGCGGTATGGCGCCGGAGCCGCGCAGGAGTTGGGTTTCGGCACGCGCGAAGACCAAACGAGCTTCGCGTTGGGCAAGCTGCTGCAGATTGAGGCGCTCTATGAGTTCCTGGAGGACGTGTTCGGGTTCACGCTCGACACGCCAGCGCTGATAGTCATCGACAAGCAGCTCAAGGAGATATACGGGGCCCGGCCCGCCGGGTATGTGTCGCCGAGGGACGCGGAATACGGCGGCAGGACGGTCGTGCATCTGTCCGTCGACACGATCAGCGACTCCGCGATCCTCGCTCACGAGCTGACCCACGCTCTCGACAACCTGTGCGTAGGCACGTCTGCGCCGATGTGGTTCGCCGAGGGTCTCGCGCAGATGGTCGAGAACGAACTCGTTGATGCCCGGGACGTGCGCCACCCGACGCCGATAGGGTTCGACGCCGAGGGGCGCAACCTCCTCCAGTTGTGGAGCGGGCACCGTCGTACCGGCGCCGGCCTTCCGATGGACATACGACGCAACGCATACAACCACTCGTACTACATCCTCGCGACGCTGCGCGACCAATACGGTGACGCGTTCTACCGGCAGCTATTCGACCTCATGCGGCCTCGGGGCAGCGTCTCGGACGCGCAGCTCGTGGCGCTGATGAGCCAGGCGGCAGGCGAAGACCTCGAACCGTTCTTTACCGGGGAGCTGCGGTTCAGGCTGACAGCACAGAAGGCGATCGACGACTTCGCTCCCTACTTAACAGAGCTAGGGTTTGTCACTGACGGCGCCTCGACGAGGTGGAGCTTCTCGCCTGGCGGCGCGGTCGAAAGACATCGGCTCCAAGACGCCCGGGGCTCCGAGCGGCTTGTCGATGCCGGCGGGTACACTCTTGCTCCACACGCAACCGAGCGTGGAACCTTCAACGCGCAGCTGCAGTTCCGGCGGAGAATCCGCGTTCAATACAACGAATCCACCAAAGACTGGGACCGACTGGAGGACGGCGAGCAGACGGTAGACGCCGCTGCGGTGCTCCAGCGTGATGCGAACGGCGTTCTGATAGATGGCGTCCTGTACCGCCCGGTCACGCAGTGACGTTCCCCGCGCGTGGCTGCTCGCCGCGCTCGTAGCGACGGCGACACTCTGGGCGAGCCCGGAGTCCGCGAGGTCGCAGCTACAGGGGACGCCCACCACGTTCACGGCGCGCGTCCTTGCCGACGGCAGCGTGCACGTGCCTTTGGGCGGCGCGACGGTGCGGTACGAGTTGGACTCGCCGGAAGCGGCCCCTGTGGACGGGACGGTCAGAACCGAGCCCAACGGGCGATGCGAAGTCACGGGCATCCCGCAGGGCGTCTATGCCCTAGAAGTCGAGGCGGTTGGATACACGACCCGAACCGACGCCAGCGTCGTGGTCGTGGAGGGTGCGACGACCCACGTTGACCTAGTCCTGCAGCCAGAGCCAGCGCGTGTGAAGAGCGTCCGTTTCGCCGCGCTCGTGGGTGGGGGTCTCATCCTTGTCCTCACTATCATGCGCGGGCGGGTGCGGTCTCGGCGGCAGCGTAGCGAGTAGGGTGCTCGCGCGCGCCGTGCCGTCCAGACTCGCCAAGATCTAACCTCGCGCATCGCCGATCACCGAGGGAGTGTGGCCACCATGCCCAAGCAGGTGAACGGCCACACGATTGGGCCCGGCGCGTACTTGCGCGGCGCCGACCTTCGAGCGGCCGACCTCAAGGAGGCCCATCTCGAGGAGGCGTTCCTGCACGCGGCCGACATGCGAGACGCGGAGTTGGGGTGGTCGTTCTTTCGAGGCGCCGAGTTACAGGGCGCCGATTTGACAGCCGCCGACATGCGGTTCGCGTCGTTCCGGGACGCCAACCTGGCGAAGGCGACGCTCGTTCGTGCAAAGCTGCTCGGAGCGAAGATGCAGGCCGCGTTCCTCGAAGAAGCGGATCTCACGGCTGCCGATCTCTCGCAGGCCGATCTCTCTGGCGCGACACTCACGCGGGCGACGCTTCGTACTGCGCAGATGCGCCAGGCTTTTCTCCATGGCGCCAAGGCGCCGGCCGCGGACTTCACCGACGCGGTATTGCTGGCCGCGAATTGTCGCCGTGCGGGACTTGCCGCCGCTGATTTGCGCGGCGCGGACCTGCGCGGGGCCGACCTGCGCAGGGCCGACCTGACCGATGCGCGCCTGCTGGGGGCGCGGTACGACGACGGCACGCGGCTCGATGACGCGTTCGATCCCGACAGCGCCGGCATGCTGTACGTTCCCGACGAATAGGCGCGCCGCCGACATCCCCAGCGCCGACTCTCTCCTTGACGCGCCACGCTATGCATGCGATTACTTATGCACCGCTACGCCGCAGGCGATGACCCGCTCAGACGGCGACTCCTGGGCGGCGGCCTGCGCGGATCGGTATACTGTGAGTGATGGACCTGGCGGACACGTCAACGCGGCGGCGCACGCGGCCGTTTGGGCACACGGTCGGGCCGGGCTCTAACGCAATGGGGGTCACGCTATGCGCAAGTGGATATCTGATGCAGGTCACCGCACGGCCCTGGGGACCCTTGCCCTACTGGTCTTGGTGGCCAGTTCCTCCCACGCCGCCGTGGACAAGCTTGATCTCTACCTGTACGGCGGCATCACGGGCGCGAGCAAGAAGCAGATCCGCCACCGTCTCGCCATGTATGCGGACGCGGACGCCATCACGTTCCGCCAGATGGTGAAGGCCGATGGCACGGAACATCCGTGGGTGACCGTCGTTACCATCGAGCCCCGTGGCGAGCATCTCGATCTCTACAATGTCGTCCACCGCATCAAGGACGCCCGTGGCGTTAACGACGGGCGCGTGCTGTGGAAGACGGACCTGACGGCGACGGGCGACTTGCGGGCGCACTACGGGTACACGCGACGGAGCTTCGGCTGGATTCCCGCGTGGGTCCAGGCGCGTGGCATGGTCACGTCGGGCCTGTGGCACCACCTCTACGCGCGCGGGTCCGGGGAGCGGGTCGTGTTCCATGAGAACGAGGCGTACGACCGCCTGCGCTTGGCGCCCCACGACGGCGGCGATGTCCGCGTGCGCGGGCGGATCGCCGGATTCGACGGACCGTACCCTGTTGTGGTCCTCGGAGATTACGAGGATGCCGAGGAATCCGCCGACGGCGCCGTGGACTCCGCGGAAGCCGGCGATGGGGAGATACCACAACGCACAAGCCCTGAAGGCACCGTGCACCGCGCCAAGCGCCCCAACCGCAGGTACTAGACCCCAGCCGGCTGTCGTCGCCGCGACAAGCCGCGATCGCGCGTACCTAGCCGGGCAATGATGCCTGGCGGGGGCCGCGCCCTGCCGACACATCGCCCTCTCGCGGCTATCGTGCTGCGCGGTTCCCAACGTGGCGAGGCGAGTCCGTACCGCCCGGGCCGGCCCGCCCTCCCGCGGGCTGAGAATTGACTTCCGCATGGGCGCGGCTTACACTTCCTGCCGGTCTCCCGGCGCGCGTTCGGACCCACCGGCCACACGGGCAGACCCCGATCCCCTGGCGCAGCAAAGTACACGACGAAGGACGCAGCAATGAGCTACGCGACCGAGGAACGCGTTGCGGTTCTGGGCGCAGCGGGCGCGATAGGATCTAACCTGGCGCAGTCGCTCCTACAACTTGACGTGACGGGCGACGTCAGGATGTACGACCCCTACGAGGCGGGCCTGGAGGGCGCAGCCGAAGAGATCTACCACTGTGGGTTCGCCGGAGCTGATGTGACGTGGACGGCGTCTCTCCCCGAAGCCCTTGACGGCGCGTCTTACATCATCACGTCCGGCGGCGCTCCACGCCGCGAAGGCATGACACGCGAGGATCTGCGCCGTGACAATTCGCTGATCGCCAAAGACCTTGGCATCGCCATCAAGAAACACTGTCCTGAGCTTAAGCTGCTCGTAGTGATCTTCAATCCGGCGGACATCACGGGACTGACCTCTCTAGTGCATTCGGGCCTCCCGCCGTCCAACGTCACGACGCTCGCCGCGCTCGATTCGACACGCCTACAGACAGCGCTCGCTCAGCGCTTCGGCGTCCGGCAGGACAAGGTCACCGGCTGCCGCACCTACGGCGGACACGGCGAGAAGATGGCCATCTTCAAGGGCACGATCAAGATCGACGGCAAGCCGCTCACCGATTACCTGCGAGAGGGCTTCCTATCGCCAGAGGACTGGCAGGAGATCCAGGAACACACGCAGGGCGGCGGCGCGCGCATCATCAAGCTGCGCGGACGCAGCTCCTTCCAGTCACCGGCGCACCTGAGCGCTCGTATGGTGAAGGCCGTCGCGGAGGGGTCGGACTTCGAGTGGCCTTGCGGGGCGTACATCACCGACGGCGACTACGCCGGCGTGATGATGGCCGCGGACACGTCGCTCGGGAAGACGGGTGTGCGCTACCGAATCCCCGACGGCGACGCCGAGGACCTCGCCGCGCTGAAGGACTCCCACGCGCACCTCGTGTCCCTCCGCGACCAGACCATCGCCGACGGCATCCTCCCGCCACTCAACGAGTGGAAGCGCCACAACTCGAACCTGTAGACCGGGGCGAACAGTCGCGCATGGATGGAACGACGCCGAGATGGTTCGCCGCCTCGGCGTCGTCACGTACGATGGGAGTTTCCGTCGCGGGCGGGCCGCTAACGCCTCGGCTACTCCCGCGGGGCTGCCACGCGCACGTAGTCGATGCCGATGTGCCCTGCGGTTGTGCAGGTCAGTGTCAGCGTCGCGGAGTCACCCGACGCCTCTCCTACGCTGAACTCCCGCAGATGGACGAGGGCCGTGTGGGCCAGGTTGATCTCCTGTCCCTCGGCGTCGTCGACCGACACGCGGCACGCGCCGCCCCCCGGCCGTTTCGTGAGGCACACGATGACGCCGTGCTGCCCCTCGCCTTCGACAGGCACTTCCAGCGACACGGAGTCGCCCTCCCTGGCCGCGAAGCAAACCTGCGAGCCTCCAGACCACAGCGGCCCGCTCTCGGTGTCCACGCGGCCCGCAGCGACCTGCAGGCGCTCCGCCTCGTGAACCACAGAGTTCGAGGCCGACCCCGCCGCGAGTACCTCCCACGCTGGCGGATCGTGCAGCACTAGCATCGACGGGTTGATCTGCGGGTGGTCGTCCCGCGCGCCCGGCCGCGTGTAGCAGTACCCGATCCGGCCGTAGCTGATACCCTTCGTTGGCGTGTGCGTCTGTAGTTCCATGTAGAACTCGATGGACTTCGCGAATGGCAACGCGTCGATCATGTGCCAGCGGTGGTTCGCCACGTAGCCACGGTTGCCGGGGCCGTCGTTGCGCGGCTGACCGATGTACGCCGCCTGGAACAGCTCGGGCGAACTCCACGAGTAGCCGAAGTAGTCCTCGGACCCGGTGCCGAATGTGCTCGGGAACGACTCGCCGTCGATGTATATCTTCTCGTCGCCTTCGCCCCACCAGCCGCCACCTGGCGTCGGGATCGGAGTGGGATTCATCAGCATCAGGGAGGTCCCGACCCATACCCCGCCGCCGTTGACGATGAGATACGGCCAGTCGTACCCGTCCGGCCGGCCTTCCACCCCGTGGTCAATGCGCCACTTCGCGCGTAGGTGCATGGAGGTCTCGGTCCACTCGTACGGGCCGCGCACGACCTGACCGGACACGGTGACTGTCTGCGGGCCGTAGTTCTTGAGTCGTATTGTCGCCCAATGCCCGAACGGCATCACGAGCCGGCAGTGCATCGTGCCGTCCGATTCGACCACGAACGGCAGCGACACGAGCGGGCACACACCCGGCGCGGAGCCGAAGAAGTCGCCGATGGGGCTCTCGATCTGCGGGGTGGGCGACCCATCGAAGAACACCTGAAGGACCACCTCGCGCAGGGCGTCGCGGGTGTTAGGCGCCGAGACGCGCGCCGTCAGCGTGCTGATCGCGCCCGGGCCCTCCTCGTCGAAGATGTCTCCCTCGCCGCCCGGCCCGATCGTCACGTCGAACGGGGTGACGGACTCCGATCGCACCGGCAGGTTCATGGCGTCCGTCAGCCGATCGCCTACCTCTGTGGCGATGACCTGATACTTCGCGAGTTCCTCCATCGAGAACGTGTCTACGTCGGCTCCGTCGGCATATTGGCGGAAGTTGAGCTGGTAGTAGAACCCGTTCCAGTCGCCGTCGTGCGTGACCTTGCAGCCGTCGCGGAACGGGAACGGAAAGTAGAGATTGCCGGCTTTTCCTGCGGGGGGTCGCACTGCGAACGGCTCGGGGAACCCCTCGACCTTCCCGTCTACGAGGTCGAGCATGGACGCTTCCAGGACTGGCTCGTCATTGCCGTCCACGTAGATGCGCAGCTTGCCTTCCTCGCCTACCCACGGGTTCGCGGACCAGAACCGCACCAACGCCCCCGGCCCGTCGACTTCTGCTAGCACGTGTTCGGTGCGGCCGGCGATGGTTTCGTCCCGCAGGTAGTTCTTTCGGTCGGTCGTGTTCGTGTTGTCGCCGTTGGCGAACCAGCCCGGAGCGTCCGGCGCCACGGAACGTCGGTCATACGAGGAGAACTGGATGCACTTGTAGTGGGGATCGGGATAGTACGTGATGCTATCGAGGTCGATCATTTCCCTCAGTAGCCTACCGGTAGTTACTTTGGACACGAGGCGCCGTCCTTTCGTAGCGGAGTGCGCGATGGTCTGGGGCGGAGGGTTCCGACTTGGCCTTGAGCGCGGCCGGGTCGAGAGCATACGCGCGCGAGGCTAGACGGGCAAGAGCAGGGCCGGGGCGGCTCTGCCGGTGGCCTCAACGGACGGCATCGCCCAGCAACGGCCGCCGAAGTTGCGTCTGGATCTCGTATATAGAGCCCACCCGCTCAGGCGACGGGAGTGGAATCCGGACCGGCACGTCGGTGACGCGCGGCGTCCACGTCGGCTCGCCTCGGATGATCGTCGCGTTGAAGGCATCCCAGTTGCCTGCGCCGAGGAGCGGCCAGGCGTCGAGGGCGCAGTATTGGAACAGGAGCAGACGCCGGGGCGAGGCCGACGTGTTCGGGCGCGACCCGTGTGCGATGCGCGCGTGGTGCAGGCTGATGCTCCCGGCCTTCATCGTCACCTCGACGGCCCCGCTCGGGTCGAACGCGTCGTCCGTGATGGCGCCAACGAACACGCCGTCCTGATGGTGATCGTAGATCGGCCCCTTGTGCGACCCGGGGGCCATCAACATGCAGCCGTTTTCGGTCGTCATGTCGTCGAGCGCGATCCCAACGGCTAGCAGGTCGTCGTTCGTGTGCGGATAGAACGCCCAGTCCTGGTGCCACTCCACGGCGCTGCCGTAGCCGGACCACTTCATGTTCAGTTTGTCGCCGTTGTATCTCAGCCCTTCGCCGATGAGCGACGAGACGATTGCGAGGATCCCCTCGTGTCGAAGGGCGTCCCGGTATGCAGCGTGGCTGGCGACGGGGCTCTTCAGACGGCGCAGCCGTGGAGTCTGGGGCGTGTGGCCGGGCTCCAGATCGAAGATGTCCGTGTGCTCGGTCGCCTCCCGTGAGGCTTCGACGAACTCGTCCGTGACCCGGCGCAGGCGCGCTATGTCGGCCGGCGACAGTACATCCCTCGCGACGACATATCCCCGATCGTGGTACTGTTCGATCTGCGTGGGCGTGAGCATATGTCCCCCTGTGCGGTGTGCGTGCCCGGCCCAAGGCTACGAAACCGGCGCGGGAGGGTCAACGCCGGCATGTAGGCGCGTCGTACGTGAAACGAGCGGCTGCGGGCCGGACGTTCTACTCGTGTGACGATGGGTCCCGCCGCCACGGTCGAGGAAGGATGCACTCCGCATGTCGCTAGCATTCGCTGGACGCGGACGAGTGGCGTGCGCGCTGCTGATCGCTGTGTCGTTCACGACGACGGCCGCGGGCGCGTCCGCCGAGCGCGGTTACCACTCCGCGGTGGTCGTCGCCGCCGACACGGGCCAAACCCTTGTCGAACAGGACGCGGACGCCCAGTGGGAGCCGGCCTCCCTAGTCAAGATGATGCTCTCGCTCGTCGCGCGTGAGCGTGCGGTGACGACTGCATTCCACATGCTCACCCCGGTGCGGACTTCCGCCTACGCGAGCAAGATGGGTGGCTCGCAGGTCTACCTGAAACACGGTGAGGTGTTCACGCTCTCCTCCATGCTGCAGGCCATGGAAATCGCCTCCGCGAACGACGCGAGCGTGGCCGTGGCAGAAGCGATCGCGGGCTCGACCGACGCCACCGTGGACCTCATGAACTTCAGGGCGCGCGAGCTTGGTATGGCGGCCACGACGTTCGTCAACGTCCACGGCCTCCCGACCGCGCCCGGAGAAGCCGGGAACGTCACGACGGCGCGCGACATGGCGACGCTTGCGCGGGCGCTTCTGACCGAGCATCCAGGGATTCTGCTTACCGGTTCGACGAAAACCGCGCCGTTCCGTGGCGGCGAGTTCATCCTCTACAACACGAACAAGCAGTTCCTGCAGGCATTCGACGGCGCAGACGGTCTCAAGACGGGGTACCACAAAGCGGCGAAGTACAACATTGCCGCGACGGCGCAACGCGAAGACATGCGGCTCATTGCCGTTGTCCTGGGGGCCGATTCAGGCGACAAGCGGACCCGCGGGGTGAGCCGTCTGCTGGACAGCGCGTTCGCGACGTACAAGCGTGACACGGTCGTCGACGCAGGCGAACGGCTCCCCGACCAGGTGTATGTCGAGGGCAGCGCACACCGGTATGCGCCTCTACAGGTGGCAGGCGACCTCGCCATTTTCGCGAAGCGGAGCGATTTTGCGAACGTGCGCATCGTCCCGACCGACATCCCGGTCCTACAGGCTCCTATCGCGGCTGGGACACCGGCCGGCATGATCGTCGCTAGACTGGGAGGCCGGGAGTTGGGCAAGGCCCCTCTCGTCGTGGCTGAGACCGTCGACCGCGCCCCGTTTCTCTGGCGCGTGTGGCACTGGCGCACGCCGCGTCCCACCCGCGGTCGCTTCCTCCAGGCCGGCGCGCAACTCGCGGGCGGGTTCTAGAGCCGTCACCAGCCCTTCGCCATCCTGAACGCTCCGTGTTCGCGCCCTGTCCCGGTGACGAGCGCGTCCGCGCCGAGTACTATCGGCCCAGAGGCGCGGTGGCGACCCCATCCAACTCGACGGAGCCCTTCACCATGCGCGAGGCCGGCAAGACCTTTCTGTACGAACTCCTCGACACGCCAGGCCCGTCGGGTTACGAGCAGCCGGTTCAGACCTGCGTCCGGTCGTACGCGGAGGCGTTTGCCGATTCCGTGGTGACCGACGTGCATGGGAACGTCGTCGTCGGCGTGAACGACGGAGGCGCCCCACGCGTGATGCTGGCCGGGCACTGCGACCAGATCGGCTTCATCGTCCAGCACATCGACGACGACGGCTTCATCTCCTTCGCCGGGATAGGCGGGCATGACGCGACCGTGCTAATCGGGCAGCGGGTGCGCGTGTGGACGCGTGACGGCTCGGTGCCCGGCGTGATAGCACGGAAGGCGATCCACCTACTCTCGGCCGATGAGCGGGCGAAGGTCTCCGAAATCCACGCGCTGTGGATAGACATAGGCGCGAGGGACGGAACCGAGGCGCGGGCGATGGCGCAGGTCGGCGACCCGGTCACGTTCGAACTCGGCGTCACGGACCTCCTCAACGGCAACATCGCCTCACCAGGGACCGACAACAAGGTCGGCGTATGGATCGTGATGGAGGCGGCGCGACGCGTCGCGGAGGCAGACGCTCAGGCCGCCGTGTTCGCCGTGTCGACTGTTCAGGAGGAACTCGGCACGCGCGGCGCGCAGACGGCGGCATATGCGGTGCGACCGGACGTCGGCATAGCCATTGACGTCAACCACGCGACGGATGTGCCAGGCGTCGACGCGAAGCGCTACGGCGACGTGAAGCTGGGAGGTGGCCCGGTGGTGGTGCGGGGCCCGAACATCAACCCGCGCGTGTTCGACCTCGTCGTTGCGGCTGCGGAGGAGGCCGCGATCCCGATACAGATCGTCGCTCACCCGGGGCCGACGCCAACAGACGCCCGCGCGCTGCAGGTCGCCCGGGAAGGCGTGGCGACCGGCCTGATCAAGGTCCCCAACCGGTACATGCACTCAACGGTGGAGGTCGTGAATCTCGGCGACGTCGAGCAGGCGGCGGAGCTTCTGGCTACATTCATCATGTCGCTAACCGCCGGCGCCGACTTTACCCCGTGACGCGCGCCCGCGGCGTGTCCGGTGGGTGTCCGGCCGACCGCAATGCGCTATCTTCTCACGCACGCGTCGCCATACACGGTATATCGCTCGACGGAGCAGCACGGAAGGAAACGCCTGTGAGCTGGGAATTGGGAGCCACGACACGCCCATGGCACGACATCTCGTTTGAGGACGCCTGCGCAGCCATAGCCGACGCTGGCTACACGGATCTGGCGATCTTCGCCAACAAGGGCGAACACCCCTTGACCGCGAAGTCCACCCCGGCAGACGTGGACCGTGTGAAGCGTGTGACAGCACAGCACGGTCTGAACCCGTCGATGCTGTTGGCAAGCCCGCCGTTGCGCGGCGAGGTGGCCGAAGCTATCGCGGAATACCGCACGCTCATCGACCTGTGCGTTGACGCGGGCGTGAAGTACCTCATGGACTGCGGCACATCGGACGAGTCGCTCTACGAGCGGTACTACGAGACGATGGCGGAACTAGGGCCGTACGCAATCGAGCAGGGCATCGAGCTACAGCTCAAGCCGCACGGTGGGATCAGCCTCACGGGCGCAGACCTGCGGACGGCGCACGAGCGTGTCGACTCAGCCGGGTTCACAATCTGCTACGACCCCGGGAACATCATCTACTACACCAAGGGCGAGAACCGGCCCGAGACGGACGTCCATGATGTCGGCGAGTTGGTCACAACCTGCATCATTAAGGACTGCACCGTCGACGACGGCAAGCCCGAAGTGTGGTTGATGCCGGGCGAGGGCCTCGTCGACTTCCCGGATGTCCTCGGTAGCCTGATCGGGGCTGGCTTCGACGGTCCGTTCTACGTCGAGTGCCTGGGAGGCGACGACCACGCCGAGATCAACGCGCGCGCCAAGCGGGTAGTCGCGTGGATGGGCGAGCTGCTCGCGCCGCATCGGGCGTAGTCGCTAGTCGGAAATCCACACGCGCTCCGTGGTCATCACGCCGGCCCCGTCGGTGACCTTGACGGCCACGGAGTGCGCGCCCGCAGACGCGTTCCTGATCGCGAAGTCGAACTGCTCTGAACGACTGTCGAATAGATCGTCCGTCGGATAGACCACGTGCCAGCGGTCGGCGTCGAGCGAGTACGAGGCCGAGCCAATGTAGCTCGTCGCGTCTGCCGCCGCGAACTGCACGCGGACGCCACCAGCCTCATCGCGGGCCGCCGCCAGCGCCGAGATCGTCGGCTGCGTGTTGTCGATCCTGAACGGCTCGGTGATGAACTCCCTGGCCATTGCGCGGGTCGCCGGGTTCGACAACGCGTCGTTCGCCACCACGCGGACCCTGTAGTCACCGTCAGGCATCGGAGCGGCGTCCCACGTGTGCGTTGTGCCGGTGAGCTCGTCTTCGAGGAGATGCCAGTCGGCTTCGCCCTCCGCGCGGAAGTAGACCGCGAACTCCATATCGTCGCCGTTCGGGTCGCTCGCCTCCCAGGTCGCCGTTCGCTTCGTCTGCGGCTGAGCGCCCGCGGCTCGGCCGTTGCGCCCGTTCTCCTCCTGCGCGGCGGCCACCGTCGTCGATGAGATCTCGGGGGCGATGTTGGCCGGAAGGTACGCGGTCGTCACAGACCAGATCGCCGGCGATCCCGCCTCGCCGGCCGTTACCAGCGCGAGCTTGATCTGCAGGAAGCGTGCGCGTTGGCTCGCGATTCGCGACGTTTCCGCTTCGATGTCCGCCCAGTCGTCCCATGTATTGTCGGGTGTCGCCGTGTTGCCGCTTCTCGATTGCACCGCCACGGACCCGCCTTCGGGGGCGTGCCCTTCCCACTCGAGCCGTCCCCAGTCCGAGACGAACTCCGCGTCGAGCGTCTCCGATTCCCATGACCCTTCGGCAGCGACGCCTCCGTCCAGCGTGTACACCTTGCCGGCGTTGCCCGTGCCCAACGCGAATCCATCGCCGCGGGCCACGATGGCGAGCACGTTCGCTTCGCCGACGCCGCCGAGGGCCTCGGTCTGACCGTCCGGGGACACGGCGTACAGTTTGCCCTCGTCGCCGACTCCCACGAGGACGGCGTCGCCCATCCATGCGGCGGACAGGATGACCCCCTCGTCGCTCTGCCACACTGGACGCGCGACATCCATCGCATCAATCGCGTAGAGGAACGACTGCACGTCGTCGCCGTTCCGCTGCTGAGGCGGAGCCCCGGGCGACTGTGGCCTCGGCATCTGCCCCGTGGTCGTTGTGACGTAGACCGTGCCGAGCCCGCCGTTGAGGACGGACCGGACCTCCTGCTCGTCCGAGTCGTAAACTACGAACGCCTTGCCGTCGCCCTCAGGGTCGATGCGGTATACGAGCCCGTTGCTGTCGCTGCCCACGTACACCTTCCCGCCGACATTCGCCAGGCACAGGAGGTGGGATTCCTCGGCGTCGAAGAGCACTTCGGATACGTACCCGGCGCCATCCTCCTCCGGGGTGAGTCTGAACAGCTTGCCCTCTTCTCCGGTGGCCGCGTACAGGCGGCCCTGGGCGTCGAACATCAGCGCCCAGACGTACTTCTCCTCTTCCTGGAACACCGTCATCGGTGTCGGCATGTCGGCGTCCAGGTCGATGCGGTAGACGATCCCATCGGGCGATGTGCCCGCGTACAGGTCGCCATCTGGCCCAAGCGCAAGGCTGAGTATGGCCACCTCGGGCGTGTCCACCAGAACGCTCATCTCCCCGGCGGCGTCGATCTCGTAGATCCGGCCGGCGTTGCCCGTGCCCACGTACGTCGTGTCGCCAGCGACGGCGAGGCTCCATACGTACGGTTCAGTGGTTTCGGCGAGCTCCGTCAGTTCCGGCGCCAGACGTATCTCACCGAGGGTGGAAACCGAGATGCTGTCGAGCGTGCCGGCGGCGAAGCTCTCCTCGCCCCGGATCACCCATGACTCAGTGCCTGCCGCCGCGGCGCGATACGGAGTAGCCATCACGACAAACGCCATGGCGAACCACGCGTACGGGTTATTCCGCAAGGGCCTCAAAGCGTACTCCTTACCGCGGTTAGGGCGCGTCACGGTCGACAAAGAAGGAGAGCAACGTGCCGCCGCTGACAACATACGGGCGGTCGAACGGCGGGTCGACTGTCGCCTCGGCGATCACGGACCCCCTCGTCAACGCGCTTTCGCCGCTCTGCGCGGGCGCGTTCATCACGTTGAGCACTGACAGGGGAAGCGACGGCAACTCGTTACCGGCCACGGCAACGCCCATCTTCGAAGAGATGAGGCTGATGACGACTCGGTCTCCTCTGCCGCCCTGGGCGAGCACCTCCAGCATCTGCGTCGCGTTCGACGGCTGGTACTTCCGCGCCGCCCGCGAGCGCTCCCAACTGAGGTACGAACTCTCATCACCGACGAACACCATCGTGAAGCCTTCCGGCGCGTCGGCCGGCACGTTGACTTCGTACGTCTTCACGATCGGCGCGTCGAGATACGGCCGGAAGGTCACGGTGACGACCGCGGAATCGCCGGGCCGCACACGTTGCTTGGCGATGCGGGCGTTTTCGATCACGGCAGCCTGCCGCGCGTCCCCGAAGTCGACGTCGAGATCGATCCGTTCTACCGGGATCTCGTCGTACCAGTTGTTGAGGATGCTACTCACCGAGGAGAGCGCTGAGGAAGCGGCGAAGCCCGGCGCGAACGTCCCGCTCATTACGTTCGACGTTACCAACGGGGAGTGACCGTAGCCGGGATCGAACGTCACAGTCGCCTTCGTGCGGACGGTGTAGTCGCCGCCAGCCTTCTCCGCGCTGTCGAGTGTTGACCACACCACCGAGCGGACGAGGCCGCCGGTATACGCCGGATGGCGCATAACCTCGTAGCTGTACGCCTCGGGCTCACCGTCGCCGGACGACACATTGACACGCACCGGCAGGTACCGCGGGTGGTCGTCACCTATGACTCCCGCGATCGCAGGCTCGCGATCTTGCGTCATCGTGCCGACGATGCGCGTCGGAGACCCATGCTTGAACGACATCGCCGGGCTCGCGACGATGAAGTGGACGAACCCGGCGGACAGCGGCAGGTAACTGTCGCCTTCGCTCAGGAACGGGTGGCCCCACGCCAATATGCGGGCCCCGTCGCGGTACGTCGTGGTCCCGAAACTGTATGCGCTCAAGTCCCCCCGGACGAATTCCGTGCCGATCGTCGATCCCGGCGTCACCGGCGCATCGACATCGACGCGGCCCCCGCCACCCACCGACGCGAACGGGACCATGCCCGCGTCCACAAACAGCGATGACAGCGCGTCGGATGCGCCGCGCGCAACGCCCCGGAGAGCTACCGGAAGGCGTAGCCGCTCCAGCCGCATCCCGCGCGCCGGGTCGAGTGACGGATTGCTCCTCACTGCTGCGTCGGGGACGTGCGCGGCGTCACGGCCGTCCGCGCGAGGGCGAGGCGCCCACTGTGGTGGCGCCTGGAAAGCGTTGAACCCCATCTGCCGTGTCACGGGCCGGCGGCTGCGCGGCATGGGAGTCATCTCGCGGTCCCACACAGCGAGCATGTGCGCGATGGGGGTGATGCCGATGATCGGCTCCTGCGCGTACGAGTAGCCATACGCGAACGCGCCGATCAGACGGCCGTCCACGTATGCCGGGCTGCCGCTCATGCCGGACACGGACCCAGTGTGTTCCAGCACGGCCCCTTCGCCCTTCGCCCAGATGAGATCGCCCTTGGCTTGGAAGCCCTTCTCGACGCTGAGTATCTCTATCGGGAAGCGCTCGATCTGGGACTCCTCGACGATCGTGAGAATGTGCCCTTTCATCCCGCGCCGGAGTTCGTCGGCCGGCATGAACGCCGCCGAGTCCCACGTCACCGCGCGCGCGCCTGAAGTGATGGCAAGCGCAACGACGAGAAGCACGCCGAACACGCGAATGCTGCGGGTGAACATGTACCGGGTCATGCCTCCGTTTGCGGGCGCCAATCCGCCAGCGCGGTTCCGCGCCATTCTAGCACGGCGCCCGAAACTCCGGCAACGCAGGATCGGCGCAGGCTTACCCGGCGAGCGGCCCAACACGCAGCCGCAAAAAGGGCAGCGTCGTCGGTCTGCCAGCAGGTTCAGCCGCGCCCGGGTTTCGTCCGGCTGAGGACACCGAAGGTGCGGAGCGCGATGCGTAGGTCTAGCAGGAGGGACGGGTGAAGCAGGTAGTGCAGGTCGTACTCGACGTGGTGATGGATGGGCTCGTTCCGGTACGGGCTGATCTGCCACATCCCCGTGATGCCCGGCTTGGCCCGAAGGCGGAGGCGCTGTAGCGGCGAGTACGTGTCCACAAGGAAGGGCATCTCGGGCCGCGGCCCCACAAGGCTCATCTCACCGCGCAGGACATTCCAGAGCTGTGGTAGCTCGTCGAGGCCCAGCCGCCGTAGTGTCCTGCCGACGCGGGTTAGCCGGTAATCCTCGTCGCGTGTCGGAGTGATCGTGTACGCCGGCGAATCGGACGATAGGGTGCGTAGCTTGTATATGACGAAGCTACGCCCGTTCTTGCCGATGCGGACCTGGCTGAAGAAGGCCGGCCCCTTGGAGTCGAGTCGGATGGCCAGGATCACGAGCGGCGCGAGCGGCAGTGCCACGACCAAGCCGCCGGAGGCAGCGACGATGTCCAAAGCGCGTTTCGCTGCCGCTGTCAGAGTCGAACGGAGAGACCGGTCCGGCAGCCGCTCCTCGATGTAGCGTACCTGGTCTTCGCCCGGCAGGTTCTCGTATTCCTCCCACAGGCGGGCGACCTGCGCCTCGAGCTGCCCCGCAGCTACATCCATACGTTACTTCCCGACTCCCACGACGACGACCACAGCATCGGCGCTACACGAACGCGCACGAACGCCCTGTGTTCGACGGGCCGACAACATCATACACCATTCCCGCCCTCGACGGCGCAAACGAACTCCGCGAGCGCGCTTTCCTCCGTGAATCGCGCCAGGGCGAAATCCCGTGCGGCCGCGCCCATCGCCTGCAACTCCGAGCGATCCTCGGCGAGGTCCAGAACACGGCTCACGAACCGATCCGTCTCGGCCCACGTGTACGTGAGCGCGGCGCCTGACTCGCGCATCAGGCCGTATAGCTCGGCCCTCTCGTTGGCGAAACACGCCACCGCGCACCCCGAGGCGAGCGTCGGATACAGCTTCGACGGGATGAACGCGTCGCTCACCCCGTCCGCCTGAGCGATATACGACAGATCCACTCCATTTAGGAACGCCGAGTACTCCCTACCCCGTTGCAGCGGCAACAGTCGCACGTTCGTCAAACGCGAGGCCGCGACAGACGCCTCCAGGGCCGAACGGTGGGCTCCGTCCCCCGCGATCGCGAACTGGACGCGATCGTCCCTCTCGGCGAACGTCGCAGCCGTGTCGATCAGGGCGTGGAGTTTCTGCTTGGCTCCGATGTTCCCCGCATACCCGATCACGAGGTGCGACGCGTCGTAGCCGTGCGCCGCACGGAATTCCGCGCCGAGCGCTTCGTCGGGTAGATGCTCGGCCGGGTCGATCCAGTACCCAGCCATGACGACCTTGGCATTCGGCGCCTTGGCCTGGATGTTGTCCCGCATGGCCGACGTCAGCGTCGACACGCAACGCGCGGACCGGTACACACGCCGCTCCAAGGCCCCCGCGAACGACACAAGCGCCCGCGCCAAACCACCTGACCGGTCCAGCACCCCGGTGTCGAGCGCCGAATCCGGTATGATGTCCTCGACATGGAACACGAAGTCCCGACGAAGCGCCGCGCGCAACGCCAGAGCGGTGATCGCCTGCGCGAAGAACGGTGACATCACGATCACGATGTCGGCGCGCGCCACCGTGGGCAGGTGGCGCAGGAGCTTCATCCCCTGGAACGCCACCGCCGACCCCTCGCCCACGAGGCGCGTCTTCAGTGTGACCGAATCCTTCCGCGGCAGCCAGATCCGCGACCTGTGGACGGTGATGCCGGCCATGTCCTCGGACGGCGAGCGACGACCCCGGTATTCCGCGTGGACCTGCCACTCGGGGTAATGCGGCTGAGGGGTGAACACCGTGACGGCGTGACCACGTCCATGCAGCGCTCGGGCGATGGCCGTTGCGTGCGGCGCGATGCCAGTGATTTCAGGGTGGAAATACGACGTCAGGATGACGATGTTCATCGCCGCGCGTCGTGGGCGGGCCGCGGCTGGTGACCTACGCTGCCCGATAGGCTTCCGCGATCTCGACGATCATGTCGTCGAGCGATTTCGTGATCGACCACGACGGGTAGTCGGCTCGGAACCGGCGCGTGTCGCTGATATAGCATATGTGGTCGCCCGTGCGGTTCTCGTCGGTGTAATCGTGCGCCACCTCACAGCCGAGGAGTTCTGTGATGCGCGCGAAGCATTCCAAGATGGATGCGCTGTTTTCGCGGCCGCCGCCCATGTTGTAGACGGCCCCACTGCTCGGGGCGCGGATGAACGCCTCGCACGCGCGCACGACATCGCCGCTGTATATCTGGTCGCGGACCTGCTTGCCCTTGTAGCCGAAGACCGTGTACTTCCTGCCCTCGATCGCGGTCTTCACGAGGTACGACAGGAATCCGTGCAACTCTACCCCGCTGTGGTTCGGCCCCGTGAGGCACCCCCCGCGCAAGCATGCCGTGGGCAGGCCGAAGTAGCGCCCGTACTCCTGCACGAGCACGTCGGCCGCCAGCTTGGATGCGCCGAAGAGTGAGTGCAGCACCTGGTCGGTAGCGCAGCTCTCGTCAATGCCGTGGTAGTCGGCCTCGTCGCCGTATTCCCAGCGCGTCTCGCGCTCGACGAGTCGGAGTTGGTTTGGCGCGTCGCCGTATACCTTGTTTGTGCTTAGGAACACGAACGGGGATTCAGGCGCGTGACGGCGCGTAGCTTCCAGAAGGTTCAGAGTGCCGACCGCGTTCACGTCGAAGTCGTCGAACGGACGCTGCGCAGCGAGATCGTGCGACGGTTGCGCGGCGGCGTGGATCACAGCGTTCGGCTTCACGGCGGCGACTAGGTCGAGCACCGCTTGCCGGTCTCGGATGTCGACGGCCTGGTGCTCGTAGGTCGGTGCGTTTTCGGTTAGGCGCCGGAGGTTCCACGTGGTGTCGCCGCGCGCGCCGAAGAAGTCGGCCCGCATGTTGTTGTCGATGCCAACGACCCGCCACCCCGCGAGGCTGAAGTACTCTGCGGCCTCGGACCCGATCAGGCCTGCCGAACCGGTCACAATGATGCACTCGCTGCGCGCCGACACCGGCGTGTTCCCCTCTCCTGCGGCCCGCGCGCAACGCGGCCCGCCCGTGCTGCGGTTCGACGGTATGGTAGCCCTTGGGTTGTGGCCCTTCAAGAACTCGGGCGTGGCTCCGGCGCGGGCTTCACTCGCACGCGCCGCGGTACACCTCGAGGTGCGCGTGGGCGACGGCGGCCAGCGAATAGCGTTCCCCGACACGGCGCCGAAGAGCCGCCGATAGCTCGCCTTTCGGCGCCGGAGCGAGATCCAGCAGATGCTCGATGCCCTTGCGCAACCCCGGCACGTCCTGCGCGTCGACGATTGGCGTGGGAATGTCCGCCAGCATCCGCTCGACATCGCCCACCCGCGTCGCCACTGACGGCACGCCCGCCTGCATCGCCTCGAGCAGCACGATCGGACACGCCTCCGTGTGAGAGGCAAGGACGAACACATCCATGCGGCGCATCCACTGGGGAACATCGGACCGTGCGCCGAGCATGTGCACCCGTTCCGCGCACGCCATCGCCGCGACGTCCTCCGCGAACTGAGCCGCGTAGCGCGGTTGCGTGTTCAGGGCGGCGCCGATGATGACAGCGTGGGCGTCGGGGCGATCTCGCAGCACGGGATCAATGGCGCGTATGAAGTCAGAGCAGCCCTTAGGCTCGATGATGTTGCCCACGAAGCCAATAATGGGGGCGCCAGTGGGTATCCCGACCGCGGCCGCGTCGACGGCCGTCCCGTCGTCCGTGTCCGGCGGCGACGGCGCTGGCAGCGTGCGAACCGGCGTGGCGCGTCCAGCAAGCCCGTATCGTTCCGTAATCGCGTCGGCCGCGACGACGACACGGACTGAGGGCAGACGCATCAGGGGCGCGACAGCGTGCACGAACGCACGCGGGGTGAGCGTGTCGTTCAGGTGCCAGACGACGCGCCGGCGCGCCAGGAGCGCTCCGAGCAACGGAGCCAGATTCGTCACACCGTTCACGTGGACGAGGTCAACGCGCCGTCGGGCGATCGCGAGCGCGAAAGCCGCGACGACGAACGGGAGTGTCAGACCGAACAGGGCCACGGACAGCCCACTCCTGCGTATGGGCGGCATCGGGGCGCGCAGGAAGGCGATCCCGGCTGAAGTGAGTTCTTGCGCGAATTCGTCGTGGGAATCACTCGGGAAGGCGACGTGCGTCTCGATCCCGGCGTCACGCAGAGGCCCCGCCACCCACATGATGCGACGCTGTGCTCCGCCTATATGGCTGCGGTGCGTGCAGTTGAGAACGCGCAAGGGACGCTGGTGGGGCGACGTGCGCGATCCGTTCGACGGGGTGTGAGTTGACGCCACGCGTTCGTGCCTAGGTTGGGCGGGCCTGTGGGATGGCGAGACGCATACTGCGGTCGCTGCTAGAGCCGGACTACGCCATCTGCCGCGCCGCTGGGCGCGAGCACGTTCTTCGTGTCCACGACCAGACGCGAGTGCGTCCGGATCATGTCGTAGTCAATCCCGCCGTGTGGCGTCAGTACCAACACGCAGTCGGCGTCCTTCAGCAGGTCGGGCGAAAGGGCCTCCGACCTAAGAACCGCGCCGTTGAGCCGCGCCTCGGGAATGTACGGATCGTGGTATGCGACGCGCGCCTTGCGCCCGTGGAGCCGTTTGGCCACCTCCCATGACGGCGACTCGCGCATGTCCTGCACGTCGGGCTTGTACGCCACGCCCACGATCAAGATCGACGCGCCATCCACCGGGCGTGCCAACGCGTCGGACACCCGCTGCACGACGTATTCGGGCATATCTCGGTTGATCTGCTGCGCCAGCTCCGTGAGCCGGCACGGGACGCCACGCATCCGAGCCTTCCAGGCCAGGTAATGCGGGTCCGCTGGGATACAGTCGCCGCCGACACCCGCGCCCGGATAGTGCGGCATGAATCCGAACGGCTTCGTCGCCGCAGCGTCGATGACTTCCCATACGTCGATGTCGAGCGCGTGGCACACCTGAGCGATTTCGTTGACCAGCGCGATGTTCACCGCGCGGAAGGTGTTCTCGAGGAGCTTCACCATTTCCGCGGTGCTCGTCGACGAGACCGGCACGACCGTGTCCACTAGCGCGCCGTAGTACGCGCAGGCCCTCTGAGTACAATTCTCAGTAACCCCGCCAACGACCTTAGGCGTGTTCGACAGGTCGTGTGTCTTGTTCGCGGGGTCTACTCGTTCAGGCGAAAACGCGACGAAGACGTCCTCCCCCACGGTCAGTCCGCGGTCGGCGAGGCGAGCGCACAGAAGTTCCTCGGTAGCGCCCGGATATGTCGTACTCTCAACGATGATGAGTTGGCCGGCGCGCGCGTGGAGCGACACGTCGTCCATCGCGCTGAGCAGGAACTCGAGGTTCGGTTCCTTCGTCGCCTTGTGGACCGGCGTCTGCACGCAAATGTGCACCACGTCCACGTCTGCTAATGCCGCGGCATCCTCTGTCAGCGTTACGTCATCGGAAGCGGCGAGTGCCGTGAGAACGGCGTCGGAGACATCCTCGACGTACGAGAGCCCACGGCGAAGCTGGCTGACTTTCCATCGGTCGACGTCAAGGCCGACGGTGGGATGTCCTGCGGTGGCCGCGCGCACGAGCAAGGGTAAGCCCACGTATCCGAGCCCCACGACGGCAACGGGAGCCTGGCGGCCGGTGACTCGTTTGCTCCGGTCGGCGCTGTCTACCGCCATCGCTTACCTTCCACCGGCGACGAGCCTTTATCGCGCACAGGTGTCCCCACGTGTGTATACCCAACCGACGGAACAGTAAACAGTATACACGCAGCTAGCGGCGTGTATCTCCCCAATATCCCTCGTCCGTTCGGTCGCGCGTGGCACGCATCTCAGCGATCGCGTGACGCCGCACGATAACATCCGAGAGACCCGAACGCAAGAACGTCGTCCTGGCGCCCACGGCGCCCGCCGCGACATACTAGAGGCTCCTTCTCCACGCCACTCCCACGCCCCGCGACAGCCCATGCATAGATACGGGCACCGGCTCAGCACACGTACAGCGCTCTGGGCCGGCGTGGTGCTCTGGGCCGTGTGGCGCGTCCATGCCGTGCTGTCGCTCCCGTCCTATGCGGACCCGCGCGAGACGCTGCTGTTCGAGGACATCGCCCGCGTCCACGCTGGCCTGCCGCCGGTGCTGTTCCACTGGCCCGGCACGCCCTGGACCTGGCTTCTCGCGTGGGCGACTCGCTTAACCAATAGCACGCTCGAACCCGATATGCTCGTCGTATCTCGATTGCTGACGATCCCGTTCGGGATCGCCTCCCTGCTTT
Source organism: Candidatus Poribacteria bacterium (assembly GCA_018644665.1). GTDB lineage: Bacteria > Poribacteria > WGA-4E. Next base: position 89,009 of record JABGQA010000118.1, read on the forward strand.
CCGCCTATGGCCTCGCGTCGCGCGTCCTTCGGGGGCCGCTGGTACCGATCGCACTACTCGCGGTGGCCCCAGGCTTCGCGTCCGGTGAGGCGAACCTGGCCCTCGTCGATGTGCCCGCGCTCACGCTATCGCTCGTGGCCCTGAACATCGCTTTCCGCGCGGTACCCGCGGAGGGTATCAGTCGATATGTCCTTGGCGCTGCCGCGGGAGCCGCCGTCGGCCTCGGCGCGGCGTTCAAGCTGCCTGCCGCGGCGGCCCTCCCCGTCGTTGCTGTGTTGGTCGCTCCGTCGCCGGGAGGCGTCCGGGCGCGCGTGGTCGCACTCGCGCTCCTTGCCGCAGGCGCGACGTGCGGATTTGTGGCCGGTTGCCCGTACATCCTACGAGACGCTCTGGGGCCGGGTGCCGGGCCCGTCTTGGCAGGTCTCGCCTACGAAATGCGGCACTACAACCGGGGGCACTTCGGCGTCTTCGCCACCGCGGGCTCCCCCGTCGCTGCGTACACGGCCTCGCACGCGGCCGCGGCCGTTTGGTGCCTAGGGCCCGGCGGCCTCGCGACACTCGTGCCGCTAGTGGCCTGGGCAGCGTACAAGACGCTGACCCGGCGAACATTTTGGCTCTGGGTCTGGGCGACATGCTGCATAGGCGCGATCCTCCTGCACAGGTTCAGCTTCCCTCGGCACTGGCTCATGGCCGGCCCGCCGATCTTCATGCTCGCGTCGATGGGGCTGGAGGCGTTGACGGCGAGGTGGGCCGTGGGCGCGCGCATCGCTGTGGCGGCGGCCCTCTGCAGCGGCGCGGCGGTGTGCGTCGGCCTGAACGCTCGCGAATCCGGGCCGTCGACGTTCGAGGCAGCCGACGCATGGCTTAGCGACATCGGCGCGCGATACGGTGTCAGCGCAGTAGGAGTCGGCGCCGATCCCCGTCTGTCGTGGCTGTACCCCCGCTCGGCGCATGGCGGCCCCGGTCGGGTGAACCACGCCGACCTGCGCGTTGTCGCCCGCCTCGAGGCGGACATCCAGATCGCGGCCGAGATGCGTCCCGACACATTCCGGGACGACGACTTCTTCCCACTCACGCGGGCGCACTATCAAGACGGAGCAGCGCACCTCGCGCTACGTGACGCACGCCAGTACGCGGAAGTGGCCCGGTTCGCTCCCGACGATCCCGCGTGGGCACGCCGTGGGGCGTTCCTCGGGCTCCGCCCGCCGTTCCCGCTCGACGCGCTGCTGCATCCAGACATCCGGGTGTACGCCACGCCGGACACGGCCGCGCGCCTCGCGACGTCCGATTGACCCCCTGTGGGCTCGCTCCTATACTGCGCGGACTACAGGAGGCGATCCCCGCATATGCTTCAGTACGGGTTCGAACACGGCGACGACAGGATTCGCGCCGGTTTCGTCGGATGCGGCGGACACTCCTTCCGCAATGTGTACCCCGCCCTGAGGTACGCGCCGATCGACCTCGTGGCCGTCTGCGACTTCCAACGGGATCGCGCCGAAGCCTACGCGCGAGAATTCGGCGCCCTGCGCGCCTACGACGATCACCAGACCATGCTCGCCGAGGAGGAGCTGGACGCGGTATTCGTCGTGACCAACTATGACGAGAACTGGATGCCCCGCTTCCCAGGCATTGCGATCGACGCGATGCAGGCCGGCGCACATGCGTGGATCGAGAAACCCCCCGCGGGTTCGCTCGCCGAGATCGACGAGATGCTCCGGGTCGAGCAGGAAACCGGCAAGTTCGTGCAGGTGGGCATGAAGAAGATGTTCTTTCCCGCCATCGATAAGCTGCATTCGATCTCGCTCGACGAGTCGTTTGGGGGGCTCACGTCCCTGTCGGTACGGTACCCGCAGCACATGCCCGAGATCGACAAGCGCAACGACAACCGGGCGATGGTCGGCTTCCTCGACCACATCATGCATCCCGGCGCGATTCTGCACCTGCTGGCCGGGCCGGTCAGAACGCTCTACTACGAGCGCTCGCGCAACGGAGCAAGTGTCAGCGTGCTGACCTTCGAGAACGGTGTCACCGGCACAATGCATCTCACCGCCGGACAGTCTGGGACGAGCCCCTTGGAGCGCGTCGAGATCGTCGGGTCGGGCGCGAACGCGATCGTCGACAATGGCGCGAAGCTCACATACTACCGGCCGGGCGCACGTGGAGAAGGTGGCTACGGGCGGTCACCGAACTTCATCGGGGCCGACGAGCACGCGCCGCTCCATTGGGAGCCGGAGTTCTCGCTTGGACAGCTATACAACAAGGGCCTCTTCATCATCGGGTACGCGCCGGAGGTGATTTACTTCGCCGAGTGCGTGCGCGAGAACCGTCCGCCTGAGAAGGCCGGTCTCCAGGACGCGCGCGCGATTACGAAGCTGTACGAGGCATACCGTCACGGAGCGGCGGGTACCGTCATCGCTGTGCATAGCTAGCCACCCGGGAGGAAGGCAGATCATGGAATCGGTGCGCGTGGCGTTTATCGGCGCGGGGTCGCTCGCGAATTCCGTGCATTACCCCTCGCTGGCGGAAATGGCCGATGTCGAGATTGTGGGCATCGCGGAACTCAACGAGCCGCGCATGCGTTCGACCGCGGAGAAGTTTGGCGTCGAGCGCACGTTCGGTGACTACCGTGAGATGCTCGAATCGGTCGACGCGGACGCCGTGTACGTCCTGATGCCTCCGCATCATCTCTTCGACATCGCGGTGACCGTGCTGAAGTCGGGGCGCCATCTCTTCATCGAGAAGCCGCCTGGCGTCACGTCCTACCAGACAGCGGCGCTCGCGGAGTTGGCGGAGAAACAGGGCCTCAAGGCGATGTGCGCCTTCAATCGGCGCCACATCCCGTTGTTGCTGTGGGCGCGCGAGCAAGTCGAGGCGCAGGGCCCCATCAACCAGTGCGTCTCGACGTTCTACAAGCATCACACCGGCGGGCACTACTACGACGGCGCCATCGACATCCTGACGTGCGACGCCGTGCACGCCGTTGACACGCTCCGCTGGCTGGGAGGCGGCGAGGTGACGCGCGTCACATCCAGCGTCAAGGCCGTAGGCGCGTCGTTCAAGAACGCCTTCAACGCTATCGTCGAGTTCGACAGTGGCGCGACCGGCGTTCTGCTCACGAACTGGATGACCGGGGCGCGTGTCCACACGTGGGAGTTGCATGCCGCAGGCGGCTCGGCCTTCGTCGACGGCGACCTTGAAGCCCGCGTCACGACGCCCGCAGGAGTCGAGACGCGCTCGACGCAGGATGTCGCCGGTAGCGACTCGACCCACCGCTACTACGGTTTCTACGGCGAGAGCCGCCACTTCATCGACTGCATCAAGGAGGACCGCACGCCGACGTCCCACCTCGGCGACGCGGTGAAGACGATGCAGTTGGTGGAGGCGATTTACGCGTCGAGCATCGCGTAGCGGTTCAGCCATGGCCTACTCGGGTGCGTCGCCTCGTTGCGTTCCGGCCTAGCGCAAAGACGTCCCGCAGTGAATGCTGCGGGACGTCTGCCAGGTCCGAGAGGGGGCGAGACGGCTAGCGAGCCTTCAGTCCCGCCCACGTCGTTGCGACCTTCCCTTCAGGTTCGACCGGCTTCGGGCCACCCTTCAGCTGCGCCTCGCGATCGGCGTCCGTCGGCAACTCGCCCTGCCCCGCGCCCTCGCTGTCCGTGATCCATATCGCGTCGAGCATGGTCGCCGCCTCGCGCGTCCATACCGTTACGACCGCTTCGCCTGCGGGGAGTTCCCACTCGCGATCGAACGTGCCGGCGTTGAGCCACTGGTTCACGCGATCCCAATGCCACGCGGGGCCCTGCTGCACGCCCCACCGGTAGAATGTGTCCTGCGATGCTTGCGGATTCGGGTCGTCGTCCGCCGGTGTGACCGTAACCCAGTAGGAATCACTGTTCCCGTCCCAGGCGATGACCGATCCCCATATGTAGTACGTATCGTCCTTGGGGATCTCCACGACGAACGACACGTGCCCTTTGTGGTCGATGGCATCCCCGAGCACGGGTGGCCCCGGCGCCCACACCCACGCCCCGTTCGACGGTTCGTTGACGCCCGGGCCGCCTTGGTCGGCCCCGTCGCCCGGCACTCCGATCACCATCGGCGCCGCGATTTCGTTCGCCAACTCCGCCTCAAGGGCCAGCTCGAAGGCCGCCCCGTTCGATGCGACGCCTGCGGCCACGACCGCCCACACGAACGCCTTCGCGATTCGGTCCATGCGCCGTTCCTCCTCATGTGTGCGCGGCCCGCTCCGCGACGCGGAGCGGGCCGGTAAGGTTGTCGCTTGGCGCGCCGCTAACGCCGCAGTTCGGCCCAGGTCGTAGTCAGCTTGCCCTGCGCCTCGACATCGGCCGGCGGGACGAAGTTGATGTCGTCGGGGTTTTCCGACAGATTGTCCGTGACCAGCACGTAGTCGAGCATGCACGCGGTCTCCCGCGTGAAGATGTTGAGGGTGCTCGAGCCTCCCGAAAGCTCCCATTCACGCTCAAACGTGCCGCCATCGAGCCATTGGTTGATGCGGTCCCAGTGCCAGTCGTTCCCCTGCTCGACGCCCCACCTGAAGTGCGTGTTCTGCGTCTCCTGGGGCTGCTCGTCTGGGTCGGCGCCGTCGATCTTGACCCAGAAAGAGTCACTGTTGCCGTCCCAAGCCGTCACAAGGCCCCACACGGCGTACGTGCCGGCGGATGGGATGTCGACCGTGAGCGCCGTGCCACCCATGTGGTCGGTCGGATCGCCCAGGAGCGGCTCGCCTGGCGCCCAGACGAAGGCCCCTCCCGACGGCGCCCCCGGCTCGGGCCCGCCCATGGCCGCCGCGTCCGCTGGCGCAGCCACTACCATCGGTTCTGTCACAACGCCGTTTTCCGCCTCCACAGCGACTTCGAACGCATGAGCCGACATCGCTACCAGAGCGATTCCGGCCAGGGTCAGACCGCACACAGCATATCTGCCGCGCATACAGCAACCTCCTTGAGTTCCGCTAGCCATACGCCACCATCGCTCAGGGACGCTTGATCGCCCCGAGCAGGGCCGGGCGTCGTTGGCCCTCCTGCGCGACCGAGACCACGTTCGTCGGTCGCCACGCCGGTTTCGTGTCCCATCCCACAGACTCGATCAGCGGCGTAGGGCCTGATCCGTCGGACCCAGCAACGCCGATCCCCCACGTCCCGCGCGACGTCTCGGACTGGTACGCCAGCCAGTGCCCGTCGGGCGACAAGACGGGGAACGCCTCATCGACGTTCGTGTCCATGAGCGTGGTTTCGGCGCCGGTGGCCACATCCCACGACACGATATCGAAGTCAGTCACGCTCTGCGCAGCGTAGACCAGCCGGCCGCCGTCGGGTGACCACGTCGCGTAGCAGTCGGCGAAGCGCTGTGTCGTCACGCGGCGTTCGGACCCGGTGGCCACGTCTAGGAGGAACACGTCGGTGTTCCCGTCCCGGACTCCAGCGAACGCGATCTGTCGGCCATCCGGCGACCACGCAGGGAGCTTCTCCGTACCCGGATGCTCCGTCAGGCGCGTGACATCGGAGCCGTCCGGCCGCATGCGCCACAGGTCGAAACTGCCCGCCCTATCCGAACTGAACGCGATCCACTCGCCGTCCGCGGACCACGAAGGCGCTTTGTCCACGGCGTCGCCATCGGTCAGTCGGCGTAAGTCGCCGCCGTCCACACTCACCGAGTAGATGTGCGCGGAGTCGCCGAGGTTGTGAAAGAAGGCTAGTCGCGACCCGTCAGGGGCCCACGTCGGGTGGAAGTCCGACCCGGGGAATGCGAGGACTTGCTTCTGTTCCCCGCTGTCCCAGGAGTAGACGTACAGCTCCCAGTCGCCCGTCCTATCCGAAGCGAACGCCAAGTCGGCGCCGCCGTTCGGCTGTGCGAACACGGGCAGCGCCAGGCATGCTGCCACGAATGCGACACACGGCGCGCGGTTCAGAGTGTGTAACCTCCTTACTTGCACGCGTGAGTATCGCACTTCGGCATATATAGGTCAAGTACGGACGCGTGTGGAGGTCCCGTAGTCCGTTGGTGAGGGCAAGCGACGCCAGTCGTGACCGGGGCGGGAGGCGCAGGCGCGCCCTCCCACCGCGGGAGCGGCAGAACGACGTTGGTTGATGGGATCGGGGTCAGTGGGCGGCGTGGTCGCGCAGCAGCCGGGCGACCTGAGCGTGACCGTGGTTGTCGGCCGCCGCCACGGGTAGGGCCCATTCGGGCCCCTCGGGGTTCGGGTCGGCGCCGCGGGTAAGGAGGTACTCGACGATGGCGGCATGGCCGGCTCCGGCCGCCTTTGCGAGCGGGGTCACACCCTCCTCATCGCTGCAGTTCACGTCGGCCCCCATCCCCTCCACAAGGAACACGACGTGCCGGTGCTGGTCGGCCTCGTCGGCGTATCGTCGCCGCATGTCGCCCGCGATCCCAAGCAGCGGGCCTTCCGGCTTCGCTCCGTGCTCGCATAGCAGACGGAACACTCTGGGGTACTTCGTGACCGTCCATCGCAGCTTCCACTCGGACGCGTCCTCGAACCGCGCTCCGTAGCGGATCGCCAGTCGCATGATGTCGCACGCAGTGTCCTCGTCACCGTCGTCGTCCCAGCCGTACGGGAGGACGTCGTCCGCCTTCGACGGCTGCAAACGTAGGATCTCGGCAATGACGTCGATCCTGTGCTGCGCCGAGTACACCTGCAATTCCATCGTGCCGCCGTGCGCGTAGAGGAGGCGGATTATGTCGCCATGGCCTCCGTGATGCGCGCCAAACATCGCGTCGCCGGAGGAGTCCACCCAATGCTGCGGCACGGCGCCGTGGTCGAGTAGCGCTCGGACGATGTCGGTGTGGCCCCTGCCGGCAGCTTCGCGGAGCGAGAGCCCGCCCTGGCAGATCGCCTCCTTGGCGTTGGGGTCGGCGCCGTGTTCGAGCAGCAGACGCACGACACTCGTGTGCCCGTTCGCGGCCGCCCCCGATAGAGGCCGTCGCCGGCACGTATCCGCAACATTGGCCAGTGACGGGTCGACGCGGAGGAGTTCTCGCAAGCGCACTTCGTCCCCGGTGCTCGCGGCTATGAGCGGCGTGTGCTCTGCGCCGTGGGCGAGGAGATGCTCGAGGATCTCCAGCTTCAGTTCATTGCGCCAATACCGGTGGAGGCCGAACAGCGCCACGACCGCAGGCGTTCGGCCGTCTCCGTTCAGTGCGTCGACGGGCGCGCCGTGGTCAACCAGCACGCGGACCAGCTCGAGGCAGTTCGCCGCGGTCGCATGGTGCAGCGGGGTGTTCCCGACGGGATCCACGTGCCGCACCCGCTCGGGCTTCTCCGCGATAAGCGCGGTCACTCTCGGGATGTTCGCGTCCGCGGCGGCCCGGCAGATATCCCCGTCGTCCACGAGCGTCCCGTAGCGTTCGGCGACTGCGGCGCGGATCCCCTCGGCGATGGCGCCGTGCCCGCGGTCGCGCAGGACGTCCATCCAGTCGTGGTACGTGTCCTGGTGGTACTGCGCGGCGACCTCGTATGGGACTGGGTTCGCGCCCATGTCCAGGAGGAGCCGTACCAACGGCTCGTGACCATTCACGGCCGCGACGTGCAGCGGTGACCACAACTCAGATCCCGGGTAGGTGAAGCGCTCGTCCCGGTCCGGCCCGTCCTGGATCTCCGGGTGCCGTTGCAGCAACACCGTGGCGCGGGCGGCGTCACCGCGTTTGCACGCCTCACGCAGCTCCCGTACTTCCGTGAGACGTTCGTGGAGGTCGGGCATTTCGTCATTCAGACCTTGGTTCGCCAACAGGTGCATCCTTTCCGCGAGCTTTCGACGGGCCGAACGGAGGCGATTCTTGACGGAGTGCAACGGGATTCCGAGGAACGCGGCGACCTCTCGCTGAGGGTACCCACGGAGTTCGTGCAGGATGGTCACCGCGCGTTCGGGCTCCGGAAGCGCGTTGAGTGCGGCAAACGCTTGCCGCTCCGTCTCTGCTTCGACAAGGCGAGAGCCCGGCAGTGGGGCCGAGTCCACGACCGCGTCCGCGAACTCGAGCGGCACGACTCGGAGGCCCTTCCGCCGCAGGAGTCGATCGCAGTGCTTGTACACGACCCGTCGCAGCCACGACGGGAACGCCTCGGGCGCGCGAATCGCGCTGATGTTCCGGTAGGCGTCCATGAACGCCTCCTGCGTCGCGTCCTGCGCGAGGTGGGCGTCGCCGAGAAGGACGCAGGCGTACCCGTACGCCATGCCCTGGAACCGACGGGTCAGCTCCCCGAACGACTCGGGGTCCCCGTCACGCGCGCGCCGTGCTATGTCGACAAAGGGCATCGAGTTCCTCCGTACCACTAGAGACCCGGTTGGGCCGATTGCGGAGTACGGCGATTACTGCGCCGGCTGTGCGACGGGCCGGCCTACGGCGTCCACTCCCGCACGGATGGCGCGTGACGGCCGATCCCGTGGCGAATCCCCGACGGCAAGGGGCCTGACGCGGCTGTTCACAGAGCGCGATGATGGCCGTGGGCCGCGGTGCGCCGGTACGTAACGACCGACAGGGGCGAGCCGCCCGAGGCGAATCTCCCGAACCCAACGGGACGGCGGGAACGTTGCCATGGAAGGTGGTGGCCGCGACCAGGCGTCCCGGGCTCGCGGAAAGCCGTCAACGCCCGGTCAACAGCGACCTCGGGAGCATTCCGATCTTGACATTTCCCGGCCTCCCCGATACGGTAACAAGGTGTGTTCGTAAGACGGGCCCGCCTTCCCAAGCGGCGTGCAACGCGGCTAGCAACCTACGACGTAGGCAAGCACAGGGAACCCCATAGATGGAACGCGTACGCTGGTGGCGCATCGGCGTAATACTGTTTGTGCTGCTGCTGTCGGTAGTCAATATCGCGCCAACGCTGCCGTCCTTCTACGAGACCATGTTCGGCTACCTCGAACGCAGCCTGCAGGAACCCGAAGGGCTTGCGGCTCCGGTCATCCTCGACGAGGGGTTGGAGTTCCGATTCGGAGCCGTCGCTGACGGGTCTTCCGACGATCTCAAGCGCGCCTACCGATCCGCCGTGACAACCCTACGCATTCGCGCCAAGGCGATCGGCCTCGAAGAAGTCGCCCTGAACAGCGCCGCGGCGCCGATCGAAGACGCCACGCGCGTCGACGACACGATCCTGATGGCGTATACGGACCCGAGAACACGACCGGCGCAGTCGGTGATCGACGACCTGCACCTCTACGGCAAGATCCCAACATCGCTCGGATGGCTGTTCCCACAGCAGCGTATTCAGCTAGGTCTGGACCTGAAGGGCGGCGTTTACCTCGTTCTCGAACTCGACCTCGAAGAGGCGCAGGGACAACTCCTCGCTGAGCTGCAGACGAACATCCGCACGGACCTACGCGAGCGCTACAGCGTGAACTGCCGCGAGGTCCGACTCGACGGTTCCACGCTCACCGCGGTCATCAAGCCCAACTCCGATTGGGGCATGCCCGGCGACACACGCAAAGTTGACACCGAGGAATACTTCGCCGGCGTTGAGAACCTGACGATCGAGCCGGTGAACGGCGGGAACCCGGGCGCCGACGGCCTGGCCCAATACCGACTTACGCTCGATCCGACGCAGCTCAAGCACCAGGAAGACCAGGCGCTCACGCAGGTGCTCGAGGTCCTCCGCAACCGCATCGACGCCTTCGGCGTGTCCGAACCGGATATCCGGCGAGACCCGAGCCGACCCCGCATCATCGTGCAGCTGCCGGGTGCCGAGGACTCCTCCACCGCCGTGAACGTCGTCCGCACGATGGGGCGCCTCGAGTTCCGCATGGTCCAGATGGATGCGAGCGGTCAGCGGTGGTACGGCGCGAACGACCCGCCCGGCCTGGATGACCTGCCTTCGGACGCGGAGTTGCTCTTCGACGAAGACGGCGTCTGGTTCGTGATCGACCGGCAGCCCGTCGTGACCGGCGGAGAGATCAACAGAGCCGGGACGTCCACATATCTCGCGGACATCGTCGTTACGTTGCGCTTCAACGCCAACGGTCGTCGCGCCTTCGGGCAGGCGACGTCGGAGCACACGAACGAACTCATGGCGATTGTCCTGGACGACCGAGTCATCTCCGCGCCGAACATCGAGCAGCCGATCCTGACGGGTAACGCCATCATCCGAGGCGGCTTCACGCAAGAGGACGCGTCGGACCTGGCGCGCGTGCTGCGCGCCGGAGCGTTCCCGGTAGGCGTGAAAATCGCCGAGGAACGCACGGTAGGCCCAAGCCTGGGTCGAGAGGCGATCGTCCGCGGCGCTCGGGCGGCGGGTATTGGACTGTCTATCGTACTCGTCTTCCTGTTGATCTACTACAGCACGTGCGGCTTCTTCTCGGCGTTCGCGCTGCTCGTGAACGGCGTCGTGATACTGGCGGCGTTGGCGCTGCTGGGGGCGACTCTCACGCTGCCCGGGCTCGCGGGTCTCGTGCTCACCATCGGTATGGCGGTGGATGCGAACGTGCTCATCAACGAGCGCATCAAGGAAGAGCTGCGGACCGGCAAGACCGTCGCGAGCGCGATCACGGCGGGATACGGCCGCGTGTTCTGGACCATCTTCGACGCGAACCTCACGACGTTCCTGACAGCGCTCGTGCTGTACATGTTCGGCACGGGGGCCATCAAGGGCTTCGGCGTCACGCTCATGATCGGCATCGTCGCGAGTATGTTCACGGCGCTATTTGTGGCGCGCACGTTCTACCGCATATTCGAGAGCAGGGGCCGCACCCGGCTGCCCATCTACCCGATATTCAGCGGCCGCCAGAGCTGACGCCACGGCCGGCGATAGCGTTGACCGATCCGGAAGGCTGAGACATTGGACAACCCGATCAACTTCCTCGGCGTGCGGCGGATTTGCTTCGTCATATCCGCTGCGCTGATCCTCGGCGGCATCGGCTCGCTGGTCGCGAAGCAGGGGCCGAACCTCGGTATCGACTTCCGCGGCGGCGTACACATCGTCGCGAAGTTCTCCGAACCCGTGAGCGTGGCTGCGGCCAACGCGACGCTGGAAGCCGCTGGCGTCCCAGGTGCGAAGATCGTGACGTCGTCCGGCAATATCCTACTCATCGACACCGTCGTGCATGAGGCCGGCATTGGCCAGAAGATCGTCGCCGCCCTACGCGTCGGCCACCCGCTAGCGGACTCCGAGATCAACGAGGTCGGCGCGAATGTGGGCCAGGACCTGCAGGTCGCCGGAATTCTGATGATCGTCGTGTCGCTCGGGCTGATCCTGATTTACGTCTCGCTACGCTTCCAATGGCGGTTCGCTGTTGGCGCGGTCGTCGCTCTGATCCACGATGTGCTGATCACGCTTGGGGTGTTCAGCGTGATGAACATCGAGATCAACCTGCCGACACTCGCGGCGTTCCTGACGGTGGTCGGCTACTCGATCAACGACACGATCGTCGTGTTCGACCGCATCCGCGAGAACCAGCGCCTGCTGCGCGGCATGCGCTTCACGGACCTCATCAACTCCAGCATCACGCAGATGCTCGGGCGCACGCTGCTGACGTCGCTGACGACGCTCGTCGTCGTCGCGCTGATCTTCTGGCAGTCCGTTGCCGGCGAGTTGAGGACGTTCTCCCTAGCGCTGATCTTCGGGATCATCGTCGGGACGTACTCCTCGATCTACATCGCCAGCCCGGTTGTGATGATGTTCCGGCAGCGCGTCACTGCGGGCGACTGATCCGGCCTGTACACCGCGCCCACATTCCCTGTGTGATGCTGCCACGCGGCTTCCGCGCGTATTCCGGTGTGCGTGCGGTGGGCGGCCAACAGACCCGTCGGCATGGCCGCCCGTCGCTTGATGCGCCGCGTCAGCGCCTGTCCTTGATGCCCGCCCAAGTCGTAGCGACCTTGCCCTTCGCATCGACCGGCAGGAGGCCCAGCGCCCCGCCGAGCCCCTGGCTCATGAGGACCTCGAGGTCCTCGGGCTCCAGCGCGACGTGCCAGATCGACACATCGTCTATCAACCCAGCGAACCAGTTGCCCGTAGCATCCCAGACGCCGCATCCGCCGATGTTGACGGTGAAGTTGGAGGCCCCGCGGTTAGCGGCCCCTCCAGCGACGACCTCGTCCGTGTCGACGTAGACGGCTGTCTTGTCCGGGCTCGCTACGGCGGCGACGAAGTGCCACTGGTCCTGGTCGTGCCCGTACGGGATGGACGCGGCTCCGTTTGGCGTCCAGAGGTTGATCGTGCCCGCGTCGATGAATCCGAACTCAGGTGAGTCGTTCTGGCCAACCAGCCCGATGCGGCTGCCCGCCATGTCGATCGGCTTCACCCACGCTGTGATGGTGAAATCGGACAGGTTGTCGAGAAGCTTCTGTCCGGTCTCGACACAGGCGTCTGTGCCGTTGAACGCCAGTGCCTTCCCGAACGCGCCATCGTCTGTCCACGTCGCGTTGACGAGCGTCCCGTCGTTGCCGAGGCCGGACAGATCGACGGTGGTGTCGCCGGCTCCATCGTCGAAAAGCCAGACGCCAACGGCGTCGGCTCCGTCGATCGCGGCGTCCGCCGCGTGAAGGAAGAGAACTGACACTGCGACGCCAAGCCGGTAGCGTGTTGCCATGCGGGATCCCCTATCCCAGATGTTCCCTACGGCGCGGGTGCGCCTTGTAGGTGGTCTGTGCCTCCGATACCAGTATGGGGCACTGCCGTGAGTGCGGGCAAACCGCCTGGACGCAACGCTTGGGCATGACGCGGGATGGGTGGTACAGGCCGCGCGGCCTCCCGTCGCGGAGTGCGTGCCGGCAGATAAGGCCCCGTCGCGCGCTGCCTGAACCACCTCCGGCGAGCCCGAGCGGCCCCGGTGATGCATTGGGCCGCTAAGTCAGGCCCCGGGCCGGCGTGACTCTGGCGGGCATGGGCGGTCACCGGTGAGCGTTGCCGGCTGGTCGGGCGCACGGCTCCGCGTCCGTGCGTACGGCCGCGGAAGCCCTACAGGAAGTCTTGGATGCACCGGACCACGCTCGCCACGCCGTGAGCGAGCACGTCGCCCATGATGAGCCCCATGAACCACGGGAACGCCCCCCGATAGGCTCGGAATCCGCCTGACCTGAGCAGCGCCGTCTTCACCAGCCAGCCGGTGAAGAACGAACTCCAGTAGACGTGCATTCCCCACGAATTGGCGGCCATATATCCAGCGGGGTGCAACGACCACCACGCGTAGCGGAACCGACCGGCCGCCAACCCAAGGGATGTCACGAACCCGCACACGATGGCCGTGATTCCGGGCGCGCTTGGGCCGGATGGGGTGGTGATGTACCCGGCGAGGTTCTGGTACGCCCAGTACGATTGGCTGCCGATGTAGTGCTGCGTCCGGTCGCCGATGCGCATGGCGTTGAAGCTCTTGTCGTGATAGAGCATCAGCGTCAGGGGCACGGCCAGGAGGATGGCGAGGACGATCGCGGCGTACATCGCCTTCGCCAGCCGGCGGGCGTCGAAGCGTGCAGCGTCCGCCATCTTCATGCCCTCCAACTGGGCGGGCATGACGCCCATCGTACCCTTGGCGAAGTACGACCAGCGTAGGGAGGCGATGGTCGTGAGACTGCGGCGCGAGAACGACGCCGTGCCGCCGACCGTGTACATCAGCTCGCTGACGATGAGGGGACTGAGCAGGATGCCCAACCCCGTCTCCACGCGGACGCGGCCCATGACGAACGCGACCGCCATGTAGACGGCGACGAACGCCACGGCGACAAATGGCGACATCCCCGCCGCCGCGCACCACACGCAGGCGAAGCCCAACCCAACGACCATGCCGATGAGCGGCCATCTGTACTCGCCGCCGTCTGTCGCGGAGAGCCAGACGCGCCGCCAGTGGCCGCGCCCGGTCCACGTCACGATCGCGAACATGCCGAGGAGCGCGCCCATCCCCTGGTAGAACAGCGCCGGAAACACAGGTGAGTAGACGCTCGGAGGCCCGGACGCCCCCGTGCGCACGACGGCGACGACGTTCTCGGCGCGCGTGATGAAGTGGAACACCCAGCAACTAAGGGAGATGTCTATCGGCACGATGAATGCGACGCCGACCAACCACGGGATCACGTCCCATTGGAGGGAGCCGACGCCGCTCCACGGCGATACAGTCGGCTGATTCCATATCATGAGCTGTCGTAACGGCACCGCGGGGATCGACGGCACTATCCCGTGGCCGATGTTCACGAGGCCGACGGCGACGGGGATCGCCGCGCCGATCCAGAAGCGGGGCGCGCGCAGTAGCGGCCGCGGGGTCGCGTCGTCGGTGAGTTGCAGGGCGATGGTCGTCAGCGGGAATGTCAGGCGCTCGCGCCGTATCCACTGCCGGCTGACGATGGCGTTCGCGCACAGCATGACAAAGAAGAGCGCGAGCAGGTACACCGACCACGCGACAAGCGGCCTCCCCCAGGTCCCCCAGGCGACGGCCGACCCCTCTCGATCCGCAAACTCGACCGACGGGCCGGCAGCCGGAAAGAGCCAAGGACGCAGGTAATGGTGGAACAGCGCCGACCACTCGTTCTCGGGAGTGGCGTTGTAGTGCACCGACGCCATGTGCGGGAGCATGAAGCCCACGACCTCGTGGGACGGGATCGTCCCCGCGGCAACGAGCATTGCGTAGATCGTGAGCAACTCGCCGCGCCGGAGACTTCCGCGCGACGCCAGGCGACGCAAGATAGGCGCGCCGACAAGCATCCACGCTAGCAGGAGGTACAGCGGGGCGGGAGCCGGCGCGCCCGAGCCCACGGATCCGGCCGACAGCCCGATCTCCACGAACAGCGACAGCGCGGCGAGCAGGCAGACGGCCCCCAGGCCGATGACGATCGCGCGCGCCGTGACGGGCCGCGCGTCGGGCGCGCGCAGACGTGAACGTGGCTCCATGGGTAGCTGCAGGTTGGGTTGTGGGGTGTTCGCCGGGGGTTGGGAGCAGCATACCACCCTCGGCGGACATCAGCACCGCGCCTGAGGCGGCTACAGTTCGGCGACGAGTTCCAGGTCGAACCGGTGTTCGGTCGGGCGATCTCGCGTGGCGAGCATGCGGTAGTTCAGCCGGAAGGTGAGGTCGGTGAAGCTGCGAACTCGGTAGTCGGCGCGCGCGGTGACCTCGTGGCTGAAGCCGGGGTAGAAGCGGAAGCCGGACAGCGCGGGAAGCTCGCCCTCGCTCGAGCCGTCTCCAAGCCGGTACGTTACGTCCGCGCGACCGCGGCCAACCGCAAGCCACGACCCCAGGAACTCGACGGCGTCGACCGCGGTCCGTCCAACAGTAGGCGTGCCCGCAAGTTCCTCGGCCGTCTCGCGTTCACGGTTCAGCCGCAAGCCGGCAGTGAACTGCGCTCCTATCCGAAGCCGCGCGGTGACGGCCTGCTCCTGCTCATCACGTGTGAGGTTGGAGATGAACGCATCCGTGGTAGGGCCCGGCTGCGTCGGGTCCGGCGACGGCCCGGGCCGCAACGTCTCAGCGGACGCGCGAAGCTCGCGGGACCACTCGAACGACCACCGCTCGCCCGGCGCCCATCGGAGCCGCAGCCGATCCATGTCCGAGTCGAAGCGGCGGTGCAGGTTATTGACGCGCCGGTTTACGGTGCGACGCTCCGTGCGCTCGACATCCGCCGAGACGGCGCGCGCCGGGTTCGCGTTAAGCCGGTATTGGACGAGTTGCCGTCCGAAGACGGTCCCGTCCGAGAGCAGACCCCTGAGCGCGACCAGGTCTCCCAGTGCCGCGTCTTCCTGCTCCTCGGTGACATTCCATCGGACCTCGCACGTAAACGCAGCGAGCGCCTTCAGGGCAGCGGACTCGGGCGGCGGCGCCTCCGCTTCCTCGCCACCCACGGGTCGCGTCCGTGAAGCCGGCGCGAGGAGACGCGACGGGTCTATGCGGGCGCGGAACTGTCCCTCAAGGGCGGTGACGGGCGTATCCCCAACGGTGCGGATCACGCGCACGTACTCGCCCTCGTCGCGATCCTCCACGTAGTGGAACTCGTCGATCTTCACATAGGCGCCCTGGCCGGGCTTCAACTGCACGGCCGCCTCGTCGATCAGCACGACGTTCGTGTAGATCTCCTCACGACGGCTGGCAAGCCGCTTGTCCAGCGCGTAGCGCGCCCCCAGGTCCAGCGCCCGCCGTAGCGGCGTGATGCCCGCCTCGAGGCTCGCGATGTTGGAGGTAACGCCCTCTCCGTCGGCGTTGCGCAGTCGTTCGAGTTGACGGCGGGCGAAGGTCGTCGTCACGTCGGCCCACGGCGCCGGACGAGTCGTCACGTCGACCGCCGTCGTTCGCGCGCGGCTCGTGCCTTCCCACCCTCCGAACCCGATCGCCAGGTCCTCCGTTGCGAAGACCGGTTCGCGCGTCGACTCGTCCTCCCGCTCCAACCGCAGCGCCGCGGACGCCTGTGCCCCGAGCGATGTTTCCAACGCGTAGGCCTGGGTATTCTGCCGCCGGTTCCTGTTCGCGCCGTCCGCCACGTCGAGGTCCTCGGCCGCGAACCGTCGGTACGAGTACCGCCCTGTGAGGGAACGCCAGGTGTACGCGGTCTCGACGGTGTCGTCGGACTTGAGGAAGTCGCCACGGCCGCCCGTCGTGACGCGCGTGTCCCGCCGTCGGCCACGCAGGGAGGGCAGCGCGGAGGGCGTCCACGCAACCGACGCGCCGACGTTCCGGTTCTCCGAGTCGCGCGCGTCGTCCACGAAGCCCTCTGTGGTGATCCCCGCGGTGGCGGTCGCCGAGAGCGCCGTGTGCGGCGCCAGCGCGGCCTCGACTTCGTAACTCCCCTCCGCGGGGCGCTCCGCGTCCTCGGCGGCTGCGTACCCGGTGCCGAGAAGCGCGTCACCGTACCCGTCGTCCGCGAAGCTGTCGGAGTAGTCTACGCGGGTGCGCCCGCGACCGGAGCCGCCAATCGGTTCATACGACGCGTCGAAGTACCGTCCGCGAACGTCGAGTCTCCCCGCTCGTCCGTCCATCTGACCTGCGAGACGCCAGGCGACGCCCTCGTCGACGCTCGCGTTCGCGGCGTATGTGTTCCCGTGCAGCCTATGGAATGCGATCTCGCCGCCAACCGTCGCGCCCGAAGCTGGCGAGAGAAGCGTGTCTAGGCCGAACACCTCGCGCCGCAACGGCGCTGTCAGCGCTCGGCCATCCTCGGTCTGCGTGACCCCCGCGCGCAGCAGCCCGATGTCGCTTTCCGACAGAGGAGCGAACGCGCGCGAGATGTCGTCCGATTCCGTGGCATACGACACGCCTACCTCACCCAACGAATCCAGCAGATTCACGCCGCCGCGGACCGCGTACAAGTTCCGCTGCCAGCCCTCGTTCTCGGGGATGTAGTCGAAGTCGACGCGGACGATGTCGTTCCGCGTGATAAGATGTTGCGCCGTGAACTCCACGACCGGGTCGCCGTACTCGCGGATGACGTAGTCGGAGCCTTCACCGCGGGTCATGCGGACGCCGTTCAGCCACACCGTTTCGCTACCCGCGACCATCGCGACGAATCTCCCCGCCGCCGTCACGCGGTACTCGCTCTGCCCCTCGACGCCGACCATGCGCTCGCTCGCCGAGAAGCCTTTGGGCAGCGCGACGACGACCTGTACCGACCCAAGGTCCGAGCGTCCCGACGCCCGCATGCCCTGCATCGCTCTGTTGAAGAGCACGAGCTCGGGGCCCTCCAAACCGGCCTCGTCGTCGCCGAGGGCCGCGGACACGCCGTGCCCCTCGATGCGGATGAGGACCTGGTCCAGTCTGCTGAGGTCCGCCGTCGTGCCTTCGGGTTGGATCGGGAGCTGTTGGTCGGACAACGCGGCCGAGACGCGCAGACCGGGGAGTATCTCGCCGTCCATCCGCAGTTGCAGGCTTTGGTCCGGCGCGAACGACCGGTTGTTCCCCGCGGACACACCGAACGTCTTCGAGCCGGTGACGTTCAGCAGACCGACATCGGGCGCGCCATGCTGGTCGGCGAACGGAGCCCGCGCGGCGCCCGGCTGGGGTGGCGCGTCGCCCGTGTCTTGCGCTGGATCGATGGCGAACAGGCCGAAGGTCGTGACACGATCCAGGCCTAGGTCGACGCGATCGTACCGCACCTCGACGGCCGTGCCGCGCGATAGCGGCGGCGTGAACTGAATCGTGTTCGCGCGGTAGTCGTATGCGTAGTCGACGCCGCGGACGAGCGGTACCTCGTCCGTCACGACGTCGATCGTGTTCTCAACGGGGAAGCTGTCTTCGAGCACGTAGAACGCGAGTTCGGCGTCCACCGGGAACGCGTAGACGCGATGGAAGAGCGAGTAGACGCGGGGCTCGGCGGGCGGGTCCAGTTCCGAAGCCACAACGGGAGTCGCGAGGGCAAGTGCGAACAGCGCCAACGCCAGCCATCGCCATGGGCCCGACGGCGGCCCACACGCGGGCGAACTGGTACGCATCCTGCGTCGTCGCCGATGGTGTTGGATGCCGCTATCCTATGTGTACTGCTATGCTCTGACAGAGTGTATCGCGTCCTCCCTGCAACGGCGAAAGGACGCTGGATGATGACCAGTTCCCGAACTCGCGGAGGGTATTCCATGGCCGGCGGCGACACGCGAGCGGTGTTCCGGGCTCCCGACATTTCGTGCGACGGCTGCACCAACTCGATACGCGTCGAACTCGAGGACATGGACGGCGTTCGTTCAGTGCTGGGCGATCCCGAGGCGAAGTCCGTGCAGGTGGTGTACTCGGCTCCCGCAAGCGTCGACAGCATCAAAGCCGCGATGGACGACATCGGGTTCCCGGTGGCGTCGGTAGAAGCTGGATGAACTGATGTCCGACCAGCCGGCCGCGATCACCGAAGCGCTCCCCATACTAGGGATGCATTGCGCGAACTGCGCGAACACGATCCAGCGCACGCTGCTGCGCAAGGTCGAAGGCGTCGCGACGGCCGAAGTCAGTTACGCGCTGGAACGCGCCACCGTGACATACGACCCCGCCGTTTCGACGCGGGACGACATCACGGCAGCGATCCGTCGCGTTGGGTTCGATGTCGTAGAGACGGATGACGCGGCCGACGCCGAAGACGCCGAGGACGAGGCGCGCGCCCGTGAGTTGCGCGCGCAGACGCGTGCGTTGTTGGTCGGTGTGCTGTTCTCCGCGCCGCTGTTCGTATTCAGCATGTCGCGCGATTTCGGCCTCGTCGGCGCGTGGGCGCACGGCGCGTGGGCGTTGCCGTTCATGTGGGCGCTCGCGACCCCGGTGCAGTTCTACGTCGGCTGGGACTTCTACGTGGGCGGCTACAAGTCGCTGCGCGGCGGTTCCTCGAACATGGATGTGCTCGTCGCGATGGGGTCGTCCGCGGCCTACGGATACAGTGTCTGGGTAACGGTCTCAGCGCTCCTGGGGGGCGCCCCGGCTCACGCGTACTTCGAAAGCGCAGCCGTCATCATCACGCTCATCCGCCTCGGCAAGCTGCTGGAGGCGCGTGCGAAGGGGCACGCGGGCGCAGCGATCAAGCGGCTGATGGGTCTGCGCCCCAGCACGGCGCGCGTCGTGCGCGACGACGCGGAGATCAACCTGCCAATCGACAATATCGTCGTCGGCGACCTCGTGGTCGTCCGGCCAGGCGAGCGTGTCGCTGTCGACGGGGTGGTCGCCGAGGGCGCGTCGGCCGTCGACGAGTCCATGCTCACGGGCGAGAGCTTGCCCGTCGACAAGGTCGTCGGCGACACGCTCGCGGGCGGCACACTCAACAAGAACGGCGCCCTCCGCGTCGAGACGTCGCGAGTGGGCAGGGATTCAACGCTCGCGCAGATAATCGGTCTTGTGCAGGACGCGCAGGCGAGTCGCGCCCCGATACAACGCCTTGCGGATCAGGTGGCCGCCGTGTTCGTGCCGATCGTCATCGGCATCGCCGTGGCGACGTTCGTGGTCTGGTGGGCGGTGGCCGACGCGGGCTTCACGCCGGCGTTCGTGAGGCTCGTCGCCGTGCTCGTGATCGCGTGCCCGTGCGCGCTCGGTTTGGCGACGCCCACAGCGATAGTCGTCGGCACGGGGAAGGGCGCGGAGAGCGGCATCCTCTTCAAGTCCGGCGCGGCCCTGGAACGCCTGCACGCCGTGGCCGCCATCATGCTGGATAAGACCGGTACCATCACGCGAGGCGAGCCGAGCGTGACAGAGGTTGTCCCCAACGACGGCTACACGCGGGACGATGTCCTTGGGCCGGCGGCGGCGGTGGAAAAGCTCAGCGAACACCCCCTGGGCGAGGCGATCGTGCGCGAGGCGGAGACGCATGGACTCGGTCTCGGCGTCGCCGGGGCCTTCGACGCGATCCCTGGCCGAGGCCTCACCGCCTCCGTAGACGGCGCGGCCGTTGTCGTGGGGAACGCGGCCCTCATGCGCGAGAAGGGCTTCGACCTCGGCGCGTTGGCGAAGGACGCCGAGGGCCTCGAACGCGCAGCGAACACCGTCATATGGGTCGCGAGGGATAGCCGGATCGTGGGCATTGTCGCCGTCGCGGATACCGTGCGAGAGGGATCGGCCGAAGCCATCGGCACGTTGAAAGGGCTTGGCGTGCGGGTCGGTATGCTTACCGGCGACAACGCCAACGCCGCTGCCGCGATCGCCGCGGAGGTCGGGGCGGACTTCGTGCGCGCGGAAGTGGCTCCGGGCGACAAGGCCGCGGAGGTGCGCCGACTGCAGGCAGAACAGACAGTGACGGCCATGGTGGGCGACGGGATCAACGACGCGCCTGCCCTCGCCCAGGCTGATGTCGGCATCGCCATTGGCACCGGCACGGATGTGGCGATGGAGGCCGCTGAGGTCACGCTCGTGAGCGCGGACCTGCGCGCGGTGCCTCGCGCTATCGCTCTCTCGCGGGCGGTGATGCGCACCATACGTCAGAACCTCTTCTGGGCGTTCGGCTACAACGTCGTCCTCATCCCTGTAGCCGCGGGAGTTCTCATGCTGGTTCCCGGCGCGCCAGCGTTCCTGCGCGAGCTCCACCCCATTCTCGCCGCGTTCGCGATGGCGTTTTCGTCCGTCTCGGTGGTCCTGAACAGCCTCCGACTCAGAGCCGTACGGATCGACGGATGAGTGCCGCGAGCGGCGACCTACCCAGCGCGCGCGTGTCCGTCATCTGCGTGCTCGCCCTCCTATGCGTCGCCGGTGGCGCCACGGGAGCGTTCCAGGATTCCTTCGCGAGCGCGCGCACCCTCGCCATCGGCGGCGCGGGAGTCGCCATTGTCAGCGACCCTGACAGCCTCGCGATCAACCCGGCAGGACTGGCTGATGTCGGAGCGGACGGCAGGCGTCAAGCGCTGAGCGCCTCGTACGGCGGCCTATTCCTTGGGCTAAGCGACGGCCGTTCCATAACGCAGTCGTACGTTGGGTACGGCGTGGCTCCAGGCGCCGGCGCGGCTTGGAAGCACCTCGACGCCGGAGGCCTGTATTCCGAGGACAGAGTCGCCGTCGGCGCCGCGCGGCGGGTGGGGTCTGCGGGCAGGCTTGCGCTGGGGGCCGAGGCGGAACTCCTGACCTGGGACACGGCGCCGACTACGGGCGCCGCCGGGACGATTGTCGAGGACCTGGCGGGCCCGACGCGCCTCGGTGTGACCGTCGGGGCGATCTACACGTTGACTACCACGGAGGCCGTGCGAGTGCCGGTCGGCATCGCGCTGCACCACATCAATCAACCGGATGTGGTGTCGGCAGCTTCTGTGGTCGAGGAACGGCTCCCGGTGCGGACGGTGTTCGGCATCGGCGCGGTGAGCGCGCGCGCGTTGTGGGCGTTCGACATCGCCCTCGAGCGCGAGGACGTGGATGTCCGCACGGGCGTCGAGTGGCAGGCCGTGCCGGGCTCCCTCTTCTTGCGCGGCGGCCTGCGCCTGGAGGGGCTTGCGCTCGGCGCCAACCTGACGTTCGGCGCGGGGGTCCGCGTCAGCGAGGCGGTTCGCGCGGACTACGCATTCTGGCTACCCCTCGTCGGGGTGTCCGAGACGCTCGGGAGCCACCGTGTCAGCATCGCGTATGCGTTCTGAGCGGAGCCGTCGCCGTTCCGCCGCGTGCGGGGTGGCGGCGCTGCTTGCGATGCTTCCCGCGCTCGCGTGGTGCCAACTCACCGATCCTCTGGGAAACGAACTCCCGTTCGGTGGCGGCACGCCGCTGTACTCGTTCGACGCCTCGTATGAACTCCTTGGGGGCGAGTCGGGCGTCCGGCGCGAGAAGCAGTTCCGCGAGAAGACCGAAGGTCTCAACCATTATACGTTCGACATCCGCCGCCCGAACATCCGCCATCAGTTGACGATCGGCAACTTCGCATCGAAGTTCTCTTCGTTCGGCCTGAACAAGGAACTGTTCGACGCCATGCGCTGGACCATCACGGTACCGCGGGCTCGCGGTTCGGCCACAGGCCTCCTGGCCCGACTTACGAGCAACACTTTCGACGCCAACGGCAACCCGATCGAGGGTCAGGACATACGCAGCACCGGTGACTGGTTTCTGGCGGGGTTCCGCGCGGAGGCTAACCTGGGCGCGTGGTATCTGGAGGTGGGCGATGCCGAGGTCGCCGTCCCGCTTCCCCAGGTCGGCGTCAGCGTCGCCAACCGGTTCTTCACGAACTACGACCTCGCGAGAACGACGAACCCGTTCCAGGGCGTCACCATCGCCACGCCCCCAAGCGAGCTGCTGCTGCGATTCCGCGACGACTCACCCGAGGATGCATCCGGCGCCCGCGTGTACCGGGTGCGTGTGCTCATCGACGGTGAGGCCCGCTTCGACTTCGAGGCAGGAGCGGAACCCCCCGGGGTGCTCGACTTGCCCACGTCGAGTCGCGTATCGCCCGACGGTGGGTCACGCGTGGCGGACGCCGAGGCCTCCTTCACCTACCGGTTCCCGCTGCTTGACGCGCAAGACATCGGTTCGGTCGAGTTCATCGTCGAGGTGTCTGGCGACTACCTCGCCGAACTCTCCGCGGATGGCACGTCTTTCACGCGACGACTACAAGCGAGCGGGAACGTGCGAGACGACTCGAACCGGCGCCTCGAGCGGTTCGTCTACGGCGAGTTGACCGACGAGACGACCTTCGGCTTCGATGTACAGACGACCCTGTGGGAGTTCGCGATAGAAGCCGAGAGGACCTGGTACACGCGTACGGTACAGTACCCGATATTCCAGGCGGCGCGGGAGCAGGACACCGTCGGCGCGTGGTTCGTCGACATCAACCGACGGTTCGGCCCTCTCTTCTGGCGCGGGGAATACACGCACCTCGACCCGTTCTTCACCGCATCCAACTTCGTGGACGACAATGACAACGACGATCCGTATCTCGACGCCCGTGAGCCGTCTGTGCCGTTCGCCGGCAGCGACAAGGATGACAGGGATCGCGACGGCATCAAGGATTGGGACGACGACTTCCTGCTCTTCGGGGCGGACCCGCCGCGGTTCGTGCTCGGCCTGAACCGCGAGTCCATCGACTTCAACAACAACGGCGTGCCCGACAACCTCGAGGACGACGCCGACCCGAACTACCGCCTCGACTACGATGCCGGCACGAGCGGCTTCCACACGTACGCCATCTTCGACGTGCCGGCAGCGCGAGGCCTGTCGCTCATACCGGGCTACTACGAGAAGAACGCGCTCACGACCGGAGCCAACGCGCAGGGCCTATATAACGTCGTCAGCTACGAACCCGATCCGATTCCCGGCTTCGGCCGTGCCCGCGCGCGCTACACCCTGCGCCGCGCCCACGACCGCATCGCCGACAACATAGTCCGTAGCGGCCGCATCATCGAGGACGACCTGCGGCTCGGCGACTACCTGGGCAACATATTCACGGTGATCGTAGACTACGACAACGTCCCTGACCTGACCATCACGACCAAGTTCAAGTACGAGTACAACAACCTGTTCAACCTGCGCCGCAAGCTCGTCGACGCGCAACTGATCCACCAAGTGCGCTACCGGTATCAGGTGCGCGACGACCTGACGATATCGCCTGCATTCCGTAGCGACCGCGTGATCGCCTTCGCGACACCCTCCCGGTCGAGCGATGAGGAGAACTCCATCCGCAACGCGTTTCTGCTTACGCTTCGGCACAAGGTGGCAGAGGAGCTACAGTTGAGCGCGGGCGCGCAGTTCCTGACGTGGCGTGACTTCCGCGAATCCCGCAACGACTTCAACCGGCGCGTGGGCTTCCTCGAACTCGTACTCCAGGGTCAGGCGGCGGGGCAGCCGTTGGGTCTCATCGCGACCATGGACTTCGTGTCCCAGTCGTTCCTGCAGCCCGTCGGCGGCGACCTGCGCTCGACGAACATCACCGCCCGCCTGTTCATACGGTAGGACGCGAGATGGACGCACGACTTCTCGTCACGCTCGCCGGGCTGGGCCTCCTGGGGTTCCTCTTCTACCCGCGGCCGGACACGCCGCCGCCGCCTGGGAGCGTGGAGTGGGTCACCACCGCTCGACGCGTGCAGGGAGAGCCACTACGCCTTGCGGGCGCGCAACGCCCCAACCCACCTGTCGAAACGGTCGACCTTGGCTTCGTGTATCGCGTTGACCGCATGGAACTGCTGTTCGCCAACGCGACCGAGAACGGCCCGAAGCTGTACGAAGTGCTCGCGAGTCCTTCGCGCGAAGGGCCGTACAGGCGGATATTCACCTTCCACGGGTCGTCACGCGCCTATCCCTACACGGTGCAGCGCTTCCCTGACAACCACGAAGCGCGTTGGATGCAGGTGGTTGTGGGCGACTGGTTCAGCGGGAAGCCGGGCGTCGAGTCGCTCAGGGCAGGTCCGCTGTACCGCAGGGCATGGAATCCCATCGAGTCCGTCACCACATCGCACAACGCGGAGGACGCTGACATGCTCCTCGACGGCCTACGCGACGACAGTTCGCGATGGGCCGGAGCCCGCGTGGAGGAAACGACCACTGAGCAGGACGGCGAGCAGAAGACGGAGCGCGCCTTCCTGTCGCCGGATGGCGACGTGACAATCACCGCCGATCTCGGGGCCGCGCGCGATGTCTACGGCGTCCGCGTGACGTCGGATGGCGGGGGATTCGGCCTCAAGAGGTACGAACTCGGGCTGAGCGAGGACGGCGTGGCGTTCGCGCGTGTGTTCTCGTCAGGGGATCTGCCCGACGAGACCCGCTCCTTCCCGTACACGCTGGGGGAACCGTCGCGCGCGAGATACGTGCGGTGGACAATCGCGGAAGCGGACTGGCACGGCGAGTACCCGGCCGTCCGCGAGGTTGAGGTCTTCACCGATAGTTACCGACTGCCTCCCACCGGCGCCGAGAAGATGCAGGACCACACGCCTATCCTCGTCCGCGAGGACAACTGCGGCGTGGACAATCGGCGGGCCCCGAACCTCACGCAGGGGTTCCCGTTCGATCGCGGTGAAGGAGACGCGCCGACGCGGCACATGTGGCGGTCGGCGGAGGATGTCGATGGTGAGCCGTCCGGGCAGCAGCGCTCCTTCGCCTACCACTACGACACGCTCCGCCTGAGCTACACCAGTCTGCGACCGGGCAGGCTGTACTGGCTGCAGACGCAGTATCTCCAAGACAAGGCGACGACTCGACGACAGAACCTGGTCGCGGACGGCTACCTGCTGCATGGCGACGAGACCGGCGTCCCCATTGGCCCGGCCGACCCGTACACCTTCGCGATTCCGTCGGAGGCGGTGGCTGACGGCGAATTGGAGGTGGAGGTGAATCGCCTCGCCGGCCCAAACGCGGTTCTGTCGGCCGCGTGGCTATACGAGGCGCGGGGTGGGCCGACTGGCGAGCTCACCGGAGACGAGGTCCCGCCGGCCAAGATCACTCAGGCGCTGGGGCCCAAGGACATCGACGGGTCTCTGACCGAGTGGGACATGCTCTACCCGCTTGCGGCCACGTCCGGCGACGGCCCGCGCGCATACGCCGAGTGGGACTCCGAAAGCCTGTATCTGGCTCTCGTCGCGCCGGCGTCCGTCCTGCCCACCGGTTCCGCAGTGGCGGATACAGTCGACATATTCGTGGATTCGACCAACGCGCGGTCGCCGGCGCTGTACCGCAGCGGCGATGTCCACGTGCGCATATACCGTTACGGAAGTGGCCGCGAAGTGGCCAGGTACGTGACCCATTACTCCGAGGAAGCGCCCCCGCGCGCGGGTCCCCCTCCCGTGGAGATAGCTTCCGCCGCGAACGACGGCGAATACATCCTCGAAACGCGGCTGCCTCGGACGGGGTTGCTGGATGAATGGACGCCTGTCGCCGGTGGGCGCTTCGGAATCAACTTCATCGTTTCGACGAGACCAGAACGCCGGTGGTGGCTGGCCGCGGAACGAAGGGACGACCCACCGATACGGTGGCGAGAGGCGCGTATGATCGGTTCCGTGCGCGCGGACGTGTGGTTGGGCCGCGAGCGCGTGCCCAATCCTGGGTTCTACGCCGGCGACGACCTCCTTGTGGTGGTCCGCGATCCTGACGCCAACGCCCACCCGGACGCCGTCGACGAGGTCACCGTGCGCGTCGCCGGATCGCTTCTCGGCGGATCGCGCGACGT
This sequence comes from Candidatus Poribacteria bacterium, assembly GCA_018644665.1. Taxonomy (GTDB): domain Bacteria; phylum Poribacteria; class WGA-4E. The sequence goes on from JABGQA010000118.1 coordinate 115,463, forward strand.
GACGCTACGCGAAGTGCACGGCGCCGCAGTGGGCGACGGCGACCCGGGGACGTCGCTCACGGCCGACGGGGAGTACTTCGCGGGGCTCCTGAGCACGCGCCATGCGGACAGCGTCGCACCCGGGACTGGCATGACGGTGACGGGAGGCGAGACCGTGACGGCAAGCTACCGGGACTCGTACGCCGGCCCAGGCGGCGAGGCCGCTGAGATCGGCGCTTCCTCCACTGTCGCCACAGGAAGCGACGGATCGCTCGTGTTACACGACCCCACGGGCGGCGGCATCAGCGCCTTCCGCGCTGGGGAGACGATCCACGTGGCGCTCACCGACGCCGACCTCGCGCCGCCGTCGAACGGCGACACGCCACCGACGACTACCGTAACGGCGCGCGCCACCGCGGGCGACGAGCCGCAGGCGTTCGACGAGGAACCGCTCGCCCTCGCGGTCGACGCCAACGGCGAGCACATCGGCGCCATCGCGACCGCGTATGCCGAGTCGGCCACGCCTGGCGACGGGGTGCTCCAAGTGCGGGGCATGGACCGCGTCGAGGTCGTCTACACCGACCGCGTGCAAGCAAGTGGGAACACGAACGTCGCCGTCGTCGGCGCCGCGCGTGTCGCCATTGGATCCACCGCGCGGATCACGGTGCGTGGCGCCGGCGAGGCAATCTCCCAGGAGGCGTCCGGGCCGGCGCGGGTGGCGGCGGGCACACCCATCATAGTGCAGGTCCAGGACGCCGACGCGAACCGGGACGACGGGGTGGCGGAGGTCGTGGACGTGCGCATGTCGACCGACACTCGGGGAGACACGCTACGCGTTCTCCTGTTCGAGACGGACATCGACACGGGCGTGTTCCAGGCACTGGCTCCCACTGCGTACGCCGCGGCCGTCGATACGGCCAACGAGACCCTGGAACTCACTGGGGCCGAGATCGTGACGGCCACCTACATCGACGAGATCAGGGGCTCCGGCGCGACGAACGTGGAGACCGTTACCATGGCGGTCGTCGAGACCGGAGGAGACGCGACGCTGGCCATCGTTCGCGCCGACTACGTGCAGTTGGCCCCGCGGTTGAATGCGGGGGCCATCGTGTATCTCCGTCTCGTGGAGCCTGACGCGCGCGTCGCGGACCTTACAGTCGAGGCCCGCAGCCTCAGCACGGGCGACGTCGAACGCGTCCGCCTCGCGGCCTCGGCGGCCGGCGCATCCGAGTATGTCGGGTCTTTCGCGACCGTGTACGCCACCACGGGCTCCCTCGGCGACGGTGTCGTCGCCGTGATCGGCGATGACACCGTCCAGGTCACATATGTCGACGCCTTGCGCGCCTCGGGGGCGACGGACACCCCGGTGGTGACCCAGGCGGGCATCAACACGGGCAGTGACGGCGCGCTGTTCCTGCCGCCTGGCGCTGACATCCCGCTGAGGGCGGGCGACGCCCTGGTCATCGAGGTACGGGATACCGACCTGAACGTCCGTAGCGCGGTCCTCGAGGAGACGACCGTGACGGCGCGCGTCGAGCCAGGCGGCGATACCGTGGACATCCTGCTACGCGAGACGGCCGGGGACAGTGGCGTTTTCGTCGGGGCTGCGCCCACGGGGTACGGCGAAGTCCCGACGGCGGACGAGACGCTGCGGATCACGGGGCAGAGCCTCATCACGGTCGACTACGTGGACGCGATCCGGGCGGGGGGCGAGACGCGCGTACGGCTGGACGCGTCGCGCTACGTCGAGACAGGCGCGATGGGGCGACTGGAGTTGCTCGCCCTCGACGGCCGGCGAACCGTTACACGCATCACGCCAGGCGACATCGTGCTCGCCCGGGTCACGGACCCGGATTTGAACGCCGACCCTGACTTCGACGAGTCCGCGCAGATCCGCGCGGCCGGCTCGGTCCTGGGCGACACGATGGTCCTGCCGCTAAGGGAGACAGGCGCCGACACCGGCGTCTTCGAGGTGCGCGTCGCTACGGAGTACGTGTCGGACGGCGTGTCCCCAGGCGGCGGCTCCGATTTGGTGCTGCAGCTCGTCGATAGGGAGCTCGTCACCGTGACGTACGTCGACGATCTGGCAGACACCGGAGAGACGCTCCTACCGGTGGAGCGGTCCGTAGTTGCGAGCGTGGCCGGCTCCGGCACGATCCTTATCGAGGACCCATACGGAACGGAGTTGGGCCAGTTCTTGGCCGGCGCATCCCTGTACGTGTCGTTGGACGAGCCAGCCCTCTCTGCCGCGACCGGGCCGGACGGGCCGTCGGTGCAGGTGGAGAGTATCACGACTGGGGACGCGGTCGTCCTATCGACGGAGCCTGTGCCGGGCGGGCAGGGGCGGTACTGGGCGCGCGTCCCAACACGCTACGGGGCGACCCCCATCGCAGACGACCTCCTCGAGGTGCAGGGCGGAGAAACCGTGCGGGCGCGGTACAGCCCGCAGGGAGCGGCCGACGAAGTGTTCGATACTGCTGCCGTTGCGGCCGGATCACGCGGGATCCTTGCGGTGACGTACGCCGACGGTAGGCCGATGGCGACGTTCACGCCAGGATCGGAGATCCATCTGCGCCTGGAAGATCCCGATCGAGACGTGTCGCCACTGGCTGCGGACGAGGTGGAAGCGCGTGTCACGGCGCAAGGCGGCTACTGGCGCATCGCGACTCTTATCGAGACGGGCGAAGCGACAGGCGTCTTCCGCGGGGTCGCGCCGACCACGGTCACGTTCGACCCCAACGCGGCAGGCGAGGACCCGCTGCCCCTACGCGGCGGCGAACCGATCACCGTCACGTACCGCGATCCGCTCACGGCTACCGGCCAGACGGACGTCGAGGTTACGGCGTCGTGCCGCGCGCGGCGTATAGGCGCGGCGCCATACACGGAAGAACAGATCGTCATCGATGGCATCCCCGATCGCTGGCCGCTGGAGGATGCGATGGCGCCGGCGGAAGGGGGAGCCCTCGTGTGGACGCAGTGGGGTCGTGACGCGCTCTACGTGTTCGCGCAGGTGGCAGACGACGATGTCCGCGTCGCCGATGTCACGCGTTGGCACGAAGGGTCCGATGCGCTCGAACTGCACTTCGATACCGACATCGACCGGCAGGGCAGCCCGACCCACCTCGCGGGCTCCGCGCCGTCCGCGGAGTACGTGTTCTGGCTGTGTCCCACCGGCGGCGGGATCACGGGTGAGGAGCCCTATGTCGGGCGGGCGCAACCCAGCCTCGCGCACAACTACGGCCCGATCGACATCGCTGTTCGCCTGGGGGATGGTGGTTACTCGATGGAGGCGCGAATCCCGTTCCACACGGCGCTGCCTGGGTTCGATCCCATCACCTCCGCGCGCCGTGACCGCTTGGGGTTCAACTACCTGCTGTACCGCTCCACGGCCCCGCAGGTCTGGTGGGCTCCCCTGACGGATCCGTCCGAGGCCGCAGGTCAGGCTGGCATTCTCTACCTTACCCGCCCGGGTAGCTAGCTCGTCTGGTTGTCGGCAGGGCCGGACTCCGCTATACACATGCTCGCGGCTGCGCGACCCGGATGAACCCACAGGAAGGCCCACGTATGGCCATCAGCACACTCGTATTCGGCGGCGGACAGATACACGACTGGCGCGCGGTGCAACCGCCCGTCGTGAGCGCTCTCGAGGCAGACGGCGGCTTCGACATCACGACGGCCCAAGAGGATCTGTCGATTCTCGAAGGCGACGGATTGGCGCCATACGCGGCGCTCGTCTTCCACTACACGATCGGCGAGATCACGGACGCGCAACGTGACGGGCTGTCCAGTTGGCTGGCCGCCGGTGGCGGGTACGTCGGCATCCACAGCGCCGCCGACTCGTTCCGTGACGACCCTGACTACAAGAACCTCGTCGGCGGCCACTTCATCACGCACCCGCGGTACCGCGAGTACCAGGTGTCCGTGGCCGACCCGGATCACGCGATCATGGATGGCGTGGACGAGGAGTTCATGGTAACCGACGAGCAGTACATCCTCGACTACGACCCGCGCGTGCACGTGCTGGCGAACGCGCTCTACAAGGGGCAACTCGCACCCGTGGCATGGACGAAGTCGCACGGCGCCGGGCGCGTATTCTACCTCGCCCTGGGGCACGACGGCCCCGCGTGCGAGCACCCGATGTTCGCAAAGATGCTGGTGAATGGCACGCGCTGGGCCGCCAGCCCGGAAGCGTAGTCGCGAGAAGACCTGCGCCGCCGTCAGCTAGCGGCGGCGCTTCTTGGTCTTATTCTTGTCGTCGTCATCGTCCTTCTTCGTAGTGGACGACTTCGAGCGGGTCGTGGTCTTCGACTTGGTAGATGACGTCGACTTCCTCGGCGCCTTCTTCTTCCGCTCCGTGGTCGTCGTGCGGCGACTCTTGGTCGTCGACGACGATCGCGTCGAGCGTGAAGGCGTAGGGGACGTCCGTGCCCGGGTCGTCGACGAGCGCGAGGAGTTCGTCGACGGGTACACACGGCGCTTCGAGTAGTCCGTGTCCCTCGATGTTCGGGAACTGCGGGACGTGTCGGTCACACGGTACTGCGGGAGGCGAGTGGCCGTCTCGCGCGGCGCGCGACGCGTCTTCGTGGCGCCGTACGCAGATCGCTCGGCAGCCGCATATGGCGCGCCGTACCTGCTGCTCGCTGTCGACCTGCGGTACTTCGCTAGTTCACGGTTTGGCCGCTCGGTCGTGCTCGGCGCCCGACGGTACTTCTCCAGCGTAGTCGTGACAGCCTGGCGCGAAGCGGGGGCCTCTGCCGGCGCGCGTCGGATCTTCGCGGCCGTCCCTCGGCCACGCTCGTACTGCCCACGTGTCGTCTGGAGGTCGCTTGTCCACCGGTTCACGCGTGTACGGCTGCCGGCGCGTCGGACGTAATGCACGCGCGTCTGGCGGCTCGGGTACCGTGACCTGTAGGCGCCCCGGAGATACGAGTGATGCCGCGATCGGAGCCCCAGATACGTGGTGTGCCCGTACGGGAAGTCCCAGTGCAGGTAGTACCCGTAGTCGGTCATCAGGTAGAAGGGCCCGCCGTAGTAATACTGGTAGGTATACGCCTGCCAGGGACGGAACCTATAGCCGGGGACGTAGTGGCGCACGACCCGCGTCTCACGCTCGGTGCTGAACGACTCGAGCTCAATGTAATCGACATCGACTCGGTTCGCGCCGTCCGCGACGATGTGGAGTTCGAGCATGCCCGTCCCGTCGACGTACTTCCGCGTAGCGACCTCTATGGTCTCTGTGCGATGGTCCGACCTCAGGATGAAGGTGTCGCCCTGAAGCGGCTCGTCCGAGTCCGGGCCCGGTTGCGAGCCGGCATGGCGTAGCCACACGCGGCCGGCGATCGCGTATTCGTCGCCCAGATCTTGCGCTCGGCCGTCGCCCTCGTAGCGGACGCGGATCTTGACCTGCCGGGCGCGGTCGGGGATTTCGAAGTAGTAGATAGCGCTGGCGATGCCGAACTCGTACTCTTCCGGCCCCTCGCCGCCCTGCGCCCATGCGGCCACGCGGATGCCATCCTCGAACGCCGGGCTGAGGGTGACGGTCGCGTTCCCGCGCTCCAGCCAGTCGTCCATTTCGCCGCCCACGCGGTGTTCGCGGCTGAGGCGCTCCGGTCGGTAGCGGTTCTCGTAGGTATACTCGTACCCGAAGCCACCGTAGTACCGCGCCCATGCGGCGGAATTGATGGCTAGCGCGCCGACGGCCACGGCGAGGCCGCAAACCGCCCAACGGGTTCTCCGGTATTGCGTGTGCGTTGTGTTCGCCATGGTACCCTCCTCCCGCGACTCGACCCCGTGTGTGCGTGGGTTTCGTTGGTAACGCCTCGAGTGGCGTATCGGTTGACCTATCTGCGGAACACGCGACGGAACAAGAACCGTGTCGCCTTGCCGCCGATCCCCGCGAACAGGTTGGCGACGGCCATCGTAGTCGCCAGCATAGCGAATCTGAACAGGAACGCCATTCTAGCCCTCCGCGTGGAATCGAGCGCCGCTCCGTGGCGTATGGTCTAACGCCTGACACGCGCCGTTGGTTTAACCGCGATCGGCTTCACTTCAACCGCACGACGCTCCCCGTGCGAACCGATTCCACCTCGCGCCAGCACAACGCAAGCGAATCGCGCGCCGATTGGCCCGACAACAGCGTGGGCTCCGTGTCGTTTGCGATCGTGTCCACTGCGTACTGCACCTCACGCACGAAGCCGTCCTCGGCGGACAACTGCGGTTCCTCGACGCCGTCGGAGGTCACTACGCACAGCGGGCTGCCCCACGATGAGTTGTACTGGACCGTAGCGTTGTCGAAGTACACATCGAAGCCATGCTCGAACGGGCGAGCACTATGGGCGATCGCGCCGCTCTGCGCTGTGATCGTGACACCCAGGTCCTCGTACGCGTAGTGCGTGGCGATGTACTGCGCGTACTCACCCTCGATAAGGATGCCCGACGAATACACGCTGTCCGGCACGCCCAGGATGTACACGATGAAGTCGGAGTCGTGGATGTGCAGGTCGATGCCAGGCCCACCGGATTGCGGCAGGTTGGCGAACCAATTCTCTCCCCACGAGGGCGACGAGATGATGCGCTTGAAGTTGGCTCCCTTCAGCGCTCCGTACTCCTCGCTGTCCAGCGCGCGCTTGATGAAGTCGAACTCTGGGAAGAACCGGAGCACCTGCCCGACGAAGAACTTCCGACCCGACGCGTTCGCTGCGGCGACCATCTCGTCGGCGTCCGCCAGTTGTACCGCGATGGGCTTCTCTAGGAGGACATGCTTCCCCGCCTCGAACGCGGCGATCGTGACTTCCTTGTGCAGAGCCGTCGGGAGGCAGATGTCGACGAGGTCGATGTCCGGGTCGGCTAGGATCTCGTCAACGGCGCGGTACTTCTTGATCGCAGAGAGGTCCACCTGCCCGCCGGGCCCGCCGAAGTTGCCCTGGATGTCGCTCCAGTCGCCGGACAGCTTCTTCTCGCTGCGGGTGCAGACCGCCGTCACCTCGCCGCCTGCGACCTGCTGGGCTGCGTCCCAGTGCGTCTTGCCCATGAAGCCGATGCCGATGATGCCGATGCGTACCATGGACGGGCCTTGTCCTGCTTCTGTGAGTTGTTCCGATCACCCGTGGACGCATTGTCGGGTCTGCTGTGACGTTTGGCAAGGACGCGGTCCGAGTACGACGTCTGGACCGGCGCGGCCCGGGCGGGTGCGCAGGGCCGCAGACGCGACGGAGAGCCCTGGCGGCGAGTCTGCGGAGGCCCACACCCGGAACGGCGGGAGGGGTCGTGCCCCCTGGCGCGCGGAACCCGCCTCCCTAGGGCGTTGACCGAGCGTCTCGGGGGTCGCGCATGAACAGGATGCTGACGAACGCGAGGAACGAACTCAGCGTTGCGTAGACGAACACTGTCCTGAACCCAAGCGAGTCGGCAAGTAGCCCAGCAGCGACGGGGGCCACCAATCGCGGGATGTACTGCGCGCCGAACGTCAGGGCCACGTACCGGGGCACCTCCGCCGGCGGCCCGAACTCCATCTGGATGGTGTATCCCGCCAAGTCGAGTCCTCGCATCCCGACCGATGTCACGAACACCACCGGGTAGAACCAGTACAGCGAAGGCGCGAAAATCGAATACGCGCTGGCGCCGGCCACGAGCAACGAAGCGAGCTTCAGGACCGTGCGATTGTCGGTGCGATCTGCCAGGACGCCCCAGAAGAACGACGCCAGGGCTCCCAACGACATCAGAACGGTGAACCATCCGCTCTCGCCGGTGGGCGCCCCCAGCTCGCGAATGGCGTACGTCATGTGGAACGCCGTCCCCGCAGCTCCGAAGACGGACAGGCTCGTCGCGACGATGAATAACTGGAAGTCACGCCGCGTCCTGAGAATGTCCCAGAGCTGCGCGAAGAACTGCATCATCGTATGCCGGTGCGCGGGAATCGTGTCCCGCGGTTCGTCCACGAATGCCAGGGGCAGGAAACTCGCGGTGAGGATGAGGAATCCGACGCCAAAACACACCGCGAAGCCATTGGGGAAGCCGCCCCACGAGGCCTTTGAGCGTAGGATGAACGGGATCGCCAGGCCTGTGCCCATCGTCACGACGTTCGCGAGCGTGCCACCCAGCCCGTAGAGCAATCCGCGGCGTCGAGGCGGGACGATCTTGCTGATGAGGGCCGAGTAGGCCGGCATGCTGCAGCCCATCGACAGGTAGTGCATCGCCAACAGGACGAACAGCACGCCGATCATCGCCTTGGGGTGCTTCACCGCGAGGAACGGCGTCAGCACTGCCAGGACGAGCAGAAGGATGCGCTCGACGCTCGCCACGCCCACGACATACCACTTCTTGATGGGCAGTCGCTCGACGTAGTTCGCCACGAGCACCTGCGTAAGCGAAATCGAGCTGGAGACGACCGAAGTCATGAGCCCGATGACGACGTTCGACTTCGTCAGGTGAGTCATGAACTCTTGGAGGATCGAGCGCGGGTCGAAGAAGGAACTGCCGGCCCAGAAGCCGATGACGTCGGCGAGGGCCGCCCCGAAGTTCAGGCGACTCCGCCGCGGCTTGTCTGGAGTGTCGACGTCCGCGTCGGCTTGCGACGATGTCACGGAGGGCGCCTCGTGGAGAGCAACCGGCCAGGAGCAGAAGTATAGGAGCGAGGTCGTATGGCGTCAACGACGGATGAACGCATTGACGATCCGCCGACTGCGCGGCGGCGGCCCCGCACGCCTGCGGCGCGCACTCTCCTACCGAACGCCGGGGAGGTACGGGACGAGACCCACGTCGGCAGGACGGATGTGAGCCCGGCTGCGCGGGTCCTAGGTTGCGAGCGCGGGTGGCACGGCTGGCGTGGGCTCGGGCGCTTCGTCCGCGGGTCGCGCCGGCCTAAGGGGTGTCGGTACGACCTGCGCCCCGGGTCGTGGCGCGAGGCGGACGCGGATAATGCCAGTGTCGTCCTGCCGCGTAGCGCGGCCTGCCAACAGGTCACGACCGTGCGGGGTGCCCAGCAGCACGAGGATGGTGATGGCGAAGGACACGCCGAATGCCAACACGACTATGTGCCAACGTCTCAATGGGCGCCTCCGTCCTCAGCAGACGTACAGCAGGGCATCTTGCTTCGCCGCGCAGAGCAAGCTCGGCGACGACTTCCTACACCATACTAAGTCTGGAGTTGCGCTTTGTCAAGCACGCGTGGCGATAATGTTAACAGTGCGTTTCAAGATTGGAGGCTCGACGCTCAGCCGGGGGCAGTCGCAAGCTCCCGCAGATGCGCCGCTGCCTCTTCAGCGTCCCACGTGGAATCGCGCAGCACCCGGGAGAGTGATCCGTCCGGGCCGAGGATCACACTGCGCATGTTGTGCGCGTACTCGCCGCCTGCCTCCTTGGCCCAGACGCTGAATGCGTCCATGAGCTTCGTCGTGTCCTCCTTCGAACCGCGCCAGAATTCCCACGAGGCGAGGTCCGACCCGTAGGACTTGGCGTAATCTCGTAGGACCTCACGCGTGTCGTATTCGGGGTCGAACGTCAGCGACACGAGCTTCACCGCCGCTCGCTCCTCCGCGCTCAGAAGGGCTTGCACACGCGCGACGTTCCGGGTGGTCAACGGGCACATGTTCGGCACGGCGCAGCGCGTGTAGATGAAGGACATCAGGACAGGCTTGCCTGTGAGACCCGCGAGGCTCGCCGGCTCGCCCGCTTGCGTTTCAAAGCCCAGAGCGGCGATCTCGCCCAGGCTGGCGACAGCAGTCAACTCCGGCGCAGCTCCGACGTGCGCGTCCTCGGGCCGGTCTCCCGCCGCACGGCATCCGGCTAGCCCCCAGCAAGCCGCTCCCGCCACGAACGTGTACAGCGCGCGAACGAGCCGCGCGCGCAACCGCGGAGACATATCTTCCGTCCTCAAGCTATGCTACGAATGCCGCCCGCGAGAATGGTATCACGGACGCCCCAGGACCGCAGAATGCAACCCAAAGTCAAGGCCGCCGTCCTGGCGTCCGGTAGCGGGTCAAACCTACAGGCGATACTCGACGAACTGCACGGCGACCCAGAGATCCCTCTCGAGGTCGTCCTCGTGTTGTCGGACGTGAACTCGGCGTACGCCCTGACGAGGGCCGCCGCGGCCGGCGTGCCGACCCAGGTGGTTCGGCCACGCGACCACGCGACGCGCGAGGAATTCGACAGGGAGGTCGCCGCCGTCCTCGACCAACACGGCGCCGATCTGGTGATCCTGGCGGGATTTATGCGCGTCTTCCGCGCGGAGTTCGTCCGCCGCTATGCGGGCCGCATCGTCAACATCCACCCCGCGTTGCTGCCGTCGTTTCCAGGCGCCCACGGGATACGGGACGCGTTCGACTACGGGGTCAAGGTCACCGGCGTCACCGTGCACTTTGTGGATGAAGGGGTGGACACTGGCCCGGTCATCGCACAATGCGCGGTTGCCGTCGATCCAGACGAGAGCCTGGCATCGCTCGAGGCGAAGATCCACGCCGTCGAGCACGAGATCTACCCGGAGACGATCCGGGCCGTCGCCGAAGGGCGGGTCACCGTCGCCGGCCGCGATGTCCGCGTGCTGGGCCGCCGGTCATGACCCGGGGCGTCGTGAACGTCGCGGTCCTTGCCTCACGGGGCGGGTCAAACCTCCAGGCGCTCATGGACAAGCTCCACGTCGACCCGGGGTCTCCGGTCAACATCGCCGTCGTCGTCTCAGACCGCGAACGCGCGGGGGCTCTCGACCGCGCGCGCGCTGGCGAGATTCCCACGGCGGTCGTGCGCCCCGCTGACCACGCAACCCGTGAGGGGTTCGACGACGCGATCGGCGCACATCTTGCTGATCACGACGTCGAACTGGTTGTCTTGGCGGGGTTCCTCCGCATCTTGCAGGCTCCGTTCGTGGCTCAGTACGCCGGCCGTATCATCAACACGCACAACGCGCTGCTGCCCTCGTTCCCAGGGATGTACGCGGTTCGAGACGCGCTCGCGTACGGCGCCAAGGTCACGGGAGCCACTGTGCACTACGTCGACGAAACCGTGGACGGCGGGCGCATCATCGCTCAACGCGCCGTGCCCGTGCTGCCCGACGACAGTGTGGAAGCGCTCTCGGCCCGCGTACAGCAGGCCGAGCACACACTCCTGCCCATCGCCGTTGACACTATCGCTCGGGACATCCTCGACGGGCGCGCCGAGTCCGACCGGCCTTAGCGGCTAGGCAACGCCCCGCCACAGAACGCGGAGCCGGCCGTGCGGCCGCGGCAGGTTACAGTATTTGATGTCGCGAGTTAGTTCTGTTACACTCCCTGTTAACCGTCGTATGGGTAACGGCGCTTGGGAGAGTAGACACCGTGTGGACCTTCGCGGAGTACCTGCGGCACGAGAGACTTAGTCGAAACCTTACTATGGAGAACGTAGCCGAGAGTCTAGTGATCAGCCCGCAGTTCGTAAGCTTGTTGGAAGGCGCGCGTCGGCACCCGTCGAGAGGGGTCGTCGCGCGGTGCGCGGACCTATTCGAGGCGGACCGCAACTACGTCGGCTTCCTCGCGCAGAGGATGCCCATCGAACAGAAGCGGGCGCTCGCGGAGAGCCCCAACGCCCCTGACTACATCCCGCGCGCCCTACGCGCGCGCGCCCACATGGCGGACGGCGAGGAGGACTTGCTCCGCCGGTTGCTGCTGCCGCGCGGCACGCCGTTGCCTGAGCGGGACGCGCCTTACTATGCGCCTGACGAGCACGCGCCGCCAGACTGGGACGAGGCCCAAGCAAGAGAACTCATCGCGACGATTGCGGCAGAGCCCGACGGTTTCTCCGCAAAGGCGCGCGCGTGGGCCGGCTTCCACGACGCATATCTTGTGCGTGTGCGGGCGGGCCGAGCCGCGGCCCTGCCCGCGTGGGACGCGCTCGCCGCTGCCCTGCAAGCGGATACCACACACGCGTACGGCCCGACGATTCGGCATCTCGTCGCCATGCAGCGCTGTCTGGCGTTGCGTGACATCGGCCGCGAGGAAGATGCTGAGGGGTTGGCGCGCAGCGCTGCGGCGCATGCGGGAGATGGGGATGATCCAGACGCGGTCGCGTGCGCGTTGTACGCGGTTGCTGACCTGCGGCGTAGCGGCGCCGACGTCCTCGGCGCGGTCGACGCGCTCACCGTCGCTTGTCGCCCGCGGGATCTACCGGTCGCCGGTCGCGCTCGGTGCCTGACAGCGCTCGCGGACGCGCTGGCGGCCGCCGACGAGCACGCGCGGGCACGGGCGGTGGCGGAGGAAGCGGCGCCGCTGCTGCGTACGACGGCTCTGCCGATCCCGCGAGCGGAGCGGACCGGCTTGCTGTTCCGCGTACAGGCCGTAGCTGCCCTGGCGATGGCGGAACTGGGCGATCTCGACACGGCGACGACCTGGCTCACCCGGGCGCGTTCCGTGCGTCCCCGGGCCGGTTCGGACCCCGTCGCCGACGCGCGTCTGTCGGTGGCCTCCGGCACGACGTTCCTCGCCCGCGGGCGCCCGGCGATGGCGAGACGAAGAGTCGAGCCCCTCCTCGACTCTCCCGACACGGACGCGCACATGCGGCGACGCTCCCTACGCGTCGCGGGCAGGTGACTACTCAGCCGGTGACGCTGGTGCTGGCATGAATGGTTGACCGAGGATGG
>JABGQA010000024.1 GCA_018644665.1 Candidatus Poribacteria bacterium
GCGACAACGGCCCCTCCCGCGAGACGCGCAACTGGCTCGACGGCACGGAAGACCCGTACTACGGCGGCACGGCGGGCATCTTCCGAGGGCACAAGTTCAGCCTGTTCGACGGCGGCATCCGCATGCCCGCGCTGATGCGCTATCCCGCCCGCGTGCCGGGCGGCCAGGTGTGTGACGGCGTCGGCGCGATGATGGACGTCCTGCCGACATGCCTCGAAGCTGCGGGAATCGACCTGCCGGACGACCGCGTCATCGATGGCGAGTCGGTGCTGTCGATGGTGAGCGAGGGCGCCCCGAGCCCGCACGAGCAGCTATGCTGGGAAAACGGCAATCAGCTCGCCGTGCGGGAGGGCGACTGGAAGCTCGTCCTCAACGGGCGGCTCACGGGCGACTCCGCGGACGAGGTGCACCTGTCGGACCTCGCGGACGACCCCGGCGAGCGCGTGAACCTCGCCGAGTCCGAGCCGGCGCTCGTGAAACGACTCTCGGCGGACGTACAGGCATGGTACGACGAGGCCCGGGAGGCGCACGAGAGCCGGTCGGCGTGAGCCGCGCTCGGGTCTACGGTTCAGACGGTCGCGGCGGCAGGGCACGTTTGGCACAGCATGACCGTTCGCGGGCGCGCGGGGGATGTTTCGTCGCCTTCGGCTCCTCTACATGACAGCGTGACGCGATGTGTCTGGGTACGTCTGGACATCTGCTTAGTGGCCCACCACGCTGATGCTCTGGTCGTCCTTGGACGCCATCCTGGCTTCCCGTGCAAGGGAAGGCATTCGCACGCCGTGCGCCACGCGATATTCAGCACGATGACTGCGGTCGATCACTAGATTCCGGCGGAAGGAAACGGAACTTCCTGCGAAACCATGCCGTGATCTGCCCGGTCCCGGGCTAACAGTATGGACGGAGGAACGTTACCGGCGAAGCTGAGGAATCGAGCTTCCTGGGCCGGAAAGGGAGACCGATGTCGGAACTGAGTGAGCGATACGAGGTCGTTGTGGAGATCGTCGAGCGGAGGCGTGTGGCCGTCGTTTGCCACGGTCTTGACCCGCGGGACGCGCAGCGGGAGTTGGCAGAGCGACTCGAGCGCAGCGGACTGACAAGCATCGCGGACGCCTTCGAGCTCCTGGGAGCGATACCCACGGGCGAGATGAAGATCGGATACGCGTTCCCAGAAGAAGATCCCGCCCTGGAGGACGAACACCTGCTCTGTCAGGTGTATTAAAGAAGTAGGCGGCGAGCACTGTCGTCCGTCTCTGATGTCAGGGGCGCCGGCTGCAGGGCCTCCATGTGTCGCCGATGTTGGCTCGCGCCGCGCCCCTGTCATGGTCTGCGCAAGAGCGCGACACGCCAAGGTGGCCGCGCCCAACGCGGACGGGAAGGACGCCGCGCAGGCGTGCAGGCTGAGCGTCGACAACGGAGTCTCGTGGGCTTCACGGAAGTCTGCGCAAACCAGTCCCACCCGTTCGTGTTCGGCGGGCGCGAGGACGACTCAGCGTCTACGACATGATGAAGTCGTTGGCGACGCCCTAGCGGTCGGTCACTTGCCCAGGAACGTGACCGCGACCCGCAGCTTCGATGCAGCGGATAGGCAGTGGCCGCGCATCCGTTGTCTCCGCGGGCGCCCACTGCCTACCTGGCGCGAATCTCGTACACGTGGCGTTCATACGCCGCGAAGTCGTCGACGATGACGCCCGCGTCTACCGACGCCGTGCGATCCTCGAAGCGGACGGTCGCCTCGTCCGCGTGGGTCGGCAGCGTCAACCGGACGCCCTCTACCGCATGATCTGCGCCGTTAACCGCGATGAGCGTGAGCGCCCCGTCGTGGTCTTTCACGAGCGTGTGGATCTCGGCGTGCGACGCCTTCGGTTGATCGGCCGCGTCCGGTGATGTCAGGGCCGGGGTGAGTTCGCGCATCTCGTGCGAGAGTTGCACCATCGTCTCCCAGATCACCGGGTCCCGTCGCGCGGCGTTGTACTCCCAATACAGGACGCCGTCCGCGCCGTGCGTAAGGGCGAGATAGGTCACGGCGACCTCCTCGCCTGGCGTCGCCACGTCGGTCGACTGGAGGACCGCCCACACCGGCTGGTCGTCGCCGGCCGCGTAGCGCATCACGTCCGTGCTGTGCGCCACCTTCCCCACGTCCGACGGTTTCTCGCGACGGATCGGGTAGATGTCGGTGGCGATGATATCCACGGTGTCCGCGTATTGGTAGATGTTGCTGTCTGCCCAGGGCATCACGACCGTCCAGGTCAGATGATGTCGGTACATGGAGCGCAGCGAGTCAGACGCCTGGCGCATCTCGGGCGGCGGGACGTTCCATCGCACGTGGTCCGGCTCGTCGCAGACATACCAACCCAAGACCGCGGGATGGCCGCGGAAGGGCTCCGCCGCCTCCCACGCGCGCGACGGCAGATGGGCCCGCACGACGCCTCCGAGATCCGGCGTGATCAGGATGCCGTTCCGCGCGCAGGCGTCGAGGAAGTCCGCGTCCGGGATGCCCGCGACGGTGAGATTGAACCCCGTGCCCTGAAGCCCGTCCGGGTCGCCGTGGTACATGCCGATGGCGAAGAACGGCTCGTCGTCCACGAGCACGCGACGTCCGTCGAGTTTCACGTGCCGAGGGTCGTGATTGGCGGCGAGGTCATCGTCGGCCGGAGTCTCCTGGGGCGGAAGATCCGACGCGAACGACACTGCGTCGATGCTGAGTGTCCCGCCGCCTACGCTGTAGAAGTAGAGCCGAAGCGCGGCCGCGGGTCGTGACACTTCCACGATGTAGTGGCGCTGCTCCCACTCGTATCCGACCGGCTCGCGCGGCATCGTCCGGCCCTCGGTGAGCGCCGCGGAGTCTTCTCCCTCGAAGGAGTAGAACATGCGCACGTCCGGGCCCATGCCACGCGCGCGGAATCTCAGGTGGTAGCGGCCCGCGTCGAGGTCCATTGGCGTCTGCGTCCAGAAGCCGCCGCGTCCCTGCTTCTGGCACACGATCGACGCCGCCGCGTCGCCGGAATACGCCGACGGGCCGACGGCCGAGTCGAACATGTACAGCCCGTCGTCCCACGTGCCCCAGGATGACCACCGGTGCAATCCAAGCTCGAAGTCGCCGTTGCGCACGAGATTGCCGGGCGTCTCGACCACCGGCCGGGGCGACCTGCCGCCGGACACGCGTGTGCCCTCGCGCCCGCGCACGAGGCGCACCTTGTCGATGTGTAGCGTGGCCGCGATCGGGTCGCCGTCGGCGCCTGGCTCGCCGGCCTCGACGCGATAGCTCTCCGTGTACGCCTGCTCCGTGGAGAACCGCAGGTTGACGACGCGCGACACGTCGATCTCGCGGTCCATGCCGTGGATGGCGTATTCCACCACGCTCGTGCGGGGCCGGATCAGGTAGTACCAGGACGTGTAGGTGGCGCCGTCCGCGTCCGTGGCGCGCATCGTCACGGTCATCGGGGAGGCGATCAGGGTCACATCCAGGCGGAGCTTGTCGTAGCCGCGGAAGTCCCACCCGTCCCCCCGCACGGCACAAGAGAAGGTCGGGCGGACCATCCCGAAACGCATCGCGAGCGATCTCTTTCCGTGCGTGGGAGCGTCGCGGGTCACTACGAGAGAGCCGTTGGAGGTCCATGCCGCGGCCTCCTCCCTGTCCTCGAACGAGAACAGAATCCGCGTGTCCGGCGTGCCCTGAGCGAGACTCAAGCGCGCCACCAGCAACGCGAAGCCGACCGTCGTGATGAGCGCGGCGCGTGCGGTTCTCTGGCGCATTCTGGGCCTTCCTCGGATGGCTCGGAGACGCAGACAGCTGGTCCCGACTCTCGACGCGGGCAGTATATCACCCGGCCGGCGCCGGCATTCGAAGGCGCTCCAGGCCCACGCCGCGTGCATCCGCCGCCGAGGGCCCGTGGCGCCGCCCGGAACGCGCCCGCCAAAGCCGTAGCCGATCGTATCGCCTGACTACAGGGATCCCGCCTTGACCAAGATGCCCGACCTGACCACCGAACGACTCACCATCCGCCCGTTCACCATGGACGACTTCGACGCATGGGCCGGCCCCGACGGCTGCGCCCCCGAGGACGCGTTCGAGGAAAACGACGAGCGCGAGTGGTTCGAATGGACGGTGCGAAACTACGACGCCCTGGCGGGACTAGGGCAACCGCCATACGGCGACCGCGCGGTCACGCTTCGGGAAACGCAGACGCTCGTCGGGGCGGTGGGGTTCGTCCCGACTCTGTTCCCGCTCGAACTCTTGCGGCACTTTCGCGATACGGACGAGCCGCCGGAGCATGTGTGCAACACCCCGGAATTCGGGGTGTTCTACTCCTTCGGGGAGCGGTACCGGGGACGGGGATACGCGACGGAAGCCGTTCGGGCGATGGTCGACTACGCGTTCGGCACGCTCAACATCAAGCGGATCGTGTGCAACACGGGCCGCGACAACGTCGGCTCCGCGCGGCTGATGGAGCGCATCGGGATGACGGTGATCCGCAACGCGTCGGGGCATCCGCCGGGGATGGACGTGATCGGCGTGCTCGAGAACCCCACGCCGGGCCGAGCGGACGGCGTCGGGTTCTGCGTGGGCTAGGGCGAGACAACGGATGCGCTTCGTTGCGTCGCGAGGCCGCGAAGCTATCATGGGTTCGTGATAGGCGGGACGAGTCCGTTCCGGCGCCGCCAGATGGGACTCCCCGGACTCTATGCCCAGCCGTCCGATCGACAGCCGCGCACGACAGGACCCAACATAGATGCGGGACACCAGAACCGAGAGCCGGAGGACGCTCGGCCTCCGTGGCTTCCGGCCGGATCGCGCCGCGCTGCTGACCGTGGCTTGCGTCGTCGTCGGGTTCGCCGCGGGATACCTTCCCGTGTTCTCGGGCCTGCCGCCTGCTGCCCGGGTGACGCTGCAGATACTCGTGACGGCGACGCTGCTCTGGGTGACCGAGGCGA
>JABGQA010000023.1 GCA_018644665.1 Candidatus Poribacteria bacterium
GTTCCATGACGGAGCCCTCCGTCGATCCATGCGCTTCAATTTGCCATCCGTGGTAATCGAAGAGAAAAGAGTGAGGCCCACGGTGGTGGTCACCGTGGGCCTCGGTAGCCGCCCAAACCAATCAAACCCGGACGGCCACAGCAGTGCCGTCTTCATGTTGCCACTATCCCGAGCGCAGTGCACGCGCTCCTTTCATCGTAACGCCATACGGGCCTGACGTAGACGGTCGAATGGAGCCCGAGCGGCCGCTGTCGTGCCCATATCGGGGGGAGGATGAGTCGCCCTGTCGCCTGACCCTCCACATGTGGCGGGAGCGTATGACAGGCCCGGGGTATCCCTTACGGGTGATGGGGTGTGTTGTCCATGGCCACTACTTCACGCTGTATCCCCCTGGCTACGCGCCCTGGCAGCGCAGCGCGGTGTCCCCGGTGGCGAGTGACGGCGGACGAGTTCAGGGTCTATCTGCCGGGGCGGATGGGTTCAGCGAGACCTTGTTCGACGCAGCGCTCGACGCCTCGGCTGGCGTGGCGTGGCCGCGGGAATGTCCTGGCGACAAGCGATGGAGCACGCAGGGCCGCCGACTCGAGCTGGCCCAGCGGCTATGTGGTGTGGCTCCAGGGCTCGCAGACCCCGTACGAGACCTGGTCGCGGAAGCGCTGCGAGTCGATGGTCTGCTGCTGCGCGAGCAGGCGGAGGCGTTGAGGCAGGATGGCGGATACCGCCAACGCGGTGCGGCGGTGCGCGCCGTGCTTGAGGTCCTGAGCCGACAGCAGCCTTCGGATGAGAGGCTGCTGCACGCAGGCTTCGTCGTCGGGGTCTGGGGTCTGCCGCGGCGCTGGGACCCGGTGGCCGGTGTGCTGCGGACACGTCTGTTCCCGGGAGGCGGAACGCGGGCGCCTCCTCTCTCTGGCTGACACGCGACGACACCCAACGATTTGGGGACATAGGCTGGCTGGCCGATTGGGAGTATTTTTGCGGGCCTGATGAAGGAGGCCCGAGCATGTTCGAGCGCAGCCAGATCTCCGAGAAACCCCCTTCGGAGCTCGCCCTGTCCCGCTATCTCATCGTCTCCCAGGTGCTCTCTCTCGAGCATCAGGGAGTGGTGCGCGCGGAGGCGGCCGAGCAGGTGGCGGTGATGGTGCACCGCGCGCTGAGCGGCGACGTGCTGGTCCGCAGCGCGCGCACGATCCAGCGCTGGGTCGTGGTCTGGGAGCGTGACGGCGTGGCCGGGCTGGAGCCGGCGAAGCGCACGCGGACGAGCAGCTCGCTGGTGTTGCCTCAGGACTTCCTGGAATTCCTCCGCATTCAGAAGCAGCTCGACATCAAGGCGTCCATCCCGGAGCTCATCCAACGCGCCGTGGAGTTGGGCATCGTCGAGGCGAACGCGAAGCCCGATCGCACCACCGTGTGGCGGGCCTGCCGGCGCATGGGGGTGACCACCCGACGGCGAAAGAGCGCCCGGGAGCGGGACAGCCGGCGCTTTGCCTATCCGCACCGCATGCAGATGGTGCTCTGCGACGGCAAGCACTTCCGCGCCGGAGCGGCGCGGGCAAAGCGGGTGGCGCTGTTCTTCATCGACGACTGTAGCCGGTACGGCCTGCACGTCGTGGTGGGCACCTCGGAGAGCACGGAGCTCTTCCTGCGTGGCCTGTACGAGATGCTGCGCCGCGTTGGCTTCTTCACGATCCTGTACCTCGATCACGGCCCCGGCTTCATCGCCCTGGATACCATCGAGGTCGTACGCAAGCTCAACGCCCTCTTGATCCACGGCGAGGTCCGCTACCCGGAGGGCCACGGCAAAGTCGAAAAGTTCAACCAGACCGCAAAGGGTCACCTGCTGCGCAACCTCGACAGGCGCCCCGACATCGACCCCGACTGCCACGCGCTGGAGCTGCGCCTGCAACACTGGTTACACCACCAGTACAACCACAGCCCACACGAGAGCCTGGGGAACCAGACGCCCTTTGACCGCTTCCACGCAGACCCACGGCCACTGAGCTTCCCGCAGGACGACGCCGAGCTGCGCCAGCGCTTCGTCATGCACCTCGAACGCGACGTCAGCAATGACCACGTCGTGTCGTTCGATGGGGTCGCGTACGAAGTGCCGCGCGGAAACGCCCGCACCCGCGTTCGCCTGTACCGCCAAGCGCTGAACGACCACCTGTCGATCCTACACGAGGGGCGCATGCTCCGGATCCACCCGGTCGATCTGGCGGCCAACGCCCACGCCCGGCGCGCCTCATCCCACGACGTCCCAGAGGAGACGACACACCCGCTGCCCCCCAGCGCCGCTGACCTGGCCTATCAACGGGACTTCCGCCCCGTCGTCGACCCCGACGGTGGCTTTCCGGATCACCCCCACAGCGAGGAGGAGTAAGTGAGCAAGATCAAAGATATGCGAGGCCGCTTCGGCTTCCACAACCTGCCCTTCACCCGTGAGCTCCGCGTCGAAGAACGCTTCGAGTTGCCCTTCTTCGAGGACGCCCTCGAGGCCCTCCACCAGACCATCGAGGCCCTCATGAGCGCCGCCCTGATCGCCCCCGCCGGCACCGGCAAGACCGCTCTGCTCCGAGCACTGCAGGCGCGACTCCCCCCGGCACGCTATGACGTCCACTACGTCAAGGTCACCAACCTCTCCAAGCGGGACATGTGCCGCGAGATCGCCGACTGCGTGGGCGCCCGACCCGCCGCCTCCTACCCCATGCTCGTGCGCCGACTACAGGAGCGCTTCACCGACGCATCCGACAACGACGGCCTGCGCCCCGTACTTCTGATCGATGAAGCCCACGACATGCGCCCTGACGTCCTCTCCATGCTTCGGATTTTAACTAACTTCGACATGGACAGCCGCCTGGTCCTCGGCGTCGTCATCGCCGGACAGACCCCCCTGCGCACCATGCTGCGACGCGACGACATCCAGGACCTGGCCCGCAGGCTCGCACACGTCGCCGTCCTGCGCACCCTCGCAAAAGATGAGTCACACGCCTACATCACCCACCGATGTCACATCGCTGGCTCGCACAGCGTGCCCTTCTCCCCACAGGCCATGGAGGCGCTCTACGAGATCGCCCGCGGCAACCTCAGAGCCACCGATCAGCTCGCCCTCAAGACCCTCGACGTCGCCCACCGACAAAGCGACGACGTCGCCAGCCCAAACCACGTCGCCCAGGCGAGGCAGCTCCTATGGCCATGAACACACCACCACAGACACTCCCCCTGACCCGCGTCGCCGACATCGAGGCCGAGCCTCCCGCCAAGCGATGGCTCATCGACCCAATATGGGGGCGCGCAGATGTCGGCATTATTGGCGGCTCTCCTAAAAGCTGCAAGTCGTGGCTCGGGCTCGACATGGCCCTCAGCGTCGCCTCAGGCACACCCCTGCTCGACCACTTCCCCGTCTCACATCCCGGGCCGGCCCTGATCTACATGGCCGAGGACGCCCTCCCCATGGTCCGCATGCGCGTCGAGTCACTGTGCCGACATCGACACCTCGACATCCAACACCTCGACCTCCACGTCATCACCTGCCCCGCGCTGCGCCTCGACCTCGACAAGGACCAGCGACGACTCGCCAACACCCTCGACCACATCCGCCCACACCTCCTCCTGCTCGACCCCCTGATCAGACTTCATCGCCTGGACGAAAACAGCTCCTCCGATGTCTCCCGCCTGCTCGGCTACCTGCGAGAAATGCAACGGGCCTTCGACACCGCCGTCGTCCTCGTACACCACGCCAGCAAGAAGCACCGCGCACAGCCAGGACAGGCCCTGCGAGGATCGTCAGACCTCCACGCCTTCGGAGACGCGAACGCCTACCTCGCGCGAAGGCGCGACCACCTCGTCCTCACCCTTGAACAACGGGCCGCAAGGCCCCCCGAGCCTATGACCCTGCAGCTCCTCTCCGGCAACGACGGCGACGACACACACCTCGCCATCACCAGCGCGCTCCCCTGCCAACCCGAGTCCCTCGGCGACCGGATCCGCGACACCCTGCAGCAAGCCGACGAGCCCATGACACGCACCGCCATCCGAGCCGCGCTGCGCGTCAACAACCAACGCCTCGGGCAGGCCTTGCAGGAGCTCGAAGACGCTGGCTCGGCGCTCCGTACACAGCAAGGATGGAGCGCACCAGACCAGCAGTCCTTGCCCCTCGGATGAGCTACTCAGTGGCCAGCGAAATCAAGGACGCCACGAACACGGCAACGACCCTCAACCGCCTCGTTCACTGCCCCGTGATCCTGGAAAGAAACGATTCCACCTACCCCGCGGAGGCCGCCCGCAAGCGGCAAGCGCCAATCGACAATAAACACAAGCAGAACAACAAGGGAGACTGGAATAGAGGATCCGTACGGGATACGACGAGCGATCCGAGCGCATCACCAACGTCATACGACCGTATTACAACTGAACCACGATGAGGTATACAGATGTCACGCACCATCCTGACCCCCCTCCGCCTGCCCGAAGAGTACATCAAGAAGGCCGACAGCATGCTCGAGGCCTTCGCTGCCGACCCCGAGGTCAACGCCGTCGGACGCGTGACGAGAGCAAGCGTGCTCCGAATGGCCATCGCCAAAGGGCTAAAATCGATGGAGTTCGCCTACGCGCCAAGACCCAAGACCAAGTCATCCAACGGTCGCAGACGATAGCCGGACGAGGGCTCGCGGGGGAACCTCAGCCACTCTAAAGAATCGTTCTGATGCTCCACACCCAGGGGCGCGCTCGATACGGAACGATCTCATGTCGTGACCGCCATCCAGCCAGTCACGCATTGTCATTTTAACTGCAACGAAGCGGGGGCTTGGAGGTGCAACGCAACACCGGGTGCTCGAACTCGCCGTAGCTCACGACCCGGTACGCTACAGAGACATCAT
>JABGQA010000097.1 GCA_018644665.1 Candidatus Poribacteria bacterium
AGACCCGTCGCTACTACCACGACCTGCCCGGATACAACTACCGCATGGACGGCCTCCAAGGCGCGGTGCTGAGCGTGAAGCTGCGACACATCGAGGCGTGGACCGATCAGCGACAGGAACGCGCTGCCTGGTACGACGAACTCCTCTCGGACGGTCCTTTCCCGCCGCCCGTCGTCCGGCCGGACGTTCGTCACGTGTACCACCGCTACGTCGTCGAGACCGACGAACGCGAGCCGCTCCAAGAGTGGCTGACCCGCCACGACATCGATTCGGGGGTTCACTACCCGGTGCCGGTGCATCTCCAGGCCGTCCACGCGGACCTGGGTTACTCCGTCGGCGATCTTCCGATCACGGAGCGAGCGGCGTCGCGCGTGTTCTCTCTACCGTTGGCGCCGCAGCACACACGCGAGGAAATCGAGACGGTGGCGTCGTACCTGATGGCCTTCCCCGGCGGTACAGGCGGCTGATGTAGGCAGCGCAGGCTGCGACTTGGACTTCGACAGCTTCGGAGGCTATGAGGGCCTCGGAGAAGCCGTCGAACCGCCCGAGGAAGGCGACAAGGCCGCACTGCGGCGCCTACGACACCGTATCGTGGGGCGCGACGTGACACCAGAGTACGCGCTGGCGCGGGAGTGATCTGAAGCTTGTCCGCGTCTCTCGCTAGGTGGCGGGCGGGACGGTCATCACCGGGCAGTGGTCATACACGGTGTCGCCGTTGATGACGAAACGGAGCAGGTCGCACAGCCGGTGGTGGTACGTGTGTTCGGCCACTACGCGCCGACGCGCCTTCTGCATATACGGGATACGCTCGTCGGGATAGCGCACGAAGTGCTCCACCTTGTCGAGGAAATCCGACGGACCATCGGCGACGACTGCCTCGTCCTCGGGGAAGAAGTCCCGGATCCGCGGCGCGTAATCCGACACCATGAACCCTCCGCATGCCGGGACGTTGAAGCACCGTTCATTGCACGTATGCCCCGCCTCTTCATGCGCATGGTGGACGTTCAGAGAGACAGTGTGGCCAGAGTAGAGAACCGGCGCCAACGTGTTGAATTCCCTGGTCACCACATCGCCAATGCCGTACGGCGACGAACTCCATCCAAATCCGAGCACGGTGTGCGAGAACTTGGAGAAAGCGGGCCCAAAGTAGTCGTCGATGCGCGGGGTCTTTTCGAAGTACGACCCGGCAAATACGAGGTCCCCGGTCTTCGCGACGTCCGCGGGAAAGTGGCGCACCAGGTTGATGCCCCACGTGAAGGACATTACTGGTATCCCATGCTTCGCGACGTACCCACGATAGTAGCGCTCTGCCCACGTTGAAGAGTATTCGGTCAGCGCAACAGAAATGTAGTCCCGATGCTCGTCGAGCAGACGAGCATCGTCGTCGGTGACTGTCTTGACTGTGGCCGGGCTGGGCGAGCCGTCATAGTTGCCGGCTATGAGCGCGATGCGGCCGTTGCAGCGGGCCATGTGGGGCGCTAGAACCGGGACGTGGTCCAATGTGGTGAGGAACAGCACGTCGTCGTACGCGACGACCTGCTCCAGTCGCGACTCCGTCCCCACTGCGACGTAGTAGAACGGGATCTTCCATGTTCGAGCGGCGTCCTGGAGTCCGTGAATCTGGACATTCCGCGCAAGCTGATTGAGACCATAGAAGCAGATCGCTTTCCGCTTGCGGAGCCAGGCACGCGCCGCGGGGGCGCGGATGAAGGCGTCGTACGTGCTCTGTGCTGTACGGGCGATTTCATCGTTCGGTATTTGGTCGCTCATGCGCCGCACCTTGAGGCGGACGCGGCATGGTGACCGTATAGCGTCATCGTGGAGCCCTTCTCAACCGTGCCGTCACTATTGTGCCCGGGGTGATGCCGCGCACTAACCTGCGCTCGCGGCTACATGGCTCTGAGACTAGGTGTCCAGCATTCCTCCCACTCGCTGTTGATCCACAGAGTGCGACGCGCCGAGACCGCCTCGGGCCCTCCGTGTCAGTGCGTTCCCTGCCGCTTGACCACCACCAAGTCTCACGCCTATCCAGCAGTTCTGCCAACCCGGCTCGCGCCTGCAAAGCGGCCGGGTTCTTCCTGGGGTGTGCGACGGTACCTCGGCGTGGAGCCGCTGCAGCTTACGGAAAGCCTCCGTCTTCCGCCCCTCCCGTAGGCTGCCACGGATCTGGGCATACCGACACATGCGCAGCCGGCTGTTCTCAAGAAGCACGCGCCGAAATGCGCCCGCGACCTCGCTATAGGTTGCTATCCAGAATCCGATCCCGAGACCGGCCCAATCGGCTGATCATCATTGGCTTGGCCAGCCAAAGGTACACTCTCGCTGGGCCTCAGGGAAGGCGTCGTGCCACGGAGACAGGCTGCGCATTGCACGTGGATCTGGGTCGCGATCGAGATGCATGACTTCGCGCCTCAAGTCGTGGACCTAGCGGCGAGGGATACGGCACGACACCCGTCATTCCGGGTCCTGAGCGTGGGCGCTCGCGCTGACGACAGGCGCGAGATCCTCCATTGCGTCGCTGACGATCCGTTCCAATGTCGGTATGCTCATTGTCTCCACATCGACGGCCGGGTCGTAAAACGGGACGACGTCACCGCGCAGTTGGCCGGAGCGGATTTCTTGCATCGCGTCGTCAAGCCACCTACGCGCCACGGCCGATTCTCCCAGCCGCGCATGAGCCAGTGACAACAGCCGGCAGATGTCCATCCGTTGCTCGCCGTGCACACGGCAGGTCAACAGGCACTTTCGAAGCAACCCGATCGCGTCGCGCGCGCGGTCGCCGTCGATCCATATCTGCGCGAGCTTCGCACGCTCGCCCCAGAAGAACGGCTCGGATTCGACGGCCCGAGCATAGAGCGCCGCCGCCCTGTCCTGTATGCCCAATGTTGACCATGCCAGCGCCTCCTGCGCCATCGTTGGACCCTCGTCGGGTAGGATCCGCAGGGCGTTCCTGAACATGATGATCGCATCTTCCCATCGCTCGCATTCCGCGAGCAACACGCCGACGTTCCGGAGCGTTTCGTGGACGTAGAGGTCCCGTAATCGACGCCATCGCTCCATGCCTCGCGGGAAATCCAGGTACGCCTGCGCGATCTCCAAGCGAAGCCGGCGCATCTGGACCGCTATGTACGGGCCCTCCACCGCGTCCACCGTCCACGATCCGGGATCCGACCGTTGCATGGCGGTCAGGAGTTGCCGAAGGGCTCGTAGCGCGTTGGTCGCACCCATCGCGGACCGATTCACACACACAACGCACACACAGTTGAACAGTGCGATGAGATGATCAGGGTGCTCTGACAGCACCTCATGGACGACGCCCAGATAGTCGACCTGTTGGCCCTCGTGGACTGCGGCCAACGACCGGTGGTGGAGCAGTGTCGCGTCTTCCGACCAGTCCGGAGTGTCCTCGTAGAGACGCCGTGCGACCGCGAATTCGCCGTACATGAAGAAGTAGCGGGCGTAGTCCATTCGTTCCCGTCGCGCGTCCACGCCGTGGCGGCGCAGACGCTCGTGTCGTCGTCCCAGGAAGTCGGGTGGGATCGCGTCGACGACCTCGTCGACGAATCGCTCGACCTCGCCTAACCACGGCCGCTCCTCGGTCAGATGCCGGAGGCCTGCGTCGGCGATATGCCTGCGCTCGTCCTCGTGCGCAATGTAGTGGCGGATCAGATCCCGGGCCTCGTCGAAGTCGTCGTAAAAGACGAGGTGCGTCCCATCCTCAATGGCCCCATCACCAAGTCCCGCGAAGTCATACGGGCGGGGGGCCAACACCAACGCCCCGGCCGACATCGCCTCGCTGACGCGGAATGTCAGGTTGTTCCCGCCCTGCCCCGAGTGCTGCCATACGATCTTCGAACGCGCGTAGAGGTCCAACATATGGTCGAGGTACACGCCCTCACGAACGACGACTTCGATGCCTTCGTCTGAGAGCTGGAGCAGCTTCTCCAGTTCGCGTCCCCGCAGCCGCGATAGCGCACGGTTCAGAGAGCCCACAAACGCGACGTCGATCGGTCGATCGCCGTCCACCACCTCGGGCTGCAGCCAGTTCATGCCGATGAAGTTGAAGCATGGGCAGTTATCCAAACCGCGCTCGTGGCACGTATTGGAGTAGGATCCGAGCACCGTCGGCGCCGCGTCGAAGTAGTAATACAGCGACTGGTCGATATCTGCGTATTTGGCTTCATGGGTCCACCAGGCGATCGTAGGCACCGGACAGTCGCGAAGGCCACGTGGCAGGAAGGCCCCGTCCGGCTGCAGCAGTAGCACCCAGTCCAGCGCCCCTCCGGCCAGCTCGAACAGCCGGCTCAATTCGACGTCAGGCGCGGGCGCCTCGATGTACTCGCACTCCGGCTCCAGCCGCCTGAACTGCTCTTCATACGCACGATCGACGCGCGGGCCGACGCAGACCACCTCATGCCCAAGGGCTTTCAGGCCCTTCTCGAAGCCGTAAAGGCACGGCGTCGGCGGGTAGCTGTGTAGCAGCAAGACCTTGTCCGGCTTTCGCATGTACGCTCCGACGTGGAGATCAAGTCGACCGACGCTGGTCCAGCGTTCATCACCGATCCACGATGATCCGCGAACCGTAGTCTTCGGGGACCACGACCCTCTCGACACCAGACCCAGCGACGCGCGAAGCGATCGTGCCGTGGCCAACGACAATGGATCCTGATCGCGCGATTGCACAGCACAGCCATCCTGGCGGATGTAGCGCCTTCACTTGGCGTCCACACTCGTCTACGGCAACGTGCACGGCACGGTCGACCACTCCCAGCACGCCAACCGTCCGAGGACGTATTCTATGCGGCGGCCAGAATGAGACCGCGCAGCACCCCTGGATCGCACGCCGTGGTACAGCTGCACAGACTGCTTGGCCTCAGATGATCCTACACTGGGCGGGGCTGTACGGATACGGCCCAGGCTTTCCGACGTCTCGATGTAGCGCGTCCGTCGCCATGCCGTAATCTGGCCGCTTCCCGGGTCACAGCATGTTCGGCGGCGTATGCGTTCAGGCGTCAGACCCCATCCTGTATGGGCCGACGGCCTCTCGGCGTGCCGCCGTCCGGACCTCACCGCGACCGTCGCTACCGCGAAGTTCGCCCAGAGCGTGCGGACAGCGCCTGCCAGCGGGAGCAACGCCGCCAATGCGTAAAGGCCGAGAATCAGCGGTCTGCAGACGTCGACGGGACGCACCCAGAGTAGGTCGGCGAAGTGGCGTCCTCCGAGGAACTGCAGCCGCACCGCAGGCTTCATATTCCAGTTCGGGAACGCCATGCAGAAGGAGAGGACCACGGGAAACAGCGTGAAGGCCGCGAACCCAACGGCGTTCGGGGCGAGGAAGCCCAGCGGCGCGAGGCGGTCTCGCATGCGTGGCCGTTGGCTTTCCCGTGGCACATCACGGCCCCGGAGTGGGCGGGGGCGTGGTGGCCGCGTCCCGCCACTCTAACGGGGGCGGGCGTGGCCTAGGCAATCGCGTCGCCTGCCCACACCTCCATCCGCGATCGGTTCCGCGCATGGCAGGCCATCGCCTGCCGGCCCGGCTGGAGGCTTGCTGCTGCGCCCCACTCTCCACGCAGTACCGGTCAGGGCCGGCGACTTCGCCGGCACACTCGGGGACACTGCCGATCTGCCCGCGTCGCGCGGCGTGGAACCCGCACGACCACTAACTTGGGCGTTCTCCACATGGCACAGAACCGCTATAGTGATCAGTCGTGGGGCGTCCGGCTGCGCCTTGTGGATGGTTGGACAGAGACACTGCGAGCTTCTGGGAGCAAGATGTCCGTGCATACGACCGCAGTACTGGTTCTCACGACGTTGCTCTCCGGTTTCGCCGTGAGCGCGACTGCCCAAGGGGTGCGCACAAGTTCACCCGAGAACGTTGGGATGTCGGCGGACAGGCTGCTTCGAATCCGGCCGGTCATGCAGGGCTATGTCGATGCCGGACGGGTCGCTGGTGTGGTCACGCTCATCGCGCGGCACGGCGAAGCGGTCCACTTCGAGTCGGTCGGGATGGCACACACTGAGGCCGACGCTCCCATGCGGCCCGACACAATCTTCCGCATCTACTCCATGACCAAGCCCATCACCAGCGTCGCGGTCATGATGCTGTACGAGCAGGGGCAGGTCCTGTTGTCCGACTCCGTGTCGAAGTACATTCCAGAGTTCACCGATCTCCGGGTGTACGATGCGAACGACCCGAACGGTGTCGCGCCAGAACGGCCGATGACCGTGCGCGACCTGCTCACGCACACCTCCGGCCTCATCATGGGATGGGGTGGGTCGCCCGTCGCGAAGGCGTATCAGGAAGCCGACCTGAAGTCCGGCTCTCTGGCAGATATGGTCCCGAAGCTGGCGAAGATCCTGCTGGCGCATCATCCTGGCACTGTTTGGGACTACAGCATCTCGACCGACGTCCTGGCGCATCTGGTGGAACGCATCTCCGCCGTTCCATTCGACGAATACTTGGCTCGTGAGATCTTCGAGCCGCTTGGGATGGGTGATACGGCGTTCCATGTCCCAGTGGAGAAACAGGATCGGTTCGCGGCGAGCTACGGCTGGGACCGCGATACGCGGGCCATCAAGGTAATCGACGATCCTCGGACCGGAGCATTCGCCCTGAAGCCGGCGTTCCTTTCCGGCGCCGGGGGCCTCGTTTCAACAGCGAACGATTACTATCGCTTCACGCAGATGCTTCTGAACGGCGGCGAGTTGGACGGGGTCCGATTGCTGGGGCGGAAGACGGTCGAGTATATGACACGCGATCATCTGCCTCGCGGCGCGGTCGTTCGGCTCGGCCCGCGACTCGACCCAAGTGTTGGATGGGGGCTCGGATTCCTGGTTGTTCGGAACGCGGCCGAGCGCGGTGTTATCGGCAGCGACGGCTCATACTCCTGGGGCGGTCTGGCAGGCACCGCGTTCTGGGTTGATCCCCAGGAGAACTTGATCGGCCTGTTGTTTATTCAGCGGGTGCCGGGCGACGTACTGTCCATCGGCGATGAGTTTCGTGCGCTCACGTATCAGGCTCTCGTCGACTGACGCGGCTCGACGCGGCGCGGGGCAGCTATACCTGGTATGCCGCGTGTTCGCGGCATATGGGAACCGCGGAGGCGCTGCTCGGGCTCGGCGCGGACCCCAACGCCCCCAGGCGGGCACACTCGACGGAACACTGCGGCTGCGCGTGCGTCGCGGCGTGGAGCCCGCAGGACTGCTGACCTGGACGTCCCCCGCATCAAGGTCACCGGCTGTCATGTTCGATCCGTCGTAACCAGCGGTTGTGGCAGGGCGAGGGAGCAGGCCGATGTCTTGGGGGATGGTCCCGTATGACCCGCAGTGGCCGCGGCAATACGACGCCGAGGCGGAACAGCTACGCCGGGTCTTCGGAGGCGAATTGGTCGCGATCCATCACGTTGGGAGTACGTCGGTCCCGGGCATGAAGGCGAAGCCGATAGTCGACATCGTCATCGTCGTCGAGGACATAGCGAGGCTGCCCGAGTTCGACGAGCGGATGATCGACCTGGGATACCGGCCTCGTGGGGAGGCCGTCGGAGCGTTCGCGTGTCCAAGTCGCTTCTACTTCAACAAGCCCAATGCCGATGTGCGCACACACCAAGCCCACGTTATGCAGGGAGGGCATCCCGATATCGACGACAAGCTGAACTTCCGAGACTATCTCAGGACCCACCCTGGAGAGGCGCAAGCGTACGGCGCCCTGAAGGAACGACTGACCCTGGAGAACACAACAGGGATCGCGGAATACATGGAAGGAAAAGACGCCTTTGTGAAGGACATCATCGCAAAGGCCAAGCAGTGGGAGGCGCAGGACGGGATGCCTGAGTCGCAACGATCCTAGCAGCTTGCGCGCTCCGAGCACCTGACGTCCGGCCCTGGTAGCTGGCCCGTTGCTCGACGCACGGGCGCAGGACGTGGTCGTTGGCTTTCCCGTGGCGCATCGCGGTCTAGGAGTGGGCGGGGCCCGGGGGCGTTGGTCACGCCCCGCCTAGTCGAGCGAATACGCCAGCATTGTGGCGATGACGCGGAAGCCAGCGCGCTCGTAGACGCGCGTTGATCCAGCGTCGCCGGCGCTCAGGCACACCGCCTCGAGGCCTGACTCGAAGGCGTACGCGGCCGCGGCGGCCGTCACCGCAGTGGCTATGCCGCGGCGCCGGTACGGCTCCAGCGTGGCCACGCCCCCGAGTTCCGACAGCCCGGCATGAGGCGGAGTGAGCGTCCCCGCTCCTACGGCCTGCGCGTCGAGCCGGGCGAGGAAGGCACAGCTCGTTTGCAGTGCTGTCCGCAAGTATGCCATGTCGCCTTCGTTCGGCTCCGACGTCTCCGGCCCTCCGAACCCCTGACGTTGCGTGCAGACGAGTTCGCGAAGCGTTTCCTCTGTCGCGTGAGCGTCGACGCGCTCGATCGTCAGTCCCGCGACTTCCGACGCCGCAACAAGCGTGCCCGGGACGCACACCATCGACGGCCCTCGGTACTCCTCGCGGTAGCCGTTGGCGGCCAGCGTCTGCGTTAGGGCGGGGGCGTACTCCTCGACGAACTCGAACCTTGGCAGGCGCGACCGCGCCTCGAACTCCCTGCGCAACGCGGGGAGAGACGCCTCCAGACTCGCGCCCCAATCCGCGTCCGGGATGGCGTAGTTCAGGTAGCGCATGTCATCGGTGGCGTGGAAGAACATCGTCAAGCCGGGCGCGTGCACGGTCTCATACTGTGCGCCAGCGGAGTGACGGAGATATGCTTGCAGCCGCGATATGTCCACGTGTTCCTCATCTGGGAGTGGGCCGTCGGCTATGTGCGTCACGACGCGCCAATAGTACGCGTGCGCGGATGCAGCGCCCCGGGCGGGCCAGAGCGCTGGAGGTCGACCGTGCCGTATTTCGAGAGGTTTGACGACGGAACCCGTGAACGCATGGCTCCCGAACTGATGGCGGCGGCGTGCGACGCGTTCGGCCTCCAGATGGTCGACGCCGCATTCGTGGGGCACTCGGAGAACGTCGTCTATCGCGTAACCGCCCGACAGGCAGGGGTGGACCACGAGTACGCGCTCCGAATCAGCAATCCCACACGCTGTACCACGCCACAGATCGAGGCGGAATGCCGCTGGATCGCGGCGATCACCCGCGAGACGTCAGTGGTGTCGCCGGAGCCCCTCCTTACACCGGACGGCAGGCATCTTGTCGAGGTCGCCCTGCCGGGACTACCTGCGCCGCGGCGGTGCGCGCTGTTCCCCTGGCTACGGGGCGAGCTGATCGATGCGCCGCGGCCGGAGCATCTGCACGCTCTCGGCGTGGTCACCGCGGCTCTGCACAACCACGCAGACACCTACGGCCGCGACGAGCAGATCGACCGGCCGACGGCGGACTGGGAGGCGTTGCTCGCGCCGTTCGCCCGTGGGGAGTTCGTGGCGGCGTGGGAGAGCTACACGGAGCCCGTCGTGACGGACGCGGAACGGCTGGTCTACGCAGAGGCGGCGGCGCGGCTCGAGGAGAACATCCGCGGCATCCCCACAGACAGAGACTACGGCCTGATCCACGCGGACCTGCACCTTGGGAACGTCCTCTATCACGACGGGGAGCCGCGGCCGATCGACTTCGACGATTGCCACTTCGCGCCGTACATGACCGATGTCGCGACGACGCTGTGGCAGCTCCACGGGGACAACCAGGTCGCGCTGCGCGCCGCCTACATGGAGGGCTACGAGACGACGCGACCTGCGCCGGATGATTGGGAGAGGCAGGTCGCGGCCTTCATGGCGGCTCGCTACTTCTCGATGATGGACTGGATGCTCGGGTGGCGCCGCGAGGATCATATGGGCTCCGCGTCGCAGGCGATGTCCGATTCCGCTCGGAAGCTACGCGCCTACCTCGACTCGCCTGACTGACCCGTCCCAAGACCGATGTCCGTCACAGCCGGCTCCGTAGAACCGGGCGTGACGTGACGACACGTCGAACATAGCGACGGGGTCACCGACCATGCCGCGCTTCGAGGCGTTCGACGACGCAACTACTGAGCGCATGGAACGGGAACTGATCGCGGCGGCGTGCGGTGCGTACGGCGTCGAGGCGATCGCCGCCGAACTCGTGGGGCACTCGGTGAACGTCGTCTATCGCGTGACTGCCGAACGGGACGGGCACCGTCGCGACTATGCGCTTAGAATCAGCGACCCCGCGCGTTATTCGACACAGCAAATCGAAGCGGAGTGCCGTTGGATCTCGGCGGTCAACCGCGAGACATCCGTGGTCTCGCCGGAGCCCCTCCTCGCGGCAGACGGCCGGCACGTGGTCGAGATCGCACCGCCCGGTGTGCCGATCCCACGCCGGTGTGCGCTGTTTGCTTGGCTCCACGGCGAGCAAATCGACGCGCCGCGGCCGGAACACATGCGGCGGCTGGGCGCAATGACCGCGGAGCTCCACAACCACGCGGACACGTACGCGCCCGCCGAGGGGATCGACAGGGCGCACACCAACTGGGAGGGCATGCTGGCGCGATTCGTCCGGGGAGACGTCTCCGCGGCCTGGGAAGGCTACGTGGGGACGGTGGCGACGGAGGACCAATTGCGTGTGTTCATGGGGGCCGCGGCCAGGCTCACGGCCGCCATCCGCGAGATCCCAATCGATCGCGACTACGGTCTGATCCACGCTGACCTGCATCAGTGGAACGTGCTGTACCACGACGGCGAGCCGCGCCCGATCGACTTCGACGACTGCCTGCTCTCGCCGTACATGACCGATGTCGCCACGACACTGTGGTACTTGCAGGACGACGAGCAGTTTCCTGCCCTGCGCGAGGCGTGTATCGCTGGCTACGAAACGCGGCGCGACCTGCCAGTCGACTGGCAGAACCAGCTTGCCGTCTTCCTAGCGGCGCGGTACTTCGCGATGCTGGATTGGGCGCTCAGCTGGCCCCGCGAAGATCACATGTGGTCGGGATTGCAGGCCGTTTCGCGCTATGCCGAGCGCCTTCACGCCTATCTCGAATCGGCCGACTGAGCGGCATGCCGGACGGTTGCAGCCTTACGGCCCCAGATGAGCACGTAGCGTGACACGCCCCGGATCGGGCCAAGCGTGAGGTCCGCCGCCATACGGTCGACGCCCTCCCGCCAGGCCGCCTCCGATATCAGATGCAGACACGAGAACGCCTTCGCGCGGTAAGGCCCGGGATCGGTGACTTCGTACGCCAGTTCCACGGTCTCGAGCGCTATGTCCGCGAACCCGGCGGCGGCCATCTCCTCCTGCAGCCGGGACACCAGCGGATAGCGCCGCAGGTCCGCCTCGACGGTGCCCGGGAAGTACGTGGCGAGCGGCTCACGCGTGCGGATGATCTCGTCCGAATCCGTGACCGTGCACGCGCGCGAGCCGGGCCCGAGAAGCGGAAGTAACTCCCGGTAGTAGCTACCGGTGTCCGGGACGTGGTGGATCACGTCCACGGAGAAGGCGAGATCGAAGCTGCATCGACGGAACGGCAGGCCTCCGGCGGAGCCCTGGCAGAGCCGGACCTCGGCCGCGTGGGCGGCTGCTTGGGTGAGCATCCCTATGGATGGGTCCATGCCCACAACGCGTGAGCCGGTCATCGCGGCCGTGGCGCGGGCGTAGTTGGCCGTCCCACAGCCGATGTCCAGCACTCGCGACGTGGCGCCTACCGACGCGCCGTCGATCAGTGCGCGGAGCACGCGGGGGTTGGCGCCACGATGGCGCGCGTACGCCTCGTCGAGGGCGTCGTAATCGATGGGATGTCCGCTCACCGTGTGCCCCTCGGTGGTGTCCGGCCACGCCGCGACGTCCACATATGGACGGCAAGTCTTGCGCGTGGCCCATCGCCACTGCAACATGTTGGCGTTGGCGGCAATGTCAGCGCCGACGCTACAAAGCCATAGGGAGGTACCCATCCATGCTCACCCGCGCACAACTGTCTGGAAAGATAGCCGCGCTCGCGCTCTGCGCGTTCGTCGTGCTTGCCGCTGGCGATGCCTATGCAGTCGCCAACTTCAGAGTGTCCCAATACGACGGCGGCCATCAGATCTGGTTCGAGGCGGAAGACTTCGACGAGCGCGACGCGAATGAAGTGTACAAACGCGGCGACGCCGAGGGCGTGCTCGACCCCGAGGACGGCGCGTTTGGCGACATCATCACGAACTCGGGCGGCGATGGCTGGCTGCTCTACAACTTCGACATCAGTAAGGCAGGCGGGAGCGCCGGGGAGTGGCGGTTCATCGGTCGCATCATCAACCCGAGCAACGCGTCTGACTGGCTCTGGGTGCTCGGCGACGACGGCGACGAAGTCCCGGAAGTGAAGCCCGCGTTCGTCCGCCCCGACCACATCATCTTCGAGAACGACAGCCCGGTGTGGACGTGGCGAACCGACGGCGACTTCGGCGGGGACGGTGGCACCGTGAACGAGCTGCAAAAGGGCGAGAACACCATGATGATATGGACCCGCGGCAGCAATCTCACGGACCAATACGATGTGTTCCTGTGGGCCGATGACCTGCTGTTCGCGCCCACGGACGACGACTACATCAACGCGGAAGAGAAGAACGCGCTGGACGTCCAAGCGGAAGGGAAGCTCACGACGACGTGGGCGGACCTGAGGCGCTAAGCCCGCCTCCACCTTCCCCGGAGAATCCGTTTTCCGCCTGCACAGTCGGCCAGGGCCGCGGACGGGAACTCGCGTCCGGCGCCGTGCGGGTGGCTGGCCCGGCCGTCGTCGAGCGCGCGACATGGGAATGCTAACGGGACCGTGAGGGCCGGGGCCAGCGCGCACGCCAGACGGGGACAGGCGCGATAGCTCGACTGACTCGGCCGGCCGCCGTGGCGGTCTCCATATTCGGCGAGCGCGGATCGCACCGGATCAGCCGCAACGCTACACCATGCCGTGCGCCAGCATCGCGTCGGCGACCTTGATGAACCCGGCGATGTTCGCGCCTTTCACGTAGTCGACGCCGTCGCCATCCTGGCCGTGCTCGACGCACTGGGCGTGTATGCTCGCCATGATCTCGCGCAACCGGCGGTCGACATCCTCGCGCGACCAAGTCAGGTGCATCGCGTTCTGCGTCATCTCCAAGCCGGACGTGGCGACGCCACCCGCATTCGCAGCCTTGCCAGGCCCGTAGAGAATGCCCGCCTTGCGGAACGCGTCCGCCGCCGGGTTTGTCGAGGGCATGTTCGCGCCCTCGCACACTGCCTGACAGCCGTTCTTCAGGAGGCGCCGAGCGTCGCGCTGCGTGAGTTCGTTCTGCGTCGCGCACGGGAACGCGATGTCGCACGGCACGGCCCACGGCTTACCGTCTGGATGGTGCTCGGCCGCGACCTCGTCCGCCAGGCCCGCGAGATCTCCTCGCCGGGACGCCTTGTAGTCCATGGCGTGGGCCAACTGCTCCTCCGTGAACCCGCCGGGCGAGTGGAGGAACCCGCCACGGTCCGAGAGGGTGACGACCTTGGCACCGGCCGCCGCGAGCTTGCACGCCGCGTACATCGCCACGTTGCCCGCGCCAGAGACGGCGCACCGCTTGCCCTCCAGCGACTCGCCGCGCGTGGAGAGCATCTCCTCGGCGAAGTAGACGCAGCCGTACCCTGTCGCCTCAATGCGCACCGGGCTACCGCCGAACGATAGGCCCTTGCCAGTGAGGATGCCCGCGAACTCGCCGCTCAGCCGCTTGTACTGGCCGAACAGGTAGCTGATCTCCCGCGCGCCGACGCCGATGTCCCCGGCGGGGATGTCGACGTCCTTGCCGATGTACCGGGAAAGCTCGGTCATGAACGCCTGGCAGAAGTTCATCACCTCGACGTCCGTCTTGCCGCGCGGATTGAAGTCGGAGCCGCCCTTCGCTGACCCCATGGGGAGCGTGGTAAGGCTGTTCTTGAACGTCTGCTCGAAGCCGAGGAACTTCAGGATGCTCAGGCTCACCGTGCGGTCGAAGCGCAGCCCGCCCTTGTACGGACCGATGGCGTTATTGAACTGCACCCGGTATCCGCGGTTCACGCGGACGTTCCCATCCCGGTCGGCCCAGCAGACGCGGAAGATGATGATCCGGTCCGGTTCGGTCATCCGCTCGAGTATGCGCGCGCGCTCGTACTTCGGGTACTGGTTGGCATAAGGGATCACGCTCGCCACGACCTCCCGCACGGCCTGGTGGAACTCCTCCTGCCCCGGGTTGCGACGCACTAGCCCGCCCATGAAGTCATCGAGGTTCATCGTCGGTAGTCCCTCCCGGCTGCGCGGCCGACCGATGCGGCGGCCTCGTGTTCGGTTCCGGCGTGCGTGAGGAAGCGCTCGCCCGCCTCGCCGTTGGCCTCATCGTCGCACTGCTCTCGCGCGCCAAGACCGACGGCGTGTCGGGCTGGGTGTTTACGCGGCTTCCTCGGCGCGGCGGCGCGACCGGCGCACAGTGACGCCGCTGTCGGCAGCATGCGCCCCTAGCGCATGAGTCGTGAGGACTGCTCCCACTCGGCGTCTCCTTCGACCATCGTGGG
Organism: Candidatus Poribacteria bacterium; assembly: GCA_018644665.1. Classification (GTDB taxonomy): domain Bacteria; phylum Poribacteria; class WGA-4E. The sequence goes on from JABGQA010000097.1 coordinate 14,472, forward strand.
GGCCTGTCATTGTACATTGGCCCGTTGGACGATTGGGAGCGTGTGGAGAGTGAGCGCGGGCGTCGCTCGGAGGGTGGCGCGTGGTCCCAACGCTGCCGGGTTCTGCGCACGTCCTCTCTCGGCGCGCGTGTCCTGGAGATCGCCCGTGGCATCGGCTGACAGCCCGACAGCGTGCGGAGAACCATGCGTCGGCTCAACGCCGGTGGCCTGGTCCCGCCATCGCGAGAGCAGATCCGCGCCGATTCCGGGTTCGCGAAAGAGCTGCGCCTGCGTCTTCTGACTTCGCAGCAGTTCCGCCCGACTCGGCCTTGAACCGCAGGCTGAAGGATCGTCGTTTCCCCACTTCCGCTACCTCCTTCGCTGGGAACATGGCACCCGGACGTGCTGTTCGCGCCCGTGCCCAGTCCTTGGGATCCAGTACAATCCGTTTCTTCTCCCTACTTGCGCGCCCGCGCATATCGGTTCTCTGTCTTCGCGATGAGTTCCCGCCGCGGAGCGATCGTAACCACCAGTCCTCTCCGCCTCCTTTCGGTGGCGGCTAACCGAGGGTCCCGGTCGAGTGCACGTTGATTCTGAGACGCCGGGTCCGTTTCGACGGCGTCTTAGATGAGGTAAGTCGCACTATTGACAGCCGTTTCCCACCCCTGTACAGTCCCGGCCGAGGTTAGCGTGGTTCGGGGCCGGCGTCGGCAGGAAATTGCCTCGGCGCCATCGCCCATACGAGAGGTTGGGGGGTTCACATGCGTATTACGACCCAAGGAGCGGCCGTCGCGCTCGCCATGATGCTCACTGTGCATCTCGCACACGCGGCGAAATGGGAGACACAGGCTATTGGCGACGGAGCCGAGGGCGACGCGGAGTTCGTCGACGACGAGATCACGGTGACCGCCGTCACCGGGGATATCTGGGACACCGCGGACACGCTCATGTACGTGTACCAAGAGACCACCGGCGACATGGAGATATCGGCACGCGTTGCCGACTATAGCCCGTCGAATCCCGACTGGGGCAAGGCGGGGCTGATGATTCGGCAAAGCGTCGACGCGGATTCCGCGAACGCCTTCATCAACCTGACGGGCAATAACGGGATGAAGCTCATCCACCGTGACACCCAGGCCGGGGCCACCGGCCCAGGAGACGGGGGAGTCGACTATGACATACCGCTCTACATCAGGCTGACGCGCGTCGGCGATACGATTACCGCCTTCACGTCGGCCGACGGAGCCGCCTGGGTCGAGGCCGGCGGAGGGTTGGGGCCAGCCGCGGACATCCCCATGAGCGGCACGATTGTCGCGGGCATGGCGCTGAGTTCCAACGGCGCCGACACGGCCGAGATCGTGTTCGACGAGGTGGACGGCACGGATGGGTTCGCCCGGCCCGTTGAGCCGGCGGGCAAACTCACGACGACGTGGGCGGACCTGCGCTCGCATCTTGCGGCTCCGGCGCCCTAGGTGGTTGTCGGCGCCCGCAGCGCTGCTCGCGCTTGGGTGCCGGCCGCTGGGCCGGCCTTCTCGACACGATGACATATGAGAACCCGCCTGGTGTGTCCGCGATCGTTCCGCGTGATCGCGTTCGCCATCCTCGCGCTGGCTTACGCGTCACGCGCCGTCACCGACGACGACCTCGACAGACACCTCGGCCTTGCGGCAGCCGCATTCACGGCCGGGGATCTGTCTGCGGCGATCGAGCACTACCACCAGGCGAGTCGGCTCGATCCCGGGTCGGCGGCAGCGTATGGCGGCCTTGGGTACGCGTATGCCACGCAAGGCCGGTTCCGCGACGCCGCGGACGCGTACACGCGCGCCATCGAGATCGACCCCACACGCATTGACCCCTACGTGGAATTGGCGGCCGCCCTTCGCGATGACCGTCAGTTCATGCAGGCCATCGACGCCTACCGCGCGGCGTTGGCCCGCGACCCGCAGCTCGCCCGCGCGCACGTCGGCCTCGGCCTCACGTACACGGAATTGGGGCGGCTGGACGAAGCCGCAGCCGCGCACAAGCACGCGTTGGCCCTCGACCCCGAACTCGCGGCCGCGATGCACAATCTGGGCTTCGTCCGCTCCCGACAGGGCCGATACGACGAGGCCGTATCGCTCTATCGACGCGCGCTGGAACTGGATCCGGAGATCGTGTGGGGGCATTACGAACTGGGCCTCGCCCACATGAAGATGGAGCGATGGACGGACGCACGCGACGCCCTGCGGCAAGCCGTGAAGCTCGACCCCGAACACATCAGCTCCTACTACAGTCTGGCGCATGTGTATGCGCGGCTCAGGGAGACCGCCGCGCGAGATGCGATGCTGGCCGTCTTCCGACGGCTGGGCGAAGCGGAGGAGCGCGTGCAGTGGCTCAAGCGGGTCGTCGAGGGAGCCGCGGAGAGCCCGAAGGCGCACTGCGACCTCGCACAGGCCTATGTCGAGCGGGGCCGCCCCGAACGGGCGTTGGCCGCATATAGCGAGGCGATCCGCCTCGACCCGCGCCATGTCGTCGCGTACCTCGGCCGAGCGTCGGTGTACGCCGGACGGCGCGAGACGGCGCTCGCGGTCGCGGAGTACCGCCACGCGCTCCAACTGCGCCCGACTAGCGCCGAAGGGCATTTGGGCATGGGTCTGCTCGCGCTGCGTAGCGCGAGGCGAGACATCGCTCGCGGCCACTTGGAACGCGCAGCGGAGCTCGACCCGGGCTCGGCGGACGCGCACGCCGCGCTGGGCGGGATGTACCACGACGCGGGGGATGTCGCACGCGCTGTCCGGGCATATCGAGAGGCGATCCGACTCGACGCAGAACTGCCTCGGACGCTGAACGACCTCGCCTGGCTCTTCGCCGACGCCGGGACCGATCTCGACGAGGCCGTGGACCTCGCGACGCGCGCCGTGGGACTGGAGCCGCACGCAAACCACTACGATACGCTGGCGTGGGCGCTCTACAAGCGTGGTGACCTCCGAGCCGCGCTGACCGCGATTGAGAAGGCGGCGAACGACGCCCCGGACGACACGGGAATTCGGTCGCATCACGCGACCATCCGAGCGGCGCTCGATGAGTAGATGGTGGACGCGCCTCGCAGCCGTCGCGCTCGGGCTCGCCGTGGCGTCGGCAGCGTTAGCAGCGCAGTTCGCGCGCGTGACTGAAGCCGCAGGGATCAACTTCAAACACCACAACGGCAGCAGCGGCGGACGGCTCTTCGTCGAGCCCCTCGGGTCCGGCGTCGGTGTCTTGGACTACGACCGGGACGGCTTCCAGGACATCTACTTCGTCGACGGGGCGGACCTCCCGGGCGCGACATCCGACACCCCGCCGCGGAACGCGCTGTATCGGAACAACGGCGACGGGACGTTCACGGACGTCACGCACGCCGCAGGCGTCGGCGACACGGGGTACGGCATGGGCTGCGCGATTGGTGATGTGGACAACGATGGGTTCCAGGACATCTACGTCACCAACTTCGGGCCGAACGTCCTCTACCGGAATCTCGGCGATGGCACATTCGCCGACGCCACCGAGACGGCCGGTGTCGGCGATGCGCGGTGGGGAGCGAGTTGCGCCTTCGCGGACATCGACGGAGACGGCTTCCTCGACCTCTTCGTCACGAACTACGTGCGGTACTCCGTCGAGACGGACAAAGTCTGCGAGAACCAGGGCATTCGCTCCTACTGCGACCCCCGTCTGTACGAAGGCGAGGGCGACATCCTCTACCACAACAACGGCGACGGGTCGTTCACCGACTCGACGGTCGCCTCCGGGCTCTCGGCCGCGACGCGGCGGGGACTTGCCGTCGTGTTCGGTGACTACGACGGCGACGGCGACGCCGACCTCTACGTCGCCAACGACGCCGACCCCAACCTGCTCTACGAGAACGACGGCGCCGGGACGTTCGACGAAGTCGGCTTGCTTGCAGGTGTGGGATTCAGCGAGGACGGCGAGACGGAGAACGGCATGGGCGCAGACTTCGGAGACTACGACAACGACGGCGATCTCGACCTCGTCGTAACGAACTTCCACGGTCAGACAAACACGCTCTACCGGAATGAGGGCGCGGGTCTGTTCATGGACGTCAGCTATGCCTCGCGGACGGGCGCGGCCAGCCTCCCGCATCTTGCGTGGGGCGCCGTCTTCCTCGATCACGACAACGACGGGCGACAGGACGTGTTCGTCGCCAACGGGCATCTGCACGACCGCATCGCCATGTTGGACGGCACGCAGAGGTACGAGCAGCGGAACCTGCTGTACCACAATGTAGGCGGAGGCGTGTTCGAGGAGATCGGATCGGCCGCCGGCGACGGTCTCGCCGTCGAGAAGTCGAGTCGCGGAGTCGCGTACGTCGACTACGACAACGACGGCGATCTCGACCTGATCGTCACCAACCTGGCCGACGCCCCCGACCTCCTCCGAAACGACCGCGCGCATGGGGCGTGGCTCCGCGTCGAACTGGTGGGGTCGAGAAGCTCAAGAGACGCCATCGGCGGGCGGGTCCGCGTGGACGTGGGGGCGATGTCGCAGGTCCGCGAAGTACGCAGCGCGTCGAGTTATCTGTCCCAGAGCGACGGGCGTCTGCATTTCGGTCTGGGTGATAGCACGCGAGCGGACCGCGTCGAGGTGCGATGGCCCAGCGGCCTCGTGACAGAACTACGCGACGTTCCGGCCGACCGGACGCTGAGGGTGGTCGAAGGCGAGGCGTCTCCTCGCTGATCGAGCGCACCGCCTACGTGGGCCTACTCGTGCTCCCCCTCACCGCGCGCCGACAAGATGTCGGCCAGACGCGCCTTGTACTCCGCATCTTCCGGGACGGCCTCGAGCGCGCGCAGTATCGCCGTCTCCGCGTCGGCGAGGTCACCCTTTAGGTAGAGCGCCAGCGCAAGCGTGTCCAGGTGCACGTGGTGCGCGTCGATGGCGACCGCGCGCGTCGCGTGTTCTATCGCGCGGTCCAAGCTTCCACCGGTCGAGGCGTAGAGCCACGCCAGGTTGTTCCGAACGCGCGCGCGCGTGGGGTCCAGCGACACGGCGCGTTCGTAGGAGGCGATGCCCCGTTCGATCTCGCCGCCATCGCCGTAGAGGCCACCCAGCACCGCGTGCGCCGCCGCTAGATAGGCGTCCAGCCCTGTCGCGCGTTCGTACCGATCCCGCGCGCTAGGCGTGTCGCCGGCGGATAGCGCGCGCCGGCCGAGTTCGGCGTGCGCGCGGCCCGCCACCCGTGCGAGCCGGTGGAGCCCCGCCACGTCGGGGGCGTCTTCGGCAAGCGCTTCAACATGCTGCTCGATGGCGACGTCGAATTGGCGCCCCTCGTAGGCCACCACCGCCCGCGCGAGCCGCCGGGCGTTCCGAGCCTGGGCGTCGGGCGCCTCAACGCCAAGCTCCGCGCCGCATTCCCGTACGGTCAACAGCGCGTTCATTTCGATCCCCCGGTCGATCACCAGATCCTCGCCGGAGGGCCACGAGATCTCGACCCTGTCGACCTTCTCGGCATCACCCAGTCCGAAGTACATAGGTAGCGAGCTTTGAGACAGGTAGCCGGACTTGCCGTCGTGCGTCCGCGTGTAGGTGAGACCGTTCGCGTACACTCGAATCACGGCTCCCAGGCCATCGCGGTTCGAGGCGCACCCGACCAGCCGGATCTTGATGAAGCGCACGTCGCGCCGCTCCGACAGATCGCTCAAGAGGAACTGGGGCCGGTCGTTGAACTCGGTGGTCACGATATCGAGGTCGCCGTCGAGGTCTACGTCGAGAAGCACGGACGACCGCGAACCCACGGCGCCCCTCACCATGACGATGCCCGTCTTGCCCTCGCACTCCGGGTGGTTCGCGTCCTCGCGGGAGCAGTCGAGGCGAAACCAGTCCCTCTCCGTGCGCCCGCCCTCGCGCGGCTCGACTTCCAGGAGGAACTCGCCGTCGTAGAAGCGGCTCCCGTGGTCGTTGAGCAGCACGGAGTCGATGCCGTACCGGAAGGGGTAGTTCATGCTGGCGGTGATAAAGAGATCCTCGTATCCGTCGGCATTCAGGTCCCCGACGCTGACCCCCCACGGCCAGTAGTTCTCGACGCCCAACTCGTCCGACCGCTCGACGAAGCGGCCATCCCCTCCGTTCTCGTATAGAGCGTTCCCGAAGATGTTGTTCGTTCCGTCCTGGAGGACGTCGTCCTCCCAGACCATGTGCTTGATCTTCTCCAAGGCCAGTTCGGGGCCGAGATTCTCACTCATGTCCGAGTGCATGTCGGTGATGAACAGGTCGAGCTGTCCGTCCAGGTTATAGTCGAGAAACCCGATGCCCATGGCTCCCCAGGACGTGTTGGGGAAACGCTCCGACGTTCGGTCGAGGAACCTCTCACCCGCGACGCCCTCGTAGTAGTGGTCGTCGCCCTGCATGTTCAGCACGTAGAGGTCGGGAAAGCGGTCGCCGTTGAGGTCGGCGAACGCCGCGTCCCCGCTCCAACTGTCATCCACCAAGCCGACCTCGCGCGACACGTCCCGGAAGCGCGCTTCTCCCATGTTCTGGTACAGGATGCTCGTCTCGTATCTCTCCGGGTAGTGGTGTCCCGCGAAGGCGTCGTTGAGGCCGATGTAGTACCCGCCGCGCCCCCGGTCGGCGGTTGTGTAGACGCCGATGTTCGTCACGAACAGGTCGAGCAAGCCGTCGCGGTTGTAGTCGAGGAAGACCGAGCCGGAGGAGTGTCCTACATGATCCACGCCGGCCTGCTTGGAGATGTCCCGGAAGCGTCCGCGTCCGGTGTTCTCGAACAGGGCATTGCCCATCTTCACCGTAGTGACGAACAGGTCGGCGTCGCCGTCGTTGTCGATGTCCGCGAACGACGCGGCCACGCTGATGCGGTCTTCGAGACCCACGCCCGCTTCCTCGGTGAAGTTCTCGAACGACCCGTCGCCGAGGTTGCGCCAGAGCTGATTCGCGCCCATCTGGGTTGGGAAGTAGATGTCGGTGAGGCCGTCGCCATCGACGTCGGCGACCGATACGCCGTTGCCGTGGTCGTAGTGGACCGGCTTCAGATGCCTCCCGCCATCGTCCACGATGCGGTGTCTGAAGGTGATGCCGGTGTCCCGGATTCCGTCGGAGAACGCGAAGTCATGGAACGCCGACAGGTTCTCCGCGCCGTTTCGCTGCTCCCGTTGGCGGGCCCGGAGCCAGTCCTCAGGGGTCGGCCACGAGGGATCACCCCGGGCGCCGCTTGCCTGTCCCCAGCATGGCAGCAGGGCCATCGAGACCGCGAACGCCAGGACGCACGCGGTCGCCGACCGCGCCTCGGCGCCCGCCCGATGGGTCCGTGTCTGGTACACCTGCCAGCTCCAGAGGTGGTAACGGCGCCGGTCGCTCCCGGCCGAGGCCGGGCCTGTGGCCGGCCGCGCGACCGGTCAGGCTACGCAGCGCGGGATGGGCGTCAGTCGCCAACTTCCGCCGGCTTCTCGCGCACGACGTGCTCGACGGGCCACGACGCGCGTTCCGCCGACTCGTAGAGACCGATCCGGTCGACCGGGATCGGGTGGAAGCCCAGCTCGAACGCGGGCGAATCGTCACGCAGGCGGAAGTCGTCCGGCGGCGTCCCGCGGAAGTGCGGGTCGTCGTCGATGAGGTTGTCCTCGAACGTCACGTACCCCCGCGCGCCGTCCTGCACGCCGTCCCACTTCCCGCCGAACGACACGTTGCGCGCGACGACATTCCCCTTGGGCGCCGCAGGCTCGTCCTCCCACACGGTCAGGAGTTCGGGGTACCGCTCGGCCCAGACGGGGTCTCGGAACGGCATGTCGTCCAGCCGGTCCTTCATCGTCGTGGCCACGTGGTAACCGGCCCAGCCCATGGCCCGGTTGTCGATGTGGAGCGCCGGCTGACAGTCGACGAACAGGTTGTTCTCGACGAGGCAGTCGCGGCCGCCGCCGATGAACGCCGCGCGCGTGACCTTGTAGAACACGTTGCCGACGATCTCCGTGTCGCAGAACATGTCGTCCAGGTACACGCCTACGCATCCACGCGCCTCGAAGCCGTTCACGTGGTGCATGTAGTTGTGACGGATGACCGTGCCGCGCATGGTCCAGTCGCGGCCTGCGTAGATCGCGCCCGCGTCGTTCGACTCGAAACAGACGCTGTGTATCTCGTTGAACTCCATGAGGTGGTCGTTGCCGCTGAATCCGATGCCCATATGCGGGGCGTTGTCGATGAGGTTGTGCGTGGCGCGGTTCCCCACGCCGCCCAGCGTGACCGCCGGGTTGTACATCCGCGTCCATCGGCTGTAGTGGTGGATGTGGTTGTTGTCGGCGTAGTGGCCGGCGGGCGTCAGGGTCAAGCGGTCGCCGCCAGAGAGGGCGATGCCGCCCCCACCCGTTCCCGTGATGTCGCAGCCGACGACGCCGTTCCGTTCGCCGCCCGAGATGCGCACCGCCCATGTGCCGGTGTTGCGTATGACGCAGCCGACGACGCGCGTGTCCTCGCCACCCTCGACCCTGATCGCCGTGTCACGACACGCCTCGAAGGTCATCCCTCGGAACTCGACCTGCTTCGTGTCCCGGGCGATGACGATGTTGTCGACGACGGAAGCGACCGCCTCGCCGTCCGCGATGGGCGAGGGCGGCCAGAAGTAGAGGATGCCGGTCTCGCGGTCGAGGTACCACTCGCCGGGGGTGTCCAACTCCGCGAGGAGGTTGAACGCGTAGAACCACTGGCCGACGCGGTAGCCGTAGCCGTGGTAGGGCGGCTCGACGGCGATGACGCGCTTCTCAAGGTCGATGGACTCGACGCGGTGGCGCTGGTCGGACCAGTCCCAGAACCAGTAGCCGTGCACCCAGGGGTCGTTCTCGTCAGTCCAGCGCTCCGGCCGATCGCCGTCGTACATGAACTTGCCGGCCTTGTCGCCCTTCGTGCCTCGCACATCGACCGGGTCGCCGCCTACGAGATCCGTGACGCGCACGAACCCCTCGTTCGGCCATCTGGCGGGCGTCATGGGCGCGTCGTTGTAGAACAGTTCGAGCCCGCCGCCGTTCGGGGACCCGAAGTCGTCTATGCCGAGGTCGCGGACATTCGCCTGCAGGACCTCGCTGCGGGCCTCCGGTAGCAACCGGTCTAGGATGGCGGCGTCCGTGACCGGAGCGAAGCCCAGGACACGTCTGCCGCCGACTAGACGCACGTGCTCGTCCTCGGCCGCGCGGTACACGACGGGAGCGCCGTCGGCGCCGGAGTCCTCGGCCGCGAGCTCGAAGGTCGAGTCGCGCTCATATGTGCCGCCGCGGACGATGACCGTCGCGCCGCCTTCCGTCCGCAGCGCGCGTAAGGCGTCGCGCGCGGCCTCAAGGGTGGCGAGTGGGCCGTCGCTTCTGTCAGCATCCGGCTCCGGCAGGGCGCCGGTCCAGGCGTCGTCGCCGGCGGTCGAGACGTAAAGCGTGGTGGCGGTCTGGGCGGACACTGTTCCGGCCTCCGATAGCGTCATCAGTACGGCGCATACGACCATGACGAAACCGCGCGTGAGATTGTGCATGTTGTCGCCCGTGGGAATCCGTGTGGCTGGCCTACCGGACCTGGCCCACGCCGAGGTGGTCGCGGCCCAGGGCGAGGGTGACCGGCTCCTCGAAAGGCCGATACGGCAGCATGGCGTAGATCTCATCAAGCCTACCCAAGATGTCGGACGGCAGCGGGCCTTTCTCGACGGACGCGACGTTCTGCTCGACCTCCTCGACGGAGCGCGAGCCGGTCAACGTCATGGAGATATCAGGGTTGGACAGGACCCACCGGAGCGACATCTCGGGCAGGGATAGCCCCGTGTCGTCGAGGACGGCATAGAGCGCCTTGAGTTGCGCCCGGCGCATCGGCGTCATCCAGGGAGCGCCGTTCTCGACCTCATCGTCGTGACGCTGGGCGAGGGCTCCCTGATGCAGCGGCGAGCCGATGATGACCCCCATGTCCTGTCGCTTCGCCTCGGGCAGGATGGACGTCTCCGCCTCCCGCCAGAGCAGCGCGTAGTTGAACGCCGTCAGGACGACATCGAACCGGCCCGTGGTCATGATGCGCGCCATCGCGTACGCCGTCGTCCCGCCTATCCCCGTGTGGCGGATGAGGCCCTCGTCCTTCAGCTCGTCGAGGACGTCGTTCACGGGGCCGGAGAACGTGTCCCACTCCTCCCACCAGTCGTACTGCCCCGGCCTCTCCGGCTCGTGGACGAGTAGCACGTCGACTGCGTCGCGCTTGAGGAGCGTCAGGCTTTCGTCCAGAGAGCGGCGCAGATGGTCCTTGTTCTTCGGGTCGAACGGGCTCGGCCGGCCACCGAGCTTGGTGGAGATGCAGTACGGGCGCGTGACATCCTCGAGCGCGATGCCGAGGACCTCCTCGCTGTCGGCGTATGTCGGCGCGGTGTCTATCCAGTTGATGCCGAGGTCCAGCGCGCGATGTATCGCCGCGCGCGCCTCGTCACGGCCCCTGCCTCCCACTCGCGACACGAACAGGCCGCCTAACCCGAGTGGGCTCACTTCGATGTCGGTGCGTCCTAGCCGTCTGCGGTCCATCGGCGTGTTCCTCCGGGCGTTCGCCTACGACGTCCACCGTCCGGGCGCGGAGGGCAGCATACCAGATCGCTGGCGCCGTAACGTCGAGTAGGCCGCGGTGAGACCAGGCCGGTACGAGGTGAGCGACGGAGGAACCCCCGAGGCGTCTCGCGGGACGCTTCGGGGGTTCCTGCGCATCGCGGGGCGCGCGCTACTGAATCAGCTTGAGCGCCAAAGCAGGCATCAGGTTCGCTTGTTGGAGCATCTGCGCGCCGACCTGCGCCAGAATCTGCGCGCGCGCGAAGGCCGCCGCGGCGAGCGCGAAGTCGGCGTCGCGGATGGTGGACTCGGAGCGCGCCGTGTTCTCCATGGCCGCCTGGATGTACGCCTGCGACCGTTCGATCCGGTTCTGGAACGCGCCGACGTCCGTGCGGATCGAGGCCAGGGCAGTCACCGCCTGGTCGATACTGGGCACCAACGCCTCCGCGGAAGCCTGTCCAAGGAAGTCGTCCAGCGTGAAGTTGAACGCGGTGTCGCCGATGCAGCCGATCCCGGTGGCGCCGAACGTGACACCCTTCAGGGCCAGGCCGATGACCTGCGTGCCGGCCGCCGCCGAAGCGGTGCCGTCCCCAACGTAGAACGTGAGATTGGTGCGCGACCCGGTCGGGCCCGCCGAGTCGATCAGGCTGATGCCGTTGTACGTAGTCGAGGATGCGATCCGGTCGATCTCGGAGATGAGCGCGGCGGCTTCGGTGGACAGTCCGCTACGGTTGGATTGGTTGAGCGTTCCGTCGGCGGCCTGCGCCGCCAACTCCTTCAGTCGTATGAGCATGGAGCCGATCTGCGCGAGTCCGCTGTCGGCGGTCTGCAAGAGCGTGATGGCCCGCGACATGTTGTCGTTCGCCGTGCGCTGGCCGGCGAGTTGGGCGCGCATCCCTTCCGCGGCGACGAGGCCCGCCGGGTCGTCGGCCGCGCGGTTGATCCGCAGCCCCGACGTCAGGCGCTCCATTTGCCGGGTAAGCTCGAGGTTGGCTTGGAACAGATTCCTCTGCGCGTTGAGCGCAAGGACGTTCGTGTTGACCCTGAACATGGCAGACTACTCCCTCGTCTACCGCAACGGTTCTCCCAACGGCAGACGGGGTCGCGCCTAACCATCCAAGAACCTAGGGGATCGTGTCCGCGGCGCATGCGTGGGCACCACGCGACCTGTTTCGCGCACAGGGACGCGCTACGCGGCGGCTTGCGTATGTCCGCCGCCGCGATGCGTCTCACACTTCGCGAGCGACGTGAACGGATCACGCCGCCGGCACAGGTCAAGTAACGAACGCGCGGTCGAGCCAGTAGCGGCCCACCGCGAAGACATGGGGATATGTCGTGACGCAGCCCCGAAGGTCGGCGTCACCATACTATCGGCAGGCGAGGCCCAAAGCCTTGGCCTGAATGCATTTAGCGTGAGTATGTTCTTGCGCGGGCGCCTTTGGCGCGATTCAGCCGCCAGGCGAATGATGGAAAGACTCGCCCCAGGACATCAGAACCAACGGCGCGTCGTAGCCTACATGGCGGCTGCCACCCCATCGGTCGGAACCGAGTTGGCGCTCGTATGTGAGCCAGTACGGTTCACGATGATCGATCGTGTGCGCCATCTCGTTCTCGTGTCCCGTGATGACGACTGCGGGACGCACGCCATGGATCATGCGGACGATGTCGGTGGTCCAGCAGTTCGGCATGAGTACGTCCACCTGGTGGCTCTCCGCGATCGTGTCGATCCACGTGAACGCGCGCGGGTCCGCCTGGTCGCCAGTGTGGAGGAAGCCCATGCCCTCCGGCGTCGTGACGAGCGTCACGTTGTTGGGCAGACCATCGTGACCGTCGTGGAAGCCTGGGTAAGCCACCACACGTAACTCGGCGGCGCCGCCCTGGATCGGCAGGGAATGCTGGGTGTCCGCGCCACGCTGTGGATGCGTTACGCGCTCGTGCAGCGTCTCGCCCTCCCAGACCGTCGGCGGCGTGACGACCGCTTTTCCGCGCGACAGGAACGCCTCCGCGACAACCGGGTCGGCATGGTCGCCGTGCCGGTGGCTGATGAACATCGCGTCGCAAGCTTCGGCTAGGCGGTCCATCACCGCATCGTCGACCGCGAACGCGCCTCCGGCCACGTGGGTTCCTCGGACCAGATCGAACGCGAATGTCACGGACGCCGTGCGGATCACGAAACCGTGGTTGTAGAGCTTCCAGATCCGTGCGCCTTCCGCCACCGAAGTACGCTCTATGTCATCCGCGGCCGCGGCTATGCGCTCGCGGTGGAACGCCTGGACGGCCGCGCGTGTCGCGGCCTCCTCCTCGTGCAACACGCCGTCCAGCAGAAGGAGGGCGAGCCGCCTCTCTGATGGCTCGCGAAGCGCTGGGGGCACGCGCGTCAGCGTGTCGCCGACGGAGGCCAGGAGCGCTGCCGCCTGCTGCTCCATGAAGGCGTTCTCGGCGACGGTGTCTCGCGAGTCGCTCATCTGGCTATCCACGGTGGTGTGTCGTCGGTCAGGTCGAATGGAAGATCGTCGGCCGATGGTGGTCGAGGCGAGCGCCCCGGTCTAGCGTTCGCCCGACAGGGGGCGGTCGAAGTAGGTCCGCCACACCTCCCGCGCTGGGCGTGCGGCGCCGGTCTCATCCAAGAGCCCGCAGTCGCGCCACGCCATGAAGAACTCAGGGGAGGTGTCCTTGATCTTGTCCCAGAGGGCGTCGTAGTCGCGGTACAGGAACGAGATCACGAACGGGAAGGCGCGCTCCTGCGCGAGAGCGAACAGGCGTTCGTAGTACGCCTCCTGCATCTCGGGGGTGTTCGCTATCACCTGCCCTGTAGACGGGAAGACGAGTTCCTCCGCTCCCTCACCCGTCTCTGTGATCACGTACGGCTTGCTCAAGGCGTCGTAGTGCCCTGTCATCCACGCGAAGGACTCGTCAACACGCGACGAGAGCCCGCCGATGAACGGATAGAAACTGACCGCCACCGCGTCATTGGTCGGCATCAGTTCGTCGAAGGCGGCTATCGTCGCGTCCTCCGGGACGCCCTGCCAGTCGAGCATGTTGTGGAGCGTGAACGAAGCGAACACGGGCAAGTCGGGATGCTCCGCCTTCAGCTCGGCATATACGTGCCGGTGCAAGGCGAGGTACGCCGCCCACTTCTCCGCGCCCTTGGGGTAGATCTCGTTCACCTCGATCCCGATAGCGAGGAAATCCGGTTCGAAGTACTCGACGACTCGTCGGCAGTAGTTCGCGTACGCCGTCTTTACGTCGGGGTGGTCGAACGGCTTGCCGAGGAACTCCGGCGGTACCGGCTGGTTCTCCCCGTCTCCCCAGTAGTTCCCCAGACCATCGCGGCCCGGCGAGACGGCGACGTACGTCTTCGCGTCGGCCGGCATGATGTCCCGCTTGTACTCCCAGTCGCCCAGGAGGCCGTCGCGGAACGGCTCGCCGGTGAGCGCCTCCGTCCACGGGACGCTTTCCATGTGGAACGCGATGATGTCCGCATTCCCGCGCAGGAACTCCCGAGTGTCCGTCACGGCCTCCGGCGTGATGTCGTAAGGGAACGGGGTGAACCCCATCCGAAACGCGCGGGCGTCCTCAGCGTGGACAGTCTGGCCGAGCGCGAGTAGTAGCAGACACGATGCGGCGAGTCGAGTCATCTGTGTGTTCCCGAGTGGTTCCGGCCTCGTCGCATTATCACGCCTTGGCGCGCTGTGAGGAAGCTGACCTCGCGCATAGCTCAGAGCTGTGACAGGTCGATCCGGGTCCCGTCGGGGAGAGGCAGCGACAGGACCAGGTAGTCGTAGAACCTAGGGAGAACGCCCGTGAGATGGATGTCCGAGCCGCCGGTGTGCGGCCGCACGAGTCCACGCACGAGAGCGGCCCACGCTTCAGGGTCGTCCTGATGGGGGTTCACGACGCCCTTCACCAGCGCCGGAAGCTCGTCGTCCGGCGTGGAGCGGATCTTCTCGATGAGGGCTATCCCGTCCCATTGCTTCTCGAACGCCGTGAGCAGGACTTCCATCGGCGCACGGCCGAGGAAGGGCGCGTGCGTGATGTCCAGCAGGTAGTCCACGAGGTGCACCGCGTTCTGAAGGTCTGTGCCACGAAGCAGGATGTGCCCCTGCGCTCCCGGAGCATCTCCCACGGCGATGGCGTTCGCGCCGACCTCTTGGGCGGCTGCCGCGCTGCGCTGCTCAGGCGACTCGTTCCACGAGATCAGGATGCGTTGTGCTTGTTCGCCTGCGGGCATGTCTACCGTGCGGATGATCGCGTCGACGTCGGCGGACAGATTCTCGGCGAAGCTGGCGCCGAGGTCGCCAGAGGCGCGGTACCGTGCGCGCACCATCTCCATTGCGAGCAGGGAGCATGCCCGCTTGAGCGGCCACGGCGCGCCTTCGGACACGTAGATCGCGGGGTCATGCCGCGCCATGAGGAGCAGTCGATCATGCGCCGGCAGGAGCATGTCGAGGTCGCCCAGAATCTGTGTGTTGGCTGCCACGGTCAGATAGCGGTAGTAGGCGCTCACGGCCGCGATCATGTTCTCCATCTCGTGATCCATCGCCCGCTGGAACTGGGGCGCCTCGGCGAAGCGAACGGAGCCACTTCGCTCCAGGACCGAGTCCAGGTCGAGCGTTTCCAGGGCGATCTGTTCCGAGCGCCAGCGGCCGTAAATCTCGTAGTCGTACGCCGACCAGTTCGTCGTGTCGGGAACTGCGCCCAGTGGGAACTCCCCGGCCGGGTAGGCCTTGTGGAGTTCGGTCGAGTCGAAGAACGCGTGCATGCTGCGGGACAGGCTCCGGTCGGCGAGCTTCGCCCAGAACTCGGCTTGTAGAGGCGGGTCGTCGATGCGCAGACGGTCGTAGTTGATCCCCGGCTCACGGGGCTCGAAGGGCAACCAATACCCCTGCAGTGACTGGGGCAGGAACGACCAGATCCGAGCCCCACGCGCTCCGGGCCGCAGCACGTCCGACTCATGTCGGGGATACCACACGTCGCCGTGAGCGATCGCCAGGCTGTCCGTCAGGTAATGGACACGAATGGATGCCGCCAGCAACGCCTTGTGGGTCTCGCCGCGCTTCAGATAGCGGATCGCCTCGGATGTGTACAGCAGCCCGGACGCGCGGTGGTTCTCGTGGCCGAGCGGCTGGTCGCGCATCATGTCCGGGACCATCGCGCCGATGCACGCCTGCCAGTTGGACCTGAACGGCTCAGGGGCCATCTGGGCGCCGTATTGGGAGGCGGGTATGTGCGTCCCGGCTCCCGCGGCGATGGCGACGCGCGGCAGCAAGCACCACGCGGCAGCGAACGCGAGGCAGATGGCGAAGCGGCCTACCATATTCGGTCTATCCCCTGATCGGGTCGTGTGGACATCGTGAGCCGGTCGCTACGTACGCGCGCCTTCGAGCCGCGCGGCCGTTCGTGCTAGTGATAGCGTCGCCGCAAGGCCCCGAGGCGGGATTCGGTACGACCAGGATACGCCCACCGATCGCGCGGTCAGACAACTTCGCCATGCTACGATGCTTGAGACGCCGGCACACGCCGCAGGCGACGGCGCGGGTCGGGGAAGGTCGGCGATTCGCTGATGCCAGCGCCACAGCAGGAGGATCCCGGCACATGCAGCGCCTTACGGCAGATCATCTGTTCAAGAACTACGGGTCGAGAGCCGAGGACGGCTCGCCTGCGCCCCCTGCCATCCCGGACGAGCCGCCGCTGCGCGTCGCGCAGGGCGAGACGTTCGAGATAGAGACCGTGGATACGTGCCACCGGTTCATGCTATCCGAGGAGACCACGCTGCACTACCGCGACGGCCCGATGGCGGGCAACCCCTCCACCGGGCCTGTGTACGTCGAGGGAATCCATGCAGGGGATGTCATCGCGGTGACGATCGAGGAGTTGGACGTGCTCGGCCATACGCTGCTCGGCGCGGGCGGAGACGACACGCTGTTCCCGCCGGAGATGCAGGAGGCCCGAGAGGATTTCGTGCGGATCGAACACGGCATCGCGCATTTCCCCGGTGGCGTCACAGCGCCCGTGCGGCCGATGTATGGGTGCTTCGGCGTCGTCCCCTCCGAGGCATGCCCGGAACCCTACGGCCACGGTGGAAATATGGACATACCCGACGTATGCGCCGGGAACACGGTGCACCTGCGCTGCCAACGCGACGGTGCGTACTTCGCGTGCGGAGACGGACACGCGCTCCAGGGCGATGGGGAGATCAACGGGTTCTCGTTGGAGGTCTCGCTGCGGGGGCGCCTGCGCATCGAGTTGTCGCCGCATCAGGCATTGCGGGCGATGCTCATCGAGACGCCGGATCGCTACATCACCGTTGGCGTTAGGCACGACATGAAGGGAAGCGTGACCGACGCCGTTACCGCGATGGCGGAGTTGTTCGCCGCCTCCCGCGAGATCTCGCCTATGGACGCGTACCAGTTCGTCAGTCACCTGGGCGATCTGCGCGTGGGAGCCATCTGGCCCATGTGGTCGGAGTGGGACATTCCGATCCCGATGTGCTTGCATCTCGCGCGCGAGCACTTCGTGTAGCGTTCCGGCGGCGCGCGGCAGGGCCGTCACCCATCGCGCGCGGTCTGAGTCGACGTCCCACGCGACGGGTGTTGACGCGCCCGGGGCGCTGCTGCAACCATCATCGCAGGCGCGCAAACGGCGACATCAGGCGAGCGCGGGCGGCAGGAGGAGACGACATGGACTTACAGGAACTCCAGGCGCTGTATCTGGACATTCTCGGGCCGTTCCCGGAGGCCGTGCCCCTCGACCTCGAAACGCTGGACGAGGAGGACTGCGGGTCGTTCACGCGTACACTCATCGCGTGGAACAACGACGCTGCGGAACGCGTCGAGGGATACCTGCTGAAGCCGAAGACGAACTCCGGTCGCATGCCCGGCGCGCTCGCGTTCCACGGGCACGGGCCGTGGGACGTGGGCAAGAAATCCACGGCGGGAGTAGACGTCGAGGACGGGAAGCCGTCACTGGGGCCGGGGCTCGCCGAGCGTGGGATCGTGGTGCTGTGCGGCGACGCTATCGGATGGGGACCCCGCCAGAACGCGGATGGTCCGCCCTCCGGAGTGATGTACGAGCGCGTCCTGGCCATGCGTCTGATGGCGGAAGGGCGGTGCATGGCGGGGCAGTACGTCTGGGATGCCATACGCCAGTGCGACGTGCTGGAGTCACTCGACTTCGTGGACGGCGGCCGGATCGGCGCCATCGGCATTTCGATGGGTTCCGGCCACACGTGGCTGTCCGCGATGGCGGAGAAGCGACTTCGCGTGCTCGTGGGGATATCGAGCTTCTACACGTACAAGGCGCTGTTCTCGCCGCCCATCATCCACTGCTACATGAACTACCTGCCCGACGTGCTGAAACACGGCATCGAGACATACGACCTGTTCCGGCTGATCGCGCCTCGCCCGTTCCTGATGATCAACGGCGTGACGGAGCCGCAGGATCCTGTCGAGGCAACGCGCGAGCTGTACGAGAAATCGAAGCACGCGTGGGAGGCCGAGGGAGCAGGCGACGAGTTCCGTCTACACTTCCACGAGGCGGGACACGGTCTCACGCCGGAGTCGCGCGAGATGGCATACGATTGGATGGTCGCCAAACTCGCGGCGCTTTGACCGGCGAGCCCAGAATACACTATCGACGACCCGTGGCGGCATCCTTCCGCCGCCGCGTAGCCGTCCCATCACGGCTGGATGACGTCCCGTATGGAGCCACGCGGAACGCTCAAGGCTCGCTTCGATGCGCTTCTGCATGAGGCGTTCGCTGACCAGGAGTCTCACCTCTACTGGGTCGTGAGCAACTTCATCCTGATGGTGACGC
Organism: Candidatus Poribacteria bacterium; assembly: GCA_018644665.1. Lineage (GTDB taxonomy): Bacteria > Poribacteria > WGA-4E. The sequence goes on from JABGQA010000097.1 coordinate 32,795, forward strand.
TGTTCTCCATCATCGTCATCATCCTCGACTACGAGCCGCTCCTCAGGATTGAGGAGACCATCGTGACGACGGTGTTCATCCTCGAATACGCGGCGAACGTATACGTCACGAAGCCGGCCCGGAAGTACGTGCTGAGCGTGCGAGGACTCATCGACGCCCTCGCCATCGCTCCTGCTCTGCTCACGTGGATCGCGCTGCCGCAGTTCAAGGTCTTCCGGGGCCTGCGGATGGTCAGATACGGGCGCCTCCTACGCTTCCTGCGGCTCTTACGCCTGGCGCGCGTGCTTAAGCTCACCAAGGACGCCGCCGGGGACACTCACAAGACGCTCGGTGCGATCGTCCTGGGCGTAGGCGTCGTGATCATCGCCAGCGGCCGCGGCTTCCGCGAGAGCCTTCCCGAGGCCGCGCTGCAACCGTTGCTCATTGCCGGAATCACCACTGTCGTCGTCGGCGGCGGCGTCTACATGCTGGCGATGCGGCGCGCGCAGCTACAGCGCCTGGGACAGATCCGGCACGGCCAGATGGCGCCCGGCGCCGAGCCGCGAGGCACGCTGAAATCGCGCTTCGATGCGCTGCTACACGAGGCGTTCGCCGACCAGGAGTCTCGCCTCTATTGGGTCGTGAGCAACTTCATCCTGGTCGTGACGCTGTTCTCCATCATCGTCATCCTCCTCGACTACGAGCCGCTCCTCAAGATTGAGGAGGTGTTCGTGACGACGGTGTTCATCCTCGAATACGCGGCGAACGCGTACGTCACGAAGCC
>JABGQA010000139.1 GCA_018644665.1 Candidatus Poribacteria bacterium
GGGTCCACCTTGAAGTAGGCGTTGTCCTGATGCGGCATCTTCTCCGACCCTACGTTCGGGGGCTTGAGCAGTGCCTGGTCGGCGTACAGACACATCGGCGCGCCGATCAGATCCTCGACAAGATCGAGGAGAATGTCGTCGGTCGCGTGACGCGCGAACGCCGATTCATGCTCGACGAGACCGGAGAACTTCCTCACCGTGGCTCCGGTCTGTGCCTCAGTCAGCGCGCCACGGACGGCGGCCTCCTGCTGCATCCCGAGGCGGCGGGACGCGTCCGTGTCCCATGCGTCACACAACTCCTCGATTCGGTCGCGCATTGCGCGGACGTGCTCGTCCGGCGCCACGCCGTCTATTGCGACGTACCCGGCGTCACCATAGAATCGCGCCTGCTCCTCTGTCAGCCGCATCGTGTCTTCCTCCCCGCGTATTGGCGCCGTGTCGGGCGCGCAAGGACAGGCCATGGGACTCAGCGTCGACGAAGTATCCCGCTACGCGCGCGACGGCTACGTGATACCCATCCCGGTAGTGGATCCGCACACGGCGACGGCGTACCGTGAAGACTTCAACGCCCTAGCCGCCCGTGAGGGCCGTGAGGCCTCGCAAATCGGCCTACTCGACCGCCACTACACGGACGTTTTCATCTGGAGGCTGGCCTCGCACGAGGCAATCCTCGACGCCGTCGAGTCCCTCCTAGGCCCGGACATCCTTCTCCTTGCCACGCACGTGTTCTGCAAGTACGGCGAGCCAGGAGGCCGCAAGTACGTCGCGTGGCACCAGGACGTGACGTACTGGGGGCTCGAACCCCCCATGGCGCTCACGGCGTGGTACGCCATCGACGATGCGGACACCGAGAACGGGTGCATGCAGGTCATCCCGGGCTCGCATCTGGATGGCGTCCTCGATCACGGCGTGTCGGACGCCGACGGCAACCTGCTCAGCATCAACCAAGAGGTCCGCGTGTCGCCGGAGGACGTGGCGCGCGCCACTGACTTCGTTCTGCCCGCCGGCCACATGTCGTTGCACCACGGCCAACTGGTGCATGGGAGCCTGCCGAACCAGTCGTCGCGCCGCCGCGCCGGCCTCACAATCCGCTACATCACGCCGGATGTCCGGCAAGCAGAGCGCAACTCCTACGGACGCGGGTGGCGGCCCGTCCTCGTGCGAGGGGAGGACCGCCACGGTCACTTCGATCTGTGCGACGCTCCGTTCGCCCGCTAGTCGCGCGACTCCGCCTGCAGTTTGGCGGCCGCCTTCGGGTCGCCGATGTGCATCGTGTCGTACGCCTGCTGCGAGGTCTTGAACGCGCCGACGCCCTTGTGCCCGTGCCAATCGCCCTGATGGTGGATCGGGTTCTTGAGTCCCGTCTCGCTCTCCCTCGTCTCGATATGGCGCTCCATGCGGGCCGTCAGCAGATCGACCATATCCGGCTGCGCCTCGGCGAGGTTCGCGTTCTCGTCGGGGTCTGTGAGCAGGTTGTACAGCTCGACTTCCGGCTTGAAGTGGAAGTCCGGCTCAAGCGCGCGGATGAGCTTCCATTCAGGTGTGCGCCACCCATGCTTCCGCATCCAAGTGCACTCGGTGATGTACATCTCGGGCTCGTGAGACGCTACCTCGCCACGGGCCATAGGCAGCAGGCTGGCGCCGTCGAAGTCGATCCCAGCGTCGATGTCGGCGAGATCCAGGAGCGTCGGGACGAGGTCCTTGTGCTGGTTATAGCCGCCGACCCGCTTCCCGGCCGGTACTTTGCCGGGGTAACGGATGATAAGCGGCACGTGCAGCGTCACATCGTAGATGCCGTGATGGTCGAACCAGCACTCGTGGTCGTAGAGCGTTTCCCCATGGTCGCCGTTCAGGACGACGATCGTCTCCTCGACGATTCCCAGAGCCTCCAAAGCGTTGAAGATGGTCTGGATGCACGCGTCCATGTAGGCGACGGCGCCGTCGTACTGCGCGATCACGTAGTCCTTGTCCGAGACGCCCGGGGGCATCCACGACGCGAAGAAATCGCAGAACGGCTTGAACGCCTTGACCGGATCCATGGACCGGTTTTCGGGGTCCGACTCATTCCCGTGGTAGAAGGCGCGCTCATAGGGCGCTGGCGGAAGATACGGAGCGTGCGGGTCCATGTGCCGGAGGAAGAGGAAGAAGGGCTTATCGCCGTCTGCCAGCCGCTCCAGCTCAGGCATGGCGACATCGTTCAGCTTCTCGGCCTTGTGGCTACGACCCTCGTTCCAGGATCCCCACCCCGAGTAATCGAGGTACGTGTCGAACCCGCGCGAGCTCGCGTTGCCGGTGAATCCCACGCAGGTCGTGTCGTAGTCCTCCTCGCGGAGCATCTCGGCGAGGGTCGTCACTTCCTCACGCAGCCCGCCCTTGTGGCGCAGGGCCACGACCTGGGTGGAGAACGTATCGAGCCCGGTCAGCATGGACGCGTAGGCGCTTGTCGTGGGAATATGTGGGCTGTACGTGCGCTCGAAAAGCGTCCCGCCCTCCGCGAAGCGGTCGATGTGCGGCGTCGTCTGGTGCCGGTAGCCGTAGCAGCTCATGTGATCCGCCAGCAGCGAATCCACGCCGAATAGAACGATGTTCGGCCTCTTGGCCATCGTGGCGCTCTCCCATGCCGTGCTTGGGGGTGGTGAGATGTTGCGGCGCAAGCATACGAACCGCCCTGTGTGAGCGCAAGGACCCGTCTGACAGCCGCGCGTTGACTGGCGCCGACGGGGGCTGCTACTCTTGACGGCATCGGGACCGAGGACACCTGCGACGCCTATCGGGGCGACGCCGAATGAGGGGAAGCGCCATGGCACTCGACTGGAAGCCACGCGGTCGTGACTTGGTAATGGGGGACATCCCCTGGCTGCCGCGCATTACCGACAAGGCGCGCGCGACGGTCTCTGGCGTGATCGGCGACTACTTCTACCCGTGCCCAGCCGACAAGGCGTTCCTCGAGCGACACGGCATTGCTGCCGAGGAATTCACGCAACTCGTCAAGGACAATCCGAGCGACGAGCAGATGGCCGAAGCAGTTTCCAAGATCATCGCCGCCAGATCCTAGATCCCTCGGGGCGACTACGCATGTCTGCGAAGACAGGCGACGCCGTCGGCGCCCCGCAGGGCGACCTACGGGCGCACCGCGACAACATCGACCGCATAGACGCGGAAATCTTGGCCCTCCTGACGCAGCGTGGGGCCGAGGCCTTGGCGATCGGCCGCCTCAAGCACGGCCGGTCACAGGCCGTCTACGCTCCCGATAGGGAGCAGGCCGTCTTCGATCGCCTCCGGGGCCTGAACGCAGATGGCGTCTACTCGGACGAGGCTGTAACCGCGATCTACCGGGAGATCATCTCGGCTAGCCGCGCGCTTGAGACACCCCTACGAATCGCGTATTTCGGCCCCGAGGCCAGCTTCACGCACATCGCCGCGCGCGGCCGGTTCGGGGTCAGCGTCGAGTACGACCCCCAAGGCGCGCAGGCAGACGTGTTTCGGGAGGTGGAGCACCGCCGGTCGGACTACGGCGTCGTGCCTGTGGCCAACTCCACGATGGGCGTGGTGATAGACACGCTCGACTTGTTCGCGGATTCGCCGCTGCGGATCTGCGGGGAGATCCACCTCCCCATCGCGCACAACCTACTGTCCCGCAGCGCCATCGACGACGTGCGATGCATCTACTCGCATCAGCAGGCGTTCGCGCAATGCCGTGAGTGGCTCCGCGAGCGCGTACCAGGCGTCGAGCAGATAATCGTCTCCAACACGGCTGAGGCCGCGCGGCGAGCGGCCGAGGAGGCGGGAGTCGCCGCGGTTTCCAGCCGACTGGCGGCGGATGTGTACGGCCTGGACGTGTTGGTAGAGCACATTGAGGACAAGGCAGATAACGTCACGCGCTTCCTTGTCATCGGCCGACACGGCGTGAGGGCTACCGGCTCTGACAAGACGTCCCTGCGGTTTACCGTCCCCAACCGGCCGGGCGCCCTCGTGCGCGTGTTGGAGGAATTCGGACGGCGCGAAATCGACCTGACGAAGGTGGAATCGCGGCCGTCTCCCGACCGCTCGTGGGACTACGTCTTCTATGCCGACGTTGCCGGGCATGCTGACGCCGAGCCCCTATCGCTCGCGCTTCAAGAGGTCGAACAGGTGTGTCAGTCGCTGAAGGTGCTCGGGTCGTATCCACGCGCGTGATGTGAAGGGAAGCCGTCGGCGTGCTCGCGAAGCCCGGAATACAGACCATCTCGGCATACCAGGGCGGCCGTCCCGTCGAGGAAGTGCAGCGCGAGTTGGGGCTCGCTGATGCCATCAAGTTGGCGTCGAACGAGAACCCCCTCGGCCCGTCCAAGCACGCCCTGGACGCGATGGCGGACGCCGCCACGTCGGTGAACTTCTACCCGGACGGCAATGCCTTCTACCTGAGAAACGCCGTGGCCGAGTCCCACGGCGTCGAGCCGGAGCAACTGCTGTTCGGAAACGGCTCGTCCGAAGTGCTGCAGATCCTCGGGCAGACGTACATAGCGCCGGGCGACCACATTGTCTTCCCGCAGCAGTCGTTCGTGGTCTATTCGCTCATGGGCGCGATCTTCGACGCGCGGACAACGACGCCCCCCATGAAGGCGGACACCTACGACCTCCGAGCCATCGCGGCGGCCGTGACGGACGAGACGAAGCTCGTCCTCATCGCGAACCCGAACAACCCAACGGGCACGTACGTGACGAAGGCCCAACTGGACGCGTTCTTCGACGCCATCCCAAGTTCGCCGTTGGTGGTGTTGGACGAGGCGTACTTCGAGTACGTCGATCGCCACGATTACCCCGACGGCCTCGACTACGTGCGCGCGGGAAGGAACGTGATCGTCACCCGGACATTCTCCAAGGCGTACGGGCTCGCCGGCCTGCGTGTCGGATATGGCGTCGCCTCGGTCGACGTCGTGGAGATGATGAACCGTGCCCGGCCGCCCTTCAACGTCAACGCGCTGGCGCAGGCCGCCGCATTGGCGGCGCTGGAGGACGTGGCGCACGTCGACCGAAGTCGCGAGGTGAACGCCGCGGGAATGGACTACCTGACATCTGCGCTCTCCGGCCTCGGTGTAGCCTACGTTCCGTCGGTGGCGAACTTCCTCCTTGTGCATCTCGCTCGTGACGGTCGGAGCGTGACCGAGGCGCTTACGAGGCGCGGCGTCATCGTCCGGCCCATGCAGGCGTACGCCTACCCGCACTCGGTGCGCGTGACGGTGGGCACAGCCGCGCAGAACGAGCGCTTCATCTCCGCCCTCGGCGAGGTCCTGGCAGAGATCCCAGAAGCCTCCTGATGACAGACGACACCACAGGACAGAGTGCGCCGCTGGCCGACGTGCGCACGTTGGCGCTGTACGGAGTCGGGCTCATCAACGGCTCGCTCGGTTTGGCGTTACGGGCCCGTGGCTTCGCCGGACGCATCGTGGGCGTCGGCCGCCGCGAGCGGACGCTCCGTGCGGCTGCAGACCGCGGCGCCATAGACTCGTACGGTACCGACCCTAGCGCAGCGGCCGACGCCGATTTGGTCGTTGTCGGCACGCCCGTGGACATCACCGTCGACGTGATCGCGGAACTGACCCAGAACACGCGCCCGTCGACGATATACTCCGATGTCGGGAGCGTGAAGGCCGGCATCGTCACCGAATGCGCAGCGCGTTTGCCGGACGCTAGGTTCGTGGGCGCGCACCCCATCGCCGGGTCCGAGCGCGCGGGGGTGGAGCATGCGAGCGCCGATCTCTTCGACGGCGCGAAGTGTGTCGTGACTACCGGCCCGGGCGCGGACGAGGAGGCCGGGGGCGTCGTGCGACGCCTGTGGGAAACGGTTGGCTCCCAAGTCATCACCCTCCCGGCCGACGTGCACGACGTGCTGTTGGCGGCGTCGAGTCACCTCCCGCACGTGGTTGCGACGGCGCTCACGCACGTCGTGTGCGGGAAGGCTGCCGATGGGGCGCAGGCTGCGGAGTTCGGCGGCGGCGGCCTGCGGGACACGACGCGCGTCGCGCTGGGGTCCTCGGAGATATGGACGCCTATCGTCGTGGCCAACGCCGAACCGGTCGCGGCCCTGGCGGAGCGGATGGCGGATGAGCTACTGCAGTTGGCAGGCCGCCTGAGACGCGGGGACGCGGGGGCCGTTGACGCCTGGTTGGAGCGGGGCCGCGAGCTGCGTGCGGAGATCACCGATGGCATCTAGGACCGTACACCCCATCGGGAGCGCGCGGGCGACGATCCGCGTGCCCGGCGACAAGTCGATCTCCCACCGCGCAGCGATCCTCGGCGCGATCGCGACGGGGGTTACGACTGTCGAGGGCTTCCTCGCGAGTGAGGACTGCCTCAACACGGCCCGCGCGATGCGCCATATGGGAGCCGATATAGAGCGCGACGGCGATCGCCTCGCCATCCGGGGCGTGGGGTTGGACGGCCTCCGCGAATCGGGGGCGGTCGTCGACGTGGGCAACTCCGGGACGGGCATCCGTCTCCTCTCGGGCCTTGCCGCGGGCCAGGCGTTCACGACGACGATCACGGGGGACGCGTCCATACGACGGCGCCCGATGGATCGCATCGTGAAGCCGCTCTCCGCGATGGGCGCGCGAATCTCCGGCGCGTCCGGCGGCCTGTACGCGCCGCTAACTATCCAGGGCGGTGGACTGCACGGCATCGCCTACGACAGCCCCGTCGCGAGCGCGCAAGTGAAGTCGGCGACGTTGCTCGCCGGGCTGTACGCGGACGGCGAGACGACGGTGCATGAGCCGTCTCTGTCGCGGGATCACACAGAGCGGATGCTCACCGCCTTTGGAGCGAGCGTACGGCGCGACGGACTGGCGGTAACGGTGACTCCGCGCCCTCAACTGACGGGCCGTGAGGTGCGTGTGCCGGCCGACATCTCATCTGCGGCGTTCTTCCTGGTGGCGGGGCTCCTGGCGCCGGACGCGCGAGTATCATGCGTCGGAGTCGGCGTGAACCCCACTCGCACCGGCATCGTCGACGCGCTGCGCGTCATGGGCGGCGACGTTGTCGCTGAGGCCGAGCAGATGTCGGGCGCCGAGCCCGTCGCGGACCTGCACGCCGCAACGAGTTCGTTGCGTGGCGCAACCTTCGCCGGCGACGCCATCGTGACGATGATCGACGAGCTGCCGCTTCTGGCATTGGCCGGATCGCAAGCGCGCGGACAGACGGTGGTGCGAGACGCTGCGGAGCTTCGGGTAAAGGAGACCGACCGCATAGCGGCCATCGTGAGTGAGTTGTCCAGCCTTGGAGTCGAGGTGGAGCCGCGACCGGACGGGTTTGTCATCGATGGGCCGCAGAGGATCCGCGGAGGCGAGTGCGAAAGCCACGGCGATCACCGCATTGCCATGATGTGCGCGGTGGCGGGACTGATTGGGGACGCGCCGACGACGATCCACGACGTAGACTGCGTGAATACATCCTTCCCGACCTTCTGGGAGTTGCTCGAACAGCTATGAAACCGACCGTGGTAGCCATCGACGGACCCGCAGGCTCTGGCAAGAGCACCGTGTCGAAGCAGTTGGCGTCGTCATTGGGGTTTGTGCATCTCAACAGCGGCGCGCTCTATCGGGGGATCACACTGTTGGCGCTGCGGAGCGGCGCTGCGTTGGGCGATGAGGCACGCCTCACTGAGGAGGCCCGAACCGCCGAGATGGACTTCGGTCTAGACGGCGCGTTCCTGCTGAATGGTGAGGACGTCTCCGAGCATATCCGCGCGTCCGAGGTGGACCGGGCCGTGTCGACCGTGGCTGCCCTGCCCCGCGTGCGTGCCGCCGTGACGGAACAGCAACGCCGCATCGCGGCCGGGAAGTCTGTGGTCATCGAGGGGCGCGATGTGACTACCGTCGTGTTCCCGAACGCGCAGGTGAAGGTCTACCTCGACGCGTCCGTCGAGGAGCGCGCGGCGCGACGACACGCCGACCTCGAGGCCCAGGGCGAGCAGCCATCCCTCGATGAGGTGGAGCGCGAGATCCGCGAACGGGACGAGCGCGATCGTACGCGGGCCGACAGCCCCCTGTTGGTCGCGCCGGACGCGGAGGTGATCGACACCACCGGGATGAGCATCGACGACGTGGTGAGCGCCATCGCCCGTAGTGCCCGGAGCGTAGTGGGATGAACATCTCCCCGATGCCCAGGCGGGAGTACCCGACGGAGACCGTCGTATACGGCCTTTGCTGGCGCTGGGCAGCCGGGCTGGCCAGCTTCCTCAGTCACGCGCGGGTCCACAACCTCGACCACGTTCCGCCGGCCGGGCCCCTGCTGGTAGCCGCGAACCACTCCAGCTACTTGGATCCGATCTACCTCGGCAGCGCGATCTCCCGCCCGACCAGGTACATGGCGAAGGACACCCTTTTCCGCGGCCCCCTTGGCGCGCTCATCTCCCGTCTGGGCGCGTTCCCCGTGCGGCGCGGCGACGCAGACCCCGGAGCGATACGTACCGCGATGCGCTCGCTCAAACAGGGCGACGTGCTGATAATGTTCCCGGAAGGAACGCGAGGCCAAGGCGCCGATATGCTCGATGCCCAGAAGGGCATAGGCTTTCTGGCAACGCGCACGGGCGCCGCGGTGCTGCCGGCCTATCTGCACGGAATGGCCGAGGTATTCGGGCGCGCGCGAGGCTGGCCGCGACCGGGACAGGTCGAGATTGTCTTCGGCGAGCCCCGCCAGTACTTGCGGGACGACGACCCGAGCGAGGCGGCTGTGGAGGTCGTGCGGGACATCAAGCTGCTCGGTTCGTCGATCGACTCCCTGAAACTTGACCGTGCACGGAGGGTGGGCTAACATGGTTTTTGCGTGGGGGGTTAGCTCAGTTGGGAGAGCGCCTGAATGGCATTCAGGAGGTCATCGGTTCAACTCCGATACTCTCCACCACGCTCACACCTGCACGGCCCTTGAGCCGGCGGGTGTTTTCGTGCCCGCCCGATTTCCGCCCGCCTAGAACGTCGCCGTGACGCCGAACGTCGGCGTTGCCGGTAGGAAGTTCTCCTCCGTTCGGGCGTAGTTCTCCGCAACGTCGTACGAATACTCCTGCACGTTCTTCCGCGCATACGCGTTGGTGACCTGTAGGTAGGCGACCAGGCTCCACGTCGCGAACGCGTACGCCTTCGTTAGGCGGATGTCGAGGCTGTGGAAGGGGGGCGTCCTGTCGTCGCCATCGGGCAATCCGACGGACGCGGAAACGACGTTCCCGACGCCATCTCGCACGAACCGGACAGGTGATACCGGTGTCCCCGTGTGGAACCGCCACGCCGCCGTCAGGGTCGCGCTCTCCGTGATGTTCGTCGAGCCGTTGAGAATGATCGCGTGGCGGCGATCGAAGTCCGACGGATACGTGACCTCGCCCACTGCGCGTTCGGAGACGGCGTACGCATAGACCGCAGTCCACGTAGCCGTCGGGCTGGGCCGTCCACGTGCGAATAACTCCCAGCCATACGCCGAGCCCGAATCCGACAGATGGTAGTACTGCGACTTCCGCCCGATGTCGCGGTCGCGTCCAGTAAGCTCCGACAGGCCCTTGTAGTACGCCTCCGCGCGGGCGGCGAGGCGTGTGTCGGGCGACCACTCGATGCCGGTAACGAAGTGCGCCGCGCGCTCCGGTGGCGTGGCCTCACCGATGCCGGCCTCGACCGGGATGTTCGCCGGCCCGACCGGCTGCGCGACAGAGCCCACGCCGACCCGCCAGGTCGTCCGCGGCAGCACGCGCACGGCGACCGCCGCCCGAGGGCTCAGCGACACCGCGGATCGGTATGATTGCCACAGGGCTCGCACGCCGTACACCGCGCCCACCGCCTCGGATAGACGCCATTCATCCTGTGCGTACGCGGACGCGTCGAGGCCGCCCACGTTTGCCGTCACGGTGATCGTATCAGGATCATCCGTGAGTTCCGGGAACGGTGATATCGTCTCGCGGTAGTCGTACACGCCCGCAGAGGCGCGCAGCTCGGCGCCGGCCTCAACGGCGTGTGCAGTCGGGGAGGAGAGGCGCGCGATACCCCGCGCGCCGGCGTACGTGAGATCCCTGCCGTCCCAGTCGGTCGAGCCCTCGACGCGCTCGGCCGCCGCGAAGCCGACGTACGGCATCGCTTCGAAGCTGAGCCGACCGTCTCGCGGGCCACGCCAGCGCAACCACGTCACAGAGTTCTCGTACGCCGAGTCGAGATCGTCGTGGTCGCCATCCTTGTCGATGAGATTCGTGTCCCTCCCGTAGAGGCTGGACACCGTCACGGAACCCCCGCTCTCTAGCGGGAACTCGACCTTCGTGTAGAGGTCGGTGTAGCGCGGGCGGAACTTCTCATCCATCGGCTGTATGGCGTCGACGAGCGCCAGCGCGAGGTCTATGTAGCCGCGCCGAGCGGCGAACAGGTACACCCCGTCGCCGACAGCCCCTTCCGCCAGGAACATCGTCTTCAGCAGGTCGAGGCCGACCGTCGCGCGCTTCTCGCGCCCTGGCGACCGCGTGGTCATATCCAACACTCCTGCCGCTGCCGACCCGTACGACGCGGGGTAGGCGCCCATGAGGAGAGTCGCGCCACTGACCAGGGAGCGGTCGATGCTAGACAACGGGCCGCCGAAGTCCTGGAGATGGAACGGCTCGTACAATTCCATGCCGTCGAGGCGGACCACGACATCACTCCGCTCGCCGCCTCGCAGATGGAAGCGCGCGGTGAAGTCGTTCGACGCTACCCCGGGGAACATGTGGACTGCGCGCAGAATGTCGTTGTCGAGGAGCGGAAGGTCGGCCACCTCGGGCATGTCCACGTCGTGGGCAGACGCGGCTTGCCGTACGATGGTGTACGAGCTTGGCGTCACGACGATCGGCGGCAGCGCGCGTTCGGCCGCACGTCTCTCCGCACGTTCGGCGGCGCCGTCGTCCGCACGGGCGCCGAAGGACGCCCACAGCGCGAGCAGTACTGCCGCGGACGCCGCTACACGGGGGCCAATTCGCGGCATTTCTCCAACACCGATATCTGGCGCAGCACGCTCTCGGCCGTGATGGCCAGAGGCGCGTCACCGACGAGCGATGGATACAGATCCTCGTACAATCGCCGGTTGCGTACGCCGAACGATTCGCGAGGCGCTTCGTACACCTCCTCGACCCACGGCAGCTTCTCACTGTTGTAGCTGCGGTCGGGCGTCGGCTCGCGGTCTATCGGCCGGGCGGGTACCGCGGAGGGGTCGAAGTACTTCCACTCGAGCTTGCTGTCCGACCCGCGCAACCCGCCTTGCGTCCCCATGATGAGCCAACGGTCCTGGGCATACGCGCAGTTCGTGGTTATCTCGATGTCGACGGTGGGCGCCCCTGCGGCGGACAGCATCACCTTGACATGGTTGTCGGCGTCGCCGGAGTACAGGCTCGTCGAACGCCGCTCACATGCGACTTCCGGTTCCGCGTCCCCTAGCAGCAGCAGCGCTTGGTCGATGACGTGCGCGCCCGAGTTGTTCAGTTCGCCGCCGCCGTATTCCTTGAGCGTCTGCCAGTCCCACCGGCGGGCGAACCGGTGCCACTGCATCTTGATCTGGACGATCTCGCCCAAGACGCCGGACGCGACCACGTCACGGACCTTGATGCAGTCAGGCGAGTAGCGGTAGTTCTGGCTCGCCGTGACGACGACCCCCGCGCTCGCAGCGGCGTCCATCATCCGTCGGGCCCCGTCCAGCGACGTCGCGAACGGCTTCTCCACGAGCACGTGCTTGCCCGCCTCTGCCGCTCGCACGGTGAAGTCCTCGTGCAGGTGCGACGGCGATGCCACGACGATTAGGCCCAAGCTCTCGTCTGCCAGCATATCCGCGTAGTCGTCGTGCGTATCGCATCCGAGCCGGTCGCTCGCCTCGGCCTGGCGTTCGGCGTTGGGGTCGCTCACGGCGCCGACGGCGTACTGCTCGGGCAACTGCTCCAACGTGAGCGCGTGGAGACTCCACCCCGCTCGGCCCAATCCGGCCACGCCTACTCTGACTATGTCGCTCATGGTGTCCTCTGCTGCTGGCCCGCGCGCGCCACGGCCGGCTACCCGCCGTCGCGTCGCGCGAGTAGTTTGCCGCCGCGCGGCCAGGTTGGCAATCGTCGCGCGGCGTTGCCGCCTGCGCCACGGTCGAGTAGAACGAGAGCCCGGCCACAACGCATCGCCACAGCTTGGAGAGCCCGCTGCATGAGTGTGGACGAACTGCTTCGGCGTCTGGACACCACCTACCCGGACCCGGTGTGCGCCTTGCAGCACCGTAACGCGTACGAACTGACCGTCGCGGTGATCCTGTCGGCGCAGTGCACGGACAAGATGGTCAACCAGGTGACCCCGGAGCTGTTCGCCGCGTACCCGACGGTCCACGACCTCGCCGACGCGGGGATCCCCGACGTCGAGCGGATCATCTTCCGTACCGGCTTCTACCGCAACAAGGCGAAGCATCTCGTAGGGATGGGGCAACGGGTTCGCGACGAATACGGCGGCGAGATCCCCGACGACTTCGACGACCTGGTCTCGCTCCCCGGCGTGGCGCGGAAGACGGCGAACGTCGTGCTCGGGGAGTGGTACAAGCGGCCGAACGGCGTGGTCGTTGACACGCACGTGGGCCGCATCAGCACGCTGCTAGGCCTGTCGGCGGCGAAGGGGCCGGACAAGATCGCGGCAGAGCTTGAGGCCGCTCTGCCGCGGGATCACTGGATTAGGTTCCCGCTACAGTTGATCGAGCATGGTCGGCAGGTCTGCGTGGCGCGAAGGCCCAACTGCGGCGCTTGCGTGCTGGCAGACATATGCCCCGGCGCGTTGGGATGACCCTATCCGCGGGTCTCGTACTCCTTGAGGAAGCCCTGGAACTCGACCTTGTGCGTCTCCTCGTCGGCGAGGCAACGGATGCACAGATCCTGCGTGACATAGTCCACGCCGTCGCATAGCGCGATCACGTGGTTATACTGCTCGATGACGGCCGTCTCGGCGTCGATGACGCCGCGTATGACCGTGACGATGTCCGTCGAGTCCTCGGGCGGCTGAAGGGACGTCTGCGTGGCCTTGAACGCCTGGGACCCCGGCACCGTGCCGCCCAGTTCCTTTATCCGTGCCGCCACGGCCTGTGCGTGACCGACCTCGGCCACCACGTCTCCCGCCAGCGACTGCTTGATCTCGGCGGCGCGCACGCCGTCCGGGTTGATCGAGCACGCGATGAAGTTGAGCGCCGCCTCCAACTCCATCCAGTACACCTCTATGAGTCCCTCGACGATCTGGTCCCGGAGCGCCTGGTCCGCCATACGTGGTGTCCCCCTATGTGGTGAGCGTGTTGTAGTCAGTGTACACCGTCGGCCGCCGCGCTGCGGCAGTTACTCCGTGCCGCTTTCCGACCGGCGGAAGAACGACAGGACCGTGTCGCCGTACCGCTGCGCGCGCGTGCGCGTCAGCCGCCCGTACGCCGCCGCGATGTCTGCGTCCCGCGCGTGCTCGACGACCACCGTGACATCATCCGCCACGGACTCGCAGTCGCCGCCGAGAGCGTGCAACGTGGCGGCGGCGTCCGGCGTGTCGTACGGCGGGTCTAGGAACACGAGGTCGTACGCGTCGTCGGCAGGCGACGGGCCGCTGAGATGCGCGTTCACGGTGGACTTAACGACGGTTACGACCTCTGGAGCTACACGTAGCCCGCGAAGGTTCCCGCGGATAGCCGCGATGGACTTGGGGTTCCGGTCTACGAACGTCGCTCGCCGCGCCCCACGACTGAGCGCTTCGATGCCCAGTGCGCCCGAGCCTGCGTACAGATCCAGGACGACCGCTTCGCACACTTCGTCCCTGAGAATCGCGAAGAGCGACTCCTTGACGCGATCGCTCGTGGGCCGCGTGTGGCCACCTTTGGGAGCGGTCAGAGTACGGCCGCCGTAGGTCCCCGCTACAACTCTCATCGCGCCGCCGCCACTGCGGTCCCTCTACTCCATGTGGATCATGACTTTGACAGCGCCTTCCTTCCGACCGACGAACAGTTCGTAACCCGTCTGCACGTCGTCGGTGGTGAACGGCATGTCATGGCTCAGGATCGGCGTCACGTCAAGACGGCCCTGGTGGATCATGTCGATGGCGAGGGGGTAGTCGTGCTGGCAGTCGGGGCCGACGGAACTGATGAGGGAGATGTTCTTGCCGAACATCTCACCGAACGGGACCGGGTACACGGCGTCGTCCGGCACGCCGAACGCCAGGACCGTGCCCTCCCGCCGCACCAGCGACACGCACGCGGCGAGCGTCTCGGTGTTGTGCCCCACGATCTCGACGACGATGTCCGCCATCTCTCCGCCGGTGATGTCCCGCACACGCGCGACGACATCCTCCTCGCCGGAGTTGACCACGTGCGTCGCTCCCATCGCCTCGGCGAGCGCCAACCGCTCGGGCACGCGCTCGACGCCGACGATCGTCTTCGCGCCGAGGTTGCTGAACAGGCGGTTGAATAGGAGCCCCATCGGCCCCTGCCCATAGACCACGGTCTTTGCTCCGAGCATGTTCGGCAGCTTCCGGCACGCCCAGATGACCGTCCCCAACGGTTGGGCCATGAGAATCTCGTTGCTGAACCCGTCCGGCAGGTGGACGGTTCGCACGGCGTCAGCGAGGAAGTACTCCGCCATCCCGTGTTGCCCGTCCGGGACCGACAGCACTTGGTCGCCGACCGCGAGTCGCGGCGACGTGCTCTCCGCAACGGTGCCAAGGCATTCGTGTGCCGACAGGCCCGGAGGCTGCGGGTACGTCCCACGATCGTATGAAAAGTAGGGCATGTCGCTCGCGCAGAGACAGACGCGGTTGGTCTTGACGACGACACGATCCGGCCCCGCGCCGGCCAGCGACGGTACTGGTATATCGACCATGTCGTACGTGCGTGGGGCGATGAGTCGAGCGGCTCTCACGGGGCGTGCTCCTTCGCGTCTCTCTTGCTCGGGCGAACCGCGCGATTCTAGCACTGGCGCGGCCGGAGTGTCACGGCCGCCTGTGGCGCGGCGTGTGCAGAGGCCGGTATCCTGAGATGGCACAACGCTTGCTATACTACGGCACGTGGGGATCCCGACAATGCACGACGCGCGATTGGACAGCGGGCCGAGACATGGCGTCCAGGCCTTCGCCTTGGCGGTCATGTTGGGAGCCATCGCGGCGTCCGGCGGCTGCGGCGCAGACGACGCTACCGCGGGGCCGATGCCAGTTGGCCGCTGGGAGGTCATGCGCGAGACGGGGTGGCACGGGACGTTCTACGATGTGGCCTTCGTCTCGCCGACTGAGGGGTGGGCCGTCGGGAACACGGTGGGCGCGGAAACGAGCCTAATCGCCCACACGACGGACGCCGGCGCGACATGGGAACACCAGGACAGCGGTGTGATTGAGCCGCTCCGGCGTGTCGCGTTCCGCGGGCCGCTCCGGGGATTGATCGTCGGCGAGTCGGGTATCGTGCTGATGACGGATGACGGGGGCGCCACGTGGCGGCGATCCCGCGTGGGCGCCCAGGACACGTACTTCGACATGCACGTGCCGGCAACTGGGCGCATGTGGATCGTTGGGGACTTCGGGGCGGCATACACGTCGGACGATGGCGGCGAGACCTGGGAGCGCCGCGCGAACGGCCTCATCCGCGCATCGCTGAGGGCCGTTTGGTTCGCCGACGACGACACGGGTTGGGTCGCGACGTGGGACGGCCGCATCTACCGCACCGCCGACGCTGGCATGAACTGGTCGCAGCAGGCGCTGCCCCAGAGTGCTGCCGGGGCCGAGGTCACCCGTCTACGCTTCGCGGACACGCGAAATGGCCTCGCCATCGGTGATCGCCGGGCCGTGCTTGTCACCGTCGATGGCGGCGAGACGTGGGAGCACGTCACGGAGGGCTCCAACGAACGCCATACGACGACCTACGGCCAGGTGCGCGCGCCCGGCGACGAGCCCTTGCACTCCTTCATGCTGTACGACATGGCGTTCGCGGGGCAGGGGATATGGCTGGCCGGGGACATGGGGGCCGTGCTGCATTCGCCGGACGGTGGAGCGACGTGGCGTCACCAGTTGGGCGGCCCAACGCGTCTACACGGAGCACACCCGGTGTTCAGGGGTGTCGAGTTCGTGAACGACCGCGAGGGATGGGTCGTCGGGGAGTTCGGCACGATCATGCACACGCGTGACGCGGGCGAGACGTGGCACGAGCAATCGCCCACGGGCGCGCTGCTCTCGGGCATATGCTTCGTCGGCGCGCAACGCGGCTGGGCCGCGGGCGACCGTGGTGAGATGCTTTTCACGGTGGACGGCGGCGCGACGTGGAACTCGCAGGACAGCGCGACGATGGAGTGCTTCGGCGCGGCCCATTTCCCGGATGACGCGTTCGGGTGGGCGGTCGCCGAATTCGGCACCGTGATGCACACCAAAGATGGCGGGCTGGCGTGGCAGACGCAGGAGACGCCCGTAGACGGGATGCTCCTCGACGTCTACTTTGCCGACCGCACCACCGGTTGGGGGGTCGGCGCCGGCGGCACGGTCATCCGCACGGTGGACGGCGGCGGCTCGTGGGAGCAATCGCCCACGCCAACGGGACGTGACCTGTTCGCGTTGAGCTTCCCCACCCCGACGGTAGGATGGGTAGTCGGCGATGGCGGCACGGTCCTCCGCACGGACGACAGGGGCGTGTCGTGGAGCGCCCAGGCGCCCGAGCTAGGAGAGGTGTGGCTGCTGGGCGTGCACTTCATCGATGAGATGACAGGGTGGGCGTCGGCGGCAGACGGCCGCATGTTCCACACCTCCGACGCCGGGGAGTCGTGGGTAGCGCAGAACACGCAGGCGCAGGATCCGCTGTACGACGTCGTGTTCCTCGATCGTGACCACGGTTGGGCCGTCGGCGGCAAAGGGACGATACTGCAGACGCGGGACGGCGGCCGTAGATGGCGCACGCGTCGGAGCGGCGTCGAGGTCGACCTGACCGACATTACGTTCACCGGGCCGTCGTCGGGCTGGATCGCCGGCGAGTGGGGCACGATACTGCGGTACGTCGTGGCCGATCCACAGACGTAGACGACGCGTCTGTCGCCTCTCGCAACGCAACGGAGCCTCGCATGCGGAATGACACCGGCAGCGCCGCGCAGCCGCCGCTACGACCATCGATCGATGGGACGATCGAGTTCACCGCGCGCGCCCGCGTGCGCCCATTCAAGGGCGACGACGCCTGGCGCGAAGTTGCGGTCGACGAGGAGTTCGCGATCGCCGACACGGCCCTGCTCCTCTGCGACGTGTGGGACGAACACTGGTGCGCCGGCGCCACGGGCCGCGTGGACGCGATGGCGCCGCGCATGGAGCACGTTGCCGCGACGCTCCGCCAACGTGGCGTCCAGATCATCCACGCCCCAAGCGGCACGACGGAGTTCTACGCGGAGACGCCGCAGCGCCTCCGCATGACGTCGGCTCCGGCGATCGAACCACCGGAGCCCCTCGACCTGTCCGACCCCAGCCTCCCGATCGACGATTCGGACGGTGGCTGCGACACCCCAGGATGCGAACCCCATCAGGCGTGGTCCCGGCAGCACGCCGCCATTGAGATCGCGGAGCACGACGGCATCTCCGACGACGGCCGCGAGGTGTACAACCTGTTTGCGCAGCTCGGGATCGCGAACCTGCTGATAATGGGCGTGCACACGAACATGTGCGTTCTGGGTCGCTCGTTCGGCATCCGCCAGATGACGCGTTGGGGCATTCGTGTGGCCCTGGTCAGGGATCTCACAGACGCCATGTACAACCCGGCGATGGCTCCCCACGTGAGCCACGACGAGGGGACTGAACTGGTGGTGCAGCACATCGAGAAGTACTGGTGTCCCACGGTGCTGAGCAGTGATCTACTCAACGACTAACTCGCACGCCAGACTGCTGGCCGCCGCTGTCGCCGCGCTCGCGCTGCTGATTGCCATCGGCGCGACGGCGCAGGGGAGCGGAGCCACCGCGCGGCCCACATGGGGGCTCTTCATGGACGTCGGCGATCCCGCAGGCGCGGCGCCGCGTCCATCGGCCGACGCGGCCATCAGCGCGTTCGCCGCACGTGTTGAGTCGTACATGGGCGTGCCGTCGGATAGGCTGGTCGTCGTCACTGGGGAGCGTCTCTCGCGGGAAGACGTTCGCCGGCACATCGCTGCTTTGGCGGCGCGTGTCGAGCCGGGCGGCATGGCGTTGCTCCATCTGCGCGCCTACGTCACCAAGCCGGCGACCGAGAGCGCGATGTACGTCTACCCAGGCGACGGCGATCTGGCGGCCCCGCCGCCGGCCGATCCTCGCCCAATACGTGATACGGAGTTGGTGGACTGGCTGAAGGCGTTTCCCCCGGACACGTCGGTGGCCCTGTTCCTCGACGTGCGAACGGTCGATGAGTCGCTCATGGTGTACTTCGGCGCCCGCGCGACCGTCGGAGACGCCTCTGTCGCAACCATCGCCCGAAGCGACAAGCTGGAGCCGATGGCCGCCACGCTCGCGGCGCTCTTGACCGATGACACCGACACGAACGCTGATGCGGCGCTGGGCGTGCACGAGCTGGGCGTGGCATACCAGGCCCGCATCTACGAGACAGGGGTCACGAGCGCCGATGCAATCTCCGGTCTCACAGGCGAGGCGACGCGGCTCTATCTGCTACCCTCCGCGATCATGATCAACGGGCCGTTGGGGTCGCACGCTGTCGTGGATGGGCGTGACGTAGGCGACGTGCCCTTCCGATTCGCGCCGGGCGCGCTGGGGAGCCACGAAGTCGAGATCTACCAATCCGGCTACCGTCGTCCTGAACCGCGCACTATCGAAATCACAACCGCGCTCGGGGAAGCGCGCGCCGCGAACTTCCCTCTCCAACGCGTTGCGATCGGTGGGACCGTGACCGCGGCGCCAGCGGCGACGGTAGGCGAACTGCTCATCGGCGTCTTGCCGGACGCAGGACTCGTGGCGCGCCTGGACGGGCCTGGCGCGTACGATCTCGACGTCGACGAGATGCGGCTGCAGGCGGGCGTGGAATACCGCGTGATCGCGGCGACGCCGGATGAGCGGCACTTCGGCAGTGCGTCGTTTACGTACGACGGACACGAAGACATCGTGCTGGACATCGCGCTCGAGGAGCGCACCCTGTGGGACGTCGCCGACATATACCACGGCAAGGGCTTTGCCGAGGAAGCGCTACAGACAGCATTCGCAGCACGCGCGACCGATCTCGATGTCCCCGTCGACCTCGACACCTCCTTCGTCACAACCCTCCTCGAAGCGTGGAGCGGCGAGACCGACGATGCTCGCGCGATGATCGTCTGCGCTCGAATGACGGAACGCGCGTACAGCGTCGGAGAGGCGCGCGGGTACTGGCGGCTAGCCAAGGCCGCGGCGGGCCGGGGCACCGACGAGCGCCAGATTGCGGTTGCCGGCTACAAGGCGTCGGGCGGCGATCTGCTGCCGTATGCGATCGCAGGTCTGTGTCTGTTGGGCGCTTCGGGCGCGGTAGCGGCTGTCAGGCGGCGGAAGCGGTCGACTTGACGCGATGCCGCGGTCGGAGCCGGGGGCTAGACGCCGTCTGCCCGTGCGCGTAGGATCTCTTCGACCGCCGCCAGTTCCTCCGGCGTGTCGACGCCGATCGTGGCGTAGTCGGTCTCCGAGACGTGGATGCGGTAGCCATGCTCCATCGCCCTGAGTTGCTCAAGCCCCTCACGGCTCTCCAGCGGCGTGGCGTCTAGGTGCACCATAGTCTGGAGGAACGCGGCGCGGTACCCGTACAGTCCCACGTGCCGAAGCACCGGAGCCCCTTCGTCCCACACGCTTCCGTCGCGTGAGCCGGGAGCGGACGCGCGCGTGAAGTAGAGCGCGGAGCCGGCCCGATCGCGCATGACCTTGACGACGTCCGGGCTCAGGTAGTCCTTCGCCTGCTTCATGGGCTCGGCGAGGGTCGTCATTACGGTATCCGGCCGCGTCGCGAACGGCGTGACCAAACCCTCGAGCATTGCGGGATGCAGGAGGGGCTCGTCGCCCTGGACGTTCAGCACGATGCCGAACTGCGGGAGCCCGGCCGCCGCCTCGGCTACGCGGTGCGTGCCCGTCGGGCAAGCGCCCGTCATCACGGGCTCGCCGCCGAATCCCACGACGGCGGTGCGGATCGCGTCGTCGTCGGTCGCCACGACGACGCGATCCACCATCGCGCATTGCGACGCCCGCTCATAAACGTGCTGAATCATTGGCTTGCCGAGGATGCGCGCCAACGGTTTACCGGGGAAGCGAGAGGAGTCGTACCTCGCTGGGATGACTGCGAGTACGCCCGTAGCGTCGCTCATCCGTCCCCGCCAAGCACGACCTCGCGGCCCGTGCGGGAGGACTCGTAGATGGCGAATATGACTTCGAGAACCTTGCGTCCTTCGCGACCATCCACGGCGGGTGCGCGGCCTTCGTGGATGGCTTCGACGAAGTCCTCGATCACGCGTGGGTGGCTGGTCCCGTAGTACGACTTGCCGCGGAACCGCGAGTCCTCGAGCACGAACTCGGGCGTCTCCGCGCGACGGCCCGCGAGCTCATGCTGCACGATCTGACCGCCTTCGATAGTGACCGTGCCGGCGGACCCGGCGATCTCAATCCGCTCGTCCGTCTGCGGGTATGTCGTAGTGGACGCCTCCACGACCCCGAAGGCTCCGCAGGCGAATCTGATCGCCGCGGCCGCGGTGTCTTCGACCTCGATGTCGTGCACGCGCGCGCCGGCATAGCCCATGACGCTCTTCACGTCACCCACGAACCAGCACAGTACATCCAGGGCGTGGATCGCCTGGTTGATGAGCACTCCGCCACCCGCGGTGTCCCACTTCCCGCGCCATGACGACGGATCGTAGTAGTCGGCGGCTCTGAACCATTTCACGTATACGCTCGCGAGCGCAATCGTGCCCAGATCGCCTTCGTCCACCAAGTGCTTGATGTGCGCAGAAGCGGCGTCGAATCTGTGTTGGAACACCACGCCGAGTCGGAGATCGCCTTCATCGCAGATGCGTATCAGTTCGTCGGCGTCGGCGAGGTTGGTCGCCATCGGCTTCTCGATGAGGACGTGCTTCCCCGCGCGCGCGGCCTCAATGGCGATGGGCGCGTGGAGGTGGTGCGGCGTGCACACGCAGATCGCGTCGATGTCGGCGTCGGCGATGAGTTCCTCGTGGCCCGCGTACGCCTTGGGCACGCCGAACTCTCGCGCGAAGTTCTGGACCCGCGACGCGGAGCTATCGGCGACCGCGACGAGATCCGCGCGCTCGATGCCCTCCAGGGCGATCGCATGCGTCGGCGCGACGACGCCACACCCGATGACGCCGAACCGGATTCTGCTATCTTGTGTCGCGGATGCCATGGCGCCCTATGCCCTGTCCAGCGCTTCGGGGTTGACGAGATGTGCCGGCGTGCGACCCTCGATGACGGCGATGGCGTTCTCCGCCGCGAGCATCGCCATCTTCGTGCGCGTCTCGATGGTCGCGCTTGCGACGTGCGGTAGCAGAACGGTGTTCTCCAACTCCACCAGGCCCGGCTCGAGGGCTGGCTCGCTTTCGTACACGTCCAACCCGGCGCCGGCGATGTCGCCCGCGCGCAAGGCTACCACCAGCGCGGCCTCATCCACGATAGGCCCGCGAGCGGTGTTGATAAGGAACGCAGTGGGTTTCATCAGCCCGATTTCACGGGCGCCGATCACGTGTGTGGTCTCGTCGGACAATGGCACGTGGACGGAGACGAAGTCGCTCGCTGTCAGGAGGTCGTCTAGCTCGACCCGCGATGCGCCCAGTTCGGCCTCGGCCTCCGGCTTTGGGGTGCGGCTCGCGTACAGGAGGTTCATGCCAAAGCCACGCGCGCGCCTCGCGGTCGCCAGACCTATGCGCCCGAGGCCGACAATCCCAAGCGTCTTGCCGTAGACGTCATGGCCCAGGAGCATCATCGGCCCCCAGCCGTGGAACTTGCCGTCGCGCGTGAACTTATCCGCCTCGGCCACGCGCCGAGCGACGGATAGTATCAGCGTGAATGCCAGATCCGCGCTTGTTTCTGTCAGCACGCCGGGCGTGTTCGTGACGGGGAGCTTCCTGGCCGTGGCCGCCTCTACATCGACGTTGTTGTAGCCGACGGCGTAGTTGGACAGGACGCGCAGGTTCTTCTCGGCGTCCATGATCTCGGCGTCGATGGTGTCCGTGAGCAGGCAAAGCAGCGCGTCCTGTCCGCGCACGTTCGCCACGATCTCGGCCTTCGTCAGCACGCGATCGTCCGGGTTGATCGCCATCTCGAAGACCTCCTGGATGCGGTCCAGGGCAGGCTGGGGGAGGCGGCGCGTCACGTAGATCTTCGGCTTCAACCGTGGTCCTCCGAGACTGAGAGAGCGCCGCGCTGGGTCAGCCGGCGTCCTCCTATAGGGGGCACCGAAATGATAGCATGGCGCGCGAGCGCGCGGGAACGAAGGGGTCGGCCAGCGCAACCGCCCAGGACAAGAGTCATGCCGGTCGCGTCCCCGAAGCGCCAGATATGCCGACACTTCGCGAGGATGCGCCCAGCGCGGCTCCAGAGGGCCTGAGCCGGCGCGTCTTCAGGAACCGGACGGGGCTCGTGTCCGTCTGAGGCCGTGCACCTGGCGCGGGATCGAGCGCCACCCTCACCGCCTCGCACACACACGCGGGCGGCCAGTAGCCAGCGAGTCTGGAGACTCGTTATCAGCGTGTGCCGACGTCCGGCGACGCTACGGCGACCGCAACCGAGAGTTGGTCCGGCTGGCCAACGCGGGCTGCCCGGCGTTGGGGAGCCCGCGACGAGCGTTTCCGCCGCCAGCGCGGGCGGTGTGGGGCGCCACGGGCTAGGGCTTGGCAACAGGCCCTGCCGGCGCCTCCCGACTGTACAGGGCCCCGGTTCGTTCGTAGGAGACCGCCACTTCCCCGTCGTTCACGTCCAACCGTGGCACGTTCGCGTCGCGCACGTCTCGATCCGGGCCGCGCATGACGGCGAGTTGCTCGTCGGTCATGCCGTCGACGAGGTCGCCCCAGCGGGCCTCCGGGTGGACCATCGCGCCACCGCTGCGGTTGAAATTCCGAGACGAGTACTTGATGAGGATGCCCCTCCGAGCGATCTCGCTGGTCCATGCGAGCGCCCCATGTGTCTGCGCGCCGTCCATGAAGAACAGCACGTCTCCCGCGTTCATTACGGGATGCGTCACGAGACCCATGTCGTCGTCGCACGTGCGGACGCCAGGTGGCATGCGGTACTGTGCCTTGTGGCTGCCCGGCACGCAGGCGAAGCCGCCGTCCGTCTCGGTGACGTCGCGTAGTTGCCACGTGACGGTGATGGCCTCGCAGTAGCTGCGCCCGTTCTGGAACACATAGCTGCGGGATGGCACGAGGGGCTCGTTGGCGTCGTGGAGCGAGTGCCCGGACGACCCCTTCACAGCGCAGAACGCAGTTGGTCCGCCACATCGCCACCCACTGCCGCCCATCCAGTTCAGCCGCTGTGTCACGGCGGGATGCGCCATCATGCGGCGGAACGGGAGGCAATACGGCTCCGGCGCTTGTAGGAGGCCTCCGAGCGTCGGCCGCCCGGTGCCGGCGAGGGCCGTCGACCCGCCGGACAACTCGTTACCGACGACGATTCGGTCCTCGAAACGGTCGACCGCCTCGTTGGCGAGGGCCAGTTCCTCGGCCGTGAGTATGTTGCGCAGCACGAGATAGCCGGTCAAATCCCAGAAGTAGAACTCGTTTTCGTCGATCCCGGAGTCGGGGTCGCGCACGTAGATCGACGGGTGCACGGGATCGACACCATGCTCGATCCACTGCGTCCCACCGTCCGAGTTAAGGACGGGCGCGGGCGTCGTGTCCGCGTACCCGGGCTTGTGGACGGCCGCGCGCTCCTCGGGTGACATGTCACCCATCCACTCAGGGACCGGCTGCGCGTCGGTATCCGGTCCCGCGCCGCGGTCGCGGATCACGCCTCTCGCCGTGTATTCGTAGCGGAGCAGGCGCCGCGCGCCGTTATGCCACGGCCGGACGCCTTGCGTCACGGCCCGGGCGTACAGCAGCAGATCGCCCGCCTGCAGCTCCGGCTGGAGCACGACGCCCATTTCGCCCTTGCCCGTGGCGACATCGTCCGGCGTCTCGACGTTGCTCTTGTGGCTGCACGGCACGAACACGAGACCGCCGTCCCCACTCCCAACGTCCTGCAGCGCCCACGCGGCGTTGACCGCCTGGCACATGCGGCGTCCGTTCTGGTAGTAGTAGGCGAAGCCCGGGTCGCGCGGCTCGTTTCCTCCAACGAGCCCGCCGGACGCGGTCCCGTCCTGATCGCCGATGAGCCCGGGCAGTGCCTCCAGGCGGAAACCGGGCTGCACATCTGGTTCATGTACCAGACCAGCAGCGGGTGGATCATGAGTTCGCGGAACAGGCCGTTCGCTGGCGATGTCGGGGATAGGAGACTGTCGCCGTCGGCCGCGTCGAGTGCCGCGTTCAGCGCGGCGACGCGATCTGGAGTCAGCACACCTCGCAGGATGAGGTACCCGCTAACGTCGAATGCGTAGTTCTCCTCGTTCGTCATCGCCTCGGCGGCCATGGGCTCCTCCTTATCCTGGTGATGTTGCGGCGGGCGCCCGGCTAGCCTGTCGGAATCGCCCATTGCGCGCAACCCTCGTCGCGCGGGACGGGGTGGCGTCCGAGAGCGCAACAGCGACCGAGAGCGACCGAGGTGGCGGCACGTGGCGCCGCCCCCACGAAACGCCCGTCGCCGGCTCTGGGCCGGTCTGTGCGCTCCCGTGCGGCCGCAGCGGTGAGAAGCCTGTTCGCTAGCGCGGGCGTTGTGGGCACACTGCGTCGTGGCCTGGCGTGACCCGGGGCAGCCGACGACCAATGTGATCGCGCTGGCCTAGGGTTGGAGAGCGCGACTCCCAGGCGGCGCTTCTGGCTAGCGCGCCGCCTGACTCGATGGGCGCCGATGTCAGAGCCGATGCCGGGTGGCTAGTGTGCCTCGAGCCAACTCTCGCCGGTGCCCATCTCGACGATGATTGGCACGGAAACGTCGAGCGCGCTGACCATCGCCTCCTCGACGAACGGCATGACGACGTCCTGCTCCTCGCGGTGCATGTCGAACACGAGTTCATCGTGCACCTGCAGCAGCATCCGCGTGCGCAGGCCACGGGCGTCGAGTTCGCGGTGAATGCGGCTCATGGCGATCTTGATCATGTCGGCTGCGGAGCCCTGGATGCGGCTGTTGATCGCGTTGCGCTCCGCTCCCTGACGGGTCGTGGCGTTCCTCGAGTTGATGTCGCGCAGATAGCGCCGTCGCCCGAGGATCGTCTCCGCGTACCCGTGTTCCTTGGTGAACTCAATCGTGTCGTCCATGTACTTCCGCACGCCGGGGTACTGCGCGAAGTAGTTGTCGATGAGTTCCGCCGCTTCGCCCCGCGGGATGTTCAGCCGTTGCGACAGGCCGAACGCCGATATCCCGTAGATGATGCCGAAGTTCACGGTCTTCGCCCGGTCGCGCATCTCGCGTGTGACCCCGTCCGGTTCGACGTCGTGCAGCTTCATCGCCGTCGCCGCGTGGATATCCTCGTTGTTCAGGAATGCGGCGCGCATGCCCTCGTCACCGCTGAGTTCCGCGGCGAGCCGCAACTCGATCTGCGAGTAGTCCGCCGCCAGCAGCGTGAACTCCGGGCCGCGAGGAACGAACGCGCGCCGGATTTCCTGTCCCTTCTCGCGGCGAATGGGGATGTTCTGTAGGTTTGGACCGCTAGACTGCATCCGGCCTGTGGCCGTGACGGCCTGCTCGTAGTGCGTGTGGATGCGCCCTGTCCGGTCGTAGACAGCTCCGGGCAGCATGTCCACATACGTCGACTTCAGCTTCGTCGACGCGCGGTAGTCGAGCACCTGCGCCACGATCTCGTGTTCGGGCGCGAGCCGGGCAAGCACCTGCTCGTTCGTGGCGAACTGCCCCGTCTTCGTCTTCTTGGCGTTCGGGTCGAGCTCCATCTTGCCGAAGAGCAACTCCCCGAGCTGCTTCGGCGACCCGAGGTTGAACTCCTCGCCGGCGAGCTCGTAGATGCGCGCCTCAGCATTCACGATGTCCTCGGAGAGGGAGGCCGAAAGCCGTTCCAGCACCGGCGATTCGAGGCGGATGCCTTCGTACTCCATCTCGACGAGCGCCGGGATCAGCGGACACTCTATGTCGTGGAACACGCGCTCCTGACCCATCTCCTTCAGGAGCGGCTCGTACTTGCGGAAGAGCTGGTACGTGACGTCCGCGTCCTCGGAGGCATACTCGGCCACCTGCTCGACCGGGACTTCGCGCAGCGTCCGCTGCTCCTCGCCCCGCTCGCCGATGAGGTCGCTGATGGACATCGGCCGATAGGAGAGGAGCGCTTCCGCGAGGTAGTCCATGCTGCGACGCAGTTCGGGCGTCGCGAGGTGCGCAGCGAGCATTGTGTCGAACAGCGGCCCACAGACGGTCACCCCGTGCCATCGCAGTACGCTCAGGTCGTACTTGAGGTTGTGTCCGACGGTAAGGACGTCCTCGCTGTCGAAGAACGGTCGGAACTCCTCTAGGACGGCGCGGTTCGCCTCCTTGTCCGCTGGGAACGGGACGTAATGACCCGTGTGCTCCGCGAAGGAGAACGAGAACCCCACGATCTCGCAACGCTTGGAGTCGAGCCCGGTAGTCTCAGAGTCGAAGCACACCGCGTTCTGCTCGAGCAGGCGTGCGATGAAGGCCGCGCGGGCCTCGGCCCCATCCACCAGCCGATAGTCGTGCTCGACATCCTCGGCCGTCTGCACAGGTACGCCCGTGTCCTCGGTGGCCTCGTTCGTCGCCCGTTGGAGCGTCATCTCGAACTCGTCCCCGAACATACGTTGCCCGAGGGTGCGGAACTCCATCTCCACGAACAGCTGCTTCAGCGCCTCGTCGTCCGGGGAACGTCGGATGAGATCATCGACGGTGTGCTCCAGGGGCACGTCGCGCACGATCGTCACGAGCCGCTTCGACAGCCGCGCCTGCTCCGCGAACGTCTCCAGGTTCTCCTTCTGCTTGCCCTTGAGTTCGTGCGTGCTCTCAAGCAGATTTTCGATGCTGCCGAACTGTGCGATGAGCTTCTTTGACGTCTTCTCGCCGATGCCCGGCACGCCGGGGATGTTGTCGCTGGCGTCGCCCCACAGACCGAGGATGTCCCGCACCTGGTCGACGTTCTCTATGTCCCACCCCTCTAGGATCTCCGGGACGCCGAGCACTTCCGCGCCGCTTCCGCTCTTGCCGGGCTTGTACATGAACGCCGTGTCGGACACTAGCTGGGCGTAATCCTTGTCCGGCGTCACCATGAACGTTCGGAAGCCCTGCGCGTCGGCCTGCAGGGCGAGCGTCCCGATGATGTCGTCCGCCTCGAACCCGGGCTGCTTGATGACGGGGATATTGAAGGCTTCGAACATACGGAAGACGTACGGCAGGCACGCGCTGAGGTCCTCGGGCATCGCCTCGCGCTGCGCCTTGTACTCCGGGTATTCCACGTGCCGCATCGTCGGCTCGGGTGTGTCGAACACCGCTGCGATGTGCGTCGGTTCCTCTTTGCCGAGGATCTGTAGCAGCGTATTCGTGCATGCGAAGACGGCTGAGGTGTTCATCCCGGTCGAGGCGATACGCGGGTTGCGGATCAGAGCGAAATGGGCCCGATACACGAGCGCCATGCCGTCGAGTAGGAACAGCTTCTTGCCGGTATCGGCCATCCTCGATCTCGCTTCCGATGTGGTGGGAACAGGCGGACGCGCACACAGACACTAATGACGACAACGGCCGGTCATTGTGAACTGTTACACGGCCGCCTTCGGTCAGTACCGGCCGTGTTCGCGGGCCGTGTCGTACATCGCCACCACGTTCTCGGTCAGCGAGTTGTCTTGGAGCTGGTGGGTCGGAGACATCGCGTAGCCGCCCCCGGGCATCATGATGTCCAGCGTCTCGCGCACGTCGTCTACTGTGTCCTGCACCGAGCCGGTCGCAACGGGCCCGGCCGTCGAGATGCACCCGTGGAACGACAGCTTGTCGCCGTAACGGCCCTTCAGGTAGGCGGGAGCCATGTTCGCCGCCTCCGGCTGAAGCGTGTCCACGACATCAATCCCCATCTCGATGAAGTCGTCGAAGGCCCAACTGCTCGACCCGCAACAGTGGATGATGACGGGCAGGTCGTAGGCCTTGGCCAGGTCCACGAACTGCTGATGGATCGGCCGGATCACCTTGCGGAACAGGTCGAGGCTGACGAGCGGCCCGATCTGCGTCCCAAGATCCTCGCCCATCTGGAACAGGTGGATGCCGCCCTTCGCCGCTTCGAGCGTACGCGCGGTGATCTCCAGGAGCGTCGCGCTCTTCCGCTCGATGTAGCGCAGCCCCGCGGCGTCCTCGGTCAGCAGATCTACGAGCACCTGCTCCATCGTGCGGATCATGCCCGTGCTGTTGATGATGTCCGGCAGGCCCACGCTTCCGCCCACGACGCAGAACTCCTCCTGCGCGGCGCACTGCGCGGCGACGTTCGAGTAGTCGTAGTCGTCGGGCGAGGGCATTGGCCACGCTTCGATTTCGTCTAACGTGGCGTCTGAGAGCGGGAAGTCGCAGTAGTCCCAATACCCGCCGCTGTCGTGTTCGACGTAGCGGCGGCGGATCCCCCAAAGGTCGACCGTGCGGTCGGGGATGTCGTTGTGCAGCTCCGGCCCCACGTAGGGCGCGCCTGAGCCGCGGAAGTCCACGCCGAGGATCTCGCGCAGACGCAGGTTGTCGTTCGCGGCAAGCCCGTAGTGCGCTTTCATGCGCGCGTCGATGCCTGGATTCGACAGGTAGTTGATAGGCACGCGGTCTGGTTCCTGGCGTGCAAACGCCGTCAGTACCCGCTCCCTCGAACTCATCTCACGGGGCATGTCACCGGCCTCCTGACCCATCGTCCACGTCGGTTCCGCCAAGACGTCCGTTCACCCGGACATTAGCCCGCGACTCGCCCTTCCGCCACGGTCATGCGCCGCGGTGGTTGCGCACCGGGGCAGATGGGCGTAGCCTGACGCCGAATCCGGGCGACATCCGTCGACCGCCCGCGACACACCATTCCGCAGGAGATGCGCAGTGATGAGACGCGCCACGATATGTGCCTTCTTACTGACGTTCGCGGCCGCCAACGGCGCGTTCGCGCTTACCGAGAACTTCGATTCCGGCGCGGCTGGTGACTGGACCGAGGTTCAGGGAACATGGGCCGTTGCGAACGGCGAGTATACGCAGTCCGACCTCACGTGGGCGACGACCGCGACGAACGAGACGTACCACCGCAGCTACTTCGGCGACGCGAGCTGGACCGACTACACCGTGGAGGCGACCGTCAGGATCGACGAGAGCGGCGGCGTCGCGGCAATCCTAGGCATCTTCTTCCGCGTCACCGAGAAGTCGGCTGGCGGCGACTACTACCTCTTCCGGCTCGACGAGCGCCCCGCGGAAGGGCCGGCGCTCGTCAAGGCGCCGAACACCATCATCCAGGAGAACTTGGAGAAGCCGGCGGCGCTCGGTGTCGATTACGTGCTGAAGGTCGAAGTCGAGGGCGATTCCATCCGTTGCTACGTTGACGGAGTGTTGGAGATCGACGTCACCGACAGCGACTTCGCAACCGGGGCCGTTGGCGTCGGCACGTTCGACGCGGTCGGCTCCTTCGACGACGTCAGCGTCAGCGGCGTAGGTATCGCTACGCCCGTGGAAGCGCGCGGCAAGCTGCCCAACGTGTGGGCCCGTCTGCGGAGCGCCTACTAGGCGGTATAGAACGTCGACGTGTGACACCACGGCCGCGTCCCTCCGCGGCACGCGCGTTGAGTGTTGCGGCCCCGACTGCACGCGTCCGGCCTGCCCGCGATCGACGGAACTCGCGGGCAGGGCAGACGCTAGGGACGATGGAGAACCCCAATGAAACGCTTCATGGCATGTGCCGTCCTGTTGACCTTCGCTACGGCCCACTGCGCGCTCGCGTTGACAGAGGACTTCGATGCAGGAAAGGCCGCCGACTGGACCGAGGTCCAGGGCGAGTGGGCCGTCTCAAAGGGCGAATACACCCAAGCCGACCTGGTTTGGACGACGACCGCGACACACGAGACCTACCACCGTAGCTACTTCGGCGACGAAGACTGGGACGACTACACGCTGGAGGCCAACGTCCGAATCGAGGAGGGTGGAGCAACCGCCCCTATCGTGGGCATCTTCTTCCGCGTCACCGAGAAATCGGACACCGGTGACTACTACTACTTCCGGCTGGACGAGCGGGCCGCGGAAGGGCCGGCGCTCATCAAGGCGCCGAACATCATCATCCAGGAGAACCTAGCCCAGCCGGCCGAGATCGGCGTCGACTATGTCCTGAAGGTCGAAGTCGAGGGTGATGAAATCCGATGCTACATCGACGGGGTGTTGGAGATCGACGTCATCGACGGCGACTTCCCCTCCGGCGCCATCGGCGTCGGAACGTTCGACGCCGTGGGTCACTTCGACAACGTCAGCGTCAACGGCGACGGCATTCCGCGACCCGTCGAGTCACGTGGAAAGTTGCCGGAGGTGTGGGCGCGGCTGCGGAGCGCGTACTAGAGGTTGGCGCGCGGGGGGGCGTTCGCGGCAGGAGCGGTCAGGCGAGTAGACCGGCCACCGCCTCCCCGCTGACATCGGTTAGGCGGAAGCGCCGCCCCTGGTGCTTGTGCGTGAGCCGCTCGTGGTCTATGCCGAGCAGGTGCAGGACCGTGGCGTGCAGGTCGTTCACGTGCAGCGGCTTCTCGGCGATGTTGTACCCGAGGTCGTCCGTCGCGCCGTAGGTCGTCCCGGCTCGGACGCCTCCTCCTGCCATCCACATCGTGAAGCACCGCGGGTGGTGGTCGCGTCCGTAGTCGGTCGCGGTGAGCTTCCCCTGGCAGTAACTCGTCCGACCGAACTCCCCGCCCCAGATGACGAGCGTGTCGTCGAGCATCCCTCGCTGCTTCAGGTCCGTGATCAGGGCTGCCGTGGCCTGATCCGTCTCCTTGCACTGCTGGTGGATTCCGCGCGGGAGGCCTCCATGCTGGTCCCACCCCTTGTGGTAGAGCTGTATGAACCGGACGTTCCGTTCGGCCAGCCGCCGCGCAAGCAGGCAGTTGGCGGCGTATGAGCCGGGATCGCGCGCATCCGGGCCGTACATGTCGAACACGGAATCCGGCTCGTCGGACAGATCGGTGACTTCCGGGACCGACGTCTGCATTCGGTACGCCATCTCGTACTGCGCCGTACGCGCGTCGATCTCGGGATCGCCTTCCCGTTCGGCGGCGAGGTCGTTCAGGTCCCGCACCCGGTCCAGCACCAACCTGCGGCAATCCGCGGACACGCCGTCTGGGTTGGACAGGTAGAGGATCGGGTCTCGTCCCGCGCGGAACTGCGCCCCCTGGTGCTCCGACGGCAGGAACCCGTTCCCCCAAAGCCGCGAGTAAAGCGGCTGCCCGCCCTTATCCTTGCTCACCAGCACACAGAACGCAGGCAGGTTGTCGTTCATGCTCCCGAGGCCGTAGCTGATCCACGACCCCATGCACGGCCGCCCGGCGATCTGCGATCCCGTCTGGAAGAACGTGATCGCCGGGTCGTGGTTGATCGCCTCCGTGTAGACGGACTTCACGAAGCACAGGTCGTCCACGATCTGCGACGTATACGGGAGAAGGTCGCTGACCCACGCACCGCTCTGGCCATACCGCGCGAAGCGGAACGCCGACCCCGCGAGTGGCAACGTCGCCTGATTACCGGACATGTTCGTCAGACGCTGCCCCATGCGCACGGACGCGGGCAGGTCTTCGCCATTCCGCTCGTTCAGCGCCGGCTTGTGGTCGAACAGGTCTACCTGCGAGGGGCCGCCGCTCTGGAACAGGTAGATGACCCGCCGTGCCTTTGGGGCGAAGTGCGGCGCCCCGAGCGTGCCGTGCATCCCGGGTTCGCTCGCTCGCGCCATCTGCCCGAGGGCGATGGACCCCAGCCCCACGCCCACTTGCGATAGGAACACCCGTCGCGTCATGCGCATCACGTCGCTCAAGTGACTGCTCCCTACCGTCGGGTCACGGTGGCATCGAGGTTCATGATGGCGCTTGTGAGCATCGTCGTCGCGGCAAGCTCGACCGGGTCCAACTCCGACGGCGCTGTCGACTCGCCGACGCGCAACAGCGCGTACGCGTCGTCGGGATGTCGTGCGAAGTGCTCGCGTTGCTCGTCCAGCAGGCCGACGAGCATGCTGGCCTCCTCGTCGGTCGGTTGACGGCCGGTCGCTGCGCGGTACGCGTGCCGCACGCGGTCCTCGCGCGCGCCGGCCGGCCGCCGCATCAGCCGCTCCGCGAACGCCCGCGCGGCCTCGACGAACTGGGTGTCGTTCAGCAGCACCAGCGCCTGCATCGGCGTGTTTGTCACCTGTCGACGCGCGACGCACACCTCCCGAGTGTCCGCATCGAACAGCAACATCGACGGCGGCGGCGACGTCCGCTTCCAGTACGTGTAGAGGCTACGGCGGTAGAGGCGCAAGTCACGGTCGTGTCTGTACGTTGCTCCGCTCTTCTCGCGCCACAGGCCGTCGGGTTGGTACGGCTTAGCACCAGGCCCGCCGTGTTCCTCGTGCAGCAACCCGGAGACGTAGAGCGCGTTGTCTCGGACGGCTTCAGCCGCCAGCCTTCGCCGAGTTCCTCGGGCCAGCAACGCGTTGTCCGGGTCACGCGCTAGCCCGTCCGGGCTCGCCGTCGAGTCTTGGCGGTACGTCGCCGACATGACCATCAGCTTGATGATCGCCTTACGATCCCAGCCGCTCGCCACGAAGCGGGTGGCGAGCATGTCCAGGAGATCTGGATGCGTGGGCGCGGCCCCCTGGCTCCCGAAGTCGTCGGGCGTCGTCACGATGCCCCGGCCGAACAGGCCCTGCCAGTAGCGGTTCACCGCGACCCTCGCGGTCAGCGGATGGCGTGGTGACGTCAGCCATTGCGCCAGCCCTAGCCTGTTGCGAGGCGCGTCCTCGGGGAACGCCATCACTCCGGCCGGAGTGTCTCGGCCGACCTGTTCTCCGGGCGCGTCGTAGGCGCCGCGGCCGAGGAGGTACGTCGGCCGCGGTCGATCCGCCTCGGTCATTGCCATGATCTCGGGCAGTCCGTTCGCCTCAGCGTCCAGGGCGGCCCGGGCCGTGTGCAGAGCTTGCGCCGCGGCCCCGTACGCGTCGTCGTGATTGGCGAGGTAGTACGCGTATAGCTCTCGCTCGTCCGCATCGTTGGGGTCGAACGAGCCAGTGACCAAGTGCCTCACTTCGGGCGGCGTCAACTCGCGGGCGAACACGCGGAACTCGTCGACCTTCCCGTCCTTGAACCCACGGTCACGGAATCGCTGACCGATCGTGATCGCGAGAGCGTCCCCGTACGTGATGTCCTTGTAGAGCCCGTCCCGGACGGTCTCGGTAGCGGCGAGCGTTCCGTCGACGGAAAGCCGAAGGCCGCGCGCG
>JABGQA010000141.1 GCA_018644665.1 Candidatus Poribacteria bacterium
GGAGATCGAGTCGGGTCACGACTCCGGCGTCCAGCCGCTTCTGCACGATGTCGAGACGACGCTCAGATTGCTCGCGCGCGCGTTCGGCGACCTGCGCCACTTCCTTCGTGACGAGCACCCCGTAGAACGCCTCGACGACCCCCAGCGCGATGTTGCGTCGCGTTGAGGTCAACCGGTGTTCCACCGCCCGCGCCCCGGCCTGTGCCTGTCGGTACCCGTTCGCGGTCTTGCCCCACGTGAACACCGACCACTGCGTCTGGGCGATGGCGCGGTAGTCGTCGCGCGTGCCGAATTCGATCTCGATCACGTCGGCTTGGGCGGGGTCTTCCACGGGAGGCGCGGCCGTCGGGTCCGACTGACCGCCGGCTGGATCGCCAAACGCCGGCAGCGCGCCGCCTCCGAAGTCGAGCACCGACTTGGGTAGCACGCCGTTGTACGTGTAGGCTCCGGTGAGCGTAAGGGATGGGAAGTAGCCGGCTCGCGCCTGCTCCACCTGTCCCTCGGCGGCCAGGATGCCCTCCTGGGCGAGGGCGATGTCCGGGTGGTTCGCCCACGCGTGCTCGACCGCCTCCGCGAGGCTGAACACGCGCGCCTCCTGCCCGGCCACCGGGAGCGCGAGCATGAACGCGACGAGGGCGGCGCCGGACACGGACGCTACTCGGCAGGAGAGACGTTTCTCCACGGTCCGCGGCTCCTAGCGGTGAGTGATGGACGGCGGGCGTGGTACAATCCGCGAATCCGGTAGCAATGCTAGTCAGGCGGGCAATGGGGGACAAGGTACGATGCCCCCGCGGGAGACACTCCATGGCTAAGACACGGGTCGGATTCGTGGGTTGCGGTGGCATCGCCGAAGCGCATCTAGGGCCGTTGTCCGAGCGCGCCGATGTCGACCTCGTAGGTTTCACGGACGTGAACGAGGAACGGTTGACCGTCGTACAGGAGAAGTACGGCGCTGAAGGCTCCCAGACGTTCACGAACGCGGGCGACATGTTCGGCAGTGTGCCGATGGACGCGGCCTACTTCTGTTTGCCGCCATTCGCTCACGGGGACGAACTGCTCGCGATCGAGCGGGCGATTCCGTTCTTCGTCGAGAAGCCCGTGAACCTGTATGTCGACCAGGCCGAGGAGATCGCCGCGGCGGCGCGCGAGAACGACGTAATGTCGGCCATCGGCTACATGAACCGCTATCGCGCGGGCATACAACGCGTGCGTGCGATGCTCCAGAGCGACCCCGCCATCATGGCGTACGGCGGCTGGATTGGCGGCACGCCGCGCGGCGACGGTGGAAGTGGGATTGGCTCCTGGTGGCCCGTCAAGAGCCGCAGCGGCGGGCAGTTCCACGAGCAGGTGACGCATACCGTCGACGTGGTCCTATGGCTGTTCGGGATGCCTGTCGAGATACATGCGTACGCCGCGACCGGCCTGAACCGCGACACCGCGCCGCAGTACGACATCGAGGATGCGATGGTCGTCAACATGCGGTTCGCGAATAACGCCGTAGCCAATCTCTGGTCGAGTTGCTCATCGAACGGAGGCGGTGGTGGCGTCACGCTGAACGTCTACGCGAACGACGTCACTGCTCTGTTCAGCGGGTGGGAGCACTCGGTCCGGATCCTCACGGACGGCGGCAAGGCCGTCGAGGAAATCCCAGGCGAGGGCGACATCTTCGCCATTGAGGACGACCACTTCATCCGCGCCGTCAGCACAGGCGATCGGTCGCTCATCCAGGGGGCGTACGAAGACGGGGTGAACGCCATCCGCGTGACGCTCGCGGCCGACGAGTCATTCAAGACAGGCAGGCCGGTGTCACTGGGATAGGGGTAAGCGTCCTCAGCCCCGACGGGCCATGCCACGATCGGGTGTGCCCATCGGCAGTCGGCAGGTCAGAGTCGCGGGCCCCACCCGCCGTCTGCGTGTGGACGCGTGAAAGCCTTCCCGCACCGGGGAGCGAAGAAGCGCGGTGTGCTTCTGAGCGATGGGGTCTCTGCGTCGCCTCACGCCTCCTGCTCCCGATCGTCTGCGGTGCGCGACCGTCCGCGACCACCCACCGCACCGATCCGACCCGTTGACACGCAGCGCCCGCATGTCGATACTATGGCAAAGTAGTGGGAATGGCGCTTTGCCCGAGGGGACCCCGGCTATGGCGGCGTCTGGATCGGGACTGCCGGAGCCAGGTTGGCTCGACGACGATCGGCTTGAGGAACTCGTGGACTTGGCGGCGGCCTCCCCGGACGCCTTCGACCGCGAATTCGAGAAGCTCGACGTCCTCCGCAAGGCGCAGCTACGCAAGTTCGTATACGAGCGTCACCGGCGAGGAGACGGGCTACCAGCGGGATTCACACTCGCCTCGTTTGGTGAACGAACGGCGGACACACGGGAAAGCAATACTGATGCGGATGCACCGGTCGACGCCCACGAAGCGTATGACCCTGTAGCGACACCCGCCTCAGGCGAAGCGGAGCTAGATTTGCACACAGAGACTGCCGCGGACGAACCCACCGAGGCACAGTCGCCCGACGACCGCGCTACGGACGACGCTACGGGGGCGGACGACGAAGACGCGACCGCTGACGACGCGCCGGATACGGGCGATGTACTTTCACTCGATGACCTCCTCGGCGACGGCGACGCCACAGATGTGGACGACCTAGCGGCACTTGCCGACACGGACGCAGCCGCAACCTTCGACGACCTGGGCGACGTTTCCAACGAGGTTGCGTCCCTGGACGAACTGATGGCGTTGGACACGTCCACCCCCGCCCCAGAAGAGTCCTTGTCCCTCGACGACCTGTTCGCCGACTCCGCGAGCGGAGACGGCTCCTCGGACTCGCTGGACGCGCTCTTTGCTTCCGACGACGCCAGCAGCGGCGCCGGCGGCGACGCCATGTCGCTCGACGACCTGTTCGGCGGAGACGACTCCGGCGGCGGGGACATGTCCCTCGACGACCTCATGTCGATGGACGCTCCTGCCGCCGCTGTCGAAGAGCTGGTGGAAGAGGAGGAGGCCGACGCCGGGGCCGACTACCCGATCCCGGCCGACTACGGCAGCCCAATACCGGTCGACATGTCCGCGGAGGAAATGTGCGACATCGTGCAGCCCCTGCCGTTGTACGCGGGCATCGAGCACGGCGACCTCCTGGCGATCTGCGAGAAGATGGAGGCGATCCGTTACGAGCCAGGATCGCTCCTTTGCCGCGATGGTGACGACGGCGATGTGATGTGGCTTGTCCACCAGGGCGGCATTCGCGTGCTGCCACAGGGCAAGGATCTCGACATCGTCAAGGCGGAGGGCGTGGTCGTCGGTGAGATGTCGCTCCTGGACGGCGCGGTCCGGAGCGCGACGCTCGTTTGCGAGGGGGACACGATACTCCTTCGGTTCGACCTCGCCTCGTGGACGGCCACCTTCCGCGACGCTCCCGAAGCCGGCCTTGCGTTCCTCCGCAATCTCGCGCGGATGCAGCAGGACGAGATGCGCAGGACCACCGAGAAGGCCGTCGCCGAGGCGGCTGCCAAGGCTGCCATCGAGTCCGAGGTCAAGCAGGCGGAGGAGACCCAGAAGCTCGCCCTCCCCGACGGCATGCCGGACTACTTCGGGGAAAGCGACTGCGCGGTGATATACACCGGCGCTCGCGGCGTCAGTGGTGACTACTACGACTTCATCGAGTTCGAGGACGACCCAGATCGGATCATCGTGATCTTCGCGGACTCGACCGGGCACGGGCTGAACGCCGGACTGCTGATGCTACTTGCGCGTAGTGCCGCGCACACCCAGGCGCGTGTCGACCCATCGGTGTCGGCCATCACCCGCGCGATCAACGACGTCATCTGCGAGGTGTTCGGCGCGACGCTCTTCATGACGTACGTCTGCATGCTGTTCGACCGCAACGCCAAAACGATCGAATACACGAACGCCGGGCAGCAGTCCCACCCGTACCTGTACCGGATGACCAGCGGCGAGTTCGACCCCTTGGCGTCCCAGACCTTCCAGTTGGGCATCCAGGGCGGCGCGACGTACACGTCCGAGGTAATGCAGTACGAGCCGGGCGATCTGCTCGTGTGCTACTCCGACGGGATCATCGAGGCCCCGTACTGCCCGCCAGGCGCGACAGAGGTGGACCGCACGCAGGAGTTTGGCGACGAGCGCATCGAGGCCCTCATCATCAAGACGTCGGAGATGGAGCCGCAGGATGTCATCGACGAACTGCAGTTACAGGCGCGCGAGTGGTGCCAGTTCTTCGACGGCCATGTGACCCTAGGCGGCGTAGAGCACGACGGCGACGACATCACCAACTTGGTCGTACGCATGCGGTAGGCGCGCTGATCCACCGCAGATGAATCGCGATCACCGGACGCCCCATCGCTACCAGCGCTGGGGCGTCAACGCTATGTGGAGACACCGATGCCCGATTCCTCGGCAAGGACACGAGTTGCGTTCGTCGGCGCGGGCGGCATGGCCAACGGCGTCCACTACCCGTCGCTAGCATCCTTCGACGATGTCGAGATCGTCGGTATCAGCGACTTGGACTCCGCGCGACTCAACGCCACCGCGGACAAGTACGGCGTCGACGGACGCTACGCCAGCTACCGCGAAATGGTCGAAGCGACCGCGCCCGACGCTGTGTACGTCATCGGTCAACCGCACATCATGTATGACATCTGGACATGGTGCCTGGGCGAGGGCCTGAACCTGTACATCGAGAAGCCGATGGGCATCACGATGCACCAGGCGCGCGCGTTGGCGCACCTCGCCGAGGCGAACGACTGCGTCACGCAGGTGAGTTTCCAGCGGCGCACGTGCCCGATGGTTGTCATGCTGCACGAGGAGTGCCTGAAGCGCGGCCCGATCACGCACGCCGTATGCACGTTCTACAAGCACGGCCCGAGCCCGTACCTCGCGGCCCGCGACCACATGATGGACGACAGCGTCCACGCGATAGATACGCTGCGCTGGATGTGTGGCGGCGACGTAGTCGCGATCGACAGCGTGACGAAGCAGATAGGCACCCCCGACATCAACGTCACGATCGCGCTGTTGCGATTCGACAACGGCGCCACCGGCGTCCTGATGAACAGCTGGGCGAGCGGTCGACGCGTCTTCCGCGTCGAAATGCACTCTCCCGGCGTGTGCGTCGAGGCCGAGCACGAGGGTAAGGGCATCCTCTACACCGACGGTGACACGGCTGGCGAAGAGTTCGACACGCGTGAAGTCGCCGGCAGCGAGCAGAACTTCGTGTTCGGCGGCTTCCAGGCCAAGAACCGCGACTTCATCGACGCGGTGCGCGCGGGAACGCTGCCCGGCTCGCATTTCGGCGACGCGATCAAGACGATGGAGGTCGCCGAGAAGATTCTCGCCAAGGCGGTGCTCGGTGGCTGACGACGGCCTGCTAGTCCAAGCGCAACCGCTGACCGACTTCACGCAGGCCGTCTTCGAGGCGGTCGGCATGGTCGCGGGCGACGCCGCCGATGTCGCGGAGTTGCTCGTGTGGGCGAACCTCCGTGGCGTCGACTCGCACGGCGTCCTCCGCATCCCGTGGTACGTCGAACTGGCCGACGCCCGGCTGATGAACCCGCGGCCCGACGTCCGCGTGACGCGGGAAACCGTCGCCGTGTGCCAGTGGGACGCCGACAGATCACTCGGGCCACCGGTGACGAAGATGGCCATGCGCGCGGTGACGGAGAAAGCGCGGGCCGTAGGCATAGGCTGGGGGCTCATCAGGAACGTCACCCACCAGGGGGCGATGGCGTACTACTCGATGATGGCCGCGGAAGAGGGGATGGCCGGCATCGCCATCGTGTGCAGCCCGCCCAACATGGCCCCGCACGGCGCGCGCGCCGCCGGCTTCCACAACAGCCCGATCACGATCGCCGTGCCGACCGCGGAGCGACCGCCTCTCGTTTTGGACATGGCGACGAGCGTCGCGGCGGGCGGGAAGCTCCAGTACGCCGCGGATCGAGGAGCGCCTCTGGGCGAAGGCTGGGCGCTCGACGCCGACGGCCGTCCCACGACGGACGCCACGAAGGCCAAGATCCTCGTGCCCGCCGGGCTGTACAAGGGTTCCGGCCTCGCGATGATGTTCGAATGCCTCGCGAGCATCATGGCGGCGAATCCGTTAGCCGAGCCGTTCATGGCGGCTGGTGGCGCGGCGCGCCCTCACAACCAGAACAGCATCGTCGCGGCCGTCGACATCTCGGCGTTCGGCGACCCGGGTGAATACGCCGAGCGGGTTGACGCCCTGATCGACGGCATCAAGGCCCTCCCAACGGCAGACGGATGCGATGAAGTGCTTGTCCCAGGAGAGCTGGAGCACCGCGCCCACGCGAGGCGGGCCGTCGATGGGATACCCCTGCCTGCCGGCACCGTCGCGAAGCTCACGGCAATGGCCGACCGGTTCGGCCTGCCTCGCCTGACCGGCCACGAGTAGCCGCAGGCGTCGCGCTGCTAGCGAAACAACCGGGACACATTGGCAGGCGCGAAGGCCGGGTGCTGCGAACGGCCTGCGTCAGAAGTCCGTCAGTTGACCCGCGTCGGTGAACTGCATCGACTCGGGGCTGCCCAGGACGGTTGCGTTCGGCGCTTCGCGCGCCTCGGCAAGCAGCGCCTCGGACACGAGGATGTCCTCCAGGTCCAACGTCGACCTGATGCGCACTGTCTTCGTGTCCTGCGGCTCCGTCAGACCGACGGTGTTCAGAACCCAGGCGAGTGCTGCCACATCGGTGTCGAAATACGGCGGGATCTTACAGCCCTCGGTGACCTTCGCCGTAAGGGCGTTCATGTAGGTGGAGTTCCGGTCGATCTGCTCGACCAGCCGTGTCGTGGTGACGTCCGCGCTGCCGATGCCCGTGGCGTTCCCCTGCGATTTCTCGGTCATGTCCCGGACGAATATGCGCAGGATGTCCGGCGCCTGGACCGACGATGCACCCTCGCCTGCGCGGAACTTCCGCCCAGTAATGTTGCTGTCCATCCCGCCGCCGCTCACGTCCTTGCCGATGGCGTCCACGATGAGGCAGTCGATCTCCCGGAACAGGATCGAGCCCATAAGCTCGCGGGCTTGCCGAATGAGCTTCTTCTCGACGGGCACGATCTCTTGAGGCGCCAGCCCGACGACCATCGCGGTTTCGTCGTAGGCGTTCTCGACCACCGCCAGTCCCATGCACACGCGTCCCGAGTCGATGAGGAACTCCGCTGCTCCAATGACGATCTGCTCGAAGTCCTGCCGCAGAAACGCCCGGTGGTAATAGCTGGCCCCCATCTGCTTGCCCACGCCGATTGCGAGCATCTTGCACAGCCCGCTTTCGACAGCCGCGTGGAACCCTGTGTGCGGCTTGACGCGATTCACGACAGCGAGGTGGTCGGCCTCGTGCGCGTACCGGTCGAGATAGACCGGTGTGCCGTCGTCGAGGCGGCCCAACTCCACGGCGTCGGGCCCGCACTTGACCGAGCAGCCCATCGTAGCTTCGGTGATGCCGTAATGCTCGAGGACGGACGCTTGCCCTTCGGCGGTGGCGCCGCCGTGGCTCCCCATGGCCGGGAAGACGAACGGTCGGCCACCAACCGCGCGGACGGCGTCGACTACGCCGCGCACGATCGTGTCGATGTTCGCAATGCCGCGGGAACCCGCGGTGATGGCGACGGTATCCCCCGGCCGCACTCGGGAGCCGAGCCCGCACTCAGCAGCTTGTGCCAGCACGGCCGCCGCGACGTCGTCCACGCGCGGCCGGTCGAACGTCTGCCGGACGCGCGCCATCTTGGGGAAGCGCGTCTCCCTCACGTCGGCGGGAAGCTCCGCGCCGTCGACACTCCACATCACCCGTCCTCCCAACGGTCTCCGCGCTAGCCGACGATGGCCCGGACGACGGCAGGCGCGTCCAGGGAAGCGCGACTCGTTGCAAACGCGTGCGTCGACCCCGCCGCCGCATACGCGCTCGCTATCGGGGACATGTCCGCGCTCGACGGCACGGAGTACAGCGCCAGTGACCCGGGCGCGGACAGAATCCCCGCGCTCAGGACGCCTCCGGCGCGCGCCAGACCCGGAACGTATGCCCGCTCGATGAGAGCGTCGTCATCGGTGGGGTCGATCCCCTGGAGATCGGCCGCCGTCTGCCCATCGATGTTGGCTCCAGGACGCGCCAGTAAAGTCCACAGCCCAGCGGCACCGACGCCCACGAGGTGCACCCGTTCTGCGCGTTCGCCTGCGTACGTCACCGCCGTCTGTATGTCCTGCGCCTTCGCCGCGGCTTCGGCCCTGTTGAAGGTTAGGAAGTGGCGGCCCTCGGCACGGTCTTCCCGAGCCGCCTCGCCAACGCCGAACACGTCAACGGCGAGGACGCCGTACCCAGCATTCACCAATCCGTCGATGGCCGGGCTGGCTTCGGGAGAGTCCTTCCCGTCGGCCGTGGCGAGAACGACCAGCTCCGTGCACCCGTTCGCCGGGGAGACCAACGCAGCGGGCACAGCGTGCCCGGCGCCCGTAGGCGACAGGACGAGGCGCTCTACCTGCCCGTCCACGGTCCGCGCGACGACATCCACGGTCGACGCATCAAGG
The DNA here is from genome assembly GCA_018644665.1 of Candidatus Poribacteria bacterium. Classification (GTDB taxonomy): domain Bacteria; phylum Poribacteria; class WGA-4E. The sequence goes on from JABGQA010000141.1 coordinate 8,544, forward strand.
GGGTTCAGCGTGTGAGTGTAGAGGCCGCCCAGCACCGTGCGCGCTCGCTCGAGCGACTCCGCGTCCACCGGTACGAGTGACTCTAGCTGGGCCTGGCCACGCTCAACGATCTCTTGGACGACCGCGTCTCGATTCGGAGCGGCGGCCGGCGGCCCATCCGGGAACACGCGTCGCGCGTCCGGCCCTACGAGTTCGTACGCAGGCTCGCGTGTGTTGGCGACGTCAAGCTCTCCGTGCAGCCATTTCGCCATCCACGAGTACATCGCCTCGCGGCTCTCGAGGTTCGTGTTGTGACCCGCGTCCACCTGGTGTTCGGAGAGATGACCCTCCGCCCCATAGAGGGCGTAGATCTCCCTGATGGCCGGATATTCGACGTCTGGTGTGTCCTTCGTCCAGTCGCCCGTGGCCGACACCAGCAACTGCGGCCGGGGGGCCGCCATCGCGGCGATTTCGACATTGTTCGTCTCAAGGCGCAGGTGCGGGACGTTCTCGCAGAGACACCCGCCCTGCATGTGCGCGGAGACCATCACCGCGGGCACGCTCACCTTCACGCGATCGTCCACAGCGGCGAGCAGGAACGTCTGCGTGCCCCCGCCCGACGCCCCCGTGCATGCGATCCGCGTCTCGTCTACGTCGTCGCGCGAGGTCAGGTAGTCCAGCACACGGATGCTGTTCCACAACTGTAGGCCGAGGAGCGAGATACCCCACAGGTACTCACGCTCGCCGCTGAAGTCGTGCGGGAGTTGCGTGCTGTCGTTGTAGCCGATCATGTCGTAGGAGAACACGACGTTCCCCTGCAACGCCAACGACACGCAGCGCGCGGGCACCGAGAAGATCTCGGTGTCCTCCAGCCGCCCGTGGGCCGCGTGGCCGTGCGGACACGCGATCCCCGGGCGGGTGGCGCCGTCCTGTGCCGGCCGGTACAGGTTGCCGGTGCAGTAAAACCCCGGATAGCTCTCGAAGTGCACGTTCTCGACGACGTACCCCTCGCCTTCGTGGACGCCAGTCGTGCGCGGGCTCAGATCGCACTTGTCTGGCGTCGGGAACAGGCCTGTGGCCGTCAGGATGTGCAGGCGCAACTCCGCCTTCCGATGCTCCCACTCCTCGAGCGAGGCGTAGGTCGGGATCGACGGGTCGAAGACCGTGTTGGTGTCCGGTACGCGCGTGTACCGCGAATCGACGAGCGCGTCTCCCGGTGGCATGGCGGGGCTCAACTGCATGGGGTTCCGTCCATCTAAGCGGGTCGTTGACCCGACGCTAGGGCCGTTCGCCACGCGACAGCCGCGCGTTGATCTTGTCGAGAATGGGCGGCACGTCCCATATCCCGTCGACGACGTAGTGCGCGCCCGTCTGGTGCAGCCGCTTGTACGCGTTGGCGAGTCGCTCCTGGAAGTCGTCCTCGGGTAGCGCCTCGATCTCCTCGGCGTTCAGCCCGATCTCGTTGCCTGTCTTCGCCAACCCGATCGTCCACATCGACGCGTTCAGGCCCTCCTCAATGTCGGGCAACGTGTCCCCGACCTTGACGATCGCCTCCATCGGGTAGACCTGCAGGTTGAACGCGTTCTGCAGACACATCCAGGGCTCCGGCCTGCCCGCTGGGACCTCGGACGCGCAGACTGCGACATCGGGCGAGTACCCGCGCCTCTCGGCCTCGGCGAACAGGATGTCTCCCATCTCCGTCGTGTAGCCCGTGGTCGAGCCGATCTTCAGTCCGCGGGCCCGGAAGTCGGCGACGGCCTCGAGCGCGCCCGGGATCAGCTCGCCGTAGTCCGCGAGGCACGCGAGCTGCAGAGGGATGAAATCCTCGAACATCGCCTGCACGTCGTCCTCGGTCGGCCGCCGTCCGTGCTCTTCTTCCCATCGCTTTGCTACGGCAGGGATGCGAGAGATCTTGCGAATGTGCACGAGCTTGTGAGCGCCCATCGGCGCCCGCGCTTCCTCGATAGTGATCGGCACGCCCTTGCGCTTGTACACGTCAATGAACACTACCGCGGGCGCATAGCACCCGTAATCCAGCGTCGTGCCCGCCCAGTCGAGAATAACCGCCTTCAGCGACCCGGTGTACCGGCGGTCGTATGCGAATTCACGCTCCATCGATCAGGAATCCTCCAGGGTGCCGCGCTAAGGCCCTACAGGGTCGCGCGGTACATGTCCAGCATGTCGTCGACGGTTACTTTGCGCGGGTTCGTGAGGTGACATCCGTCGAGTATCGCCTCTTCCGCGAGGGCGGGGAGATCGGCTTCGGTTATCCCCAACTCGCTCAGCGAGCCCGGGATGTTCACACGCGCCGACAACGTCGCGATCGACTCCGCCGCTGTCCCTTCCGCGCCGATCGCGTGCGCCACGTCCGCCAGCCGGCGCGACGCCGCCTCCTCGTTGTAGTCCAAGACCGTGGGCAGCATGACGGCGTTCGCTAAGCCGTGGTGGATGCCATGCAGCGTCGACAACGGGTGCGCCAGCGAGTGCGTCGCGCCTAGGCCCTTTTGGAACGCGGTGGCGCCCATGGCCGAGGCGAGCAGCATCATACCGCGGGCCGCCGTATCGCTGCCGTTCTCGTAAGCTCCTGGCAGAAACTCGAAGCACAGCCGCAAGCCATGGAGCGCAACGGCGTCGCAGAATGGGTGGAAGTTCGGCGACAGGTAAGCTTCGAGCGAGTGCGTCAGAGCGTCCATGCCGGTCCACGCCGTGAGCGTCGGGGGCAGCCCGACGGTAAGCTCCGCGTCCAGCACGGCGACGTTTGGCATCAGGTGCGGGCCGAACAGCACCGTCTTCCGGCCCGTGGATTCCAGCGTGATGACCGCCGCGCGGCCCACCTCGCTGCCGGTGCCGGCCGTTGTCGCTATGGCGATCATCGGCGGGACATCCGCGTGCGTCTTCTTCCACCCCTCGACGTACTCGTCGTACTCCTCGAGGGGGAGATCGTGCGTGGCGCGGAGGCGAACGGCCTTTGCGACATCCAACGCGCTTCCGCCGCCGAGGCCGATCACACCGTCGGCTCCGTGGTCTACGAACGCCTGCGTCGCGTCCAGCACGTTGCGCTCGACGGGATTGCCCTGGATGTCGTGGAATACACAGTGCGGCAGGCTCGCGGCTGCGAGAGGCGCCGTGATGCGGTCGGGAATACCCACGGCAACGAGGCCGGGGTCCGTGATCACGAGGGGCCGCGTGATCCCGAGATCTGCGCACAGGTCGCCAAGCCCGCCGACAGAGCCAGGCCCGAACACGACCCGGGTTGGGAATGAGAACTCGACGGTCGCGTCCATCTTCCCTCGCCCTCAGATCCGCTCGAAGTAGCGGATGCGTTCCCAGTCGGTTACCGCGGCATCATAGAGCGACTGCTCCGTGCGTCCGAAGTGCACCAAGTGATCCACCACATCGTCTCCGAACGCGCTCCGCAGGAACGTGCTGCCGTCCGCCGCGTCGACGGCCTCGGAGAGCGACGCTGGGATCGTGGGCAACTCCGTATCGACGTAGGCGTTCCCGTGGAAAAGTGGAGGCGGCTCAGTAGCGTTCGCAACGCCGTCCATTCCGGCAGCCAGGAGCGCCGCGTACGCCAGGTACGGGTTGACGTCCGCGCCGGGCACTCGGCACTCGACACGCAGGCCCTCGCCACTGCCGACGACCCGGAAGCCCGACGTGCGATTGTCGTAGCTCCATGCGATCGCTGTGGGCGCGAACGTGTCCGGCTGGAAGCGCTTGTACGAGTTCACGGTCGTCGCCAGGCAGAGAGTGATGTCCCGCGCGTGCGTGAGCATCCCGCCGACGAAGTGTCTGAACGTCGGCGTGCACTCCAGGTGCGATCCCGGCAACGCCTCCGCGTCCTCGCCGACGAACGCCGACGCGCCGCCGTCGACATCGCGGAGGCTCATGTGGACGTGGCAACTGCTTCCGGCCTCCTCGGCGTCCCACTTCGCCATGAAGCTGATGCTCTTCTCCTGGCCCCAGGCGACCTCCTTGGCGATGTGCTTGTACAGCGTGTGGCGGTCCGCCATCTGCAGCGCGTCCGCGTAGCGGATGTTGATTTCCTGCTGTCCGGGTCCCCACTCTCCCTTGCTGAACTCGACGGGGATGCCGGAGCCCTGGAGATGCTGCCGTATCGCGCCGACAACGTCATCCTCCTTCGTGCCCTGGAAGATGTGGTAGTCCTCGATGTACCAACCCGCACGCGTGATGTCCGTGTACCGCTTCTCCCGCGCGACCTCGTACGTGTCGTTGAAGAGGTAGAACTCCAGTTCAGACGCAGTGTACGGCGTGAACCCGGCCGCCTCGGCTCGTTCCACCTGACGGCGCAGGATCGACCTGGGCGCTACGGGGATCGCGTCGCCCGTCGCCTCGTCGGCAAGGTCGCAGATCACAATCGCCGTGCTGTCCAGCCACGACGCAACACGGAGCGTCGCCCAATCCGGGACGGCGTGGAAGTCGCCGTACCCCGTCTCCCAACTCGACAGCCGATATCCGGGGACCGGCGTCATATCCATGTCGACTGTGAGGAGGTAATCGCAGGCGTGCATGCCGTGCTTGGCCACGTGCTCGACGAAGTAGTCGCCGGTGATGCGCTTGCCAATGACCCGGCCGTAGAAGTCCGGGAACACGGCGAGGACCTGCGTGATAGCCCGCTCGTCGATGAGTTCGGTCAACTCGTCGAGCGTGAGCATGCCCTCAATGTGCTTCATTGCGGCGCCCGTGAGTGGTGCGATCGTGGAGTCGTGCAGGCAGCGGCGGCCCGGCAGAGAGGATGCGAGTACGCGCGCAACCTGTCAAGAGGACCGCGCCGGCCCCGCGTGGCTGCTACAACAGCGGCCGGGCGAGGGCCCCGCGACCCGTTGGAGTCGTACACGCGAGCGCTGCTAGGTGAGTCGGTGGGCGAGATACGCCGACCTACGCGCCCGCGTCCGGAGCAGGTTCGACGTCGAGTATCCCAAGTTCGAACCGGGCGGCTTCGGACATGCGCTCCATCTCCCACGGCGGGTCCCACACGATCTCGAGCTCGACGTGCGTGACGCCCGGCACCGTCTCGATCGCCGACTTCGCTTGCATCGGCAGGATTTGCGCCACGGGGCAGGCTGGCGACGTGAGCGTCATGTCGACATCGACGCGTCCATCGTCCTCGACATCGATGCGGTAGATGAGCCCCATCTCGTAGATATCCACGGGGATCTCGGGGTCGTAGACGGTCTTGAGCGCCGCGACGATGTCCTCTTTGATCTGGGCCGTGCCCATCAGCCCGGCGAGATCCGCCTTTTCGGCCATGCCCTGGTCCGTCCTATTGCGTGGTAGCTACTCGGTGGTAACTGTGTCCTGCTTGCTCTGGATGGCCGCGTTCAGAGTGTGCCAGCAGAGGGTCGCGCATTTGACCCGCATCGGGTACTCGCTCACGCCCTGAAACGCGATGAGCTTGCCGAGATCGGGGCCGTCGAACATGGCGTCGGCGTTGCCCATGACCAGCTCGTGGAACACCTCGAACAGCTCCGCGACCTCGCCCAGCGACCGACCCTTCAGCGACTCCGTCATAAGCGACGCAGACGCCGTCGAAATCGCGCAGCCGACCCCATCGAAGTGCAGATCTTCGACGCGGTCGCCCTCGACGGTGATGTACACCGTGATCTTGTCGCCGCACAGCGGGTTATGCCCGTCCGCCTGCCGATTCGAGTCGTCCGGCTTCCCGAAGTTCTGCGGGTTCCGGTTGTGGTCGAGAATGACGTCTTGGTACAGCTCGCGCAGATCCATCAGCCGAGGACCTCTGCCACTTTGTTGACGCCGCTCACGAGGGCGTCCACCTCGTCGCGGGTGTTGTAGACGGCGAACGAAGCGCGCGCCGTGGCCGCGATCCCGAGTCGATCCATGACCGGCTGCGTGCAGTGATGGCCAGTGCGCACTGCGATACCTTCGCTGTCCAAGATCGTGCCGATATCGTGCGGATGCGCCGCTTCCATTACGAACGAGACCACGCTCGCGCGCTCCTTGGCCTCGCCGATCAGTTGCACCCGCCGATTAAAGCTCAAGCTCTGCGTCGCATACTCTACCAGATCGGCCTCGTGCGCGGCGATCCTATCGAGCCCCACCGACGAGACCCACTCCAGCGCCGCCTCCAACGCGACGACCCCAGCGATGTCCGGCGTCCCCGCCTCGAAGCGGTGCGGAAGCTCGTTGTACGTCGTCTTCTCGAAGGTCACCGTGCGGATCATCTCGCCGCCGCCCTGATACGGCGCCATGTCCTCTAGCACTTCCTGCCGACCCCACAGCACGCCGATCCCCGTGGGCCCGTACAGCTTATGACCCGAGAACGCGAAGAAGTCGCACCCAAGCTCCTGCACGTCCACCGGGATGTGCTGAACCGCCTGGGCCCCGTCGAGCATCACCAGCGCGCCGACCTGGTGTGCCATCGCCGTGACCTCCCGCACGGGATTCACGGTGCCCAGCGAGTTCGACACGTGCACCACGGACACGAGCTTGGTGCGCGGACTAAGCAACCGCGCGTACTCCTCCAGCAGCAACTCGCCGCTGTCCGTCATCGGTATGACGCGCAGCTTCGCCCCCGTCTCCTCGCAGACCATCTGCCACGGCACGATATTCGAGTGGTGCTCCATGGACGAGATGATGATCTCGTCGCCCGGCTCGAGGCGGTTGCGCCCATACCCGTGCGCCACGAGGTTGATCGCCTCGCTCGTCCCGCGAACGAAGATGACCTCGCGATCGTCTCGCGCGTTCAGATACGCACGCACGGCTTCGCGACCTGACTCGAACGCGTCCGTGGCCTTCTGGCTGAGCATGTGCACGCCGCGATGCACGTTCGCGTTGATGGTCGTGTAATACTCGGTGAGACGATCGATGACAGCCTGGGGCTTCTGCGTCGTCGCCGCGTTGTCGAGGTACACGAGCGGCTTCCCGCGCACGTCCTGGTGGAGGATGGGAAACTCCTGCCGGATCGCGTCGACGTCGAGCGGAGCGGGGGCTCCCTGGGCGATACTCACCTCAACGCCTCCCGGACAACGTCCCCCTGGGGCAGCCACGCGAACAGGCGATCCTCGAGCGGCTCGCGCAGCGCGTCGACGCGCACGCCGTCGAGCACCTCACTGACGAACGCGAAGATGAGCATCCCCTCCGCGGCCTGGCGGTCGATGCCTCGTGAACGCAGGTAGAACACGGAGTCATCGTCCATCTGGCCGATGGTCGCGCCGTGACTGCACTTCACCTGGTCCGCGTAGATCTCCAGTTGCGGCTTCGTGTTGACGCGCGCGGCGTCGCTGAGCAGCAGGTTGTTGTTCGTCTGGTACGAGTCCGTTTCCTGCGCGTCCTGCTCGACGACGATCCGACCGTGGAACACGGCCCGCGCGTCTCCGTCGAGGACGCCCTTGTACACCTCTCGACTGCTGCACTTCTCGGCGGCGTGCACGAGCGTCGTGTGGTTGTCCACGTGCTCCCCGTCGCCGACGAGATATAGCCCGTTGAGATTCGCTTCGCCTGCAGTTCCGCCCAGTGTCACGACCGCGCCGTTCCGCGCCATCCGCCCACCGACGGAGAGCGTCTGCGTGGACGTCACGCTGTCCCGGTCCTGCCACGTGTGCACCGACCCGATGTGGTACCCGTCGGCCGTCTCCGCCTGAACGCGGTAGTGGTCCACGTGCGCGTTCGCGCCGGCGACGATCTCCGTCACGGGATTCGTCAGATACGGCCCGGCCGCCGTTGAGACATGCGTCTCTACCACGGTGACCTGGCTGCTCGTTCCCGCGACAATCAGATACCGACCGTGGGTCGCGACAGGCGCGCCGCCCGTCGTAGTCACGGAGAGAATGTGGATCGGACGTTCCGCCGCGACGCCGTCTGGCGCGTGGACGACGAGCCCGTCTCGCGCGAACGCGGTGTTGAGCGCGTTGAACGCGTCGGACTCGATGGCGGCGTGCTTCCCCAACTGCGCTTCTACGATGTCGACGCCGGCCTCCACCGCTTCCGCGAAGCCCATCACGCGCACGCCGTCGATCTCGTCTTCCACGCTCGACAACTCACGCACGAAGTGACCGTCGACGATCACCGCGCGCGGACATCCCAGGTCCGCGAACGGCGCGCCGTGAATCGCCTCACGCGCTATGTCGACAGACGGGCGAGGGGCCACCCCGAGTCCCGTGCCGGCGAGCCCACGCAGGTTCGTGAACCGCCAGTCTTCGTGCTTCGTCGTCGGGAGGCCGAGCTTCGCGAACCTGTCCAGCGCCGCCCGCCGCCGATCCACCAGCCACTGAGGGCCAGCGGCCAGCTCGTCCTCGAGCGCGCGGAAGTTCGCCAGGAAGCTCTCGACTCCGCCGATGCCTGCATCGTTCATATCGTGTGTGCCATCCCTCCGTGTCCGCCGCCCCGCGTCGCTACGCCGACGCTTCCGGCTGCGCGCCATCGGTCAGCCAGCCGTAGCCCTTGTCTTCCAATTCCAGCGCCAGCGACTTGTCGCCCGATCTGACTATGCGCCCGTCGTTCAGCACGTGGACGTAGTCCGGGACGATGTAGTCGAGCAGCCTCTGGTAGTGCGTCACGACGACGATCGCGCGTTCCGGGCTGCGCAGCGCGTTGACGCCGTTGGCGACCACCTTGAGCGCGTCGATGTCGAGACCTGAGTCCGTCTCGTCCAGGACCGCGAGTTGCGGCTCCAGCATGGCCATCTGGAAGATCTCGTTGCGCTTCTTCTCGCCGCCCGAGAAGCCCTGGTTCACCGGCCGGTTCAGCAGAGCGGTATCCATGGCTAGCAACTTCGCCTTCTCGCGGATGAGACCGAGGAAGTCCATCGCGTCGACTTCGCCCTCGCCGCGATGCTTGCGTCGCGCGTTCACCGCGGCCTTGAGGAAGTACGTGTTGCTCACGCCCGGTATCTCGATGGGATACTGGAAGGCCAGGAACACGCCCTCGCACGCCCGCTCTTCCGGCGACATATCCAGCAGGTCGCGGCCGCGGTACGTGACCGAGCCGCTCGTCACCTCGTACGACTCGCGCCCCGCCAACACCTGCGCCAACGTGCTCTTGCCGGACCCGTTCGGCCCCATGATGGAGTGCACTTCGCCGGCCGCCACGGTCAGGTCCAGACCCTTGAGGATCTCCTCACCGGTTTCCTCTACGCGCACGTGCAGGTCTCTGATCTCTAGCATTCCGCCAACCGCCTCCGCTCTTGCTTTTCTCACCTGTGCGCTACGTACTCGTGCGTCTCGCCGTGCCGTCCTAGCCGACGCTACCTTCGAGGCTGATCTCCAGCAGCTTCGTCGCCTCGACGGCGAACTCCATCGGCAGCTTGCGGAACACGTCTTTGCAGAAGCCGTTCACGATCATCGACACGGCGTCCTCTTCGGAGATCCCGCGCTGCTGACAGTAGAAGATCTGGTCTTCGCCGATCTTCGACGTCGTCGCCTCGTGTTCCACATGCGCGCTGTTGTTGCGCACGTCGATATAGGGGAACGTGTGCGCGCCGCACCTGTCACCCAGCAGCATCGAGTCGCACACCGTGTAGTTCCGCGCGTTCTCGGCTCCGGGGTTGATCCGCACCTCGCCGCGGTACACGTTCTGTCCGCGTCCGGCCGAGATGCCCTTGGACACGATCGTGCTGGTGGTGTTCTTCCCGAGGTGGATCATCTTCGTGCCGGTGTCCGCCTGCTGCCGCATGCGCGTGAGCGCCACGGAGTAGAACTCACCGACCGAGTTGTCGCCCTTCAGGATCACGCTCGGGTACTTCCACGTGATCGACGACCCGGTCTCGACCTGGGTCCACGAGATCTTGGCGTTCTCGCCCTCGCAGATCCCGCGCTTCGTGACGAAGTTATAGATGCCGCCCTTGCCGTTCTCGTCGCCGGGGTACCAGTTCTGCACCGTCGAGTACTTGATCTCCGCGTCCTTCATGGCGATCAGCTCGACGTTCGCCGCGTGCAACTGGTTCTCGTCCCGCATCGGGGCGGTGCAGCCTTCGAGGTAGCTGACGTAAGAACCCTCGTCCGCGACGATCAGCGTGCGCTCGAACTGACCCGTCTTCGCCGCGTTGATGCGGAAGTATGTGGACAGTTCCATCGGACACCGCACGCCCGGCGGCACGTAGACAAACGTGCCGTCCGTGAACACCGCGGAGTTCAGCGCCGCGAAGAAGTGGTCGCCGATCGGGATGACCGAGCCGAGGTACTTCTGCACCAGTTCGGGATGCTCGCGCACCGCTTCGCTGATGGGGCAGAAGATGACGCCGACTTCGTGGAGCTTGTCCTTGAACGTCGTCGCCACGGACACGCTGTCGAAGACCGCGTCGACGGCGACGCCCGCGAGCATCTGCTGCTCGTGCAACGGAATCCCGAGCCGTTCATACGTGCGCAGGAGTTCGGGGTCCACCTCGTCCAAGCTCTGCGGGCCGTCCGCCTGCGACTTGGGCGCCGAGTAGTAGATGATGTCCTGGTAGTCGATGGGGTCGTACTCGACGAACTGCCAGCTTGGCTCTTCCATCTCCCTCCAGCGACGCAACGCCCGGAGGCGGAACTCGAGCAGCCATTCCGGCTCTTCCTTCTTCGCCGATATGAACCGGATGGTCCCCTCGTCGAGACCCGGAGGCGCGGAGTCCGACTCGATGTCCGTGATGAAGCCCCACTCGTATTCCTGTGCGGCTAAGCGTTCTAGCTCTTCGGTCTCGGAGGCCATCCGTTGCTCCTAGTGAGTCACCCTATGCGTCAGGACGACGGAGGCGCGCTGAACGCGCCGACGGTCAAGGGCATCAACTCGTGCGGCAATGGGCCGGTCATGTCCAGAAGCGATATCTGCTGCAACGCTCCGACGACCGCGTCGTTGATGATCTGCCAATTCGCGCTTACTCGGCACGTGACTTCGTGCGCGCATTCTCCAGGCGACCAGACGCACTCGGTCAGCCCGACGCCACCCTCCAGAGCGTGGACAATGTCCACGACCGATATCTCGCTCGCCGCCCGCGCCAGACTGTAGCCGCCCCTCGCGCCCCTTTGAGACACGAGCAGGCCGTCACGCTGGAGCAGCTTCAGAACCTTGCTCACGGTGGGCAAAGGAATACCCGCCCCATCCGCGAGAGCGCGCGCCGTGAGTGTCGGCTCCGCTCCCGACTCGACGAACAGCGTCAGCAGCAGAATGCCGTAGTCGGTCTGCTTGCTGAGCCTTATCATCGCGCCGGTTTCCTATACAGTACCAAATCGGTCCTATTTCCGCTTTGAGTGTAGCCTTCGGGCCGTGCGAGGGTCAATGCCTGGCGTGATATATCGCGCAAGTGAGTGGATGCGCGGGAGGAGGACGGCGGCTGCCCGTCGACGCATGCTATCCACTGGGCGCGTTGCGTGACTCGCATCGCGGGCATAGAATCCAGCCCACTACAGAGTGCGATCTGCGGCGTCGGAACTCGGGAACCGGCCCACGACAACCCATGAGGCGTCTGTGCAGATCCACCGATTCCGCGCGCGCGCATCCCGCCGTTGGCTAGTCATCCTCGTCACACTTCTCGGCATATCCGCCGGCCCGTCGCGAGCGGCCGAGGCCCCTTGGGTCGAGGTGGACCAATGGCGCGAACCGGGCGGCGAGGTGCTCACCGTCGCCGTCGGGCCAGACAGCGCCAGCATCGTCACGGGCACGGCGAACGGCGTCGTGCGCCTGCGCAACGTGCTGACAGGAAAAAGCAGCGCGCTACGCGGGCACACGGACGCGGTCAACGACGTCGCCTACGACCCCAAGGGCCGCTACGTCGTGTCCGCGGGCAAGGACCGCACCCTCCGCGTGTGGGACGTAGAGAGCCGGCGGATGCGCCTCGAGATACACGGCACGCGAGCGGCCGCGACCGCCGTCGCCGTGGATGGAACGCGTGACATCATCATCAGCGGAGGGTCGGACAACGTGGTCCGGTTCTTCGACGCCGCCAGCGGCGGCAAGCTGCGCGAGTGCGGGGTGCGGGGCACCGTGGGCACGGTGGATGACATCGTCGTCGAGTCGAACGGCGTGATGGTCCTCGTCTCCGGTGGCCCTTTCGGCGCCACGTCCATACGCCCGCACGGTGTCAACATCGAGACCGCCGGGCCCCTGGACCTCTCATACATCGCCGCGAAGAACGAAGCCATAGGAGCGTCCATCGCGCAGAGCGCAGATGGCAAAACGCTCGCGCTCGGCGGCGACGCGGGCGTGCTCACGGTTTGGACGCAGGGCGTGTTGGCCCGCCGGTCGACGGGACACACATCCGAGATCAACGGCGTCGCGATAGCGCCCACTGGGGAGACCATCGCCACGGCCGGCGCGGACGGGACCGTCCGGCTGTGGGACACCACGACGGGCGACCAGATCGGCCTGCTCGAAGGGCACTCCAAGCCCGTGAACGACGTGGCCTTCAGCCCGGACGGAGCCTGGCTCGTGTCGGTAGGCAGCGACCGCAAGACGCGGCAATGGCGTCCCAGCCGGCCTGAACCTGAGCCGTCACCCGAGCCGGAGCCAGTGGTTGTCGTCCCAACGCCGCCTGCGACGCCCGACGTGCGTTTGGACCCCGCGGACGTCACCTTGCGCGACGGTGATGGCGACCGCGCGCTCAGCGCCGACGAACACGGCTTCATCGACGTGGTCGTCCGCAACGCGGGCGCCGGCGTCGCCAGCGGATACCAGCTAGCGATCTCTCCCGACACGCTGCCCGACCTCGTTTACGACCATCAGACTCCTGTCGCGGACGTGCCGGCCAGTGGACTCGTGACGCTGTCCGTTCCCGTCCGCGCGACGCCCCACGTCGCCAACAGAACGCGCGTGCTCGACGTCCTCATCCGGGCGGCCGACGGCGTGGTAGTGGCTTCGGCGCCTCTCCGCCTGAGCACGCTGGAGCGGAAGGAACCCGACCTAGTCGTTGCGGACTATTCCACGGCTCACGCCAACGGCGCGCAGATCGGCGCCACGACGACTGTGAACGTGACGGTGCGGAACAGAGGGTCCGGGTTGGCGGAAGACGTCATCATTCTCGCCGTCGTCGAGGGCGGGCCTGAGGTGGCGCCGCAACCGTCACCAACGCAGTTCGCGCGAGGACGCAACGGGATCCTGGTGGGGGACCTCGCGCCGACCGACTTTGCGGACGCGTGGTTCTCCCTGACGCTCCCACGCACATTCGTCGGTATCGATCTGCCGATGCGGATCGTGGCTCAGGAGGCGACGGGCGCGTTCGGCGCCGACCAAAGTGTTGTTCTGCCTGTTTGGGACGCCCCGTCGGCGTCCCTCGTCGTCGCCGAAGCTCAGTTGCAGGACGCCGACATGGACGGCGCGCTCGTCCCGGAGGAGCCCGCGTCGCTCCGCGTGCGCGTCGTCAACGAGGGATCCGTGCGCGCGTCGCGGGTGCGCGTCATCGTCCGGCCCCCAGGCCTTCCCGGGCTCACGTACATGGCGTCCATATTCGCCGGCGAACTTGCGGCGGGCGCGCGCAGCGTCGTGACGATCCCAATCGCCGCCGTCGCGGACGTCGAGCCGGCGGATCGCACGATCAGTCTTGTCGCCGTCGACGCGGGTGGCAACGAGTCGGCCCCCGTGGACGTGACCTTCACGACCCGCCCGTCGTCGGCGCCGGATCTCCGCGTCGCTTCGGTCCTCATCGACGGCGCCCACGACGGCTCAGTGGTCCCCGGGGGCAGCCACACCATAGAGGTCTCCGTGGCGAACGACGGCTCCGGCGATGCAGACGGAGTCCGCGTCACGGTAGCCGCGTCGGCGGGCGGCGATGCGGCCGAACTGGCATCGACCGGCGTGTCGGAACCCGCGATACGCGCGGGTGCTAACGCCAGTTACACGTTCAACTACGCGTCGCCCGCGACTCTAAATGTGGACGCTGTGGCGTTGAGTGTCAGCGTAGGGGAGGGGCGCGCAGGTTACGGCGTCGCGGACTACCTCACCGTCGGCGTGCGACGACCGGAGCCGCGGCCTGGCAAGACGCACGTGCTGCTCGCGGGCGTCAACCGCTACGCGAACCATGCGGACCTCGTGAATCCAGTCGGAGACACGCGCGCGATCGCCGCGGAACTCGAGGACGCCTACGGCGCCAGTGTCGAGGCGCTCGTCGACCCGACGCGTCGCGACTTCCTCGCAGCCCTCTACGCGCTCGCCGATCGCGTGTACGCCGAGAACGACGAACTCCTGGTGATGTTCTCCGGCCATGGGTGGTACGACGACCGGCAGAAGCGCGGGTTCCTGGCGTTCAGCGACAGCGCGGATCTCGTGTCCGACCCGCTGTATGACACGTACGTCCCGCACGAGACCGTGCGCACCGTGCTCGAGCGGCTGGACTGTAACCACGTGTTGCTCATCGTGGACTCGTGCTTCAGCGGAACACTCGATCCCTCGATCGCCATCGCGGCCGGTGGGCGGCCCGTGGCGGACCCGGCGGGCCTGGTTCCGCGCGCGGAGTACGTCCGGCGGAAACTGCAATACCGCACGCGGCGCTACATCACGGCCGGCGGACGCGAATATGTGCCCGACGGCCGGCCGGGCCATCACAGCCCGTTTGTCCGGCAGATGCTGGAGGCGTTGCGTAGCTACGGCGGCGGCGACGGCATACTGACCTTCGAGGAGATGCTGCTCTACCTCGGCCGAGTGACCCCTGAACCCCGCGCAGGCGAACTCTACGGTAACGAACCTGGCAGCAGCTTCGTGTTCGTCGCGCAGTCTGATGAGCCAGCGGCGGAAGCGCCCGCGCGCAAGGTCGGTACCGTAGTCGTCTCCGTCTTCCCAGCGGACGCCGATATCGCCATCCAGGGCGCCCCGGAGGCCCTATCGGGACTGTTGCGACGCCTCGTGGCCGTGCCCGTGTCGAAAACGCGCCGCTACCGGCTCCCTGTCGGCGTGTACCGTCTCCGCGTAAGCCGCGACGGCTACGTCACCGACGAGCGCGAACTCCGCGTAGACGCGGGGACGAACAACGTGACCGTCACGTTGAGCGACCAGTAGGGTCACCTGCCGACTGTTTCAGCAGCGGCGTGAACCACGCCTCCGTTGGCGCGTTCGAACTAAGGAGCGACGGACGTCGTTCGGGTGGCGGGTATACGGGCCATCGTGTATAGTCCATGCGAGGACGCACGGGGAGCGTCCGGCGCGCGTGGCCCGCTTATTGCGAACGTTGCGGAGTTGTTGCGCCGTTGACTCGGAACGGTGCACGCGACGCATCACGACACGACGCGAGTAGGGAGGCATCCTCCATGGTTACCGCGACATCAAGGCGCCGCGCGCTGTTTGCACTAGGCGCGTTCGCTGTAGCGTTCATCCTGGCAGAGGGCGCTTTGGCGCAGGATTCGAAGACCCTTCGCGTCGAGGCGAAGGAAGCCGAGAGCCTGATGCAGGACGCCGTCGGGCCGGAAGTGGGCTCGAAGTGGGCGCTCCTCATCGGCATCAACCGGTACGAACACCCGGTATCCGGCGGCTTCAACATAACGCCGCTCAAGGTTGCCGTCCGAGACGCGCACACGCTCTCGCAGTTCCTGACGAATCCGACGCAGGCCGGCTTTCCGCCCGAGCAGGTGTTCACGCTCACCGACGAGGCGGCCACGAAGCGCAACATCCTTCTCACCCTGAACGACATCGTCATGAAGGCGGGGGACAAGGACCTCGTCCTCATCTACTTCAGCGGCCATGGCTTCCACGACCAGAAGCGCGACCTCACCTACCTGCTCCCGTTCGACGCGGAGATGCAGGACGCCTCGACAACGTGCATCGCCCTACGGGACCTGAGGGACAAGTTCGATGATCTGAGCGCGAACAAGGTGGTCACGATACTGGACGCATGCCACTCCGGCGGCATCAAGATACAGGGCACGAAGGGCGTCGAAGAGAGTCCGTACCAGTATTACCTGGACGCCTTCGAGCAGGCCGAGGGCCGGCCGATGCTGCTCTCCTCCGACCAGTCCGAGGTGTCCTGGGAGATGGCGAACGGGCAGAACAGCGTCTTCACGCACTTCCTGATAAAGGGCATGAGCGGAGACGCGGACTTCGATGGTGATGGCGTCGTCGGCTTCTCCGAGGCGTCCCGCTACGTCGAGCAGCGCGTCCCGGAATACACCCGCGCGAACGGCCTGACCGCGCAACGGCCGACGCGCCGCGACACGGGTGGCACGATCCGCGGTGATATACCCCTCGCGTTCGACCTCGACACGCTCGTCGGCATCCGCGACACGCTGGACGGCTTCGCGGAGAGGCTCCGCACGCTTCGAAGCATCTCCGGCGCCGGACAGCTCGCCGCGCAGGATGTCGAGCGGATCACGCAATATGCGCTCCACGTCAAGGAGTGGCAGTTGCGCCGTCGACGCGTCGCGCCTGAGGACTTCGAGATGCTCGGGCTCATCGACAAGCTCATCGACGGCGCGGCGACCACGAGCGAGTACCGCACCGAGCAGGAGCGCATCTATCCGGGCGGCCTCCCGTCTGCGGAGGAGCTTGCGGCTACCGGTAACGGAACGCTCCTCATCCGCACCGGCCCCATTGGAGCGGCTATCTATGTGGACGGACAGTTCCGAGCGTACGCGCCCAAGCGTCTTCTGAACCTGCCGGCGGGTCGGCGCCGGGTGCGCCTCGTGCTACCGGGCCACGCCGCGTACGAGCAGGTCGTGATGGTCCGAGACGATGAATCCGTGAAAGTGAGCCATGACTGGTAGACGCACGGTTCTCGGGCGGGCGGCGGCGTGGCTTCTCGTCGCGTTGCTCGTCCAGCCGTTCGCGCCGCTCGCCTTCGCACAGGACGCGACGTCGGAAACAGCGCTCCTCGAGGAGGGACGGCGTCAGTATGAAGACCTCGAGTGGGACGAGGCCGTGGCGACGCTCATCCAGGCCCTCGACGCCGACCTGAGCCCACAACAGCAGGCCGATGCCTACTGGCTCTTGGCATTGACAACGCGCGCCCTCGACGACCTGGAAGCCGCCGAGAACTACCTATACGCGCTCATCCGCGTGGACCCGGCGTTCTCGCTGCCCGAGACGGCCATCGGGACCGACTTCGAGCCCCTGTTCGCCGCCGCCCTAGGACGGGCCGACCGCGGCGCCCCAACGATCAACATTCCGTCGCCCGAGGACGTCGAGCGGGGCAAGCCCGTGCGCATCGTCGCGCAGGTTGCGGACGAATCGTCGGTCGCGGAAGTCCTGCTGGCCTTCCGCATTCCGGGCGCGCGCGAGGACACCGTGCTGACGATGACCGCCGGTGACGAGGGAAGCTGGACGGGCGAGATCCCGTCCGCCGCGACGAACACCCCGGGCAGCCTCGCCTTCGTGGTCTCCGCCAAGGACGAATGGCAGAACGTCTCATCACAGCGCGCCACCCTGGTGGTGCCGAAGGGCGGAGGGAACGGCTTCCTGTACGTCGTCCTCGCGGTGCTGGCGGCGGGCGGCGGCCTTGCGGTTGCGGCCCTTGGCGGCGGAGGCGGCGATGGCGTCGGCGACGGCCCAGGGAGCACGCCGACATGGCCGACGAGCGCGCCACCCGGCCCCCCACTCTAGACATCACGCTCAAAGCCTGAGGGAATAGCGCTGCATCATGCGTATTCATGGTGATCGACGTACGGCGGCAATCGCGGCATGGGCGATCGCGCTCGTTGGTAGCGCGGCGCTGCTCGTCGGCAGCGCGCGCGCGGGCGTCGTGCTGCCCGACCTCGTCGTACTGGACGAGAACATCGACGACGCGATCCGGTTCCTCGGCCAGGGGGATGCCGACGCCCTAGTCACCGGTGACGCGTACAACGGCAGCGAGGCGCTCCAGATCGAATGGGGCGAAGGCCTCGCGGCCAACCGTCTGCCGGGCTTCGGGTACCGCATCGTTGAGACTCCCCGGAACGACAACGAATTCCGCTACCTCACCTTCGCGTGGAAGAAGCACGTACCCACGTTGATCCCCGAGTGGCTCGCGTTCGCCGTGCCGGGAACCGGCGCCTCGACCAACGCCATACTCGTCGACTGGGTGGCCGAGGTGACCGACGGCGAGGTGTTCGAAGAGGACATCACGTCGCCGCAACTGATCCGGTTCAACGTCGGCGACAACGCCGTGGTGCCGGGGTTCCCTGAGGATCTGATTCTCGACCTCCCGAACGCCTTCCAGCCCAGGACGATCTACTCCGAGGGCGGGGTCGATCTGGACTTCGAGTTCCGCCCGAACGTGGACAACGACAACATCACCGCGTACCTCATCACGTACATCCGCTCCGAGCGTGAGAGGGAAGTCGACCTATACGTCGGGAGCGACGACTCCATCGCCGTCTGGCTCAACGGCGAACTGGTTCACGTGAACCCCATCGAGCGCGCCGCAGACCCGGACCAGGACTTGATCGAGAGCGTCTTCCTCCGACGGGGACGCAACATCCTCATGCTCAAGGTCGCTGAGTCCAGCGGAAGCTGGGGCGCCTTTGCCCGATTCGACGACGCCAGCGGCCTTACGTTTTCGGCGCATCCTGGCCTCGCAGGTGCACCGCTCCCAGACGCATTGCCCGAGGATCGGTTGGAAGCGTCGATCCAGTTTGGCGTGCTTGGCTCGCGCCTGCCGGACGCCGCGCTCAGCTTCCTCCCGGACGACGCGCAAGCGAAGCTCAGCGTCGGCGATGATTTCCAGGGCTTCTACCACGCCGGCCTTGAGGCCGCCCGCCAGCCGTCCTTCCACATCTCGGAGTTCGCGCCCTCCCAGTGGACCGTCGTGACCCGTGACCTGTACGAGGACTGGGGTCCGATCATCGTGGACGGCCTCGCCTTCCTGTCGGTGGATGGCTTGCCCGCGGCGTTCGACTACGTCGGGTTCGGTAAAGGCGACGTGCCCGAGCCTCCCGCGATCGCCCTGCCCCCGACGATGGAGTTCAACCCGGGTAGCCGGATCACGGTGGACGAGGACGGCACGCAGACGGTCGTCGTCACCGCGCGCGACCCGAACCCCGAAGACACCGTCACGCTCAGACTTCAGAACATCAAGGGGAACACGTCGTCGTCGGGTCTGAAGCTCGGTGTCGGCACGCCCGAGCCGCTGCCACCTTGGATTCGCATCGAGGACGTGAGGCCGGGGAACCCCGCGCGTGGCGTGCTTAGCATAGCACCCGGCTTCGAAGACGCGGGGCGATACAACTTCACTGTCGAGGCGGTCGACAACTCGCGTGATCGGCTCTCGACCTCGGCCGTCCTGTTCATCACCGTCGATGACGTGAACCGCGACCCGACGTTCATCCCCCTCGGCGCTCAGACTGTCTCGGAGGGGAACACCCTCCGGTTCACCGTCATTGGCCAGGACGCCGACGGCGAAGACGTCACCCTCGGCACGGCCGGGCTTCTACCGGGATCCGCGACGTTCGACCCGGGGACAGGGCGCTTCACGTGGGCGCCGACGTTCGCTGACTCCGGCGTGCACACGGCGACGTTCACCGCCGACGATCCGCGCGGCGGCAGCGCCCGCATGACGGTGCAGATCTCCGTCAGCGAGGAGAACCGGCCTCCGACCTTCGACGCGGCCATGAGTCAGGAGTTCCAGGCCCTCGTTGGCAAGGAGTTCCTGCTCGCCGTGCAGGTCAGCGACGCGGACCAGGACCTCGTAGACGTGACACTCGTGGATGTCCCCGCCGGGGTGACCTTCGACTCCGCATCGCGATCGATCCTGTGGACGCCTACGGCCGCGCAGGAAGGCGCCCACGCGTTGGTGCTTTCCGCCGACGACGGTCGAGGTGGGGTAACCGAGGGATCGGTCAGCATCACCGTGTCGCGCAATCGGCCGGTGTGGCAACCTGTTTCCGTCACGGAGGTGCGCGAGACCCAGGAAGCGACCTTTCGGGCGGTACCCGTGCATCCGGACGATCTCGCGATGACGCTCTCGTTCGCGAGTGATCCCCCGCTACCTACTGGCGTCGTCCTGGACGAGGGCGACAGCATGTTCTTCCGCTGGGTCCCCGGATTCGAGGATGCGGGGAGCTATCTGCTGACGTTCACGGCTCGTGACCCACTCGGTCTGACGGCGGACCTGCGCATCACGCTCGACGTCGAGAACTTCAACCGTGACCCGTCGGTCGCCGACGTCCCGGCGCAGACGGCGACGGTGAGCCAGCCGTTCGTCCTGTCGCTGACCCAGTACGTAGATGACCCGGACGCCGACGATTTGCCTCGACTGAGCTTCTCCAAGGGCGACAACGCGCCGCCGGGCGTTGTCATCTCCTCGACCGGACAGCTCGAGTGGAGCCCTTCGGCCGCCATCGCGGGCGAACAGATCATCCCCTTTATCGTGAGCGACCCCTCGTTCTCCAGCGCGTCTGGACGCGTAGTCGTGTTCGTCGAGGCGCCGCCCGCGTTCGCGTTCACGCCGTCGGCGCAGCCGAGCGTGGACGAAGGTGGCGTCGCTATCGTCGAGGTGTCCGCCATGGACGGCAACACGCGCGACACCGTGACACTCGAATGGGTGAACGCATCCGCTGTACCGAACTGGGTGGCTTGGAGCGTGTCTCCCGGCAACCCGGCCCGCGCGACGATCACGCTGACCCCCGGCTTCACAGACGCCGGCCTCAACTCCGAGCGCACGGTCCCACTTCCGATACGCGCGGTGGACAGCTCAGGGCAGGCGCTGACGGCGCAGGCCACCCTGGCCGTCGTCGTCGTGAACATAAACCGGCCGCCAGTGTTGGCCGCCGTGCCGCAGCAGACGCTGAGCGAGGGTGAGGCGTGGTCGTTCACGCTTTCCGCCACGGACGAGGACGCCGACGACACGCTGATCTACACCCTCACAGGGTCGCCACCCGGCATGACCTTCGACCCTGGGGCCGCGACGATCCGGTGGACGCCGTCGTTCGATCAGGCCGCGACCCACACGGTCACCGCGACCGTGCGTGATCGGGACCCCGCTGGCGTCGCGAGTCGCGAGATCCGCCTCGTGGTCCTCGACGTAAACCGGCAGCCGGTGATGCAGAACATCAGCGCGCCGAGCAACCTGATCGAGGGCTCCCCCATCGTCTTCACCGTACGCGCGGTGGACCCCGACGCCGACAACACGCTCTCGTACCGCGTGAACCCGAGCCCAGCGGGCGTGAATCTCGGCCAGGGAACCGGAGCATTCCGTTGGACGCCACAGGTGGGTCAGGCGGGCGAGCACAACCTGACGTTCACGGTGGACGATGGCGAAGGCGGCACGGACACGGCGCAGGTGACGCTCGACATCGAAGAGCTGGACAACGAGCCACCCAGCGGCTCCATAGCGCTGGAGGGCGGCACGGAGGTAGACGGAGTCCTCCTCGTCGACTCCCCGACCGTGACGTTGGAACTCGAAGCCGACGACAACCGCAGTGCGCAGGCCGACATCGAGATGCAGATCCGCAACGCGGGCGGCACGTTCTCCGACGCGGAGCCCGTGGCCGACACGAAGGAGTGGGAGGTCTCCCCAAGCGACGGCGAGAAGACCGTGCAGGTTCGCTTCGAGGACGAATTCGGCAACCGCTCTGAGGAGTTCGGGGTCGCCTTCACGCTGGACACTACGGCCCCACAGATCACACATACGCGGGTCACGTCCGCAGAAGTGGGCGAGTCGATCGAGATCGCCGCGAACGTGACCGACGAGACGTCCACGACGGCGCGCCTCTTCTACCGCCCCGGCGGCGAGGACGGCTTCACGCGCGTCAGCATGCCCGGCGACGGTTCCATAGAGGCGACGATACCGTCCTCCTCGGCGGATGAGGGCGTCGCGTACTACATCGAAGTCGAGGACGCGCTCGGCCACACGGCGACGTTCCCCGCTGCCGGCGCCGAGAATCCCATCGGCGTCGCCGTCTCGGGCGACGTCACGCAGACGACGACTTTCCCGCCGGACGCGTGGCACATCTTCTCCGTGCCGTTGGCGAGCGCCCCGGGGCAACTCACCGACCTGCTGGACGCGGCCCTGGCTGCGGGCGACTGGTCCGCGAGCACGTGGAACGGCCAGAGCACGGTGGCGACCACACCGACGGTGAAGGCCGGTCAGGCGTTCTGGCTGACGACGAAGACGCCGTTGCGCCTTGACATTCAGGGAGCCATGGCGGACCCGGCAAAGCCGCCGACGATCACCGTGCGCCAGGGATGGAATCTCGTCGGCAACCCATACGTCTACCCCGTACCGTTCGGCAACGTGAAGGCGGTCGTGAACGGTCACCCGCTTGCGCTGGACGAGGGTGGTACAGCGGTATTGCGCCAACGCTTCTGGCGGTGGTCCGACACGTCCTCGAACGACATCACCGACGGCGACTACAAGCTGGAGACCGCGCTGAGCGCGACGTGGGAGCCGTGGGAAGGCTACTGGGTGCTCGCCGACGCGCCCGGTACGCTCGTCGTGGAGCCGTTCGGCCGCCTCGTGTCGGCGTCCCCCTCGGCGGGGCGCGCCACCACGCCTTCCTGGGATGCGACGTTGGCCCTCAACGGGGCCACGGGCGTGTCGCGCGTCAGCATCGCCCTCGCGGAGTCGTCCATGGCGGGCTACGATGCGCTCGACATCGAGCAGCCTCCCACGCCCTCGGACGTGCGGCTATCGCTCGTCCAGGACGGGGCGCCTTACCAGCGACTGTCACTGCCTTCCGCACAGCACGAGTGGGTCTGGGACGCTCAGACCGCGGCTGGTGCGGATGCCACGCTCACGCTTGCGTCCCCGCTGCCGCCACGCTACCGCCTCTACGTCGAAGACGCGGCCACCGGGCTTCGCACGTTGCTAACCGGCCGCGACGCCCTCCGCATCGAGGTTGGCGAACGGGCGTTGCGCCTCCGACTGACGCGCGACCGCCTCGGCGCCGACGTTCTCGGCTTCGCGCCGACGCGGACGCAGCTCCTGGCCAACTACCCGAACCCGTTCAACCCGGAGACGTGGATTCCGTTCACGCTGGCCGCGGCCGGTGACGTCGTCGTCAACGTGTACGACGTGAACGGCCGGCGTGTGCGCTCCATAGCGCTGGGACGCCTCCAAGCCGGCCGCTACTCCGACCGCGACCGCGCGGCGTACTGGGACGGGCGCAACGATACGGGCGAATCTGCCGCCAGCGGAGCATACATCTACGAACTCCGCACGGAGGATGCGCGCGAGATGCGTCGGATGGTCATCAGAAAGTAGTCCCGCAACCCCGTGTGCCGTCACCCATGCTGGCGGTCTCCCCAGGGCCGTCGCCGGCGTCCTGGCACGCCTCACCGCGACACCCGTCGCATCGGACTGTCTCGACCTGCGCGCCGGGCGCGCTCACGAGTGGTTGCTAGGCCCAAGGCGCGGGCGCCGCAAGCCTCCGGCATGTAGACGCGCGAACGTCTTCCCTTTCTGGGGAACGAAGGAGCACGGTGTGCTTCTGAGCGATGGGGTTCAGGCGGCGCCTCACGCGCTCTCCGCCCTGTCCTCTTCGGCGACCAACTGTCCGAGAGCACGCCCTGAGCGTCGCCAGTCTTGCCGCTCACCGACGGCCCCCGTTACACTTCCCGCCACGATGGAGACCTCGACATGACAGGCGTTCCCGCTCCGGCAGACCTGCCGAGAGCGCGACCCTCCCACGTATTCCGCTGGCGATGCTGGTCACACATGCTGACTGCGGGCTGGCAATCCGTGTCCATCTGACGCACATCGACGACAGAGCAGACCTGGGCCGGGGCGCTTTCGGCCTCCGCGGTTCTTCGCGTTGCCTTCGCAGCGCGCCATATTCCTGAATCCGCGTCGTCGTCGGATCGCGTAAGTTAGTAGGAAGGGTCGACAGATGAGCGATCGGAAGCGCATCCTAACCGGGGATCGTCCCACGGGTAGGATGCACCTAGGGCATTATGTAGGGTCGCTGCAGAACCGAGTGCGGCTACAGGACGAGTACGACTGCTACTTCCTCGTAGCCGACCTACACATGCTGACCACGCGCCCGCAGAAAGAGCACATCGACGCCCTGCGCGTGAACGTCCATGAAATGGTCCTCGACTACCTGGCGGTGGGCATCGACCCACAGCGGTCGACGATCTACCTACAGTCGGCGGTGCACGCCGTATACGAGATGAACCTGTTCTTCGAGATGCTGGTCACGCTGCCGCGACTGACGCGACTCCCGAGCATCAAGGACATGGCGAGAGCAGCGGGCATCGACGAGGAGTCCGTGCCGTTTGGTCTGATCGGCTACCCGGTGTTGCAGGCGGCCGACATCCTGATGCCCAGGTCGGCGCTTGTGCCGGTGGGCCAGGACAACAAGGCGCACGTCGAGATCACGCGCGAAATCGCCCGACGCTTCAACGCGTACTACGGCGAGGTGTTCCCCGTCCCCGAGGCGATGATCGGCGATGTCCCAACGCTCATCGGCACCGACGGGCAGGCCAAGATGAGCAAGAGCCTCGACAACTGCATCTTCCTGTCCGACGACGCGAAGGTTGTCGACAAGAAGGTGCGCGGCATGTTCACCGATCCGAACAGGACCAGGGCAGACATCCCGGGGCGTGTCGAGGGGAATCCCGTCTTCATCTACCACGACGCGTTCAACCCGAACACGGATGAGGTAGACGACCTCAAGGAGCGCTACCTCAAGGGCGCTGTAGGCGATGTCGAGGTCAAGACGAAGCTCGCCGCAGCGCTGAACGCGTTCCTCGACCCGATCCGCGAGCGCCGCGCCGACTTCGAGAACCAGCCAGGATACGTCGAACAGGTGATCTACGAAGGCACGTTGCGCACGCAGGAGATTGCGAACGAGACGGTCACGGAGATGAAGAAGGCGATGGGACTCACCGGCGTATGGAACCGCATCTCCCGCAAGGCGAGGGGCCGCATGCGCAAGGCGGAGGCCGCCGGTTGACCAGGCGCTGCGATTACCGCATGACGGGTGCGATAGGGGAGCGTCTAGGCTAATGGCCGTAGAGACGTCACAACTCGAACTGGACCTGGGGCCGCAGTTTCAGGGGCCCTTGGACCTGTTGCTCCATCTCATCCAGCGCAACGAGATGGACATCCACGACATCCGCATCGCGGAGATCACCGGGCA
Source organism: Candidatus Poribacteria bacterium (assembly GCA_018644665.1). Lineage (GTDB taxonomy): Bacteria > Poribacteria > WGA-4E. The sequence goes on from JABGQA010000141.1 coordinate 33,452, forward strand.
GTACCTCTCCTACCTCGACCTGATGCAGATGCTCGACTTGGACGTCGCGTCGGAGTACCTCGTGATGGCGTCAACCCTCGTGTACCTTAAGTCGCAGAGCATGCTGCCGGCCGCGCGGGCCGCGGCTGCCTCCGGTCATCCCGACGAGGTGCGCGAGGAACTCGTCCGACAGCTCCTCGAATACAAGCGCTTCAAGGAAGCCGCGACGTTCCTCGACGAGTGCGAGGCCGCCCGCGCGGAGGTATACACCCGGCCGCCCGACGAGGACTTCTCCGCGAACGTCGAGCACCAGTACCACATACGCGCCACGCTGTTCGACCTGATGGCGGCGTTCCAGACCGTGATCGCCCAGCACGACGAGTTCGTCCCCGACTTCCCTGACGAGATCGAGGACGACCCGATAACCGTCGAGCAGAAGATCGGCGAACTCGTGATGCGGCTGGAGATCGAGAAACAGATGGAGTTCAGCGCGCTCTTCCTGAGCTTCCAAAGCAGGCTCGAACTCGTGTGCACCTTCCTGGCAATTCTCGAGCTTGCGCGCATGCAGCAGATCCGCGCCACCCAGGCCGACCGGCTCGGCCCCATCATGATCGATCTGAACCCCGATCGCCCCGACATCTCGACCTTCCAGTGGACACAATTCGATGGACCTGGTGACACTTAAGCGCACGATCGAGGCGCTGCTCTTCGCGGCCGGCGCGCCGATAACCGTGCCGCAGATCGTGGAAGTCGTGGAAGAGCTGGACACACGGACGGCGCGCAGCTTGCTGACCGAGTTGCAGGACGAATACGACGCCAACGCGCGCGGCTTCAAGCTCGTCGAGGTGCAGAAGGGCTACCAACTCGCCACGCGTCAGGACTACTCGGCGAGCGTGCAGAAGCTGTTCACCAAGGAGATCGCCGCGCGGCTTTCGCCCGCGGCGCTCGAGGCGCTTGCGATCGTGGCTTACCACCAACCAGTGACTCGCGCCGAGGTCGAGGACATCCGGGGCGTCAACAGTGACAGCGTCCTGAATTCCCTTATCGAGCGGAAACTCATCACGATATCGGGCCGCCGCGACGTCCCGGGCCGGCCCCTGCTCTACGCCACGACGGACCGGTTCCTAGAGCATTTCGGGCTACGCGATGTCGCGGACCTCCCCTCCCTCGACGAGCTCGGCGAGATGTTCGCCCGTCCCGCCCCGCTAGCTGCGGACGATGTACATGCGGCTTGACAAGTTCCTGGCCAACGCGGGCGTGGCGTCGCGCCGCGCGGCCAAGGCGATCGTCCACGACGGCCGCGTCACGGTAAACGGAGAAGTCGCCCCCGAACCCGGCGTCGCCGTCGACGAGAACGCCGACGACATCCGCGTCGACGACAGGCCCGCGGCGCTTCCCGACGCTTACCGGTACATCGTGATGAACAAGCCGCGCGGATACCTCTGCACCGCGCACGACCCGGGCGGACGGAAAACCGTCTTCGACCTGGTGGAAGGCTCGCAGGAGCGCTTGTTCACAGTCGGCCGTCTCGACCGCGACGCGGACGGACTCCTACTTCTGACGAACGACGGCGCTCTCGCCCATCGGCTTACCCATCCCACGTACGGCGTGCAGAAGATCTACATCGTCGGCACGCGCGAGCGGGCAACCGAGCGCAAGATCGGGCTTCTCCGCGCCGGCGTCGAAGTTGAAGGTCGCCACGTGACGCCGGACGCGGCGGACATCCTCGCCACCGACCGCGAAGGTTCGCGCGTCCGCATCGTGATCCATGACGGGCGCAAGCACCAGGTGAAGCTGATGTGCCTCGCGGCGGGGTTGCCAGTGTCGCGCCTGCAACGCGTGCGCTACGGCCCTTTGGAGCTGGGCGATCTGCCTCGCGGCCAACATCGCGACCTTCTGAGCGACGAGGTGCGAGCGCTCGAAGCCGCTGTCGACCTCGACGCCGACGCGCGCGCGTCCGTAGGGGAGTCGGCATGAGCGGAACCACGCCCACACTCCGCGCCATTCTATTCGACATGGACGGTCTGCTCGCGGACACTGAGCCGTTGCAGAAGCGGGCTTTCGAGGTCGTATGCCGCAGGCATGCCGCGACTGGTGTGCGCATCACCGAGGAGATGCACGCCGGGTTCGTCGGCAAGTCGGACGTGGAGAACGCGCGCGAGCTGATCGACGCGTTCGGCATCCCTGTCAGCGCGGAGGAGCTTGTGGCCGAGCGGGAGGACGCGTATGTAGACGTCCTCCAGTCCACGCGAGTGCCCCCGATGGACGGTGTGCGGGGCCTCATCGAGGCGGGGCTAGCGGCAGGGATGAAGCTAGCCGTGGCGTCGAGTTCTATCCGTCGGTTTGTCGATGTGTCGCTCGCGAGGATGTTCACGTCGATGGCGCACGGCAGCCTGGACGTAGCCGTCTTCTCGACCATCGTGTGCGGAGACGATCCTGAGATCGCCGCCCGCAAGCCCGCCCCTGACATCTACCTCCGCGCGGCAGAACGTGTCGGTTTTGACCCGTCGGAGTGCATGGCGCTGGAAGACTCCGGCTCTGGCGTGTCCAGCGCGCTCGCCGCGGGCATCTCGCGGACGATCGCAGTCCCGAACATATACACGCATGGGCACGACTTCAGCGGCGCGTACGCGGTCCTCGCGTCCGTCGCAGACGTGTCCACCCTCGACTTCTTCCCCAAGCCGCGCGCGTCATCGTAACGCGCGGGATCATAGGCAGCTGCCAGGAACACCCGCCGTGGACGCGTGGGGTCTTCCGCTTGCAGGCGAAGATTGAGATGGAGCCCGTGTGTCACGGCGCCCTGTGGCTGCGCCGCCCGCAGGCCTACCGACGGCTTGCGACCGCAGCCGCGACGCCAAGTGTGGCGCTGCACGGCGTGGCCAGGCTCAGTCGGCAACGACTCCGCGTAGCAAGGAGACTGACTCCTCGCCGTGCGCCTTCAGCGCCCGGGCCAATGCTGCGGCGTGCGCGCGTCGTTCTGGCGTGTCGAGGATGACGATCCGCCCCCAGGGGTGGCGCATGACGCGGCAACCCTCCCATTGAGCGAAGATCTCGTCGCCGAGTTCGTCGGGGATGCCGAACACGAGGTTGGGCGCGTCGTCCATGCGCCTGCGCGCCTCCATCGCGGTCTTCGCTGCGTCCTCGGTCAGGGCGTGTCCCCAGAACATCCGATAGAACGCATCGCCGTCCTTTGCCGCCTCCTCGAAGCGCGCCGCCACCGTCTCCAGCGTCTCGCCGTCCTCGGCGGAGAACGCCGGCGCCACCTCGCGCAGGAACTGGGCTGCGTCCCGATGGCGGTACTTCCGGACGACGAACTGTTCGTCCAGGCGCCATATCATGCCGCCGGTGATCTCCTCGGCGTTTAGCACGTCACGTTCGACCGCGTCGTACGCCGCGGCCCCTAGCGGCTGCTGCATCTCGTGTAGCGGCAGGTTGGACGCCCATCTCGCCCAGTCTCCCTCTTCCCAGTAGTCACCGAACGGGAAGGCCGGCTGCTCCCACAGGTCGATCGCCCGACGCAGCGCATCCCGCGCGACGTGCCTGCGGTCGATGCCGGGAACGTCCGCAAGCCGAGACACGACCCCGATTGGATTCCTCGCCCAGAACGTCTCGCCGGGCACGGCCCCCGACCATCCGTCCGGGATGACGATCTCCTCGTACTCGGTCCCTCCGAATAGCCGATCGACGCCCTGCACGAGGAGTACGCCCTTGTCGAGGTCGTAGCCGGCGATGATGTGGAAGAAGTGCGTTCGACTGTCGAGCGAGTGCGTGATCAACGGATGTCCCGCGTCGATCTCGCGTTTCACCAGCGCCTTCACTTCATCCACTGACAGATCCGTGACCCACTCGACCGAGTAGCCCAGGGGGGCGGCCGCCGCGGCGAACACGTCCAGAGGCCAGTGATCGCGCTGCTGCTCGTCGACCGCGGCGTCGAGGTACGTGAACACGAAGGCGTCGCCGGAGATGCCCGCCAGGAACGCCTCGGACACGTCGCATCCGAGAGGCTGCAGGGCGGCGTGGAGGTACGCGAGCGTCTTGCCCGCCCACGCCTCCGACGAGGCCACGACCGGAATGCCGTCGATCTGGTTCCGCAGGCGGGGAGCCGGCCGAGCGTGAAGGTGGGTGACCAGGCACAACAGCCCGACCCAGCCCGCGTGCGCGCGCAACATAGCACTCTCCGATGCATGGTTCAGGCACGGGTGGTAGGGGCGCACCCGCGTCTTCTCGTTGCCGTGGGGTACGGAACCAGTAGTGCGAATGTGAGCCGCGACGGTTGGCGCGTCAAGGCCCGGCTCCCCCGCGGCGAGGACGCCACCCGGCCGCGTGAACGACGGTCCGACGCACTACGCGCCCACTCCCGCGGGGCCGGTCGTGGCCTTCCCACGACCTGGGGTGGGTCGTATCATCCGAGGCATACTGCGCCAGGCGGCGTAGGACACCGTCCTCCCCCTGGGGACACGACGAAGGCACGCGCATGCGCGAGACAGAGCGCGCGGACAGGCTGCACGGTCGCAATGTCGGGCCTTCCTGGCGCCGTCGCCAAGGGGCGCCAGCGCGAGCTTTTCCGTCCCGCTGCGCGCGACAGACGTCTTCCGCGCGCGCGAGCCGATGACTACCGTGTCCATCGCCCGGTGCGCGTCCTACGACCAGGAGGCCGTGCGCGGGGCGTGGGACGCGCTCCTCGAGCCCCTTGGCGGGCTAGCGTCATACGTCAAGCGCGGTGACACCGTCCTCCTCAAGCCGAATCTCGTGACGCACGCCGACGTCGAGTCGGCCACGACCACGCACCCCGCGGTCGTGGCGGAAGCGCTCTCCAGGGTGCGCGATCTCGGGGCTCGGCCGGTGGTCGGCGACAGTCCCGCGTTCGGCTCCGCAGAGGCCGTCGCGGAGGCCGCGGGCATCGGAGCCGTCGCGCGGCGCTTCGACGCGCCGATCGTGGATTTCCGCCACAGAGTCGTGACGACGTCGGCTACCGGCGCGTCCGTGAAACGGTTCCGCATGTCGGCCGACGTGCTGGAGGCCGACGCGATGATCAACCTGCCGAAGCTGAAGGCGCATCGACAGATGCTGCTGACGGCGGGGGTGAAGAACCTGTACGGGTGCGTGCCGGGAAAGAAGAAGGCCGTCTACCATCTCACGCACGGGGACCACCGGCCGCTGTTCGCGCGCATGATCCTGGAATACGTACGGGAGATACGACCCACGCTCACGGTCGTCGACGGCATCATCGCGATGGCGCGGACCGGGCCCCGCTTCGGCGATCCGTATCCGCTAGGCCTGCTCGTCGCGAGCGTCGATCCAGTCGCAGTGGATCGCGTGTTGTGCGACGTCCTCGCGATCCCGCCCAACGACCTACCGTTCATCCCGGCCGCGCGGGAGTTGGGCGTTGGCGAAACGCGCATGGAGAGCATCCGCGTCGAGGGCGTGCCCGTCGACGAAGCGCGTGTCGACGACTTCGCACTGCCGACTCTGATCCCCGTGACGTTCTCGCCGCTCCGGCTCGTGCGGAGCGCCGTGAAGGACCTGTGGTCAAGGAAGACTGCGGCATCGCTGTGAAGCTGTCGCGCATGTGGAAAGGGGCCGCGTTGTCCACGCCGCTGTACCAGATCGACGCATTCACGTCAGAGCCGTTCGCTGGGAACCCGGCCGCGGTCTGTCTCCTGCCGGCCGGCGCCGATCCCGACGCGACGTGGATGCAGGCGGTAGCACGTGAGATGAACCTGTCCGAGACCGCGTTCGTCGCCCCACGGGACGACGGCTTCTCCCTGCGCTGGTTCACGCCGATGACGGAGGTGGACCTCTGCGGCCACGCGACGCTAGCGGCTGCCCACGCCCTGTGGGAACACGGCGCCCTGCGTCGAGCCGACGAGGCCAAGTTCCACACAGCCAGCGGTCTGCTGACAGCGTCCTCCGTGGACGGCTGGATACAGTTGGACTTCCCCGCCCTCGACTCTGAACCGGCCGATGCCCCCACCGCCGTGCGGGACGCCCTCGGCATCGGCGACGCGCCCGCGGCTCGCGCGAAGTACGACTGGCTGCTGGAGGCGCCGTCGGAGCAGGCCGTACGAGCGGTGCGGCCCGACTTCACCAAGTTGCGCGAGACCGACGCCCGCGGCGTGATCGTCACGGCCCCGAGCGACGACGACCGCTACGATTTCGTGTCCCGATTCTTCGCGCCCGGAGCAGGCATCGACGAAGATCCCGTCACAGGTTCGGCCCACTGCGTGCTCGCGCCATACTGGGCGGGCAAGTTAGGCAAGAAGTCCATGATAGGGTATCAAGCTTCCGAGCGCGGTGGCGTCGTGCGTGTGGCGCTTCGCGGAGACCGTGTTGCGCTGGAAGGACAGGCCATCACAGTGTTTGTCGGCGATCTTAGGATATGAGTAGGCATGAAAAATGGCTACCGGGGGATGGTAGCCAATAGGATAAGGAGGTTTAGACTTATGTTCTCTTGCTTCAAGGAGGTAAGCAAGAAGAGAAAGTATTCACCCCCAGTAATTGCCCCGGTCTGTTACGCGGGCATTGGCAGGGCGTAAACATTCTGTTAAATCGGGTGGGGAGACCTGATTCCTTAGTATCGACGATTCCCCGATTCTGCTGGCGTAAGCGTCGCGTCGGCGCGGATCGTTGCTACCCGGGGTTGCGCTTCCGTAGAATGGTCCCAAGACCGAACGCGGTCGCACCGTTGGGAGATGCGTCGTTGACTACGCGCCACACTGCGGCACGACCGGCCGGTGCCGCACTGCTGATGGTCCTGACGCTGGCCGTCGGGTGCGCGGGCGGGGGTCGGATCGACGCGTACAACGACTTCGCCGTGGCCGCCGCGCGCAATCGACTGTGGGGAGAAGCGGCTGTCCGCTGGGAACAGGCCCTAGACTTGGATTCCGGCGACGAGCGCATCTGGAACAACCTCGGCGTCGCCTACGAGGCCGAGGAACGCTTCGAGGACGCGATCCACGCGTACACCCAGGCCACCGATCTCGACCCCGAGAACTCCCACTTCATCCGCAACCTTCGCCGGTGCGAACGCAACCGCGACCGTACCGCCTCGATGGGCGACACACCGGACCTCCCGGATGAGGATGAGTTGGACGACGGCTCCGACCTGGAAGACGCCGACTTGGACGACGATCTCGACTACCCCCGCGGCTCGCGCGATGACTTGTAGGATGCGCCCTAGCGTCGCCATGTCGCGTATGCGCGCCTTCCCGACCCTACGAAGAGGCCCGGAGGCCTGCCCCAAGCGAATGCCTTCCCCTAGCAGGGGAAGGTTGGGATGGGGTCCAGGCGCCAGCGCGGCCGCGCCCCCCCACAGCCCCTCGTGTCGCCGGGTCAGCAGCGTGGCTATCATCTTCGCCCTGGGCGTCGCCCTGGCGATCCTGCCCGGGTGTCAGCGCATTGTGGCGGTGCCCATCCGCGTCAAGGTCGCGTCGAGCCTCGACCTCGGCGAGCACACCACGTTCGCGGTCATCCCCTTCGTCGACCGCGACTCGAAGCTGCCACCGGAACGCCTCTACGAGCTGACGCAAATGCTCCACCGCGGGCTGAACCAGATGCGGGGTGTGACCGTCGTCTCGCAGAGCGCGGTCTACGACCTCATGGAGACCGAGGACCTGTCCGTGGATGGGTTCGAGGACGTCGACAATGTGATGGCGTGGGGCGAGATGCTCGGAGCCACGGCCGTCGTCACTGGAGTCGTGCGGTACTATACCGTGCTGGAGTCGCGACAGCGCCCTGTCGAGCGCTACAGCTACCAGTTGCAGCGGTACGTCTCGGACGTCACCACGGAGTTGGCGCGCGCGCACTACATGCGGTTGCACCTGCGTATCCACGACGCGCGCGACGGCACGATACTGGTGGAGCGCACCCTCCGAAGGAACTACCACGAGCCGCAGAGCGTGTTCTCGATGATGGTGAGTGAAATCGCGGGATCGTCCGACATCGTAGTCCGGCTCGCGCAGTCGCGCATTCGTCGGTTCGTCCGCGGGATCGCCCCTCACTACGAGTTGGAAGAGAGGTACCTCGCAAGATGACGCGGACCACGAAGCGCATGGCGGCAGCGTGGGCCCTCGGTGTCTGCGTTTCGCTTCTGACGCTCCCAGCCAGTGCGCGCGTGGAGGACGAACTGTTCGGCCAGAACCGGCCACACGCGGCGCCGTCGACGTGGCGGTCCATCGAGACGACCCGTTTCCGCATCCTCTTTCCGCAAACCGCCGAGACCCTGGCGGCGGAGACGCTTCGGCTCGCCGAGGAGGCGGCCGACGACATCGGCGCCCGCGTTGGCGTGGCGTTGACCAAACGAGCCACCTGGGTCGTGTTCCCTTCCCGAGACGCGATGGCGAAGTCGAACGTGCCACGAGACGACCTCGAGGAAGGGCTGCGAGCGTGGACCCCGCTCGTCCGGCGCAGGCATGTGATCATCTTCAACGGCTCGCGCACGGAGCTGGCGCGTGATGTCTCGCATGGCGTGACACACGCGCTTCAGACGCAGGTCCTCTTCCCGTCGGGCGGATGGTCGGTCGTGGGCTTGGGGCCGCTCTTCCATGCGCCCGACTGGTTTCTCGAGGGCATGGCGCTGTACTTCTCCGGCGCGCCTGGAGCTGAGCAGGAGATCGACCTACGTGGCGCGAGCCTCGCCAACCGACTCCTCTCGCTGGAAGAACTCGCGGACTTCAACGACGTGCCGGACCTCGGGCTGGCGTACATGGAAGCCCATTCGATCGCGGGCTACATCGCGGAGGAGTTCGGCGAGGAGTCGCTCGGCAAGCTGCTGGCAGCTGTCGCCGCGCAGCCGCGCAATGACATCGATGCGACGCTCTCGGAAGTCGTCGGCATCGATCTCCGCACCCTCAACCGCAGGTGGCAGCGATACGCGAAGAAGCGCTACTGGCCGCTGATCCGCGAGAAGGAAAGCCCCGAGGGAGTGGCGCGCGAGTTGCGCATCCCCGTCCAGGGCCACGCCGCAGACGCCGCATGGGCCGCCAGCGGCGAGGTGTTGGCCACTCTCGTTCGCACGTACGACCGTGACGAGGTATGGCTCGTCTCCGCCCGGAACGGCGCCCTCCTGTCGCGGGCGACGCGACGTGTGAGGGGTCGGTACGACTCGATCGTCGCGCGCGGCCGGGCCGTGGCGTGGGCCTGGGAGTCGGACCTGCTCGCGTTTGTGGGGCGGCGGGGCGTGGGGCTGCGTCTGCTGATGGTGGACGTCATCACGGGAGACCTCGCGCACGACGTGGATCTCCCGTTCCACGACGCGTTCTCGGTGACGGTATCCGCGGATGGCGATACGGTGGCTCTCGTCGGTGTCACCGACGGTCAGGCCGATCTGTACGCCTACGCGCCCGCATCCGAGGAGTGGCGACGGGTCACGAACGACCCGCACCTCGACGCCGATCCCATGCTGGACCCGACCGGCAGCCGCATCCTGTACGTGTCAGAGCGCGGAGGGCAGACGCGGCTGATCCGAACGTCGGTTGGCGGCAGTGACGCCGAGGAGGTCCTCCTCGACGGCGCCGGTGGCATACACGACCCACAATGGGCGGACGACAGCGACGGCGTCATCTTCACTGCCGACTGGACCGGTTCCCGCGACGTCTACCTATACCCGACGCCCGACGGCCGGGCCCGAAGGCTCACGAACCTGATATCGGGCGCGGGCACGCCGGCCCTCGCGCCGGACGGCGAGTCCATGTCCTTCTCCGCGAGCCAGGGCGGGCGGCAGACCGTGTTCGTCCTGCCGATGAGCGGCGCCGAGCGTGAGCCGACGGACCTGCCCGGGCAGGTGCTCGCCGTCGAGCCGGACGCCCCACGCGCGGAGCGCGCCGACGCGCGCGATGTCGGCCGCGGCCTGATCCTGGACGATGTGCGGTTCGCGTTCCACACGCCCGCGGACGGTGTCCCGCGCGCGGCGATTGAGGCCACGGCGACATCCTGGACCGGCAACGCCAGGATGCGTCTCAGCGTCTCCCCTACGCCCAGCGATGTGCCAGGCGCGCGCCTCAGCGCCGAATGGCTGCGCGGACGTGCCGACTTCTCCTTGGACGCGATGAGTCGCGCCGTGTTCCACCGTGACGCCCTGGGCGCCCGGGCCACCGAGCGGGAGGAAGACGTGCGGGCCGCCGCGGCCTACCCGCTCAGCGTGCGCCGCCGGCTCGTCCTCTCCGCTGCTGCTACGCGCGCGCCGTTGACTTACCGATACGCTGGCGTGGCGACCGAGTCCGCGTCCGACGACCCGACGATAGCCGGCGTGGTGGCGGTCGCCCTCGTGCATGACACTGTCGCCGTATCCACGCGGCTGGGCCCGGTTACTGGATCCAGATACCGGATCGAGGTGTCCCGTGCACTCGGCGGAGACGACGTCGACTCCCTGTCCTTTACCGCCGACGCGCGCAAGTACGCCCGACTCGGATCCAGCACCGTGTTCGCCATGCGCCTGATGGGCTCGCGGAGCGATGGCGACACGCCCAAGCTCTTCTACCTGGGCGGACACACCTCTCTGCGCGCTAGCGAGTTCGAGGCGCTCTCCGGCGCGCGCGCGATGCTCGCGTCCGTAGAATTGCGGGTGCCCCTGCTGAACGAACTTAGACTCGCATGGCCGATTGAGGCGGGTATACGCGGCGTGCGAGGCGTGCTGTTCGCGGAGACGGGCATGGCGTGGAACGAGGGCGACAAACCCCGCATCGCGCGGCGCACGGACGATGGGCTGAGGCTCCAAGACCTGATCTACGAGTTCGGATTTGGCGCCCGCGCCCGCGTGCTGGGCCTCCGACTTCGGTGGGATATGGCCCGCGGTTACGACTTCGTGTACGCATCTGGATGGCGCTCCACGTTCCGCGTCGACAGCGACTTCTGAATCGCCCCACGGGTCGCGCGCTTCCCCCGCATTGACAAGCCGGTTCCCGGCGACCATACTCGCATCACGCCACAATCTCGGCGGCCGACTGCGACACGCGCGCCGCCGACCACAGCCGAGTGTCTTGGGGAGACGCAGCACTCATGACGAATCGCGCGCGCCGCTTCGTAATCAGCGGCGCTGTCCTACTCGCGCTATGGGTGCTATGGAGCGTCTGGAAGACGCTCATGCCGGACTACTGGTGGTTCCAGGCGCTCGCCAGCGCCAGCGACGCGAACTATCTCGCCGTATTCCGCACCGTACTCGGCACGCGCGTGGTGATCGGCGCTGCGATGACCGTTGTGCTTCTCGTAGTGAGCATCCTGAACATTTGGCTCCTGCACCGCTTCGCCCCGGCCGTCATCCATCAGGTCGTGCAGGAGGCCGTGCCGTGGCAGGTATCCGAAGACGACCTGCGGATGTTCATGAAGCGCATTCTCTACGGTGGCGCCGTGCTGCTCAGCGTGGCGTTGGGTCTCTCGGCGAGCGCGCAGTGGGAGGTGGTCCAGCGGTGGTTCCACGCCGGCGGCATTGCGTTCACGAACGACGCCGGTGAGGCGATCCTCGACCCGATTTACGGCAAGAACATCGCGTTCTACATGCTCGAGTTCCCCGCGGTGGAAGTCCTCAGCGGGTGGTTCCTGGCTATCTGTTTGCCCACGTCGCTCATCATGACGGCGATGTACTTCTTCTATGGCGGTCTCGTGAGTAACCAGGGGCGTATCGCGATCTCCCGCCGCGTGGGCATGCACCTTGGCGTGCTTGTCGGGCTGACGTTTATCGCGCTGGCCTTCAAGCACTGGCTCGGACGCTACGACCTGCTCTACACCGCCCACACGAACTTCTATGGCGCTGGGTACGTGGAGGTGAAGGCCAAGCTTCCCGCGCTCCTGCTGCTCGTTGGGCTCTGCCTGCTGGCGGCGGTGGTCTGGTTCGTCGGCGTGATGACGAACAAGCTGAAGCTCGCGGTGTACGTGACGATGGCGTACTTCGCCGTGTTCGTCGTCGGCCGGGTGGTCTACCCGAACATGCTCGGGCAGATCCGAGTGCGGCCGAACGAGCAAGAGCTGCAGCGCGAGTTCATCAAGCACAACATCGACATGACGCGCCACGCCTTCGCGCTCGACAAGATAACCACGAACGAATACAAGGCGACCAACGCGACGCTACAGGTCGACGACGTGATGGCCCCGGAGATCCTCGAGAACGTCCGCCTGTGGGATCCGCGGCCGCTCAAGGACGTCTACGAGCAGAAGCAGGAACTGCGGCCCCAGTACAGCTTTGCGAACGTCGACATCGACCGCTACGAAGTTGATGGAATCGCCCGCCAGGTGTCTGTCGCGGCGCGCGAGATCGACATACGGCAGCTCCCACACGCGCAGCGCCGCTGGGTGAACCTCACGTTCAACCTAACGCACGGCTACGGCGTGGTGATGGGCCCCGTCAACCAGGTGAGCGCCGGCGAACCGACGTACTACGTCAAGGACATCCCGCTGAACTACGCGGACGAGTGGCAGCACGCTGTGGACGAGGATCCGGGGCCACGCGTCTACTACGGCGAGCAGACATCGCACTACGTCATCGTCGACCCAGAAGACCCCGAGCCGATGGAGTTCGATACCCCAGCCGCCGGGCAGGGCTTCGCTGAATACACGTACCAGGGCCGCGGCGGCGTCCCAATCGGGTCCATGCTCCGCCGGCTGACGTACATGGCAGCGTTCTCCGAGTACAAGCTGGTGCTGAACGACGACATCGAGCCCTCCAGCCGTATCCTCTACCGTCGGGACATCCTCGAGCGCGTCGAGAAGGTGGCGCCCTTCCTGAAATACGACCAGGATCCCTACCTCGTCGTAGCCGACGGCCGCCTCCAGTGGATCGTAGACGCGTACATGACCACGATGCGCTACCCATACTCGCAGCCGCTGGAGGACGCCTACCGCACCTATGTGCGCGAATCGCGCGGCCCTGGGCCGGCGGTGCGAGTGCTGCCGCGTGGGATTCCGTGGGGCAACTATCTGCGGAACTCCGTGAAGGTGGTAGTGGACGCCTATGACGGGTCCGTGCACTACTACCGGCTGGACCAGGAACCGTCCCTTGATGTCGATGATCCGCTGCTGGAGTGCTACGCGCGGATCTTCCCAGATCTGTTCCGCCCATTCGGGGAGATGTCGCCCGAGCTGCGCGCGCACATGCGCTACCCACTGAGCATGTTCTGGATGCAGGCGCGCCAACTGCGGGCTTACCACATGACCGACCCCGACGCCTTCTACGTCGGCGAGGACCTGTGGGATCTCACGTTTGAGACGTACGAGGACCAGCCGCAGCCGGTAGAGCCCTACTACGTGACGATGGCGTTGCCCGGTGACGACTCAAGCGCCGAATTCCTGCTCATCTACCCGTTCTCCCCGCGCGAAAAGAAGGTCATGAGCGCGTGGATGGCCGCCAGATGTGACTACCGCCTCGACGGCGACGGGGACGGGCGGCAATACGGCCAGACGACCATATACCGGTTCCCCAAGGGCTCGCAGATGAGCGGCCCCGAACAGTGGGAATCGCAGTTCCTCGGGAACGCCGAGTTCTCGGAGTGGAAGAAGTGGCAGGCAGCGGAGGTGTTGCGTGGGAACCTGCTGCTATTCCCCCTGACGCAAGGCGTGCTCGCCGTCGAGCCGCTCTATCTGCGCGCGCCAAACACCCCCATCCCCATGCTGGCCAAGGTCATGGCGGGGTACGTGAGCCACGCGCCCGGCGGGGGACAGATCAGGACGACCATCGGCGACAACCTGGCGGATGCGCTGCGCAAGCTGCTCGGCGGACGGCAGGCCATCGCCCAGGGTGATACCGCGGCGCCGGACGGCGCGGTGGACGTGGCGGCCGCTCCGCTACCGCAACAAACCGAGGCCCTCGTGCAGGAGGCCCAATCCACCTATGAGGACGCTCGTGAGGCGCTTCGGGGGGAGAATTGGGCCGATTATGGGCAGAACATGGAGAAACTGGGGCGAATTCTGAAACTGTTGGGCGACGACGAGAGTAGATGAGGGAGGAAGTGGCGCAGGGAGCGCTTCTACGGCGTTTTCCGTTTTGACGGGTCGTGTCCCGATCCCACTCCACGTCACCGAACAGACTCACCCAGTTTGGGGAGGTTCCCTACGATGACTAAACAGGGACTCATCGACCAGGTTGCCGAGAGCGCGGATCTGTCGAAGAGCCAGGCGGCCGAAGTGATCGACTGCGTCGTCGACTCCATCGGCGAAGCCCTGGCGGGCGGCGACAAAGTCAGCCTGATCGGCTTCGGCACGTTCGAGACGCGCGAGCGCGCGGCGCGCGAAGGCCGCAACCCGCAGACGAAGGCCAAGATCAAGATCGCCGCGAAGACCGTCCCGGTGTTCCGTCCCGGCAAGGCGCTGCGGGACAAGGTCGGCTGACCTAGACCGACACGCAACTACGGCTTCGGAGAGGACGGGCGGCCATCGGGCGGCCCGTCCTCTCCACGTACGGCAGCCTATCCTGAATACGTCCCGCCAGTGCCCCAGGTGCCTGGTTTGGTGTCGGGTAGGCCGATATCGAGGAGGTCGACATCCACGCCCAGCGCCTCGGCAATGCGCTTCACCTGGTCGGGCGCCGCGCGGTAGTGCTTCCGATCGATCATGCTCAGCGTCCGCACGGGTATGCCCGTGTGCGCTGCGAGGTCCTGTAAGCTCATCGAGCGTTCCGCCCGTAGCTTCGCCACGGTCTTCGGTCTGGGCGCCGCATCTGCCATCGTCTTCCCCGCCGTGGAGTGGAACCGCGTCTCTTCCCATTATCGTCCGGTGGACGTGGGGGGGCAAACTGACCCGTGAAGCGAACAAGCCGCCCGGCGAGGGCGGCCTGTTCCTGTACCGTCGCGTTGGGGCGCGCTAGCGCGCGGCCGTCTTCACGGTCGCCCAGTAGGTGGTCGCCTTGCCCTGCGCGTCTACGGCGGTGCTGTTGAGGCCTCCAGGCCCGGTCACGAGCACGTCGTCGACGAAGCTGAGCTGCTGGCTCTCGTGCCAGACGCCGACGGCGCCGGACGAGTGCGTGCCGTCGGTGATCTCGAGCGTCGGCGCGCCGAGGTCGCCCATAGGATCGGCGACGTTCGCAACGTCGACGTACCACACCTTGATCGAGCTTCCGACGGCCTCGATGCGGCCGAGCAGGACTTGCGTGTTGTCCTGCGCGATAGGCCCGAGCCCGTGGTCGACTTGCAGCAACTCGTTGCCACCGTTTTCGCAACTCGTCTGGTCGTTGCAGCTACCTGTCGCGCCGCAGCCGTCGTCCAGTCGTGCGAAGATGATGGCAGGGGTTTCGATGGTGCCGAAGGTGATCACATACCCGGCGCTCTCTGAGGACTGGCGGAGAACGACGCCGAAGCTGTCGTCGTCGGTGGTGCTCATGAGGAGCTGGATGACGCCGTCCGAGAAGTTGGTGACGCCTGGCAACGGCGTGTTGCCGGAGGTGCCACAGCCCTCGATCGTGTTGAACAGACCCTTGTTGCCGGTGCCCGGGTGGTCCTGGATGTCCCAGATCTGGCCGGCATTGTCCGGCACCCACGCCGCGATTTCGTTCACCTCCGGCCCGGGGACCGCCGCGGAACTGTTATCCTCGAAGTCCGCGAAGAACACGATCTGCGCCGAGGCGGAAATCGTGAGCACGGACAACGCGATCAGAATTGAAGGTAAGCGCCACTTCGCCATGCATTTCCTCCCATGGTACCAGCGGCAGCGCGCACGATCTCCTGACCATGCCTGCCGCGATCCGTGCCTCCTTAGGCGGGTCGGCGTCGGGAGAATCCCGAATCGCCGTCATGTGTGCTGTTGACGCCGCCTAACCTCGTGCGGATGCCATCCGGCCCTGCGTACGCGGCGCCGAATGCGGAGCCATCCTAACGCGCATGTCCGCTCGGATCAAGCAGTTGTTAAGGATGTGTGAACGCCGCTTCCCTGGCCCATCACGCGGCGGCCTAAACGAGGTAGAATCGCCGCCTACACACGGCTGAGGAGGCAGCATGACCGCACGAAACGGCGACGAGAGACGGCGCGACCTATCGGGACAGGGCTATTGCGTCGCGCGTGACGTCTTGGACACGGACATGCTCCGCCGAGTGACGACGGCGTGCGATGCCGCGCTCGATGCCCTGCCGCCCGAGCACCTGGAGGCGCAGCGGTCCACGGGCAGCATGATCAGCGTCTACGAGGACCCGTTCTTCGCGGAATTGGTGGCGCATGCTCCGGCCCTGCGAGCTCTGCGGGATCTGGGCTTCGACCGCCCGGCGTGGTCGAGTGGCTTCATCATCAGCAAGCCGCCCGGCGGGCCGCCGCTGTTCTGGCATCAGGATTGGTGGGGCTGGGAGTCCGCGCACAGCTACGGCGAGGCTCCGCAGCAGCTCTTCCTCATGTACTACCTGGTCGACACGACTCCTGAGAACGGGTGCCTCCGCGTCGTTCCGGGGTCGCATCTGCGCCGGCACGCGCTCCACGACGCCGTACCGGACGCGCATACGGACGCGCTACGTCGAGCCGACGACGCGGACCACGCGGCCTATGCCGCGGCCGACGGCGAGGTCGACCTATGCGTGAAGGCCGGTGATGTCGTGATCGGGGATTCGCGCATACTGCACGCGACGCACCCGAACGCCTCCGACCATCGCAGGACGGTCATCACGCTCTGGTACCATCCGTTGTTCCACGAACTGCCGGAGCCCATGCGCGCGGCGCTATCCAAGCCCAACCCCCAGCGCGACGCGTGGCCGGAGTCCGCGCGCGACCGGATCGCCGCACTGATCCCCACGTACGACGGCGACGCCGACCCACTTCCGTGGAACCGCACTCCAGGCGAGGACCTACGGGCCTCCGAGGGCGCCTAGCGGTCTACCACAGTGATCATGTTGTCCGCGGCGTAGAGCGGGGCACGCGTGTATGGTTTCCCTTACCGGGGAAGGTTGGGATGGGGTCCAGGCGTGGCCCACAGATCCCCTGTGGCGGCCCACTGGTGGTTCACCACAGCGGTTGGGTTCGATGCTGTGTGGCGCAGGCAGGCGTGAATGCGCCTACCTGACAGGCGCACGTTGGGCCGTGTCGCGGCGGCGCCCGACGATTTCCGCGCCCTGGCGTCTGCGTCAACCACCTGTCCGAGACCACAGCCGGCGCGAGGCCGTCGTTGACCCTCTGGGCGGCCGAGTGCTAGATTCGTCGCGCCTCGCATGCTCTCACCCACGTGGACCTGCCCGCATGATCCGGCGCATCGAACTGCTCCTCGTCGGCCTCCTGTGCATGGCTCCCGGCCTCGTGGCTCAGGAGTCGCCGGACGCCGTGGCCACGACCCCGGAAACCGTCCGCCTGGTCGTGTGGGGTCTGGGCGAGGGTGAGTCGCAACTGGGCCGCATCGCCGCGATGAACGAGTTCGAGCGCCGATGGAACGCGGACGCAGACCGCGTCGGAGAGTACGGCCGTGTCGAGGTCGTCAAGTCCGTGCAGGGCGGCCGGATGAACCCGCAACGCCTGATGACGGCAATCGCCGCCGATGCCCCGCCCGACGTCATCAACCAGGACCGCTTCTCTGTGGGGGGTTGGGCCGCGCGTGAGGCGTTCATCCCCCTCGACGACTTCCTCGCCGCCCAAGACCCGGACGACCCGTTGACCGTGCGTGAGGACGAGTTCTATCGCGCGTGCTGGATGGAGGCCGCGTACGCGGGCAAGGTCTACGCGATCCCCAACAGCACGGACGACCGCGTCCTCTTCTACAACAAAGACCTCCTGATCGCCGCCGGGTATGTGGACGCCGCGGGCGAGGCCCAGCCACCTCGCACATGGGCGGAACTAGAGGAATACGCGGTCGCGCTGTCGAAGTGGGACGCGGCGGGCAATCTGATCCGCGTTGGCTTCATACCCAACTATGGCAACAGTTGGCTCTACATCTACGGCTGGCAGAACGACGGCAAGTTCATGAGCGCCGACGGGCGGACGTGTACGCTCGACGATCCGCGCATCGCGGAGGCGCTGCAGTTCATGACCGACGTCTATGACGCCGTCGGCGGCCGAGCCGTTGCCGAGAGCTTCATCTCGACCTTCCAATCGGGCGTTCTCGACCCGTTCCTGAACGGCAAGGTCGCCATGAAGATCAACGGCAACGGCGAGATGAGCAACATCGCCCGCTACAAGCCGGGACTGAATTGGGGAGCGGCGCCCGCGCCAAGGCCCGCCGCGCTTGTAGACGAGCCGGTCACATGGTCCGGCGGGTTCTCCTGGGCGATACCCCGCGGGGCGCCGAATCCCGAAGTCGCGTGGGAGTTCATCCGGTGGATGGTCAGCGAGGAGGCCACGCTCCTCGACAACCGCGTGCGGCAGCGATACAACCGCGCCCGAGGACGCCTGTACGTCCCGGGCATCAACGCCAACCGGCGCATCAACGACCGCGTCTACGAGGACTTCGTCGTCGCGAACGCCAACCTGGGCGACAACTACCGCCGCTACTACAAGATGTGCGTCGACCTGATGCCGCACAGCCGGTTCCGCCCCGTGACACCAGCCGGCCAGCTCCTGTGGGACGAGCACCGACGGGCGCTCGAGCGCGCCACGTACCACCAGTACACACCCGCAGAAGCGCTTGCGATCGGCGCCCAGGAGGTACAGAAGGAACTCGACCGCATCTACGAGGACCGGTCGTACGGGCGCATGTACTGGCCGGTGGCCGTCCCCGCTCTCCTGGCGATCGTCGCGGTCATCACGACTGTCGTCATCGGCCGCGCGCAACGCAATCGCGTCCGCACGTGGCGACCGGATGCGTTGCGCGAAGGAATCGCGGGATACGCCTTCGCGCTGCCGTGGATCGGAGGATTTCTCTGCTTCACGGCGGGACCGATCCTGGCATCCATCCTACTGAGCGTGACGGAATACGACGTGCTGCACCCGGCGAAGTTCGTCGCGTTCAGGAACTACACCGACCTTCTCACGCAGGACCCGGTCTTCTGGAAGTCGCTTGGCAACACAGCCTTCATGGTCCTGGGTGTGCCCTTGGGCATGGCGGTCGGCCTCGGCCTCGCGATGCTGCTGAACACCGAGGTGAAGGGGATCGCCGTCTACCGGACGATCTTCTATCTGCCCGCGATCGTGCCCGTGGTCGCTAGCAGCGTCCTGTGGATTTGGGTCTTCAACCCTGAGAGCGGCCTGCTCAACTCGGCCCTGCGATTCACCGGTTTGGAGCGGGTGCTCACCGCCCTGGCGAAGGCGGTCGGAGCCGACGGCCTCTTCTGGCTACAAGAGGAACGGCTCGCGAAGCCGGCGATCATCCTCATGGGGCTGTGGAGCGCCGGGTCGAGCATGATCATATGGCTCGCCGGACTCAAGGGCATCCCGAAGCACCTGTACGAGGCTGCCGAGATCGACGGCGCCGGACGCGTCTCACGCTTCCTTCACGTGACGCTGCCGATGCTGAGCCCGTACATCTTCTTCAACCTGATAATGGGCGTCATCGGCACGTTCCAGATATTCACACAGGCCTACATCATGACGCAGGGCGGGCCCGTGGATGCGACCCTGTTCTACGTCTACTACCTGTTCAACAGCGCCTTCCAGTATTTCCGCATGGGCTACGCCTCCGCAATGGCGTGGATTCTCTTCGGGATCGTCCTCGTGCTGACGCTCATACAGTTCAAGCTGGCCCCGCGTTGGGTCCACTACGAATCAGGCGAGTCTTAAGCCCGTGGCCGACACGCTCCCCGATCCCATAGAGCCAGACGCGCCGGCGCACGAGTCTCCGCGACTCCGTCTTGGCGGGGACCGTGGCGGGCGGATCGCGGAGAGGGCGACGCTCTATACGGCGCTTGTCGCCGGCGCGTTCGTGTTCGCGCTCCCGTTCATCTGGCTGGTCGCCACAAGCCTGAAGTGGGACCGCGAGATATTCGCCGACCCCACGAACTGGTTCGACCGGCTGATCCCGCGGCTTCCGTACTACGTCGACCGAACACCGTACATCGCCGACGCCGACGCCGGCGATTTCGACCGCCCAGAGGGGATGGAGGAGACGTCGTGGCAGTTCCTCAAGGAACGCCTCGAGCCGATTCTGTGGGACGCCGCGCAGCCGATACTCGTGCGGAACGAAACGCCGGATGCGCAGCGGAACGAGCTGAGACGGCATATCACGCGCGACCTCTGGCTGCGCATCCTCCAGGAGAAGCCTGACACGCTCTGGTCCGAGCCGATCAACCGCATACAGGCGGAGCTAACGTCGTCGGTCACAGAGGACAAAGTCGCGGCGGGCTCGCAACTGATATACAGGGCGATTCGTCTCGGCTCGCCGACGGTCCAGGCGATGTCCCGAATCGAGCAGGGCGTCGGACAGACGCGCTGGTCCGGCACACGGAGCGACGCCAGGCTCGTGCCGGTAACTGATGAAGGCCGCCCGGCCACGGAGATATGGACCGACTACCGCTCCGCTTCACGCGGGCAATACGCGGCGTATCTCAGCACGACGTTCACGTCCCCGACCCCGGCCGGCGAGATCCGCGCCATCACCATACCGATCCGCGGCGACGAATCGTACCACACGCTCACGGCCGAGGTCGGCCTGGGCGGGACCACCTACCGGAGCGACGAGCCTATCGTCCTCGAGAACTACCTGTGGCAGGAGGTGACGCTACAGGTGCACGGGGCCCGCGAGGAGCACGAACGTGACAGCGTCGTTCTCGCCTCGGCCACGGACGGCGACCCTCGACCGGACGCGCGTCAGGTCACGGTGACGTTCACGCTGCGCCCGTCGAGCTACCCGCGCGCAGTGTTCCGCAAGTTCGCTCGGAACTACGTTGAGGCGGCGACTTTCATCAAGTTCTGGCTGTTCGTGAGGAACACCGCGCTGGTTACCGCCCTGAACATCGCAGCGCAACTCCTGTCGTGCTCGCTGGTCGCGTACGCGTTCGCGCGGCTCACGTGGCCGGGTCGCGACTACGTGTTCATGCTGCTCCTCAGCACGATGATGCTGCCCGGACAGGTCACGATGATCCCGGTCTTCATGATCATGCGGAAGCTGGGGCTGTACGACACGATCCACCCCCTGTGGATAGGGTCCCTGTTCGGAAGCGCGTTCTACATCTTCCTCCTGCGTCAATTCCTTCTAGGGATACCGCGCGACCTAGAGGAGGCCGCGAAGATCGACGGCTGCGGGTTCTTCGGCATCTACTGGCGGATCATGCTCCCGCTCGTGAAGCCGGCCCTGGCCGCAATCGCGATATTCCAGTTCATGGGTGCCTGGAACGACTTCCTGGGGCCGCTCATCTACGTGAGCAGCGAAAGCAAGATGACGCTGTCGCTCGGGCTTCAGCTGTTCCAGTCGATGCACGCTACGGAGTACGGCATGCTCATGGCGGCGTCGGCGGTGATGACGTTGCCGGTCGTCGTGATCTTCTTCTTCGCCCAACGCTACTTCATCCAGGGCGTCACGCTGACGGGAATGAAGGGCTGACCGCCGTGCCTCGACTGACGATCCTCAACTCCATGGTTGGGTCGGACTTCCCGGCGGCCCTCGACAAGCACGTCGAGTGGGGTCTGACCGACGTAGACCTCAAGGACCAGATCTTCGGCAAGGCCGTCGCCGACCTAACCCGCGACGAAGCTGCGAACGCCGCCCGGCTCATCGCGGACCGTGGCCTGACGACGCACTGCCTTTCGACCGGCTTCTTCTTCGCCGAAGTCGAGCGCGGCGAAGCGGAGTTCCGCCAGCGGTTCATGGAGCCGTTGGACGACCTGATCGTCGTCGCTCGCGAGTTGCGACCGCGTCTCGTCCGCCTGCTGGCCGCCCGCACAGCGCGCCGCGACGAACTCGCCCACGTCCAGGCGTACATCGAGGGCGACCACCCGTGGCTCATGCCTCTCTACGCGGAGGCCGTGGCGCGACTGCAGGACGCCGGTCTCTCGGTGACGGTCGAGAACGAGGTCGGCGGCTGCATCCTGTCGAGCCCGGACGAGATTCGGTGGTTCTTCGAGGCCCTGGGGACTCCGGACGTCTGCCTAACGTGGGACGTGCAGAACCTGTGGCAGATGGGGAGCCCGCCGACGATCGCTGTGTACGAGTCGCTGCGAGACCTGATCGGGTACTACCACCTCAAGGGCGGCCAGAGCGGGCCCGGCTCTGACGACCTGAAGTGGCGGTCGTCGCTCGCTGACGCCTCGTGGCCGGTCGTCGAGATCACGCGTGAGGTAGTCTCGGACGGCGTGAGCCCCGTCATCTGCCTGAACCCGTCGCACGGCGCGGCCAGACCCGACGTCGACTTCACAGACATCGTCGCGCGCGACATCGCCTACGTGCGAGACGAGGTGTTCGTCCCATGACCTCGCCCATGCGCGAACCCGGCGAGATGCAGTACCAACGTGAAGCGGAGCGCCGCATCCGCGTCGGCATCGTCGGGGTAGGCTCGCATGCCTACCGCAACGTGCTTCCGACGCTCACGTACCTCCCTGTCTCCCTGGACGCTGTGTGCGACATCGACGCGGACCGCGCGCGCGTGACGGCCGCCCAGTACGGCGCGTCGCGGGTGTACACATCGACCGCCGAGTTGTATCGAGACGGCGATCTGGACGCCGTGCTGATAAGCGTCTCGCCGCAACTGCACTCGGAATTGACGTGCGAGGCGCTCGACGCCGGCCTACACGTTTGGCTGGAGAAGCCGCCCGCGATGCGCGCGGCGCAGGTCGAGGAGATGGAACGGCTCCGCGGCGACCGCGTCGTGGTCGTCGGGTTCAAGAAGGCGTTCATGCCCGCCACCCGCAAGACGCGCGAGATCGTGGCGGGATCGGACTTCGGCCGCCTGCGCTCGCTGCTCGCCGAATACCCGATGACCATCCCGGAGGACGGCGCCGAGACGCTTCGACGGGGAGACTACGCGAACTGGCTCGCCAACGGCTGCCATCCGCTCTCGTTCATGCTTGCCGTCGGTGGCGATGTCGACGCCGTCACCGTGCACCGGGGTCGAAGCGGCGGCGGCGTTTGCGTGCTCGAATACGCCAACGGCGCGATCGGGAACTTCCACCTAGCCGACGGCGGCCGACTCCCGTTCGAGAGGTACACGGTCTACGGCGACGGCGGCCACATCGCCATCGAGAACTCCGCGCGGGTGTCGTGGCATCGTGGGATCCCGTTCAGCTACGGCCGCACCACGAGCTACGCGCCCTCCGGCGACGACCACGGCACAACCGTCTGGGAGCCGCAGAACAGCCTGGCGACGCTGGAGAACAAGGCGCTGTTCACGCAGGGCTTCTACGACGAACTGCGGTACTTCTGCGACTGCGTCATCGATGGGCGCCAGGCGGCCGAAGGCTCCCTCGGCTTCGCGCGGGACGTGATGCGCGTGTACGAGGCCGCCCTCCTGTCCGACGGGGCGCGCGTGTCCGTGTCCAGCGCCACTTCCGGGCCGCCTGTGTAGCGTTCCGCATGCCCCGCCGCGTCCCCGCGCCGGCGGCGTACAACGCGCGCTCCGCTCCAGCCCATCCCCGCACGCGTCGTGACGGCAACCCCTGCGACGACACGTTCGTATCACACGGTATCGCCGCGCTGTGGCGCCAACGCGCGGGCATCGTGCGGCCCGCCATTGACGTCTCCGCGTGACCGTCACCACAAGGAGTGTGACGGCGGCCATCCAGGCCGGCGGGAGCATAGGATACAGGGGAAGTGATATGGCGAATCCGGTAGTCCATTTCGAGGTGTCCGCGAAGGACGCCGCCGCGCAGCGCGAGTTCTACACGTCCGTCTTCGGCTGGGACACCACGGTCCACGAAGGGTCCAACTACACCATGCTGGACACGGGCGCCCGCGACGGCGGCATCGACGGCGGCCTGGGGCAGAACGAGCACGGTCAGTCGTTCGTCACCGTCTACATCCAGGTGGACGACCTGCAGGCATACCTGGACAAGGCGGCGTCATACGGCGCAACGCCCATCATGCCGCCGATGGACATCCCTGGCGGCGAGGGATCCGGCAGCATCGCGCTCTTCGCCGACCCGGAAGGCAACGTCATCGGTCTCTACAAGTTCGCGTGACATGCTCGTGTCAGAGGGCCGCGTCGGTGCAGGCGCAGCCCTCGGGCGCCCTCATCCCATGCGCCGCGTCTTGACGTCGTGGCCCGCCACGTGAATCCTACGCGCGGACAGAAGCCAACCGCCCGGGTTCCCAGTTGCGATGGGCCGATGCCATGTCGCGCTCTTCTATCGTCCGTGCCGCCGTCGCCGTCCTTGGGGAAGGCGCCCTGCAATGGGCGTTCCCCGATGAGTGCAGGCACTGTGGAGCGCTCCTGGGCTCGTCGCCGACGCTATGCCGTGAGTGTTGGAAACAAATCCCGATGTGGGACCGGCGGCAAGACGCGACGCTGGACGGCGAAGCCCCAATGGAAGCGCGCGCCGCAACTCGGTATTCCGGCGCCACGCGCGACGCGATCCTGGCGATGAAGGGCGAAGCGCGCCTGGGTCTGTGCCGGCGGCTGGCGGACCTCATCGCCGACATATCGCCCGCGCTCTACGACTGGGACGAGTACGCCGCGCTCATTCCGATCCCCAGCCATCGCGTTCGACGCGCAGAGCGGGGTTTCAGCCAGACCGAGTTGCTGGCGAAGCGGCTGAGTCGCCGCGTCGGTCTACCCGTGCAGACGCGTTGGCTGCGGCGCGTGAAGGCGACGCGCCCGCTCCGGCTCTTGGAGGGGCGACATGAGCGCAGCGCGGAGGTGCGCGATGCCTTCCGCTGCCGCGCGATCCCCAAGGAACGCCATGGGAGCGCCGCGCTCCTGCTGGACGACATCGTGACCACCGGCGCGACGACGATGGAAGCCCGAAGCGCGCTGATCGACGCCGGTCTGGGCCGCGTGGACGTCATATGCGTTGCGCGCGCCCTTGGCTCCCCCGACGGTTCGTTTGACGACACTGACGATGCGGCCCGGACGTGATACCCTAAAGACATGAGCGAATACGCGACGATCACAGCCGTGCATCACATCCCGCGCAAGTCGAGCCGGCGGCGTATCGACCTGCATGACGGGACGTCGTTCAGCGTCGATCTCGGGCTGATGACCCGGCGCGGTCTGCGCGTGGGTATGGAGCTGGACAGCGCGGCCCGCGAGTCGATCCAGGCTGAGGACGCCGGGACCCGTGCCAAGGCTACCGCGATGGATATCCTGCGAACGCGGCCCCGGACGCGCAAGGAAATGCTGGACCGACTGGCGAAGAAGGGCTTCGACGAAGTCGCGTCGGAGACCGCTGTGTGTGCGCTGGAGGAACTCGGCTACATCTCCGACGAGGAGTACGCCGACACCTACGTCCAGAGCCGCATGCGCGGGAAGCCCAAAGGGCGGTGGGCGATGCTCCGCGAACTCCAGGCCAAGGGCATCGACCGCACCACCATCGACCGGGCCCTCACCGCAGTTAGCGATGAGGACGAACGCGACGCGGCCATTCGCGTGGCCCGCCTGCAATTCGGGCGCTACCACACGCTCCCGCGCGACGTGGCGCATCGCCGCATGTACCAGTTCCTCCTGCGACGTGGCTTCGCGTACGAGCATGTCGCAACGGCCCTGCGCGAGGTCATGGGCTCCGGCCCCGCATGACCCGTTGACCCTCTGCCTGGGGACACGCGATGTTCGACTTCCTACAGATACTCATCGGATGCGGCACGGCGATCTCGCTGTTCGCGATCTACATGAACTACCGCCACAAGGGCGTAGGCATCCTGTTCGGCGGCGGCCGCCGAGTGCGACGGCGCGACATCGAGGACATGCAACGCGAGCTGAAGGCGCTGCGCGAGAACCTCGAAGGCATGCGCGTCGACTCCGAGAAGGCCCAGGAGATGATGGCGGACATCCTCCTCAGCATCGACGACCGCGACCGTGCGCTCCGAATCGGCGATCCTTCCGATCGTGAACTGCCCAGCTCGTAACCGCCTCCCCTGACACCATCCCGGACGGAGCGTGCCCTTGTCCGAGCCACGGCGTCTCGCCGTCTGCATACGGCACGCCGGCAACGACCTCGTCGCGGCTGAGTGCGCCAACCTCACCGGTGGCGCGCCCGATGAGCACGGCCTTGCGCTCTGCGACGACCTGTCTCTCGTCGCCCGGTCGGCGTACGTGCGTACGGGGGCCGACGTCATCGCGAGCGCCGAGACGTTGGACGCGCTCGTCGAGGGCGTGTGCGCGGCCGACTTCGACGCTACCGCGTTCCGCATCGAGTGCGTGCGCACGACCGATCGCTTCGACATCTCCAGCCTCGACGCGATCATCGCCGTGGCCGACGGCATGCGGGGATTCTTCCCGGACCTCGACGACCCTGAGCATAGGTTCTTGCTCGCCATCCGCGATGACGGCTTCTGGTTCGGCGAGATCGTCACCGAGTTCACGCGGGCGTATCGAAGGCATCACGACAAGCCCTTCCAGACGTCGAACGCCCTCCCGCCGAGGCTGGCGCGCGCTCTCGTCAACATCGTCTCTCCCCCCGCGCGGGTGATCCTCGACCCGTGTTGCGGGAGCGGGTCGATCCCGATGGAAGCTGCTGACATGGCACTGACGGCCATCGCCCGCGACCGCAGCGCCGTCGCGGTAGGGAAGGCCCGGGGCAACCTGGCCCACTTCGGACACGCTGTCGATGTCGAGCAGGCGGATGCCCGACACTCCTTGCCCAGGGCAGACGCCGTCATCACCGACCTGCCGTACGGCATCCAGCTCGACTACGCCGAAAACGAGGCGCGCGAGATCCTGGCGAGCTGTGCGCAGGCGGCTCCCGTCGGCGTCTTCGTGACCAAGGACGACATCACGCCGATGCTCGTCGACGCCGGGTGGACGGATGTCGAGACGTTCCGTCACCGGAAGTGGACGCGCTACACGAAGGGCTTTGAGCGAACCGTGCACCGCGCCCGTAGCGGCGTCGTCGGACCTCCATGAGCGGTGGTGAACCATGAGCGGATCGGCCACGACGTACTTCGCGATGTGCATCGAACACGAGGGCAACGAACTCATCGCGCGCGAGTGCCTCAACCTGACCGGGGCCGCGCCCGAGGCGGACGGCTTCGTCCTGTGCGATACGGTAGAGCATGTGGCGCGGTCGGCGTACGTCCGTTGGGGGGCGCGGTTCATCGCTCACGCGCCTACCCTCGACGCGCTGACGCGACTGATCGCCGCCGACCCACCGCGCGGACCTGGGTTTCGCATCGACTTCGTGGACGCCAGCGGCGCGCAGCCGGTCAAGCGACGCGATGCGATCATCGCCGTCGCCGATGTCCTGCAGGACCGGCCGAACCTCGACGATCCGCGCCACGTATTCGTCCTGGTCGCACGGGAAGACGGCTTCTGGTTCGGCGAAATGGTCGCGGAGTGCGCTCACGACTACGCGAAACACCGTGACCGGCCGTACCGCACCTCGGCTGCGATGCCGCCGCGGCTCGCGCGGGCGCTCGTGAACATCGTTGCCCCACCCGCTACGAGCATCATCGACCCATGCTGCGGCACCGGGA
This sequence comes from Candidatus Poribacteria bacterium, assembly GCA_018644665.1. Lineage (GTDB taxonomy): Bacteria > Poribacteria > WGA-4E. The sequence continues at coordinate 60,807 of JABGQA010000141.1, forward strand.
CGATCGTGTTGGAAGCGTCGGCGCTCGGGCTTGGCGTGCAGGCAGGCGACATCAACCCGCGCATGGTCGGCATGACTCGAGAGAACGCGGGATACTTCGGCCATGAACTCGAGCCGCGGGAGGGAGACGCGGCGTCCTGGGAGACGACCGCGGACGCTGTGGTCGCGAATCTGCCCTACGGTCGCAACCTCGAGGCGTCGGAGGAGAACGTGCGTGGGATACTGGAAGCGGGCCGGCGTATGGCCCCGGTCGGCGTGTACGTGACCCCGCACGATCTGAGCGAAACGCTGCGCGACGTTGGGTATGCGAGCGTGGAGCTGTTACGGCACCCCAAGCACACGGGCTTCCGCGGGGGCCTCGTTCGGATCGTCCACATCGCGCGAGGTTAGTGGTCGCCCTCAGTGAGTGTGTTGGGTACCGCCTCGTGCAGGGCGCGCGTGAATGCCTTCCGTTACTGGGAAGGTTATGATGGAGTCCAGGCGTGACCCACAGATCCCGTGCGGCAGACCGCGGGCCGGGCCGGCCGATCAGTCGTCGTACGGAGGCCGCTCGCGGTCGTCCGGCACGGAGTCGATAACCGTCAGGACGACGTGGAAGTTGTCGACATCCAGCGCGACGTTGAGCGTGAGCCCCTTCAGCGAGGCGCGGAACAGCGCGTCCTCCACGACCTTCCCCACCTCCGCTGCCTGGAGGCCGTCGTATTGGGCGCCGGGTCGGAATCGCTCGCGTAGGCGTTCGGCGTCACTCTTCATCGGCGAACCCACCCCCGAGTTCCTCGATGTCGCGCAGCAGGTCCTCGCGGGTCAGCACGCGCTTGGAGAGGTCCTGCGCCGGGATGATCGCCTCGGTGTCGACCAGCGCCTCGAACTCGGGATTCCCACGCAGGGGCGCGAGATGCTCGTCCGCGGCGGCCGTCCTCGCCCAGCCCGTGTTGATGATGATCGCGTCGCGTAACCCCTTGAGCGCGCCCTCCGTATCTCCCCGCTTCAGCCGTATCACCGCCATGCAGTAGTGTGGAGCCGGCCAGTCGGGTCGCGCCTCTACCAGCGCTTCATAGTGCGGGAAGGCGTCGTCGTACCGTCCGTTGTGGAAATACACCTGCGCTAGGTCGAAGTGCGCGTCCGTGTACCCCGGCCGCAACTCCACCGCCTTCTCCCACATCTGGAACGCATCGGCGGCGTGTGCCTCGTGCTCGTCCGCGTACGCGCAGCCGAGATTGTAGTAGACGAACGCGTCTCCGGGGTCGATCTCGATGGCCGCCCGGTAGTGGCGTTCGGTCGCCTCGAGGTCGCCCACTTCGCGGGCCTGGAACCCCCGCCGGATGTGCGCCTGCCGTAGGTTCTCGCGGGCGGTTTCGTCGGACGGGTCCATACCGCGCAGACGCGTGTAGAGCTCGTCTGCTGCGTCGTATTCCTGCCGGAAGAGGTGGATGCGTCCCAGCAGGTGCAGGGCGTCCGCGTTGTCGCCGTCGGAGTCGAGGACGGCCTCGACGAGCTCCACGGCCCCGTCGAATTCTCCGCGTTGGATCGCCTCATCGGCGTCGGCCAGCCATCGCCCGTGGCGCAAGCCGCGCAGCAGCTTCATGCGCCCGTGCTCTCCGCCAACGCGTCGACGATCCTCCGGTGACGCGCGTAGAGCGGTTCGTACGCGTCGCTGCACCTTGGCTCGAACGTCTTGGTTGGCATCGCGACGCGCGCCCACCCCTCCTCGACGCTGTCGACGACCCCCGCTCCCACCATGGCGAGGACAGCCGTGCCAACGGTCGTCACTTCGGGGATGCCGGCCAGCTCCACCGTCAGCCCGGTGACGTCTGCGAGTATCTGCCCGAACACCTCGTTCTTGGCGAACCCTCCCCCGACGAAGATGCCGTTGGCGTCGCCGCTCATGGCTCCCAGGCCGTCGCGGGTTTGGTATGCCAGGCCCTCCATCACGGCGCGGATGGCGTTCGCGGGGGGCATGCCGTCCTCCCAGCCGAGTATCGCGCTGGGCGCGGCGGGGTTCGGGCCGGTGCCGGCGACGAAGGTCGGGTTAATGGTCACGCCGCCGCTCCCGGGCGCGACAGCGCCCGCTTCGGCCGTCGCGTCGGCCGCGGAAGCTCCCGGCGCGAAGTGCGTCCGCACGGCGTCGAACGCCAGGCCGCCGATCATGTGCGCCTGCGTGTTGTACCCGCCCAGCACGCCGCCCTCGTGCGGGTTGAGTTGCCAGATGATGTTCCTGGCTTTCTCGGCGAGGGTGCCACGGTACGCGTCTCGCGAGCCGACGAGAATGCTCCAGGTGCCTGTCGAGTAGAGCGGCGTGTCGCGTAGGTTGCGGCATGCGCCCGCCGTTGCCAACACGGTGTCGTGGCCGCCCGCGCACACGGGCGTGCCGACCGGGATGCCGCTAGCCTCGGCGCCAGCCGCCGTCACTTGGCCGACGACATCGCCCGGAGAACGTGTCGGCTTGGGGAACCTGTTGGGGATGTCGAACGCGTCGAAGAGATGGTCGGACCAGTCCCCCTCGGCGAGATCGAACAGCATCGTCGTCGTCGCCATCGACCGCTCCGTGACGCGTTCGCCCGTCAGGCGCGCCACGAGCAACTGCGGCATGAGAAGGAACGCGTCCGCGCGGTCCAGCACGTCCGGTCTGTGCTCGCGGAGCCAACGGAGGCTGAACGCCGTGTTGAAGTGGAACGGCGCGGCGCCGGTGCGTCGGTAGGCGTCGTCGAGGTCGAGCGCGTCCGTCGCCCAGTCCAACTGCTCGCGCGTGCGCGTGCATTTCCACGAGATCACCGGGTAGAGGAGTTCACCGTCGGCGTCGACGGCCCCCCAGCAGACGCCGAACGTCGTGAGATTGACGACGCGCGGCTCCACGGGATGCTCCGCGAGGAGGGAGCGCGTCAGGTCGCACAGGTTCGCCCAGATGTCGTCCAGCGGCCACGCGACGCCGTCCTCCGTCTGCTCGACCTCCGTCGGGCGCGATGCGGAGGCGATCACGCGTCCGTCCGTGCCGAGTAGCGACGCCGTCGTATTCGTCGCCCCGCAATCCCAGATGATCACACACTCACGGCTGTTGCTCATGCGGTTCGGCGCCTTCCTGTTGGACGTGCGGATGTCGCGTGGTCAGGGGCGTTCATTCTCGGGTTCGGGCGGAAGGCGTGTCAATGGAGCGGGCGGCGCAATACGTGCGCTACATGCTCTCCGGCGCCCGCACCCCGAGGAGCCCGAGTCCGTTCGCCAGCACCGTCTGCGTAGCCTTCACGAGCAGCAGGCGCGCCGCCGTCATCGGCAGGTTCTCCCCGTCGAGGACACGGCAGCGGTCGTAGAACTGATGGAACGCGGTCGCGACATCGCCCAGGTAGTGCGGGATGGTGTGCGGTTCGAACGCGTCCGTGGCCTCCTCGACCACGCTGGGTAGCTCCGCGCACTTCTTGATCAGGGCGGCCTCTTCCCGTTCGCAGAGAAGCGACAAGTCGGCGTCTGCGAGCTGAGGGATCGCGATGTCGCGTTCCGCCGCCTGGCGGAAGATGCTGCATATGCGCGCGTGCGCGTACTGCAGGTAGTAGACGGGGTTCTCGTTCGACGCGGTCTTCGCCAGATCGACGTCAAACTTCAGATGCGTGTTCATGTTGCGCATGATGAAGAAGAACCGAACGGCGTCCTCACCAACCTCGTCGACGAGTTCGTCGACCGTAAGGTAGTTCGCTCGCCGCGTGGACATCTTCACCGTTTCGCCGTCCTGCTCCAGCGTCACGAACTGGTGCACGAGGACTGAGATGGAATCGGTGTCGTAGCCTAGCGCGCGCACGCCCGCCAGCACGTCTGGATACTCGTCCACGTGGTCCGCGCCAAAGATGTCGATGATCCGGTCGTACCCGCGCCGCAGCTTCTCGCGGTGGTATGCCATGTCCGGGAGGCGGTAGGTCGGCTCGCGGCCCGCGGTGCTGCGGATGATCGGGCGATCCTGAGGAAGTCCGAACGCCGTCGACTGGAACCAGACGGCCCCGTCCTTGTCGTAGGCGTGACCGCTGTCGCGGAGCCCCTGCACAACATCGTCTATGAGCCCACGGTCGTAGAGCGACTGCTCGTTGTAGTACTCGTCGAACCGAATCCCGATACGCTCCAGCGTGCCGGAGATGGTCGCGAAGATGACCGCGACGGCCTTCTCCTTGAACGGCGTGACATCCTCGGCGTCCAAGAGCGCGCGCTCGTGCTCGGCGACCATCTCCCGCGCAATGTCGCGGATATACTCGCCCTGATAGCCGTCCTCGGGGAACTCCGAGGGCAGCCCGAGCGCTTCGAGGTAGCGGGCCCGAACCGACTCGCCCAGCATGACCATCTGCCGGCCGGCGTCGTTGAAGTAGTACTCGCGCGTTACCGTGTAGCCGACAGCTTCGAGCATCCGCGACACGGTGTCACCGATGACGCCCTGCCGCCCGTGACCCAGGGTCAATGGGCCGGTCGGGTTCGCGCTCACGAACTCCACCAGCGCCGTCAGGCCGGCGTGACGGTCCGACGTCCCGAACGCGTCGCCGCCGTCGAGGATGTCAATCAGAGCCTTCTCGACCCAGGCGTCGGAGAGGAAGAAGTTGATGAACCCCGGGCCGGCGATCTCCACCTTCTCAATGTCGCCGCCCACGGCCAGGCGTTCCGCGACGACCTCGGCGATCTTGCGCGGGGCCATCCGCGCCTGGCGAGCCAGGCCCAACGCGACCGGGCACGCCAAATCCCCGTGCGCGCCTTCCTTGGGGGTGTCTACGGGTACTTCCGGGACCTCGTCGAGTGACAGCGCGCCATCCGCGACGGCCTGTTCGAGGGCCTTCCGCACCGATTCGGCGACGACTATCCGCGCTCCGCTCCACATGTAGTTCTCTCCCTGGCCTGGTCGAAGGGAACTATACACGCGGCCCGGCGGCTATGTCGCCGATTGTGAGAGGAGGCTGCGCAGGTGGTCCAGATCGCGCCGAGTCTGTGTCTTGAGGGCCTCGAGGCCCCGGTCATAGAAGTTGTGCATGCACAATGGGCCGTCAAAACCAGCCGCGCTAAGCGCGGTCAACACTGCTGAGTAATCCACGACGCCCTCGGCGAGCGTGGTCCACTCGCGGCCCCACCGCATCTCGAACGTGTCGCCTGCGGGCCGCTGGAACACCCCGGCGTTCTTGACGCCCACCATGCACAGGTACTCGCCGAGGATGTCGACGCCCTTGTCCCAGGTCTCGTAGCCTTCCTGGCAGATCATGTTCCCCGGATCGTGATGCACGCCAACGTACTGCGGGTCGAACCCGTCGACGACGCGCCGCGCCGCTGATGCGCTGGGGTGCAGCGATCCGCCATGCGTCTGGAGGAACGCGCGAATGCCATGCCGCTCGCCTATCACGGCGAACGCCTCCAGCTTTCGGCGGGCGGTGTCCAGGTCCTTCTGGTAGGTGCCCATGCCCTCGTAGCGCATGTGTTCCAGCCGGAACTGGCGCACACCGTTCTCCGCGAGACACGCCACGCCGCGTTCGACGTACGGGTCGTTCGGGTCCAGGTACGGCGTCGTGGCGTTCGCGGCGCTCAGCCCGAAATCGTGCATGGCTCGGACGAATTGGGGTAGCCTCTCCGCGACCGACGCCGCGTCCACCCAGTAGCCATCTCGCAGCATAACGTCCACGCCGTCGAAGCCGATGTCGCTCAGCGTCCGCGCCAACTCGGCGGCCGTCAGCTCCTGGAAGAACTTCGGAAACACAACGCACTGCATGGCTCGGGTTCCTCTCAGTGTCCGCCTGACGCCACCTTAAGGACATTGTACTCGGCGTCACGCACAACGCGTGCCACGGCTGGTCTTCGTACGTGCGCGCCGTTCTGCTAGACTTGCCCGACGAGCGCCCGGACATGCTGCCGCCGCGATGACCCGTGGAACCGTCGCGTAACCCTGAAGGTTGAGAACGATGCCCCTTTCGTACACGGTGCAGGAATCCGAGCAGGAAGGTGTCGCCGTAGTCGAGCTGTGCGATGTCGTCCGCGAACAGCGCGCGCGGATAGCCCCCGGTCTCGGCGCCACCTGCTTCGAGTATCGCGTGAACCACGAGGGAACGCCTCGGCACGTCCTCGAGCCGCCACCGGACCTAGCCTCGTTCGCGGCCCGGCTGACCGGCTATGGCACGCCCATCCTGTTCCCGTTCCCCAACCGCATACGCGACGGCAAGTGGACGCACCGCGGACGAACGCACCAGTTCGCGCATTCGGGCCCGGGACGAAACCACATCCACGGCCTCGTCTACAATCGCCCATGGCAGATAGAAGCGCTTGCCGCCACGGCTGACGCCGCTGTCTGCGCAATGACGTTCGACTCGCTCGACCACGACGAGATCGGCGCCCAATACCCGTTCCCGTTCCAGCTAGTCGCCGAGTATACGCTCCAAGACAGCTCCCTTTCTCTGCGGTTCTCCGCCACGAACGTCGGCGAAGAGGTAATGCCGATGGGCGTCGGATTCCACCCTTACTTCTCGGCCCCTATCGCCTCCAACACGGAGCCGGCCGACTGCCTGATAACGGTCCCGGCCGACGCCTACTGGGAACTCGACACGTTCCTCCCCACCGGCGATATCCGGGACGTCGCGGGAGACTACGACCTACGCGAGGGTCGTGCGTTCGACGGAATGCGCTTCGACGATGTCTTCACACGGGTCATCCTGGACGACGACCGCCTCTCGCGCTGCATCGTGGACGATCGCGGCATCGGGCTGCGAACGGTCGTCGAGAGCGACGCCGTCTTCCGTGAATTCGTGGTCTACACGCCTCCGGGCCGACGGTCCATCTGCTTCGAGCCGTACACGTGCCCCACGGACGCCCCCAACCTGGCCGCCCGAGGGGTGAACGTCGGGTTGATCGAGTTGCAGCCTGAGGAGACGTTCACGGGCACGATGCGCATCGTCTCCGAGCCAGCGTAGCGCGCGGCTGACGTGGAGCTGTTGCATGCTCTCTGAGGCGGACATCGAGCGGTTCGTGCGCGACGGGTACGTCGTGGTCACGGGGTTGATCCCGCCGGAGATCGTCGTGGCCTCGCTAGACACGATCTGGCGCGAACTGAGCATCGACCCGGCCGATGACGCGACGTGGCCGGAGAGTGCGATCATCGTCCCGCACGAAATCAACCCGCTGATGAAGCCGTGCCGCACGCCGGACACGGACGTCATCGCGGAGCGCCTCGCGGGCCCGGGCATCCGACGGGGAGGCGGGTACAGTCCGGTCATCAACTTCCCGCGACATGGTCCCACTCAGTTCGAGCCGATGGGATTCCACATCGACGGAATTGATGTCACGACACTCTGGCCCGGCCATCGCTACATGGTCCTCCTCGCGTATCTCACCGACACGTGCGCACATGGGGGGGCGACGGCCGTGCGACCGGGCAGTCACCGCGTGCTGTTCGAACACTGGCTCGCCACCGGCACGACGCCGAACGGGGCCACCAGCGTGCCTGACATCGACTACCCCGACGCCGTGGCCGTTCCCGGGGAAGCGGGCGATGTTGTCTTCATGCACTATCTTCTCGCCCACGGGTCGTCGCACAATCGCGACGGGCATCCTCGGGTCGCGCTGAACGGGGTCGTCGCGCCGGCCACGGACGCGAAGTACACGCCGAAGATTGGGCCGCCGACGGAGGAGTGGACGCCCATCGACCACAGCCTACGAACGGACACGCTCGGAGTCGGCTCCCGCGACGACCTGACCTTCGATTCCCTGTGACGCCTCTCGCTCTCTCGCCCGTCCGCCCATGCCCGCGCTCATTTACGAGGACGTCCTTGCCGACCCAGCCTCGGCCCTCGTGCGTCTCGATGAACTTCGTGTACCCCGTCGCGTTCGGACTTAGGGCGGGGTGAGCCGATCGCGATGCCCGCAGAGGCCCTGGCGACTTCGCGGACGCCCTGGGCTCGCTGTGGACGCGCCGTTGAACGCCGTCGCGCGGCGCCTTACAATAGGCGTGCGTGATTTGATGCCGCCGGCCCGCGCAGCAAGAGCGCGTAGCCTGTTTCGTACTGGAGCTTGAGGGTGGATACGCCCCGCGACGAAGAAGACATTCCCGGCGACGAGGAACCCTCCGAGGAAGAGGAGTTCGAGGCCCTCATGGAGGCTGCGTCCGAGCAGGCCGCCGAGGGCGTCAGCGTGCCCACGGAGGACGACACGGACGCCGAACCGGCTGTGGCGCCTGCCCCCGAACCTGCGCGCACCGACCGGGCCGCGCCGGCCAATGTCCCAACCGATGCCGCGCGGCCTAGCGCGGAGGCCGACCCGGATGAGGGGCAGGCGGACGGCTCCACGGGCGACGTGCCTGCAGCCTCCGAGCCACACGATGAGCCGTTGGCGGACGGGTCGCTAGACAAAGCCGACACGGAGGCTCGGGAGGTCCAGGACCGAGCGGCGGCCGCAGCTCGGGCCGAAGCGCGCGCCGAGGAGTCCGCCGCTCTGGCGGCCACCGCTGCAGCAGCCGCCAAATCGGCCCCGGCCGCCAACCCCGCTGCGGCGCGCGCCCCGGTGGTGGAGCCGGAGCCAGTATCCGCTGTGAACGACCTCGTGCGCCTACTCGCTCTCGCCCTGGCGGTCGCCGGCCTGTCCGTGACGGCGTTCGCGTTCATAAAGCTGCGAGAGAGACCCGAGCCCCCGCCCAATCTGTTGCCGATGCCCGCCGAGCCAAACCCGTTGGGCATGGGCCCCGGGGGCCCAGGCCTGCCCGCAAGCGTGGTAGTCGCGGACCCCGGCGACGTAGCGCCGGCGCCGGACGACACTGCCGATCAGACCATCCCTGACACGCAGGTTGCCGTCGCGCCTGACGTGGATCCGACTCCCGAGCCGACGGTGGAGCCTCCGGCGGACGTCGTGGCCGCGCCAACGCCCTCAGTGGAGCCCACGGTGGAGCCCGAACCGGCGCCGCCCGGCCCGGTAGTAGTCGCCATGGAGGATAGTGGCGGACCCGACGCCGTAACGCCCGTAGGCCCGCCCGACGACGGCGAGCCCGAGGTCGTAGAATTCCAGCCGACCGGCCAGAGAGTGCAAGTGGCGAGCGCGATAGATCAGCTTCGCGCGCAGCGGGGAGCGACCACTGCCCCGCCGGCGGAGCCGTTGCAGGCGGTCGACCTATCAGCCGTCCAGCGACGCTCGCTAGAGGCCGCCCTGGCGACGGCCGACCGCGAGTTCGTGCGCGCGCTGATCGAGGACGCCGCAGGGCTGCCCGCGAGGATCGGCAACGCGGAGTGGGCGCGTCTGAGACAAACCCCCGGCTACTATCGGACCCTACAGAGCCTTTACGACTACGTGTTGACGACGAACGACAAAGTGCGCCTCTTCGCCGGCCATAGTGTCGACGCCCAGGGCGAGACCCCACCGTCCACGCCGGAGTTCCTGCGCGGCCTCGAACTCCCTCCCACCGATCTCGCCCGCGTGCGCGACGAATTGTGGGACGCGAACTCCGAGAACATCACGCGGATCGTCCGATCCACGCTGTAGACACGAGACCTCGAGCCATGCTTGACGAGCGCACACCCGCGGCGCATCGGCTAGCCATAGACGCCCGACTCGCATGTAACGCCTCTGACGCCCGGCCTGCGGTGCGTCACCGAGTAGGTTGAGGCCCGAGAGGACACCCTTGGCGATACGCGTACTGCCGGACGATGTCGCGAACAAGATCGCGGCCGGGGAGGTCGTTGAGCGCCCGGCCTCCGTCGTCAAGGAACTCATCGACAACTCGCTCGACGCCGCCGCGCGCGAAATCCGCGTCGAGGTGCGCGAGGGCGGAAAACGCCTGGTGCGAGTCCAGGACGACGGCCATGGCATGGATCGCGAAGACGCCGAACTTAGCCTCAAGCGCCACGCCACCAGCAAGCTGACGGCAGCAGAGGATCTCCACGTCATCGACACGCTGGGCTTCCGCGGCGAGGCGATCCCGTCGATCGCGTCGGTCGCGAGGTTCGAGATGCTAACCCGCACGGCCGAGTCCATCGAGGGCACGCGCGCGGTAGTCGATGGCGGGAAGTCTCCCGAAGTGGCACCCGTGGGCTGCCCGGTAGGGACGCGCATCACCGTCGAGAACCTGTTCGCCAATGTCCCGGCGCGCCTTAAGTTCCTCAAGACGGACACCACTGAGCTAAACCACACGGTCAACCACGTCCAATGGGCGGCGTTGGCCCATCCCAACGTCCGCTTTGTCCTGACCCACAACGACCGCACGCTCATCGATGTCGCGGCGTCCGACACGCGCGCCGAACGCATCCGCCTGCTGTACGGCAAGGAATTCGCCGACTCACTCATCGCGTTCACGAAGTCCTTCGAGAGCATGGACATCGAGTGCCACATCGGCAACGCTGACCTTTCGCGTCCGAACAGATCCCATCAGTTCTTCTTCGTGAACGGCCGTGCCATCCGCGACCGCACGGTCTCGGCCGCGGTGTCCGAGGCGCTCCGCGAGGTCGTGCCGAAGGGCCGCTATCCGGTCGCGTTCCTCTTCCTCCGCATGGACGCCGACAGGGTGGATGTCAACGTCCATCCGACGAAGGCCGAAGTGCGGTTCCAGGACGAGCGCGGTCTATTCCGCAACATCGTCCAGGCCGTGGCGCAGGGCATCGCCGAGAGCAAGTACATCCCGACGATACAGACGGCGGATGACCCAGCCGAGCAACACGGCGCCCCCGCGCGCGTGAACAACGGCGACGCCCCGATGGTCTACCCGAAGCCACGTTCCCACAGCATCATCCCGCCGTCTCGCGCGCGCTACGGCGACCCGCCGCCGGCGACCGGGCTCTCCGGGCGACCGGGCCCAGCGGCGGATCGTCAGGCAGGAGGGCCCGCCTCTACGTGGACGTCGGCCACGCCAGCCCGGGGCCGCCTGGGAACGCCGGTAGTTACTGCGGCGACAGGCAGCGGAGCCATAGATATCGAGTTGTTGGACTTCGAGGGGCTCGAACTCGTCGGCGTGCTGTACAACACCTACATCCTGGTCGCCGACACGGAAAGCCTCTACTACATCGACCAGCACGTAGCGGCGGAGCGCGTGAATTACGAGCGGATCGTCACGCGCATGCGCGCCGGTGCGGTCGCGTCGCAGGGACTCCTGACCCCGATTTCGGTCGAACTGTCGCCGGACAGGAAGGTGCGGTTTGACGCCCACCGTCAATGGCTCTCGCGCTTCGGCATCGAGGCTGAGTCGTTCGGCGGGGACACGGCCCTCATACGCGCGATCCCGGCGACGCTAGACTCCGGCGAGGCGGAACAGATGTTCAAGGACCTCCTGGACCGAGTGGAATCTGAGCTGCATCCCGAGCGAAGTTGGGAGGTGATTCAGGAGCGCGTCGCCGCGACGATCGCCTGTCACTCGTCGGTGCGCGCGGGCGACCCGTTGACCACCGATGAGGTGCGCGCCCTCCTTAGCGACCTGTCCAAGGCGCGTCTGCCCTTCAACTGCCCTCACGGACGACCCGTTATCATCTCCATGCCACGCATGGAAATCGAGTCCCGCTTCCAACGCCGCTAGCGCCGATCCCGCACAGCGGGCACGGAAAGGGCGACGCCGTAGCGCCGCCCCACCGAAGTGTCTGTTGGGATCGCTTACGCGTCGGGTATGCGCTCGCGGATTTCGGTCGCGCGCGCCTCAGAGCCGAGTTGGTCGTACAGGTCCGCGGACTGTGTAAGCTGCTCCCGCGCGTTCACGTTGTCGCCCATGTCGATGTACGTGTCGCCCATGAGGCGATGGATCTCCGCCTGGGCGTCCACCGTCTTGTCCTCGAGGGCCATCTCCAGCGCCCGCTGGAACCTGCTGAGCGCTTCGGTGTACTCCTCGCGTAGGTAGGAGACCATTCCCAGGTTCTTACGCGCCGCGATGACCGACACGGACATCGTGATCTCCTCGGCCAGCGCGGCCGCGTCCGTGGCGTACTGCTCCGCCTCGTCCACGTGCTCCTTGCCGAGATAGAGATAGCCATCGCTGATGTTCACCAGGCACTGCGTCTCGCGCTGCCGGTCGCCGATCTCTCGGCATGGGTCCAGCGCGCGGACGTTATGCTCGATGTACTTCTCGTAGTCCTTCACGTAGAAGAAGTACGTCCCCAACGATGCCTCTGCCTCGGCGACGCGCTGCGGTGACTGGATTCGCGTAGCGATCTCGAGCGAGTGGTTCAGGTTCTCCAACGCGCCTTCGTTGTCGCCCGTCTGCCGCAGGAACATGCCGAGACTGGCGTAACGTGCTGTCAGTCCATCGGCGAACGCCATCTGCTCGCCAAGATCGATTGCCTTGCGGATGCTCTCCAACGCGTCATCCGTGCGCGCCTGGATGCGGTGCAGCACGAACAGGTTGTTGTAGAGCTGCGACTGCAACATCTTGTCACCGATGCGGTCGGCGAAGTCGATCCCCTGCGTGTAGAAGCTCAACGCGTCATCGGCTTGACCCAGGCGCAGGTTGATGTTGCCCAGGTTCTTGAAGATGCTGCACTTCACGTCCAACGCTTGCACGTCTTCTACCAACGCGAGGGCGGCGCGGCACTTCTCGTCGGCGTCGGCGAAGTCGCCACGGCTATAGGAGATGAACCCCTTCATGTCTTGGACTCGCGCCGTCTCGACACGCGTTTCGTCGCTGCCGTTCAGACCGCCGAGCACCGTCAACGCCTCGTCGAAGCGCTCGATCGCGGTGTCCCAATCGGCCGACTGCCGGTAGATGCTACCGAGCTTGCGTTGTCCTACCGCCTGCTGCATCGGCTCGGCCGCGAGCGCCAGCGCGCTGTTGATCGCCTCGATGCCGTCCTCATACTGCCCGAGGACTGCGTACACATCGCCAAGGCCGTTGAGGATCTCCAGCTGATCGTCGAGGTCCGGCTCGTCGATGCGGCCGAGAAGTTCCAGCCCACGCTCGTAGAACGTGACCGCGTCCTTGTTATTGAACATGTCGCGGGCCTTGGAGCCCGCGGAGCCGAGGTAGTGCACCGCCTTCGGCCGCTCGCTGCTCTCGGCGTAGTGGTACGCGAGCAACTCGATGTACGGCCCGAGGTTCGACTCGTGACGGCCTTCGAAGCTGTCGCCGACCTTCTGGTGGATCTGCCTACGCCGTCCAACCACGATCGCGCTGTAGGAGATCTCGAAGGTGACGATGTGCCCGAAGATGTACTCCAGCGGGTCGACAGTCGCTTCCTCGACGAAGTCCAGGTCCGTCAGGAACGCGAGGCAGTCGTCCAAGTCGCTGGCGTCTTCAACCGCGTCCATGAGCGTGTCGTGTTCGAACTTCCGCCCGACGACCGACGCGGACTGCAGGACCTCCTTCGATGCGGCCGGCAGCTTGTCGATACGCGCGCTGAGCATCTGCTCAAGCGAGTCCGGTACGGCGAACTCCGACACGTCACGGATGAGAACCCAGATGTCGCCCTGCTTCTCGATGAAGTCATCGTCCAGGAGGACCCGGATGAACTCCTCCATGTAGAACGGGTTGCCGCCCGACTTCTCGACGATCGTCGCCTTGATCTCGTCGCCTTCCTCGCCCATAGGCAGGAGGGCGTTGCACAGGTCAACCTGCGCATCGGGCGTCAGCGGGTCGATCGCGATGGCCGTGTACCGGTCGGGGTACCGCTGTTCCGCGGTCTCAGCGATCGCCCAGCACAGGTCGCGGCGTTCTGGGCGGTAGATGTTCATGAAGTAGACGCGGTCTTCGTAGATGTTCTCGAGCAGGAAGTAGATCAGGTCGTTCGAGACGTTGTCGAGCCAGTGAAGGTCGTCCAGAGCGATGGCGACCGGTTGCCGGCTCGCCTCATGGGCGAACAGGTCGCGCACCGCGACGAAGCTTCTACGCTGCAACTGCTCGGGATCGAGGAAGGAGACCTTCTCGCCGAGCGCTCCCGGGAAGGTGATGGACATCATGTTGCCGATGTACGGCATGATGTCCTCGATGGCTGTAGTGTCGCCTTCGAACACTTCCTCGAACTTCTCGACCAGCTTCGTGCGCCGCACCTGCTCCGAGTCGGCGTCTTTGACGTCGAAGTACGACTCGAACATGCGCAGGAAGAGCGAGTACCCCTGCTGCTCCGTGTTCGGGAAGCACGCCCCAAAGAACCACAGCCCGCCGCGCTCCAGCAACACATCCCGCGTCTCCCGCATGAGTCGGGACTTGCCGTACCCGGCCTCACCGATCGTCGTCGAGATCGCGCTCGTGCCTTCGAATATCATGTCGACACAGGCGAGCGCCTGCTCGCGCTGCGGCTCACGACCGATCATGGGCACGTCGCCCATCTCGGTCAGACCACGCTTCGAATCCGACTCTTCCTTCTTGTCCAAGACGAGGTAGACGGGGACGTCCTTCCCGCCCATCGTGATCGGCCCGCGCTCCTCGAAGTTGTAGAGCGCGCGCGTCATGCGGTAGGTGCGCTGGCCGACGATGATCTCGCCGCCCTTCGAGATGTCCTCGAGTTCCTCCGCGAGTTCCGTCGGCTCGCCGATGACCGTATAGTCCATCCGCGTCGAGCCGGGAACGAGGTTCCCGATAGACACTCGCCCGGTGTTGATGCCAATGTGCACGCTGAGCGGAGGCACGTTGAACTCCGCCTGCACCTCGATGCTCACCTTGTCCATCTCTACCATCATCTCGAGGGCGCAGAGGATGGCGCGCTCCGGGTCGTCCTCGTGCATGATGGGAGCGCCGAAGATCGCCATGATCTCGTCGCCCACGAGCTTGTCGACGACGCCCTCGTGTTTGTACACGATGTCGCCAAGCCGCTTATGGCAGCGGTTCATTACCTCCGCGATCAGGTCCGGCTGCGTCGCGTACTTCTCGCTAAGCGCCGTGAAGCCGCTGACGTCCGAGTACAGCAGCGTGACCATCTTGCGCTCGCCCTGGAGCCGGCTCGCGCCCTCGGCGATCATCGCCTTCAGGTACTCGGGAATGTGCTCCTCGAGTTCGGCGAGGCGGTCGTCATCGCCGCCGCGGAGGTTCGCCACCGCCGTGGCCTTGTCGGTGGCTGTGAGCGGCTCATACACGGTCATCGACCGCTCGATACCCTTCAGGGTGCCGGGCGGCAACTCGCGCAACACTTCGTACTCGAAGTAGTCCTTCGTCTGCTCGTAGGCGTCTGGGCTACAGACGACCTGGTTCTTCGCAGCCTGCGTCTTGAGCCGCGCCGAGAGATTCACCGCGTCGCCGATCACCGTCGTGTCGATGGTCCGCTCGGTCTTGATCTGGCCGACCCACGCCAGCCCCGTATTCACGCCGACGTGCACCTCGGCATCAAACTGGTCAGCGATCTCGCACATCCGCATGCCGCCGAGGACGGCCATGACGGGGTCTTCCTTCGTCGCCGTCGTCGTCCCGAACGTGGCCATGAAGAACCCGCGGATGATCTTGTCGATCTGCCCGCCGCATTCCTCAATTGCCGTCGTGAGCTCGCTGTCGAAGCCCGCCTTCTTCATCGCGATCTCTTCGATCTCGTCATGGTGCATGTCCGACTCGGTGTCGAACCCATGAATAGACGCGAAGATGACGCTTATCTGCCGTTGCCCACCACGGCTCTCGTCCTGCTCGACGCCGTCGAGCTCACCAAGGACCTCGTCGTCGAGAGCATCTTCCTGCTCGCGAGTAAGCGACTGACCCGCCTCCGGCACGTCGGGAGCGACCGCGCTCTCGTCGGGGGATGATGCGTCTTCAGCCTGATGATCGTCGGAACTTACCATTCGGTACTCCATCCGGACTTACTTGCCAGGGCGGCGGGGACATGACATGCCGCGGATCCCTGCTAGCGCGCGCAGCCATCCTACACTATCTATCGTATACTGGCAACCTATGCGGCGCAACGACTTTAGCGGTCGGGAACCCGTGCGATCCCCATGGATACAGGGCGTGCGCGGGACGCGGCGCCCTTAGCTCAGGTCCAACTCGCCCCACGTACTGGGGTCGCGGAAGGTCTGCAATTCTGGCCCCACCGACCAGAACTGTGTGCGTCCACCGGCCTCGCGAACGATGTAGTTGAACCCGACCGACGAAAACGAAGCTGGGTCGAACGTTGGGATGGCCGCGCGCGGAAACGCTGCCTCCATCCGATACCCCTGTGGGAATGCCTCCGAAGCCACGAGCACGTTCTCGTCGTGTGCGATCGCGATTTGGTGCTCCACGCCGGGCTCGCAACGGCCCGCGTGCGCGGTGGCATTCCCGCCGCCCTGCGGAAGCAGGAAGAAGTGGTGGCAATGCTCAGTGTACGCATTGTGGTTCAGCGTTCCGCGCAGGTCGAGGAACACCTCGACGCAATCCCCCGACCAGAACCGACGAGGAAGGGCCCGAGGGGGCCTTCGAAGATTCGCCTGGAACGCGAAGTAGAGGCACGCGTCATCCCAGGCCGCGTAAGCAGTGGCGAACGGCGGATGCTCCTCGTCCGTTATCCAGTCGGCCAGCAGGTAGTCGCGCGACCACGCGCTGAGCGTCCCGTCGAGCGATGGCGGACGCGCCATCCGCCGACACGTCGCGACGGGCTGGAACGCGTACCGCAACGGAATCATCGCCATGGCGAGGAACCCAAGAGCCCTATGTCTCACTCCCTGAAGCGGCGACTGATGCAAGCGACGGGCGGGCGATGCCCGCGTCCAGCCGCTCTAGCGAGGAACCTCATCCGCGCGGCCGCGCATTCCTTCCCCTGGCTGGCGAAGGCTAGGATGAGGCCCGTCCTCACGCACGTTGCGGCCAGCCGCGGCACGACGGGCCACCCGACGATCCATCTGCCAGCCGTACCCTGCCGCTCGGCGCTAGAGATGGCAAGCGGGGAGCCCTGCGACTCCCCGCTGCGCTTGCCGTAGGTGGTCTGGCGCTTACGCGTCCTTCAGCGCTGCCTGTGCCGCCGCGAGGCGCGCGATCGGCACGCGGAAGGGCGAACAGCTCACGTAGTCGAGGCCGATGCGGTGGCAGAACTCGACGGAACTCGGCTCACCGCCGTGCTCTCCGCAGATGCCGACCTTCAGGTTCTCGCGAGTGGTCCGGCCCTTCTCGACGCCCATCTCCATGAGGAGACCGACGCCAGCCTGGTCGACGGCGACGAACGGGTCCTGCGCGTAGATGTCCTCTTCCACGTAGATCGGGAGGAACTTCGCCGCGTCGTCGCGCGAGATGCCGAAGGTCGTCTGCGTGAGGTCGTTCGTGCCGAAGCTGAAGAACTCCGCATCCTCGGCGATCTTGTCCGCCACGAGGGCCGCGCGCGGCACCTCGATCATGGTCCCCACGAGGTACTCGACCGTGTGGCCCTGCTCGGCGAAGACCTTCTCCGCGGTCTCGTCGACGATCGCACGCTGGAGCGTCAGCTCCTTCTGCGTGCCGACGAGCGGGATCATGATCTCAGGATCCACCGCGATGCCTGCCTTCGAAACCTCGACCGCAGCCTCGATAATCGCTCGCGCCTGCATCGCCGTGATCTCTGGATACGCGATGCCGAGACGGCAGCCACGATGTCCAAGCATCGGGTTCGACTCGTGGAGGCTGTCGATCTTCGCCTTCACGTCTGCCACCGACGCGCCCAACTGAGCGGCGACCGCCTCGACTTCGTGATCCTCATGCGGGAGGAACTCGTGAAGCGGCGGGTCGAGCGTGCGGATCGTCACCGGCCGCCCGTCCATCGCCTTGAAGATGCCCGCGAAGTCCTCACGCTGGATCGGCAGAAGCTTCGCCAACGCCTGCTCACGACCTTCGAGGGAATCCGCGAGGATCATCTCGCGCACCGCGACGATTCGGTCGCCCTCGAAGAACATGTGCTCCGTCCGGCACAGCCCGATGCCCTCAGCGCCAAACGCGATGGCGTTCGCCGCCTGGTCTGGCTGGTCGGCGTTCGTGCGGACGCGGAGGCGTCGCGCGCGATCGGCCCACTCCATGACCTTGGCGAACATCTGGTAAATGTAGCTATCGTCGGCGTCCAGCGACTTGTCGACGAGCACCTGAACCGCCTCGCTAGGGGCGGAGGCGATGTGCCCGGCGTAGACCGTGCCCGCCGTACCGTCGATGGACAGGTCGTCTCCCTCACTGATCACGGTGTCGCCCGCGGTCATCGTGCGACTCTCGTAGTCGATGACCAACTCGCTGCATCCGCAGACGCACACCTTACCCATCTGGCGGGCGACGAGCGCCGCGTGGCTGCTTACCCCGCCGCGAGCCGTGAGGATGCCGTCGGCGGCGATCATCCCGCGCAGGTCCTCGGGGCTGGTCTCGACGCGCACGAGCAGCGCCGAGTGACCCGAAGCCGCGATCTCCTCCGCGCGCGCGGCGCTGAAGGCGACCTTGCCCGAAGCCGCGCCCGGCCCGGCGGCCAGACCCTTGGCCAGCAGACGGTTTGCGCCTTCGGCGCGCTCCATCTCGTCGGCGTCAAAGACGGGGGCGAGGACGTGTTCGAGGGAATCCGCAGGAACCTTCGACAGACCGGTCTTCCAGTCCATCAGGCCTTCGGCTTCCATCTCGACGGCGATGCGAACGGCGGCGAGACCGGTACGCTTGCCGTTACGCGTCTGCAGCATGTACATCTTGCCGCGTTCGATGGTGAACTCGAAGTCTTGCATGTCCCCGAAGTGCTCTTCGAGGGTCGCGCGGACCTCCTCGAGCTCTTCGTGGGCCGCCGGGAAGTCGTCCACCATCTCGGCGACCGGCTTCGGCGTGCGCACGCCCGCCACGACGTCCTCGCCCTGGGCGTCCACGAGGTACTCGCCGTAGAACATCTTTTCGCCGGTCGCGGGGTCACGGGTGAACGCAACGCCGGTGCCGGAATCGGCGCCCATGTTCCCGAACGCCATCGTCTGGACGTTGACGGCTGTGCCCCAGTCGTGGGGGATGCTGTATTGACGGCGGTACAGTACCGCGCGATCGTTGTCCCAGGAGCCGAAGACGGCGCCGATGGCGCCCCAGAGCTGATCGGAGGGGTCCTGCGGGAAGTCGTCGCCGACGCGGTCGCGGATGAGCGCCTTGAATCGCGACACTAGCTCGCGGAGGTTGTCCGCCGTGAGGTCCGTGTCCTCCTCGACTCCGACCTCTTCCTTGAGCGCGTCCATCACGGCGTCGAATGGTTCGTGCTCGTCTTCGGTGCGGGGCTGCACGCCCATCACCACATCGCCGTACATCTGGACGAAGCGGCGGTAGCTGTCCCACGCGAAGCGGTCGTTGCTCGTGAGCTTCGCGAGGCCCTCGACCGTCGTGTCGTTGAGCCCGAGGTTGAGGATAGTGTCCATCATGCCCGGCATGGACTCGCGGGCGCCAGAGCGCACGGAAAGGAGCAGCGGGTTGTCCACGTCACCGAACAGCTTGCCGGTGCTCTTCTCGACCAACGCGACCGCTTCTTCGACCTGTTCGGTTACGCCGTCGGGGTACGTGTGGTTGTTCGCCACGTACTGCACGCACACCTGGGTCGTGATAGTAAAGCCGGCCGGCACCGGAAGTCCGATGCGGCTCATCTCGGCGAGGTTCGCGCCCTTGCCTCCCAGAAGCTCCTTGAAGGTCGCATCGCCTTCCGTGCGCTCCGGGCTAAAGTAGTAAACGTGCTTGCCGCTCTCTGGCACAGTGATGCCTCCGTTCGTGGTCCGTATGCTAGGTCATGTGGATCGCGGAGAATCCGCGCACAGGGTTGTGACGAGCGATCGTCACATCGAGTAGATCATCCGATTCGCTTCGTCGTATTCCGGCTGGAGCGGATCCGTAGATAGATATAGCTTCTGATAGGGCTCGTACAGCTGGATGTAGCTCCAGTTCACCCCACACAGGATCTTCCGCTCGTTCTGTAGCTTGACGAAGCGGCCGCGGAATGCGGCTCGCGTGGTCTTCGGGGGATGTCGCATGGCGTTGTCGATCTCGTCGTCCGTAGCGACCCGATCGACAAACCCATCGCGCTCCATCCGGTAGAAAATGCCCTTGCTCGTGTCGATGTTGTGATACTCGAGATCGAGCCGAAGGACGGCATGGCTGTCCCAGTCCAGCCCACGAGACGCGACGTAGCGTTCCAGTATCCGACGTTTCGCCACCCAATCCAATTGCCGATGGAGGCTGTCCGGGTCCGTCTCGAGCCCCGTCAGCACGAGATCCCACTTCGCCAAGACGTCCCGGATGAACGGGTCCGTCTCTCGCGCGAAGTACTGCTCCGACCGGTTCCAGTATTCGCGCTGCAACGCCACGGCGGTCATGCGCTTGCCGCTCTGCAGCTCGATCTCTCGACGGCACGAGAGATCCTCCGAGATCTGCATGATCGCGCGCACCGACTCGCGCAGCTCCAGGCGCTTGTCGAGGGCTCCTTCCTCGATCATCTGGAGGATGAGAGCCGTGGTCCCGACTTTGAGATACGTCACGAACTCCGACATATTGGAGTCCCCGACGATCACGTGGAGCCGGCGATACTTCTCGCGGTCCGCGTGCGGCTCATCGCGCGTGTTAATGATACCCCGAGCCGTTGTGGTGGCAATCGAGATGTCTTCGCGGATGTGCTGCGCTCGTTGCGAGATAGAGAACCGCCCGCGGTTCGACTTCTGCACCTTGCCCGCGCCGATGAACACCTGTCGGGTGACGAAGAACGGGATCAGTTGGGTCGCCATCTGACGGAAGCCGATGCTTCGATCCATCAGGTAGTTCTCGTGGCATCCATAGGTGTTGCCGGGCGTGTCCGTGTTGTTCTTGAAGACGGAGATGCGGCCCATGAACCCGTCCTGGCGCATCTTCTCTTCGGCGCTGCTGGCGAGGTACTCGATGATCCGCTCGCCAGCACGGTCGTGCATGACGAGTTCGCGGACATCGTCGCATTCGGGCGTGGCGTACTCCGGGTGGCAACCGATGTCCTGGTAGAACCGCGCGCCGTTCTCCAGGAACACATCGGGGTACATGCGTCCAGAGATGATCTCGCGGAACAGGTACATCACGGCGTTCTGGATGGACAGAGCTTTCCCGCCGCGACGATCTGCCGAGCAGATGATCCCGTATTCGTTTTCGAGTCCGTAGATTCGGCGTTTCACCGCCTCGTGCTCCCTGCCGCCACCGAGCGCCACCCACTTCAGACTACAACTTATCTTACGCTCGATGACCCGCGTGGAGAAAGGCTCGGGGTTCCGCGGCTGTCATCTCGGCGCCGCGCCACGTGCCGTCTAGGGCGGCCCCCAGGGCTGTGGTGGCCGGACACCTTCGCATCGCGGGGAGAGGTCAGGATGGACCCACAGCCGCGCGCTGACGAGATCAGTCGGCCGCAACGTCGTCAAGCAGGGCGGACACGTCGTCTTTGGGGATGCGGTGGAACTTACGTCGGCCGCGCGTCTCATCGAGGGTCGCCACCTCCAGCCGGTCTCCACCGAGCGACTCGTCGTCCTCGTCGCCTTCCCGCGTCGCCTCAAGCGCCTGCACGCCCAGGCGGACGACTTCCGGCAGCGCCAGATCGGCCTCATAGCGCTCAGACAGCCATTCGCGGATCTCGGTCGACTTCCCGCCGATCACGGCCGTGTGCTCGTCGTCGGCGAGGATGCCGTTGTACGAAATGCGGTACAGCCGATTTGATGAATAGCCCGGCTCCCCGAGTTCGGCAATGAGCAGTTCCACCTCGAAAGGCTTCGTGTCGAACTGACGCCACACGCCGCCGATATACTGGGAGTACAGGTTGGCGAGCCACCGAGCGGTGACGTCTTCTCGGCTGTACGTGTAGCCCTTCACCTCCGCCTGCTCGATGCCGACCATCCGCATCAGGTCGTATTCCTGGATGTTGCCCACAGCGGCCAGTGCGAGGCGGTCGTAGATCTCCGACACTTTATTCAGCGTCCGACTGGCGTTCTCCGCGACAAACGCGATCCCGTCTGCGTACTCCATGGCGATGACATCGCGCCCGAACTGCACCCCTTTCCGGGCGAGTTCGTCCTTCTCGGTCATGATCTGTTCGGGCGATGCGAAGAGCGGCGATGGCATGCGTTGGTTACTCCGTCAGCGGATGCGCGCCCGCGGTTCGGGCCACGCTGCGGACCCCTTACCTATGCAGGGGACATCAATATGGGCCACGGTCAGGCGCCACGGCGAAGCGGGGTGTGCCGATCTGAGTGGATTACGCCCCGTCACTGCTCGATCGGCGCGCGCCGTGGTCGCGTCGCCATTCGTCGAGGAACGTCTCCGCGATCTCGCGCAGCCGCTCTGCGGGCACATCTTCGGTGCCTTCCTCGACGATGATCTTCATCGTCGGGAATATGCCGCGCATGAAGTCGAAGCCCTGCGTGGCGACGTCCTCGTCGCTCGCGTCCAGCAACGCCTCGACGGTCATGCGGACCGCTTCGTCGCGGTCGACCCCGGCGTGATAGCGCTTCTTGAGCGTGCTCCGCGCGTCCTTCCCGCCCGACCCGGTCGCGTAGTAGTCCAACTCCTCGTAGCGGCCGCCGATGGGATCGTACTTGTAGATCCGGCCTTCGCGCCGGCGATGGTCGTACCCCGCGAAGATCGGCACGACGACCAGTCCTTGCATTGCGGCTGCCAGGTTCTGCCGCAGCAACAGGCTGAGGTAGTTCGCCTTGCCCTCTAGGCTCAGAGGTGTCCCCTCGACCTTCTCGTAGAACTCGAGCTGAGTGCGCAGCAGCTTGGCCATTTGCGTTGCAGGAGCGGCCACACCTGCGATCGCCATCGCGGAGTGCTCGTCCATCTCGAACACCTTGTCGATCGTCCGGTCTGCGACCTCGTATCCCGCTGTGGCTTGCCGGTCTCCGGCTATGAGCACACCGCCGCCGAACCGCACCGCGAGGATGGTGGTGCCGTGCGGAAGATGATCCACATCCGGGGGGTGACCCATCGCGGACGTCGCAGTCGATCGATCCGAACTCGGGTGTAGGGCGTTCGGTAGCAGGTCGGGGTGGCGGTCACGCAGGAGCGTGATGAAGTCTGACTGCGGAGAGTGCGTGTCGTCGTCGGTCGAGTGTCGTCGGAACAGAATCCTGCCCTTTCACCGCGGTCGGCCGGCGTGACGCGACGTGTCGTCCGCCACCGCGGGCCATCGTTGCGAGCCGTTGGCGCGAGGCGTTCACTCGCCTCCACGCTGGATGTAGTTCTCGACGAACTCTTCCGCGTCCTCTTCCAGCAACTCATCGATCTCATCGAGCAGCTTGTCGATGTCGTCCGTCAGGGCCTCACCTTCCTCGATGATGCCCTGGCTGGGCTCCTGCTCGGTGGTCTCCGGAGCCTGCTCTTCCTGGGTTTCTTCCCGGGTCGTCTCTTCCTGCTTGCGTTCGGATGACGGCATCTATCTTCCTCCCGCGTCGTCCGCGTTGGGCTTGGCCTCGATGGCCGCCAGCAATTCCGCGGCGGAATTGCACTTCTGTAGAAGCGAGCCAACCATCTCACGGGTGCCGCGCTGAGGATACTGCATCGGCACCTTCTGCAGCGACTTGCCTTCTACGTCGAAGATCAGCGAATTCCAACTGGCTGCGTGGATCTCCCCGGGGAACCGCTTGAGACATGTTCCCCTGAAAAAGGCCCGCGTGTCCAGCGGCGGATTTGTGATGGCGTGGATCACGGCATCCTGCGACACCACGCGACGTACCCGACCCGCCTTCTGCAGGCGGTGGAACACCCCAACGTTAGGTCGAATGTCATGGTATTGCAGGTCCAGCATGGCGAGGCGGTGGTCGTGCCACGCCAGGCTGTGCCGGTTGCGATACGCGCGGAGCCACGCGTACTTGATGACCCAGTCGATGTCCTGCTGAAGCTGCATTGGGTCGTCGCCCAGCGCGTCGAGCACCTCGCCCCACTTCTGCACGACGTCGGCGGTGATCTCGTGGTACGGATCATCGGCCGCGTTGGCCGCGACGTAGTCGACCGCCAACCGCTGGTATTCCCGCTGAATCTCGAGCGCGGACATCTGGCGTGCGCCGTCCAGCCGGAGCGGCTCTGAGCACGTCAGATCGCGAGACACGCTCTTCATCGCGGCGACCGGGTCACGCAGACGGAACTCGCCGCCTACGACGCCGTCCTCGAGCATCTGGAGCACGACCGCCGTCGTGCCGACTTTGAGATACGTCGTGAACTCCGACATGTTCGCGTCGCCCACGATGACGTGGAACCGTCGGTGCTGTTTCTCGTCGGCGTGCGGTTCGTCGCGCGTATTGATGATCGGGCGGTCGACCATCGTGGACAACCCGACCTCCGTCTCGAAGAAGTCCGCCCGCTGCGATATCTGGAAGTCCACGCCTTCCGCGCCGTTTTCCGACCCCGTCTTCCCGCTGCCCGTGAAGATCTGCCGCGTCACGAGGAACGGCGTCATGCCATCGACGAGCGCCTGGAACGGCAGCGCGCGGTCCACGAGGTAGTTCTCGTGGCACCCGTAGCTGTGTCCCTTCCCGTCCGAGTTGTTCTTGTAGATGATCAACTCGCGCCGGTTGTCGAGCAGTTGCTCGGCCATCCGGCAGCTCATGTCGAGGATCAGCTCGCCAGCGCGGTCGTACGTGACGAGGTCGCGCGCGTTGGTGCATTCCGGCGTGCAGTATTCGGGATGCGCGTGGTCGACGTAGTAGCGTCCGCCGTTGACGAGGATGTCGTTGATAACGGCGTTGCTCGCGTCGTCCGGCGTGGGGCCGCTGGGGTCGGCTTGGAAGCCGCGCGCGTCGAGGTGTGGGCTCTCCTCTTCGTAGTCCCACACGACGCTGCGCAGTTCGCGATCCTTGTAGCTGTTAACTACGAGCGTGGACGACGCGACGGGATCGAAATCGGCCGCATTGCGCACCATGATCCCGTATTCCGTCTCGACACCCATTATCTTTGGCTGAGCCATCGCCTTGCCGGGCCCTCGTCGGGACTGAGGAACTAGAGGTACTGACCCGGGGCGACGGTGCGTACTTCGCGCTTCTTCTCTTCTTCTTCGGCCTGCACGAGCATCTTCACGTTCACGATGCGCTCGCCCTTGCGCCCGGAGATGCTGGCCCACTCGTCGGGGTTCTTCGTGTTCGGGAGATCCTCGTTCTCCTTGAACTCGTCGCGGATCGCGCCGGTGACGTCATCCATGCACAGACCCTTGTCACCACCGTCGATGAGCCGCTTCAGCGCGTACTTCTTCGCGCGCGAGACGATGTTCATGACCATCGCGCCGCTCGAGAAGTCCTTGAAATACAGGACCTCCCGCTCACCCCGCGAATACGTCAACTCGAGGAACTGGTTCTCATCCTCAGTGCTATACATAGCCTCGGCGGCACGGTCGAGTAGCCGCTCGACGGCCTCCTCCTTGCCCTCGTCCGCCTGGATCTCGGCCTCCGCGATGGGCAGGTCCGCGGTCAGATAGATGGCGAAGATCGAGCGCGCCTCCGCCTGGTCGGGTCGCCCTATCTTGATCTTCACGTCCAGCCGGCCGGGGCGCAGTACCGCAGGGTCGAGTAGATCCTGACGGTTGCTCGCGCCGATCACGATGACGTTGCGCAGGTCCTCGACGCCGTCGATTTCCGCGAGGAACTGCGGCACCAGCGTCGATTCCATATCCGACGAGATACCCAGCCCCCGCGTGCGGAACAGCGAGTCCATCTCGTCGAAGAAGATCACGACGGGCATGCCCTCCTGGGCCTTCTCCCGCGCCCGCGAGAACACTTCCCGAATCTTCCGCTCGGTCTCGCCAACGTACTTGTTCAGGAGTTCCGGGCCCTTGATGTTGATGAAGAACGCCCGGATGTTCGCGTCGCCGGACAGCTCACGCGCCTTCAGCGCGATGCTGTTCGCCACGGCCTTCGCGATGAGCGTCTTCCCGCATCCCGGCGGGCCATACAGCAGGATGCCCTTCGGCGGGCTCAGGTCGAACTCCTTGAAGTGCTCGGGATACAGGTACGGCAGTTCGACCGCGTCGCGAATCTGCTCGATCTGGTCGTCGAGACCGCCGATCTTCGAGTACTCGACGTCCGGCACTTCCTCGAGCAGTAGGTCGTCCGCCTCGACCTTCGGCAGCTTGTCGATCAGCATGCCCGTCTGCGAGTTCAGCAGCACGCTGTCGCCGCTCTTCAGCGGGCCGTCGGCAAGCGCGCCCGCGATCTCGACCACGCGTTCCTCATCGGCCCGCATGGTGACGAGCGCACGCGTCTCGTCGAGCACGTCCTTGACCTTCACGACCTCACCTTGCCGGTCGGTCGGCGCCACGGAAACGACGTTGTACGCCCCGTTAACGATGACCTCTTGGCCTTTGTAAAGGTCGTCGACGTCGATGCTAGGGTCGAGGTTGACCCGCATCTTCTTGCCGAGAAGGTTGATGTTCGCGGTGCCGTCGTCGTTCTGGTTCAGGTAGGCGCCGTAGTTATTCGGGGGCGCGCTGAGCTTCTCGACCTTCTCGCGGAGCAACTCGAGTTGTTCGCGCGCCTCCTGAAGCGTCGCGGTGAGTTCGCGGTTCCGACGGTGGAGCTTGACGAGATCGCGCGTAGCGTCGTAGAGCTTGGCCTCGGCGTCGTCGGAGGACGCGGCGTTGAGCTTGCGCCGCAGGTCGCTCATCTCCGTCTGCATGATTTCGATGATGCCATCGAGCTCGCGGATGCGTTCCACTAGGCGTTGCGTGTCCTCGCCGAACGTCTCTTCGTGACGACGTGAATCGCGCCCGCGGGTCGGTTCCACTTCTGATGAATGCTCCGGCGCCATGCATACCCCCTCCGCCGAGATAGAACCGTGACGAGCCCGCCCGAATGCCGAGCCTGAACCCCTCTCGCAAGAGTCCGGCATTGTAGCACCCGGAATCCGAGGCGTCAACGCGTGGACAGGGCCAGCCGCCCGGAAAACCGCCTGTAGACGCCATCTACGCTCTGAGTATACGACGCCTGAGACCCCGAATATCAACGAGCTTCCCGGCGCCGCACTGGACGGCCGCGTGCGCGTGCGGGCTGCCGCCCGGACGTCGAGGCCGTGACGGCGCCCGTCCGCAAGCGATCACGCCTCACCGGAACCATCGCCGCAACGCCTCGCCGCGGCCCCTGGCGTCTCAACCCGAGCACGTCCGATGTTCGGCATGACCCCGTCACCTACTAACGTGCGACCCGTTCGCGATGGTGACGACAACTCCTACCCGGGGAAGCTCTCACGCAGGAAGCGCATCGCCGGGGCTACTTCCGTTGGGAAGTCACGCCAGTTGCACTCGACGGATATGCGTGAGTCATACCCAGCCCCCGCGAGCGCTTGCCAGAACGCGGGGTAGTCGTACGACCCTGTGCCCGGATGCAGTCGTCCGGTGTCCGCTACGTGCACATGCGACAGTCGGCCTCCGGCGTCAACGATGTTCGTCAGCGGTTCGTCTTCCTCATCCATGTGATAGAAGTCGGCGAGCACGGTGACTTCGGGCATGTCCACGCGGGCCGCGACCACGCATGCTTCGGCCACGCTCGTAAGGATGTTCGACTCCTTGGTGTTCAGCGGCTCGATCGCGATCGTGACGCCGCGCTCGCGCCCCTGATCGCCCGCGAACCGCAGGAACTCCTCTATCTCCGCGTCGGCGGCGTTCCGTGAGTACCCATCGGGCACGTTCCGCGCCGCGCCACTGCCAAACACGATGATCTCGCCACCCACCGCGGCGACGCGCGCCACGGCCGTGCTGACGTATGCCTCGACCTGGGCCCAATCGCGTTCCGGCCCGACGAGCCGCACGGACGGTGCGATGAAGCTGTTAAAGCACTCCGCGGCCAACGGCGCGTCGGCCAGGGCCGCGCGGAAGGTCTCGAACGACGCTTCCGGCAGGTCGGGCGCAACCATCCCCACGCCGAACTCCATGAAGTCGCACCCCGCGTCAACGAGCACCTGGATCGCGTCCGGGACCTTCTCGACTTGCGCTTGGTGGGCGCTCCCAGCGTCCAGTTGACGCGCGCCCGAAGTTGGGGGGACGAACGAGGCAAGCGCGACGCAGCAACCGAATCGCATGGATACTCCAGACCTGTGCAGGCGTTACCGGCGCCGTTGGTTCCGCCCATTCTAGCGCAGTACAGGGCGCGTGTGAGGCCGCGGTCAGCGTCGGACCCCAGGTGGCCGAACACGTGCCGTCCGCAGTCCCGGCCCCCTGCGCAGACGTCGACAAGGCTATATTCGGCTCAGAAGGCCGTCCGCGGCCGGGCCGCGACCCGCGGCAGGATGGCGCCCGGAGCGCTGCCATGACCTATGACGCCCGGACGCGGCACGAGCCCGCCACCCGCTCTCCGGCGCCGGAGTTGCGTCGGCGCCTACCCAGTCTGATGGCCGACGCCCTCATACCGGGTCTCTCCATAGCTGTCATCGAGGACGGCAGTCTCACGTGGGACGGCGCCTTCGGGGTCAAGCACGCCCAGACCGGCGAGCCGGTCCAGGCCACGACCGTCTTCGAGAGCGCGTCCACCGGCAAAGCCGTCTTCGCCTACGCCGTGCTGAAGCTCGTGGATAGGGGGGAACTCGACCTCGACACGCCCTTGGTGGAGTACACCCCGCTCCGCTATCTGACAGAGGGCTGGATACGCCCCCTACTGCAAGACGACCGCATCGCCGACATCACGGCGCGGATGGCCCTAACGCACTCGACGGGTTTCCCCAACTGGCCGAGCGACGGCGGCGAGTTCGCCTTCGCACCTGGGACCCGGTGGGGCTATTCGGGCATGGCGTTCGTCTACCTGGGCGCGACGGTGGTGCGTGTCACGGGGTTGCGCCTGGACGAGTTCGTCCGGCGCGAGGCTCTGCTTCCGTGTGGGATGACCCATAGCTGGTTCAAGTGGCGCGACCGGTTCGCCATCACGGGCGCAAGCCAGCACACGGTACTTGCCCGCGCACAGCCTATGCACCGGTTTGTCGAGCCGTTAGCGGCGGGATCGCTCTACACGACGGCGGCCGACTTCGGCAGCTTCCTGGTCGCCGTCCTCAACTCCGACGGGCTCGGCGGCATGACCACGCGCGAGATGCTCCGTCCGCAGATGCCGGTCGACGGCGCGCCGAACATCACGTGGGGTCTGGGGATCGGCCTGCACGACACCCCGCAGGGCGAGACCATATGGCACTGGGGCAACAACATCGACGCGAAGGCATACTTCGAAGTGCGCAGAGAGGACGGTCGCGGGTTCGTCTACTTTGCGAACAGCCGAAACGGCCTCGCGATGGTGGATGAGGTCGGCCAACTGTGTCTCGGTCAGCCAACATGCGCCGTGTCGAAGGGGCCGAGCGAGTTCGGCCGGTACGACGCCGTCGACTCGCCAGTGATGGAGATGTGCCGCGCCTACCGATCCGCTGGCCCTGAGCGCGCCTTGCGCCTGTATCGCGAGGCGGACGGCGCTGGCGCCAGTCTCCCGCCCGAGGTCGTTGCTCCGCTGGCGCGCGATATCCTTGCGCTTGGCGACCTCGGCGGAGGTCTGCGCTTGGGGGACGAGGTCGCCCGTGCGCATCCCGACAACGCGCGAGCGCACATTCTGCACGGCGAGGCGCACTTGATGACCGGGAATCAAGAAGCTGCGTACGTCTGCCTAAGCAGGGCGCGTGACCTCGACGCGTCGATGGTCGCCGATCTGTCCGAGGTGTGCTCGCGGCTCGTGGAACTGGGCAGGTCGCAGGAGGCGCGGGCGCTACGCGAGTGGACGAGGTGGCACTGACGCCGGCGCCCGCGCCGCGCCGGCGTGGTACACCGCGTCAACGCCAGAGGGAGCAGACCCGCCACGCGCGCGGGACTCCTCGCTCCTACACGACTGTCTTCTGCTCGGCCGCCACGCGCAGTTCCTCGGTCATGTCGCGCGGCTGGGTCGGCGTCAGCACGATCTCCTGCACATGCGTGCGATGGGGCATCCCGGCGCACAGCAGTATGGCGGCGGCGACATCCTCCGGCTGCATCATCAACGCCCGCGCCTCGGCGGGAGGCGGAAGCGGCCGTCCCTCCAGGATCGGCGTGTCCACTTCGCCGGGGAAGACGGTGCAAGCCCTGATCCCCTTCGACCGAAGCTCAGAGTTCATGGACCGCATGATATTGTGCGCCGCTCCCTTGGCGGCGCTGTATGCCGCTCCGCCGAGCAGTCCAGGCGTGAGCGCTGCCATCGACGACACCGTCACAACGGTCCCCGAGCCGCGCGTCACCATGTCGCGCACCGCGGTCTGCGTGAGCCGGTAGACGCCCTCGACGTTGACGCGGAAGACGCTGTCCCACTCCTCGGGACCGACGTGCAGCATGGAACGCACCTTGCTGCTGTGCCCGGCGTTGTTGATGAGGATGTCGACACGCCCGAACTCCGCGATCGCGACATCGGTGATCGCCGCCGCGGCGTCGCCGTCTTCGAGGTCGGCGCTGTGCGCTACTGCCTTGCGGGCGAGTTCCGCCGCTTCGGCCGCGGCGTCCTCCAGCGGCGCGATCCGTCGCCCTACGAGCAGGAGGTCGGCTCCCTGTTCCGCGAACAGTCGGACGGTCGCTCGCCCGATGCCGCTGCCCGCGCCCGTGATGATCGCGATCTTCCCGTCAAGTGATCCCATGCGATTGCCCCAAGTCCGTGTTCGCCGGTTCGCCCCCGCTGCGCCGTGACACCGTACCTGACGGCATGGGTTGTGTCGACAGCGCGATCATCGCTCGGCGCGTTCCAGCGCGAAGGAGAACAGCGCCGGGTACAGCCGATCCACGCCGATGACGTCCGGCATCCGCATCCACACGTACAGCGTCTTGCCGCCGATCGGTTCCGACCCACGATGTTCTACGTACGCGATCCCGTCGCCGAGTACCTCGCCGTCCCCGTCGACCAAGCGAGCCAGCGGCATGTACAGGTCGTCGGCGTCCGTGAGGTTTTGGGACGCGGGTCGCCATCGGAGATCCCCCGCCAATGGGAACGCGAACGACGCGTCCAAACCTAGCAGCGCGCTTGTGTCGATGTTGAAGCGCAGGTCCGCGTCCGCGGGCGGCTGCTCCCACCCCTGTTTGACTGGCAACCCAAGGCGCACGGCGGAGTTCACCACGTCGTCGTCGGCCGAGTAGAAGGGGAACGGCCCCGACGACATGCACACCAGGAGCCCGCCGGACGCCAGGTACCCCCGCAACGCGTCGTCGATGTCGCCATCCACATTCACCGTGCGCCGGTACGTCTCATGGCTCGCGTAGACCGCGACGGGGTACGTGTCAGCGTTGAAGCGCGCGGGATCGACGACGTCCTCCGACCTCACCTCGGCGATGGACAGCCCTGCATCCGCGAGCCAGAACACGACGGAACTCTCGTACCCCGGCAGGATGGCGATGCGCGTCCCGGCGTACCGCTTGCGCAACGCCTCAACGTCCTGTGTTACGCCTACGGCCGACGGAGTCGAGGCGGCGTGTGGCGCTTCGGCGAAGCGCGTCGTGTACTCGCCGGTGAGTCCAATGTACGCGTCTCCGTCCTCGTGGCTCGGCTCGATCTCCGAGCCTTCGTGCCATTCGTTCCACGACGTGACGAGCACCCAGTCGGGATCGGCCGCGATGGCCTCCTCCCACAGCACGCGATACGTGCTGCCGTTCTGACGGTCGGCGGCGAGGCCCGGCGTGCGGATCTTCGTGTCGTCGTAGCCGGGAATGACGGTGATGCACGAGATCTTCTCGCGGCTCCGGGCGAGGCGGACGGCGTCCCCGAACGCGGCGCGACTGCTGTCCCGCAGAGCGTCTGGGTCGAGGCCGGCTGTCCAGCCCGCGATGTTGTACGTGTGCACGCCGTCGAACACGCGCGCGTAGCCCTCCTGATACCCGTCCGCGATCAGTAGGAAGTCGCCACCGTGGGCCTCCTTCGCGCGTCGGATGATCTCCGGCCACTCGCCAAGCTCCACCTCGTTCATCACACGCCCGTACACGAATATGACGGGAAGGCCGTCCACCTTGAGGAACGCTGGGTGCGACCCATATCGGTCGAGGGCGTACACGAGGTCGTCTACCGCGCGGTCGCGTTTCTGCTGGCCCTCGCCCGGCACGGTCTCCCAGTAGAGCGACATTTCCATGTCGTGCGCGGCAGCGTGGTCCAGTAGCGCGGGGAACACGCCGTCGTCGAACCTATCTGGCCCCCACCACGTAGCGACAAACCCGTCGATGCCCGCGCCGCGGGCGAGCGACATGTGGTAGTCGATGATCTCCGGGTCGTACGAGTCGTACGCGCCCTTGGCGGGGTAGTTCGTCGACGACCCGATCCAGTGGTCGTCCGCGCGCACGTCGTCCCAGTGCACCCACCGCCCGTGCCGCTCCTGTGTACCGTACCACGAGTAGTAGAACGCCAGCGTCTTGCGCGGGACGTCTCTCCACGCGCGATCTCGCCGCGCGGCCAAGAACTCGAACAGCGAGTCGCCGCCAGGCTCGGCCGTCGCCGTCCGACTCAGCCCAACTGCAGCGCAACCCATCAGCGCGACAAGAAGCCAAGGCACGCCTGTCCGCATCTCACGTTCCTTCCGAAAGAACCACCCTCGCGCCCTTACGCCGGCCGGGCATGTCGCGCTATCTCTGCTACCGAGTAGGCCCGATGACGCCCTGCGCGCGACGCATTGAAGACGACGTCAACGGCGCATGACCGTTCCCGCGACGAGAGGACGCACGATGGCGCAAGAGATGACATCCTACGAACGGCTACGACGCGTATACGACCATCAGGAACCCGACCGCGTCCCTCTAACGGATAGCCCGTGGGGCGTTACGGTAGCACGCTGGAGGCGCGAGGGGTTCCCCGCGGACGCGAACGTAGGCGACTTCTTCGGTTTCGAGAAGACGGCCGGCATCGGAGCCGACAACGGCCCCCGATATCCCAGCGAGGTGATCGAGGAGACCGCCGAGTACGTCATTAGCACCACGGCCTGGGGAGCCACCCAGAAGAACTGGAAGAACTCAGCCTCGACCCCCGACTTCCTCGACTTCCGCATCCGCGACCGCGAGACGTGGGAGGACGCGAAGGCCCGCATCCGGCCCACCGACGACCGAGTCAACTGGGAGCATCTGGAGCGCAACTACGCCCCATGGCGGGCCGAGGGGCGCTGGATACAGGCGGGCCTGTGGTTCGGCTACGACGTCTTCGCGAGCTGGCACGTCGGGACCGAACGCATGCTCATGGCGATGGCGATGGACCCCGACTGGTGCCGCGACATGTTCTCGCACGCCCTGGAAACGCAGCTCACGCTGTACGAGCGCGTCTGGGACAAGGGCTACGAGTTCGACTGCATCTCGTTCCCCGACGACCTCGGCTACCGTAACGGGCTGTTCTTCTCTGTCCCCATGTATCGCGAAGTCCTCAAGGCCGTGCACAAGCGCGCGTTCGACTGGGCGCACGATCGCGGCGTCAAGGTGATGATGCACTCCTGCGGCAACATCCTCGAACTGCTTCCCGACCTGATCGAAATCGGGCTGGACGGCCTGAACCCGTTGGAGACGAAGGCAGGCATGGACCTCGTCGAAATCAAACGCGACTACGGCGACGATCTCGTCCTACAGGGCGGCATCGACGTCCGCGCGATGCCCGACGGCGAATCGATCGAGGAGGAGATCCGCACCAAGGTCACCGCGGCGAAGCAGGGCGGCGGATACATCTACCACTCCGACCACTCCGTGCCGAACGACGTCAGCTTCTCGGACTTCTGCCGAGTCATCGCCCTCGTGAACCACTACGGGAGCTACTGACCTCACGGCGAGCGAGAAGGGAGCGCCGCGCGATGACGCGCCTGCCGGAACTCACATGGCGGCCGAGGGCCGCGAGCCTCGTCGGATGCCTCGAAGGCATCGCAGGTTACTTGGGCGTCGGCGCTAGCCCGGCGTGGATCGCCGCCGCCGTCGGCCAGGCGTTCCTGCTCATCGTAGACGACACGCTGTGTCCGTCCGGGCCGTCGGAGTGGGACTACCTGCGCACGCTGAAGCAGACCGGGCCGAACGTCGGCTTGGACATCGCATACGAGGGGGCATTCCCGCACGCAGACGACTTCGGGGCCAAGCAGGCGGCCATCCGTCGCTCGACACAGCGACATCTCGACAACGGCGTCCCCTGCTTCGGCTGGCACTTCGAGTTCATCGTGATCAACGGCTACGACGACTCGACGTACCACCTGTCAGGGCCTCTCGACGGTTCGCGCGCGGCCGGTGCAGGCGGACCTATGCTGTGGCGCGAGTTCGGCGCCGGGGCGGTAGGCTTCGTGGAGATGCTGTCCGCACGCAAGACTGAGCCCGCGACAGGCGCACGTGTCGTACGCGACGCCCTACGCCTCGCGGTAGACATCGCCCACGAGCGCGAGGGGCATCCCGAGTGGGGCTGCCTGGCCGCCTACGACAATTGGGTCCGCGGCCTCGAAGCCGGGAACGACGAGTACGCCGGGGGTGCGGGCTACCACGCCGCGATATGGTCTGAGTGCCGCGGATTCGCCGTCGAGTTCCTGAAGGAAGCGGGCGAATGCGTCCCAGGTGTGGACGATCTTCTACAACACGCACTGGCGCACTACGCCACTGTGCACGAAAGACTGGCGGACGTCGCGAGGCTATTCCCGCCGCCGTGGGAGGACCGCGCGGTGGCCGCGGACGAGGCACGGTGGAAGGCCGCCGCGAACCACGTTGCCGCTGCCCGCGACGCCGAGACACGGGGGGTCGCGGCGCTGGAGACAGCATTGGCCGCAATGTGAGTGACGCGCGCCGCCACGGGCGGGAGGGAGCCCCACGTGGTTGAGTTCGCCCGGTTCATCTGTCGCAAGGGCGACCTCAGGCCCCTGCCCACCGACGCCTGCCGTTGGCTGGACATCCCGGACGACATCGCCCTCCTGTCGGAATACGCCGCGCACTGCGGTCACGCGCCCATGACCCGCAGCGAGTGCGAGCAGATCGCGCGCGACGGCTTCACGTACGCGGCGGTCGTACAAGACGGCGTGATCGTCTCTATGGCGGCGTGGCAGCGCTCCGCGAGCGCCTGGGAACTCGCAGCGGTGTCGACACGCACGGGGCATCGACGGCAAGGCTACGGCGCCGCCGTCTGCGCATTCGTGACTGACGAGATCCTCGCCAAGGGGCGTCAGGCGACCTGCACCACCCGCCGCGACAGCGTCGCCATGATCGCCACGGCGCGCGAACTCGGCTACGCGCCCCTGCCCGAGGCGCCTGATTCGGGCTCTTGACGCCGCGCTTCTGTGCGCCGTGTCGTCAGGCTCCGGCGCCCAAGTAGCTTGGCGCCCGCAGACCCCGGACACCAACATCCGCAGGGGTCGGTCGACGCATTTGCGGCCAAGTGGAGGGCCGGACGTGGCAAGGTACGCGCGGTTCATCTGTCTTGAGTACGGCCCGGAAGCCGACCCCTCGAACGCGTGTCGCTGGTTAGCCATCCCTCGCGACATCGCGTTGCTCAACGAATACTGGCGTGGGTCGGGCGGCCCGGCGCTCGGGGACGAGGAGTGGGGACAGATCGCTCGCGATGGCTACCAATACGCCGCCATCCTGGACGGCGGCCGAATAGTCGCGATAGCGGCCGTGTGGAAGCGATCGGCGGGCGAGTGGGAACTCGCGGCCGTGTCGACGCGCGAGGGCTTCCGCCGACGTGGACTTGCGACGGCCGTGTGCTCGTTCGTCACCGCGTACATCCTCGCCGAGGGGCGGCACGCGACGTGCACCACGCGCCTGGACAACGCCCCCATGATCGCGACCGCTCTCAAGTTGGGCTACTGCCGCATTGAGGACGCGCACACGTGCGAGTGCGCCGCGCGCGCGTCCGGCCGTGCGGATGATGACGCCTGAGGCGGCGGCTACAGGCCGCCGTCAAACGCCCACTGACCCTCAGGGTTGTCGCGACGCATCGCCACGCGCCATGTCCTCCGCTGTGAGTCGGCGCAGAGGATCTCGTACGGGACGAACACGCCCTCGCCGCCGGCGTACTGCCGATCTTCCTCCTGGTACGGCTCGCCGATGTTGACGATCTCCGTGACACCGGCGTACGACGTCTCCTCCCAGCGTGTGTCCCTGTAGTTCGGCTTCGTCATCTCGTTCGCCGCGGCGTGGTCCCCGTCGACCAGCGCATGAAAGAACTGACGGACGGCCTCGCGCGCCGCGTGCGCGTTCATGTCGGCGGGCGGCGGTACCTTGCGCTTCTCGTCCTCGCGCCTCGCCCGTCCTCGGTCCGCTTCGACGCCGTCCCGGTACTTCGTCAGCACATGCGCGGCCAGTTCCTCCATGCCGACGCCGCGCGAGGCCGCGTATTCGCGCAAGAACGTGTGCAGTCCGGGGGCCAGGTCGATCCGAATCTGAGCCTTCATCGGTGCATGTTCCTCTCTGAGTCGTCTCCGCGCTCGCTGGAGCCGTCCGAGTACCGTGCTCACCGGAACCGACAGGCGCGCGCTGATCTCCGCGTACGTCATGCCGTCGAGGTAGTGGAGCGTCACGGCCTCGCGCTGGTCAGCGGGCAACTCATCGACGCCTTCTCTCAGCGTTTCCCAGACCGTGCTTCCGTAGCGGCGCTCATCTCGCAGGACGTGCCCCGGTCGCCCCTGCTCCCCCAGGATCTCGCGGTACCGGGTCTCGTCTCTGATCCACCGCCGGGCGAGGTTGGTGGCGATGCCGTTCAGCCACGCGCCGAACTTCTCCGGGGTCCGCAACCGAGGCAGCTCTACCCACGCCGCAGCGAAGGCCTGCTGCATGATGTCCTCGCCGTCCGGCCGTCCGCGACCGATGCGCACGGCGATGGCGCGCGATACCGGCGTGTGGTATCGATCCACTAGCGCGGCGAACGCCATGTGCGAACCGTCCCGCGCCTCGGCCACCAGTTGTACATCCGACTGCGACGCCATGCCGCGCCTCTCTGCGACGATGTCTCGCTCCGCCCTGTTGTGCCACGGCGCGCCGCAAACCTAACACGACTCGACGCCCACCCAGCCGCCGCAACGCCACGCGCCATCTACCGCGGGCCCGGTACCGAGGCTATCGTGGGCACGGCTTCCCGGTTGACGCTCCTGCCACCCTAGCCCGAATCCAGGAGAAGACAGATGCCATCTGGCAGGCGAGCAATCTCGCGTCCGTTTTTCGTTCTCGCGGCCGTTGCGGCCATGGCAGCGCTCCTGGGCTGCGGCGAAGACGAGTTACGCACCGGCCCTCCGTCGATAATCCAAACGCGCGCCGCGACGGCGGCCGACGTCTCCGCCGCGCAACCGGGCGATATGGTGACGCTCACGGTAGAGGCGTGGGTGGACGACCCCAACGAAGATATAGCTAGCGTCACGATCGACAGCGCGACTGCGGACCTATTCGCGGGTGGCGCGCAGTTGACACCTCCCGTCGATCTGATGCTGCAGTCCGAGGAGCGCAGTCAGGGACAGGATCTGCTCGTCAGTCAACACTGGTCCACCGAGGTCGCGGTAGCCTGGACCGGCGAGGACGTGGAGTTCACGATCACGGTGGCGGATGAGGAAGGGCAGACCGCGCAGAAGATGGAGCGTTGGTCCCCGACGGGAGCGGGTGATGGCGGCGCGTACACGGCGGCCGATTACTTCCCGCTGACCGTCGGCAGCACGTGGGATTACGAGGATCGCCTGTCCGACTTGGCGCACACCGTCGCGGTGACCGAGATCCACGCAGAGGGCACGTACGACTGGTCGGTCATCGACGAGGACGGCGTCCCCATACGCGCCCGGTACGACGTGCTCGGCAACGTGCTCCGTTGGTACGAGATCGACACTGCCGAGGTGTTCGGCGAGGTCGCGCTGGATCCAGATCGCCTGGTGCGGCGTCCCTGGGACACCAAGGGGATTCTCGTGGACGTCGACGGTAACGCCCGCGTGGCGTCGCTCTACATCCAGATAGAATCCACGAGCGCGTCCGTTATCACGCCCGCGGGTACGTTCACGTGCATGAAGCTACAGCGGTCGTTCGATGTCGCGTTCGACGGCGATCTGGTGGAGATGTGGTACGCGCCCGGCGTCGGCGTCGTCCGCAAGCGCCTTCTCAGCGCCACACTCGAGCCGTACGACTACGAACTCGTCTCGTACGAGATCGCGGACTAGCCCGCGGGGCGTAGGGCGCCGCTACGTGACGTCGACGAAGCGTCCGCAGTAGTTGCACGCATGCTTCTCTGACGGGCCGCCGACCGTCTCGGTGAGGACGGGCAGGCGCGGTTCGTGCTGCGTGACGCACGTCTCAGCGTCGCACACATGTTCCGCGCGCTCGTCGACCGCCCGCTGCGTCCCCGCGAAGCCCGGTCGGTCCACGCGCCCCATGAGCATCGCCATGAGCGCCATACGGATCGGCACGCCGTTCGA
Organism: Candidatus Poribacteria bacterium; assembly: GCA_018644665.1. GTDB lineage: Bacteria > Poribacteria > WGA-4E. Next base: position 98,886 of record JABGQA010000141.1, read on the forward strand.
TGACTGCTCGAAGTACGTGGCCCGCGGGTCGCTGTCCAGTTCCCGGGCGAGTTCGTCGACACGGGGCAACGGGTGCAGCACAAGGCAGTCCGACTTCGCGCGTCGGATCAGCTCGGCGTCGATGCGGTAGCGGCTCGCGATCTGCTGCACTTCCTCGGGGTCGAGGTCCTTGGGTAGTCGCTCGGTCTGCAGCCGGTTCACGTACAGCGCGTCGAGGTCACCGATGACTTCACCCGGCTCCTCGACGCAGGTAACATCGGCGCCGTAGACATGCTCCAGTCGCCAGGCTTCCTCCGGCGGGAGGTCGAGGCCCGGCGGCGCGATCAGCACGATGTTGATACCGAAGGCCGCCAAGCCGTACACAAGCGAATGCGCCGCCCGCCCGAACCGCAGATCGCCGCAGACGCCCACGGTGATGGACGACAGGTCCCGCCCCGTCTTCCACAGCGTGTAGAGGTCGGTAAGCGTCTGTGTGGGGTGTTGGTTGCCATTGTCGCCCGCGTTGATCACCGGGACGCGCGACTGCTGCGTGGCGACCTTCGCGGCCCCTGCCCAGAAGTGGCGGATGACTAGGATGTCCGCGTAATTGCACACCATCTGGATGGTGTCCGCGAGCGTCTCCGCCTTGGCAAACGACGTCGCCTGCGGGTCGGCGAAGCCGAGCACGTTCCCACCAAGTCGGAACATCGCGCTCTCGAACGACAGGCGCGTGCGTGTGCTCGGCTCGTAGAACAGCGTCGCGAGAACCCGGCCTTTGCACAGGTCCGAGCCCATCTCGCGCATGACTTCCATATCGTCAGCGAGGTGGAACACGCGCTCCATTTCCTCGCGCGTCACATCGTCGATGCGGATGAAATCGCGCACGGCGCTGCCCCTAGCGGAATAGATCGGAATACGGCGTCGGATCGGCGAACATGCCGGCGCTGCGGCGGTAGAACTCATCGTCTAAGACGAAGGCGCCGGAGTCGGGTTTCAGCCACGACGCCCCCCCGTGCGGGACCGATGTCAGCAGCGTTTCCCAGGTCGCGTAGTTCTGCCGGCCGTTCGTCTCCATCATCCCCGCCCGGACCCCGGGGAACGCCGGAAGACGCGCCGCGACGACCTTGTTCCAGTCCACGAGCCACGGCACGCATGCGTTGTCCGCGACGAATGGGATCGCGCCCGCTTCCCTGGTAGCTTCGATCATGCGGAAACCCATCGACAGAGTCTTGCCGGCCGGCTTAATCGCCATCGCGCCGTAGCCCTGCTGCGCTCGAACCGCGACGTCATCCGGGACGTGAAGGCTCTCGTCGGCGGCGAACCGCGCCGGCAGGTCGCTGACATCGAAGTCGAACGCCTCGTCGAACGGCTCCTCGACGAGGATCACGCGATCCAGCATGTCGATCTCGGCGGCGTGGTCGAGCAGGCGGCGCATGCCGTCCTTCTCACGGTACCGCCCGTTAGCGTCCAGGTAGTAGACGGGGCTCCCGCAGTCCGTCATCGGGGTCTCATAGCGACGCGCCAGTTCGTGGAGTCGTGTCAGCCACGCCCGATCCTTGTCCAGCATCTCCGCGTCATCGCCGGGATGCCCGACTTTGATCTTCAGCACGAACGTCCCCGCGTCCAGCAACTCGCGCACGCTCTCCATCGGCAACGTGTACCCGATCGCCGGCACTGCGGCGATCCGCTCCCGCCGCTCCGTGAGGTGTGCCCGACACGTCCGGGGTACGAGGCCATCGAACGACGAAACACCCTCGGAGCGCGTGTAGAGCATCCACAACGCGCTATCCAACGCCACCAGCGCGTTCAGCGTGAACGTGCGTCGCAGGTGCGCGTTCCGGGTCACAACGCGGGCGTACTCCTCGACGGGCGGCAGGATCGCGTCAAGGATGTCCATGGGATGGCCCGCGCCGCATTCCCGCGCGAGGGCCATGCCGCGTTCGAGGATGGCGAGCATGAGGACGTTGCCGCCGGCCTCCGTATGCGCGGCGAACACGTCCGGGTCGGACCACAACGGCGCGAACCCGCCGACGCCGAACGCCTCCACGCCCTCCTCGGAACGCAGCCGCACGACGGCGTTCCACTTCTCGTGAAATGCCGAGCCTTTGAAGCCAAACGGGCGAGCGAACGGCTCGCGCTGTATCTCCAGGTCAAGGTCGGCAATGGTCACGCGACTGTCCAGGGGTTGGGTGTGCGGGCGGTTGGGTTGGCGAGGACGCGGCTAGCCCGGTTCGACGGCGGTCGGAACGGGCACACCAAACTCACGCGAGGCGGACGGCGTGCCCACGTCTCCTCCTCGACGGGCACGCCGTCCGCCTCGCGCCTCGCGCGTGTTTCCCACTCGATCTCGCCGGGCAGGTAGATCCTATCGACGCCGGGCGCCGTCGGGGACGACATGATCCAGTCGGACAGGATATCCATCTCGTCCTTAGTATTCGTCCGGGTCGATGAAGCTCTCGATCCTGATCGCCAGGCTGAGGAAGCCGCTGCCTCCCCGCGTGGGAGACGCCGCGCTGCACCCGGCCCACGAAAGTCCACCTGCGATCGCATCGATCATGACCGCTAGGCCATAGCCCTTGTAGCCCATAGGCCCGCCGAGGGGCAGCATCGCCACGTCCGGGTCGTTCGCCTTTGCGGGATCTGTAACAGGCGTCCCCTCCCCGTCGATGAACCAACCCTCTGGCATGTCCTCGCCGCGCACGCGGCGCATCGTCGCTTTGCCCAGTGCCACCATGCTTGTCGTGATATCGAGCATCAGGGGACGGCCGCCATGCCGGGGAGCGGCGAGCGCGATCGGGTTCGGAGGCAGTCGCTTCGCCGTACCGCCGAACGGCGCGGTACACCGCGCGCCTCCGTTGAGCATGATGACGCCCACGCAGTCCCGCTCTGCGGCGTCGCAGGGGTAAGCCCCAAGGCGACCGATGTGGCTCGCGCTGTGAACAGCTACGGCGCCTAGCGTGTGTTCGTGGGCGCGATCGACCGCCATCTCCATCGCACGACGCGCGACGACAATCCCAAGCCCGCCGTCGGCGTCGATGACGGCGGACGCGGGCGTGTTGCGCACGAACTTCAGGTCGCCCACCGGCTTCGCGGTTCCGGCGCGGATGCCTCCGAGATAACCGGGTGTGTGGATCATCCCGTGCGAGTCGTGACCGAAGAGATTCGAGTCCACCAGGTGGTCCGTGACGATGGCCGCCTGGTCGTCGGGCACGCCGGCAGCCTCATACAGGGATCGCCCGAAGTCACGGAGGACGGTGTGATCCACGACGGGCATGTCCGCCACTCCTCAGGTCTGCGGGCCGTCGCGGCCTCAACGTCGGCGCGCGAACTTCTGTATCCGCGGGCCGCCTTCGACCTCCGTAACGTATACGTCGCCATGAGAGTCGACCCAGATACCGTGCGGGCGCCACGTGAACGAGCCGGGCGCCGAACCGCTCTCACCGCCGCCCCACTCCGTAATCCTCTCGCCGTCGAACGACCAGATCGACACCCGGAAGCCGTGCTCAGCAACATACACGACCTCGTTGGTGTCGTCGATGTAGATCCCGTCCGGCCAGTGCAGACCCGTCCACTCGTGCGTGAACGCCCCGTCCGTGTTGAAGAACTGGATGCGATCGTTCGCGCGATCGGCGACGAGCACGCGGTCATCTTTGTCGATGCGCACGCAGTGCGGCAGTACGAACTGACCCGGCCCCGTGCCATCCTCGCCCCAAGACTTGATGAGCGAGCCGTCCGGCGTGAACTTGTGGACGCGACGGTTCCCATAGCCGTCGGAGATGTACATGAAGCCTTGGGAATCGAAGTCGATGTCGGTCGGTAGGTTGAACGGCTCGCCCTCGGGGCCCGGTCGGTCGGGTGCACCGACGGTCAGCACGAGTTCGCCGTCGCGGGTCAACTTGTACATGCAGTGCGTCTGCCGCTCGACGCAGTAGACGAAGTCGTCCTCGTCGATCAGGATCCCGTGCGAGTCGTTGAGGACGCCCTCACCCCAGGAGGTCAGGAACGCCCCGTCGCGGTCGTGGACGACCATCGGGTGGTCGCTCCTGCTATACACGTACACGCGATCCTCGGAGTCACACGCGACGCCGGTTATCACGCCGAATTTCCAACCATTCGGCGGCGTCCACCAGTCCTCGACAACATCGTACGTGTAGTCGCCAGACCCGAACATCGCGCGCTCCCTCCGCTTGAGTAGTGTCTGAGGCTGGCATGTCGCCGGGCGCCACGCTCCACACGCGGCGCCCGCAGACCGCAACGGTCAGTCCTCGTACACCACGACGACGGCGTCGGACGCGGCCTGGCGCAGCCCGACGGCGTCCTGGTACGCGGGTGAGTTGTACCACGCAAGCGCCGAGTCTCGGTCGGCGAACTTCAGCACTGCAGTCATCGGATGATCGCTGCTGCCTTCGAGTTCGTCGCTGACCTTCCCCCGGAACACGAACTCGCCCTTCGACGCCTCAACCGTCGGCTCCGCTTTGGCGACGTATCCGCCGAAGCCTTCTGCATCGGTGATAGTCAAACGCAGGACTACGTAAGCCGCCATGTGCCCGTTCTCCGCTCTCGTTAGGTGTGATGCACACACGAACGCGCCGGACGCAGCAGGCGCCAGGCGCCCCGTCGCCGGTACGTCGTGCCTAGTCTTCGTACATCAAGACCAGACCGTCCGACGCCGCCTTCCGCGCCTGTGTCGCTTCCTGGTAGTCCGGGGAGTTGTACCACTCCAACGCGGATGCCCGATCCGGGAACTTCAGCACGGCCGTCACCGGATGGTCGCTGCTTCCCTCGAGTTCGTCGCTCACCTGGCCGCTGAACACGAACTCGCCCGTCGACGCCTCCAGCGCCGGGCCGGCCTTTGCGACGTAGGCGCCGAACGCCTCTTTGTCAGTGATTGTCAGACGCAGAACTACGTATGCCGCCATCCGTGGTTTCTCCGCTTGTGCCGAGGTGATGCAGGCGCGAACTACGCCTACCACAACATACTCGGGCCGACGGCGCGCGTGTCAAGCGTCGGGCGACGCTCCCGGCGGCCCGCCCCGCGCGGCGACAAGCTTCTTGATGTCCCGGTAGCCGGCGCGTTCGGCAAGTTCCAGCGTCTCTGGGTCGAGTCGCCGTTGGATTGGCTCAGGGAGCGACCCGCCACCCGGGTGGAATTGCGGCTGATAGCGCAGCACGAGCACACGCCGTACGCGATCTTTCGGCTGCCACCGCAGCGTCCCGTGCGTGAGTCGTTCCGAGATGACCGCGAAATCGCCAGCGCGAGGCGTGATGTTGATGATGCCCGCCGGGAGATCGTCCAGCGACTCGAACGTCGTGGCCCCGAACGCTCCCGCAGGTCGGTCGAAGGCCGCCTTGTGTGATCCGGGAACGACCAGCAACCCGCCGTCCCCTGGGAACACGTCGTCGAAGTATGGGAACACGACGATCTGTTCGGCGAATATGCGCCCGTCGCGGACTCCGTATTGGGGTACCGACCAGTGGAAGTCGTCGCGGGCGCAGTGGAGGCCAAGCGGCTCCGAGTCTATCTGTAGCGTCCCGCTGACGAGCCTCGGCCTGCCGTCGGTGAGTTCGTTTACTACGGGCCAAATGCCGGGATGGAGCGCGAACCGCTCGAGCGCCTTGTCGAACGCGAAGCCGTGCGTGTGACGGCGGCCGTCAGTGCTGAATCCCTCCGGCAGCGTGTCCTCGGGCGTGTCGATGTATCGCTGCGCGGCTCCCTGCGCCGCCTCCAGCTCATCGCCGCCGAACGCTCCTGGCACGTGCAGATAACCGAGCGTGTCGAACAGGTAGCGTTGCTCGTCCGTCATGCGCGGCCTCCAAGATTCGTCGCCAGCGTACCACAGCCGTCGCGCACTGCCACGGCCCGACTGCGGGGACCGAGACGGCAGCTCGCCGCGGCGGGTCAGGGCCGCCTCAGCCTTCCGACGAGCGCGCGGCGGCGCCACGAAAGGCATACAGCGCAGCGCGATGTAGAACGAAGCGGAGCCGCAGCGGCCGGGAAGCGTCCGCCAGCGTGCGGCACTTCCACCGCACGGGATGTCGTACGGAATCGCCGCTGAATGGCACGCAGTCGTCCGCGGAAAACCCCGGTTGGGGGTGTCCATCTGGGCCCAGCACTTCGACCGCGATGGAGCCTCCGCGGGCGTCAGCGTTGATGCACAAGTCGCCATCCGCAGTGGCCATCGGGACCGTCTCGACAACGCCCGCCGTGGCTCCCGCATCCAGCGACACGAAGCCATCGAGCCGCCATGTCGCCCGACCGATCGCCTTGTACCGTTCGTGGAGGGGACGTCCATGTGTGTGTCTTGCGCCCGTGTAGTACCAGTGGATCTCATCGCCACGGATGATCGGCTGCGTTGCCGTTCCCATGATCATGCCGCCGTCGAACGCTCCGGGCTCGCCACGCGGAAGAATCGGCGTCGGTTCCGCGTCGGGGTACTTCCAGTTGACTCCGTCATCGCTGTAGATCAGGTGCGCGTCTATGGGTCCGTCGACGGGCATCTCGTGTTCCGCCGCGCCGTGCCCAGTCACGTACAGCGTCCCCGCGATGCCGATGTGGATGCCGTGGTACCGGAATCCCGACATGTTATGGATCTCGGCACGTGTCGCTCCGTACTTCTGCGCTCCGACGGCGTCATCGTCTGGGGTCGCGCCGAGTATCGGCCTAAGGGGCGCCCACGGGCCCGACAGGCGCGAGGCTTCGGTATAGTGGACCATCCTGCGCGCATCCCTATCGGTCCCACGGGCGTGCGCATACGCACGGTACACCCGACCGCGGTCGTCGTAGACCACGTTGAGGGAACCCTCGTTCTCTCGCTCGGCCACGGGGTCGACATGAGACGAGTCATCCCACCGAACGCCGTCCGGCGACGTCAGCAGGAAGACGGCCCGATATCGGCGACAGAAACCGATGGCCTGGTAGCGCTTCCGGGGGTCCGGTTCGTCGTCGTCCCGGAAGACGCTCGCCCCGTGCAGGTCCCAGACGATGTTGTTGTCGCGACTCCCGTTGAACTCGAAGATGCCGAGATTGGGCTTTGTCCACGTCAGGCCGTCGTCGCTCTCGGCATAGCAGGTCAGGTCGCCGCGGTCGTTCTCGACGAACTTGCGGCCGTGCGCGTCGTGCGTTTGCCCCATGTACGTCGAGGGATTCCGACCCGGGCGCGGGATATAGAGGCCGGGGACGGTGTGTGGCCTGAACCGCCAATGTGGGCCCATGCGGCACATGTACCACATGCGGTACACGCCGACGGATTCGTCGTACATCGTCGTCCCGTACAGATGTACGCGCTTGGATTGGTCCTCGCCGCCGTGCTCCCACGGCTTGTCGGGGTTTGGGCGCAGCACCGGGGTGTCGTGCTTCCGTCCCGGGTGTACAGTGCGGGTCACGCCCCGTTTGGACGCAATCAAGGCGTCGTCGACAAACAGGACCGGGTCCGAGAGGACGTCGAATGGGTTTGGGTTCACACCACCCTCCCAAGGGCGACGGCATACGACTGACCGGATCATCGCATCGGCTGATGTTACGCTCGATCGCCGTTGACTAGGAACGCGCGTGGCGCGGCTGACCCCAGGGCTGCAGCACCCAACCGCGCAGAGGGGCTAACGCTTGGGAGCCGTGGCCACCCCGGTCTGCCACTCGTCGCCTCGCTCACCCGCGTAGACCATGTAGGACGTGTCGCCGATATCGATGACCTGTCCCGTCAGGACGCCGTCGCAATCCCAGGCGTCCGGGTTGGGCGACGGCGTGAATATCGGGTTCTGCGGGTTGGGCTCGAATGTGCGGAAGTCCCGCGTGCGCGCGTGCCCGATCCGCCATGTCCCACCGTCATAGCCACCGTACAGCACATGGAAGTATTCCGGCGCCGTGAACAGCTCAGTCTCGCGGATGGCCCGGCCGTCCCACACCTGCCCGCTGCCGCTGAATACAGGATTGCGTGGGTCCTTCGTGACGAACGCCGGGTCGCTCGTTGGGGCGGTCGCGTAGCACATGGTCAGGCAGTCCTCGTACGACCGCGTCGCCTTGCCCGTGTACACGATGTGGATGGTGTCGCCATCCACGGCGACGGACGGATGTGTCGAGCCGTCTCGCTCGTGGTCCGTATCCGCCGCGATGACGGGTGTATGGAGGACGCGCTCCCACAGCCCCATGTCGCCGTCGCTGACGAGCAGACCCGTCTGCTCGGGCGTCGCGTGGCCTTTGGCCCTGTAGTAGATGCAGTGCTTGCCGTCTGCGGGGTTCAGGAACGGGAAGGGGTACTCGACAGCCGCGTCGTCGAAGCTCCCCGCTGAAGGGACGACGATGGGGTTGCGGGGGTCCTGCTCGATGTCAGTGAGGTCGTCAACCGGAGCCGTGGCGTGCATGAGGAGCCACCGCACGCCGCGCTCGCGTTTGCACCAGTAGTAGTGCGCCGTGTCTTCGACGACGATGACGTGTGTCGCCGCCGCCCACTGTGGCGGAGGCAGGGAGATGATCGGATTGCCGGTCTCGATCCTCGTGAAGCTGGCGAACGCCTCGAACGGGATGGCCTCCCCGCGCGCCGCTCGTTCTTCCATGGATTCACCGGTCCCTTCTGTTCTCTCGCCTACTGAGGGCTACTACGCCTGCGGGAGTATGGCCACAGCGGCTTTACGGCGCCACCTGCTGCGGCAGGCGACTCTCGCGCGGCGGCGGTTGAGACCGAGGCGCGACGTGTGCAGAAGGGGCTGAGGCGAGTCCTCGAGGCCCGGCGACGGCCTCTCGAACGGGTTGCGAGCGCGGCGCGGGCGTGGCCAACACAGGGCCCACACGAGCGTAGGCACGCGGTAGCTGCGCCGGAACCGGCCCTCAGCAGTTGGTGCGTTGTCAGGAGGGATCGTGCAGGCGCCCAGTCGCGTCGGCCACCGGGGAGGAAGTACGCCCGGAGGGACCCGAACCCCCGACCTAGAGTTTAGGAAGCTCTCCATCGCAACGGCTAAACCCTGTGGCCGAGCGGGTCAACAGGCGACCATACCCACTGGATTTCAGGATTCTTTCAGGATCGCCTCATTCATGGGGTCGATGCGTCCGCTGTTCCAACCACGCTTCGATGTCGCGCACTCGGAACCGCAGCGTCCCCCGAGTAGGCTTCACGAATGGAATTGTGCCCTCGTAGACCCAACCGTACACGGTCTTTGCCGAGACGCCGAGCATTTCCGCAATGTCTTCTACCTTGACCAGCTGTCCGCCTCCGGTCCTGTCGCGCCTAGATTCCATCGCCCGCACCTCCCTCTATATGGTCGGCTCGTGCGCCGGTCTGCCCGGACCACCGATCGCCGATTATCGTCGCGCCGGCAGCTTCGTGGGCGAGGAAGAGAGCATTGACGGAAATCCCCAGTTCCCGCGCCCGCACGAACACTTCGTCACGCGTCAGTTCCCTTCCGGGCGGGAGCAACGCGCGCAACAGCTCGACGGCGCGCTTCCTCTCCTCCGCGTCGGTACCACCCTCCGCGAACAGGCCGTCCGTCCCGTCCGATCCGACCCGGAGCCGCTCGGAGCCAGCGGCAGTGGGAGTTTGCGTCTGGACGGACCGAGGGTCGTCTGCCGTTGCCCTTGGCGCGCCTCTGTCGGCAGCGGCCCGCCCTCGGACATGTTGGGACGCGTGCGGGACGGCCTGAGTCCCGCCGGGATAGGTTCCACCACTACGCGTGGCCGTCCCGCCCGGTTCGGACGACCTACCCGCCACCGCCGCCGCAATGTCTGCGCGGCAGTACCCTCGTCGGCGCGTGCCGCCGACCGTGAAGCGCGTGGGTTCGATGCCTTCGGGTTTGACAGATGCCGCGAGCTTCGCAGTGGTCCAGGACCGGTATCGACCCCCATCGTGCTTCCGCAGCGCTTCGAGCAGTTCCTCTGACGCGACAACGTCGTCCGGGAGGCCTGACAGGACGCAACCGATGTCGTCCCACAGCCTCCACTCAGCCTTCGCCTTCGTAGCCGTCTCCGGGCCCGACCGGGCCATCGCGTAGACGACGTGCAGGCCGCGACGCCATGCTTCAGCCACGTTCTGGCCCAACCCCCAATCCGCGTGTGTGACCTCCACGCGCCCGGCGAGGGACGCCGATAGCATCGCCACACTGAGTGCCTTCTGGTGCAGCCTGCCGTAATTGGAGTCCAACGCCGGGTCCCACCCATCGGACTGCCGAACATCCAACAGCGCGTCCTCATATGCGTAGAACAGGTCCACGATTTCAGGTGGCAGCGCGATCGTGCGTATCGCCGCCGGCTCCACGACTGCACGCACAGTCCCCTCGTCCTCGCCGACAGACTCGAACGTCACGCGCGGGACCCCTAGCCGCTGATGCCATGCCTCTAAGGGCCGAATCAGCGAACCCGGGTACACGCGAGCGCCGGTCGGGAAGCGCGCGCGCGATGGCTCGGGCCCGGGAGGAACTGCGACGAACGCAAATCGCGCCCAGAACCCGTCCGACCACATCGCGTCGTGCTTCCCTGAGAACGGCGCGAGGTCCGTCGGGGTCAGGTTCCCGAGTAAGGACAGGTAAGGTTGCTCGACGTGGTCCTCGCCGCGCGAGACGGTGGCGTGCCGATAGGTTGCTGGGCAGTCGTATAGCTTCCGCAGCATGCCGTGGAAGTCCGCGTAAGCGGAGTCTGCGCGAGACATCCGACGCAGATGACCCCCGAATTCCTCGTAGAACCATCCCTTCTGTCCGGCGAAGGCGATGCCTTCGCGGAGCGCCGCCCGCCGGCCGTCATCAAGGGAGGCGACGTTGTACGTATCCCTGACCTTCATGCTGACGATGAGGGCCTGCGGCGTTGAATCGTCGGGGGCGAGCAGGAAGTCGAGACCGGCCTCGCGTAGCAATCCGAGGCCGACCTTCACAGCAGTCGTCTTCGCATAGTCCGTGGACGGGGCGACAAGCAGGGCTTGGAAGGGCGTGAACCTGGCCCCGCCGAAGCCCACCTTTACGCGCCGTGCGGCCACGGTCGCGAGCATCCACAGACCCACCGCTGTGTGGAAGTCGCTGTATGACCGTGGCGACTGCTCCGACGCGAACGCGACGTATTCCTCGAGCCAGGGGCACGCCCCATGCCGCTCGTCCTCCACGCCGCGCGCGTCTTCGCGAATCGCGGGTGCGAGCCAGCCCGCTGATCTGCCGGCCGGCGACGCTTCCGTCGTGGCGCGGCCTTTGGCATGGTCGCAAACCTGCGCGACGTCCGCTGTCGCCGCCCGGATCGTGCGGTCGCGGTAATCCGCCCTGTCCGCCCACTTGTCGCGCATGAGCGCAGACCGACGGAACAGGCGATCAATGGCCGCTGCATCGTTGCCAGTGTAGAAGGCGAGCATCGCCACCAGCGCCATGTCCGCACGTGAGTGATCGTCGCCATACTCGGTCATGTCGCCGTGGTCGAAGAGCCTCTGGAACTTGCTGCCGTTGGCGGCGTTCCGCGCCGTGTCCAATACGACACCATCGTCTAGCGTCGAAGTGCTCGGGGTCACTGGTGATCGCGTCCCTGACCCGGACGCCAGCGACTCGGCAGCTTCCCCGAGCTCCGCGAGCGTGCACGTCCGCAGCAAATCAGCCTCGACGAAGTCCACGGGGCGCGGCGGGTCGTACTTTCGGTTCAGAGTTCCCGGCAGACGCAGCACCCGAGCCAGGTCCTTGGAGCCCGAGTCGCCGCCGACGGCATCTACCCACAACGCCTGGACGCGCGCGATGTGTCTGCGGCTGTCCGCAGTGGATATGGCGGACGTGTCCTCGAGCAGCCAGTAGCACTGGAAGCCGCCCCCGCTGTCGACCACGACAGACGGCGGGCATGGCAGCGTGGCGATGTGTGCCAACACGGCGTCCTTTGTGAGGAACTGGCCACGTCGGTCCTCCTCGCGGGCGTCGGATTCCGCGAAAAGGCAGTTGACCGCTGAAACCGTCTCAATCCTGGAGCGTTGTGTCGCGCTCCCTTTCCGCGCCGTCGGATGCACACCGAAGTAGAGATCGCGTGCGCCAGGCACGCTCGGCAACGAATCGCCGACTCTGGACCAGTATGCGAGCTTGCTTGGCAACTCCCACACGTAGAAGTGCGTACCGCCACGATGCAGGTACCGCAGCAATTCGGTAGCCGCCCCATCATCGGCTCCGACATCTCGATCGGTGTCCCAGTCCATGGCCCGCGTGCCCTCTCTGTCGACGATGCCGACGCCGTCGGGCCGCTGCCGCGGTTGGCGCGGCGCGCCTCCGGCCGTATGCTGACGGCGGTACGTGGCATGCCATAACGTGTGCGTATCGAAGTGCCCCGCGCCAACGGGTTCCACACCATCTGGCGCGGGGCATCTATCGCGGCCGTTATGACTTACGGGCGGTCACATTGTCAACGCGTTTTCTTGGATGAGCGTCGTACGCGTTTGGGCAACGCCTCGTACCACGTGACCAGTTCGTCCTCGGCCACGTACAGCACAGCCCGTGTACCTTCGCCGTACCGCTCGAACGGGTCGGCGTGTCCCCGCTGCCGAGCACGCTTCATCCTTCCCCTTAGCGACTCCGTCGAAACGCCCAGCTTCTCCGCCGCCTCCTGTACAGTCAGCATGTCGGGCACCTCCTCTGCAATGTCTTCCAGCTCCGGCACATCGTCCCCAGAACCCCCTCTCAACAGGCTTTGACGCCATGCGGCACGTTCCTCCTCCGACTGAGGCTCGCACCGGCGGCCTGGTCGAGGGTCGCTGACCCCGGAGGGGCCGTATTCGCGCAGCGCCTCGACAACAGCGTTGTAATCGCCGCCGACAGCCACGCGCGCGTCCCGCGCGGACGGCACCCGGCCGTGCGCCTTCACGTGGCGAGCGATGTATTCCCGGCAGAGCTGCTTCCGGACCTCCCGCGGGAGCTTCATGTCTTCATATCCCGGTTCTGTCTACGATCAGTATAGCCCAAATCCATATCACAGTTAAGTGCGCTGGGTCGCTTAGAACACAGACTGGTTGTGCTATGCTCGGTATGGAGGCACGGTGTTGGCTTCGACGGATTGTCTGTGCGGCCGGCTGGCCAGACGGCGCATCTGGCTTCCAGGGCGCGTGGCGCTCGCGGGCAACCACGCCGTCAGTGCCGCGCATGCCCGCCATCGTGCATGACCAACGCCCGCGTGCTATGGTATGGACGCTACTGGGAGGTCGCCGCACGTAGGCCACGCAACGTGTCGTGGCCTGACTCTCGCCTCTGCGTGTGCGGCCGCCCCCCTCAGGCGCAGTGCGCCAGCGAAGTATCGAGTGCGCCAGTCCACAGTCCCGTCCCATGCGAGACGTTCGTATGCCCGCCCGCCTCGAAGACCTCAAGCAAGGCGCTGCCGTTGAGGGCGTCCTACACGACCGGCCCGTCACCGTCGTTGATGCGAAGTGGGTCGGCTCTGCCGCCGTCGATCTCACCTATCGCGACGCCGAGGGCGCGCTGGGCAGTGAACTCCTCTACCGTGACCGCGAGCCGGCGCTGGAGATTGTCACGCGCGGTCGCCCGTGGAGCTTCGATGGCGACGGCGCCCTCTTCAAGTTGGCTTCCGAAGCGCATCGCATCCGACTGGCCCACCTGTTCGACCCGCGACTGGCAGTGCACACGTCTCTCGTTGAGCCCTTGCCTCATCAGATCACCGCGGTCTACGGCGAACTGCTAACGCGCCAACCCTTGCGCTATCTCCTTGCGGATGACCCGGGCGCGGGCAAGACGATTATGACGGGGTTGTTCCTGCGGGAACTCGTCATGCGCGGCGATGTGCGGCGGTGCCTCATCTGCGCTCCCGGCGGCCTGGTCGAGCAGTGGCAGGACGAGCTCTACTACAAGTTCCATCTGTCCTTCGACATACTCACACGCGAGATGGTCGAATCGGCCCGGACGGGCAACCCGTTCGAGGAGCACAACCTGCTCATCTGCCGCTTGGACCAGCTGAGCCGCAACGAAGACATCCAGGAGAAGCTGCGCGTAACCGACTGGGACGTCATCGTCGTCGACGAGGCCCATAAGATGTCGGCCACCCACTGGGGCGGAGAGGTGCGGTTCACCAAGCGCTACCAGCTTGGGCGGTTGCTTGGAGAGATCACGCGGCACTTCCTTCTACTGACGGCGACGCCCCACAACGGGAAGGAGGAGGATTTCCAGTTGTTCCTCGCCCTTCTCGATGCTGACCGCTTCGAGGGCCGATTCCGCGACGGCGTGCACGTCGTCGACATCTCAGACATCATGCGCCGGATGGTCAAGGAGGACATCCTCCGCTTCGACGGCAGCAAGCTGTTCCCCGAGCGACGCGCCTACACAGTGAATTACAAGCTATCGGACCTAGAGGCACATCTTTACCAAGAAGTGACCGAGTACGTCCGTGACGGGATGAACCGGGCAGACCGGCTTCGCGACGAGGGCGAGGGCCGCCGCGGTAACACGGTAGGGTTCGCTCTGCAGATTCTGCAGCGGCGTCTCGCATCGTCGCCAGAAGCGATCTACCGATCTCTCACGCGACGACGCATCCGTCTCGAACGTCGCTTGGAGGAGGAGAAGGTGCTGCGTCGTGGCGCATCTGCGCGCATCGACTCTCCAGCGGATGAGTGGCCGGCTGTCGTCGAAGACGACTTCGATGACGACGACACTAACGCTGCCGAACGCGAAGAACTCGAAGAGAAAGTGGTGGACCGCGCAACTGCGGCGCGCACTATAGCGGAACTACAGACCGAGATTGCCACACTGGTGGAGTTGGAGCGCTTAGCTGCACAGTCACGACGCAGTGGCACCGACCGCAAGTGGGAGGAACTGTCGAGCATCCTGCAGGGGACCGGTGACGCGACGGCCGTCAGCGAAGTGTTCGATGTCGACGGCTCACGGCGGAAGCTCATCATCTTCACGGAGCATCGCGACACGCTGGATTATCTGACGGAGCGCATACGTGGTCTGTTGGGCAGGCCCGAAGCCGTCATCACGATCCATGGCGGGGTCGGCCGCGAGGACCGACGTAAGGCGCAGGAGCTGTTTACCCAAGACAAGGACACGCTGATTCTAGTCGCGACGGACGCCGCAGGAGAGGGTCTGAACCTGCAGCGCGCGCACCTCATGGTCAACTACGACCTGCCGTGGAACCCCAACCGCATCGAGCAGCGATTCGGGCGCATACACCGCATCGGTCAGGCCGAGGTGTGCCATCTGTGGAACCTCGTCGCCAACGAAACACGCGAAGGCGACGTGTACCAGAGGCTCCTAGAGAAGATGGAGCAGCAGCGCGAGTCCCTCCAAGGCAGTGTGTTCGACGTGTTGGGGAAATGCTTCACAGATGAGCCGCTACGCGATCTCCTGATCCAGGCGGTACGGTATGGCGACAGGCCTGAGGTGCGGGCTCAGATTCGCGAGAAGGTAGACGCCGCCCTCGACACTGATCGGCTCGCCGCACTCATTGAGGAACGAGCGCTCGTCCACGATGCCCTCGACCACACGCGACTGCTCCAGATCAAGGAGGAAATGGAGCGAGCGCAACTGTACCGCCTGCAGCCGCACTTCATCGGGTCATTCTTCCGTGAGGCGTTCACACTGTTGGGCGGGAGCATGAGCGAACGTGAAGGGGGACGCTACGAGGTACGACGGGTGCCTGCAGCGATACGTCAGCGCGATAGGCAGATCGGAACAGGCCAAGTCGTGACGGCTCGGTATGAACGCGTCACCTTCGATCGAGACCTGCTCCAGGTGGACGGGAAGCCTCCCGCCACGTTCGTCTGTCCCGGACATCCTCTGTTCGATGCAACCCTCGACCTTGTGAGGGAGCGGTACGCCGACTTGCTCCGCCGCGGGACGGTGCTCGTCGACCCGCACGCGAGCGACGACAATGTCCGTGCTCTCTTCTGCCTGTCCCACTCCATCCAAGATGGCAAGACCAACGCCGACGGCAAGCGCCGTGTCGTGTCCCAGCGGCTGCAGTTCGTCGACGTGGACTCGTCGGGCGCCGTGCGTGACGCAGGGCCAGCTCCGCACTTGGACTCCGCTCCCATCGACGCCGCAGACCGCACGCTCGTGAACGACTACCTGGAAGCCGACTGGCTGACGTCCGATCTGGAAGCTTCGATCACCGTGTATGCCATTGACCACCTGGTCCCGCCCCACCTTACCGAAGTACGAGAACGGCGCGTGGAACTTGCGGAGAAGACGCGGGCAGCCGTCAAGGACCGTCTCGCGAAGGAAATCACGCACTGGGACCATCGCGCCACCGAACTTGCGGAACGCGAACGCGCCGGGCGCACCAGCGACAGGCTGAACTCCATCATGGCGCGGCGACGCGCGGAGGAGCTGCAGGAGAGACTCCGCCAGCGAATGGACGAGCTCGATCAGGAAGTCCAACTGTCGCCTATGCCGCCGACTGTCATAGGCGGGGCCCTCGTGGTGCCCCTGGCCCTCCTGCGACGGCTTCGAGGCGAATCCAGCTACCCGGTGGCCGTGGATCAAGAATCCCGCGAGCGCATCGACCGCATGGCGATGGCAGCCGTCATGGCTGCCGAGAGCGCCGTCGGCCGCGAGCCGCTTGAGATGCCACACCACCAGAAGGGCTTCGACATCACGTCCTTCGACCCGGCCATGGGACGCACCTACTTCATTGAGGTCAAGGGCAAGGCAGCCGAGTCATCGACGGTGACGATCTCCCGCAGTCAGATTCTGCATGCGCTGAACCACCCGGAGCAGTTCATCCTCGCCATCGTGGAAGTCGACGGCGAACATGCGGCGACACCGATGTACATCCGCCAGCCATTCAGCAGTCGTCCTGACTTCCACGTAGCGAGTGCGAACTTCGACCTGAGCGAACTCCGCGAGATGGCACAGCCGCCCAGTTGACGTTGACGCAGCATTGAGGACCGTCAGATGAACCGCCGCAAGAAGCTCATCGAGGTCGCGCTCCCGCTCGCGGCTATCAACGCGGCGTGTGTGCGTGAGAAGTCAATTCGGCATGGGCACCCCTCGACCATGCACCTGTGGTGGGCGCGCCGCCCGCTCGCGGCGTGCCGGGCTGTGCTGTTTGCGTCGTTCGTCGACGACCCGTCTAGTCGGCCGGACGAGTTCACCACAGTCGTCGAGCAGGACCGCGAGCGGCAGCGTCTGTTCAGGCTCATCGAGGACTTGGTCAGGTGGGAGAACTCAAACGACCCCCAGATCCTCGCCTCGGCGCGTGAGGAGATTCTACGTTCCACAGGCGGGCACCCCCCGGCGGTGCTCGACCCGTTCTGCGGAGGTGGGTCGATCCCTCTCGAGGCTCAACGTCTCGCACTGGGTGCTCACGGTAGCGACTTGAATCCTGTGGCAGTGCTGATAACGAAGGCCATGGTCGAGGTGCCCCCAAGGTTCGCGGGTCGGTCGCCAGTAAACCCCGAATCGCGGGCAGGCGCGATGACTGTCGACGCGTGGCGTGGCTCGGCGGGACTGGCAGCGGACGTACGCCACTATGGGTACTGGATGAACACCGAAGCTGAACGACGCATCGGGCATCTGTATCCGCCGGCGAAACTACCCGCCACGGGTGGTGACGCGACTGTTATAGCCTGGCTGTGGGCGCGTACGGTGGCATGCCCGAACCCGGTGTGTGGTGCCGACATGCCGCTCGTCCGGTCATTCGATCTGTCAACGAAGCGTGGGAAGCGCGCGTGGATCGAGCCCATCGTCGATCAGGACAGCCAGACAGTGAACTTCGCAGTACGTACAGGTGCAGGCGCAGGACCAGAAGGCACCGTGAATCGCCGCGGCGCTCGGTGCCTGGTGTGCGGAGAGCCGGTACCGTTCCCTCACGTGCGAGCTGAGGGCAAGGCAGGTCGGATGGGCAGACGCATGCTGGCCGTAGTCGTCGAGGGCACCGGCGGCCGTAGCTACGCGCAGGCTACGGCAGGGGACGCGCACCCGGCCGATTCCGCCGTGCCTACATGGCGACCATCTTCGGCCCTGCCGCACAACCCCCGAGACTTCAAGACGCCAAACTATGGAATGTCTACCTTTGCAGATGTGTACACCGAACGCCAGTTGGTTGCCTTGACGACGTTCTCGGACCTCCTTGAGCAGGCTCGACAGCGAGTGTTCGCGGATGCAGTCGATGTCGGCCTCTCTGCTGAGGGCGTCGGCCTGGCGGCAGGTGGCCGGGACGCCGTGGCATACTCCGAAGCGGTGACGACCTATCTCGCTCTAGCTGTGGACAAGGCCGCAGACTACTGGTCGAGCATATGCAGTTGGCACAGTTCCGGCGAGAAGATGCGGAACACGTTCGCCCGCCAGGCGATCCCCATGGTGTGGGACTACGCGGAGTGCAACCCGTTCAGCAACTCAACGGGGAATTGGACGGCATGTGTGGACTGGGTATGGAAGGTCGTCGGCCGCGCGTGCGACGACGTGGCGGAAGGCGTGGTGTCGTGCGTGGATGCTGTAGAGGCCGTAGGCGTGCAGCCCCGCGGCTCGGTCATCTCGACTGACCCACCGTACTACGACAACATCGGCTACGCCGACCTGTCGGACTACTTCTACGTATGGCTGCGGAGGTCGATGGCAGGCGTGTGGCCGGAGCTCTTCGAGACGATGCTTACGCCGAAGTCCAGTGAACTCGTTGCCACGCCGTACAGGTTTGGGGGGAATAAAGAGGCCGCCAGCGAGCACTTCGAGCGGGGACTGAGGGCGGTGTTTGAGGCAGCACATGCCAATTCGCACGCAGACGTCCCAATGACCCTATTCTACGCGTTCAAACAGACCGACACCGACGGCGAGGCGCGCACTGGCTCGCCCGGAGTGGCCTCGACGGGCTGGGAAAAGATGCTTGACGGTCTGCTCTCGGCGGGATGGCAGATCACCGCTACATGGCCGCTGCGTACGGAACTGAGCAACCGAACGATCGCGTCTGGTAAGAACGCCCTCGCGTCGTCAATCGTGCTTGCATGTCGCCCACGAGCGTTGGGCGCACGTTCGGTCTCTCGCCGAGAATACCTCGCCGGTCTGCGCGACGAGTTGCCCAACGCTCTGACCACGATGCTTCGTGGCAACATCGCCCCCGTGGACCTCGCCCAAGCTGCCATTGGGCCCTCGATGACGGTGTTCTCGCGGTACGCGGCTGTGCTCGAGGCCGATGGATCACGCATGCCCGTTCGCACAGCGCTGCGGCTCATCAACCAGGAACTCGATGCGTACTTTGCGGAGCAGGATGGCGACCTCGACGAGATAACCCGGTTCTGCGCGGCGTGGTTCGAGCAACACGGTTACAACGATGCCCCGTTTGGGGAAGCAGACGTGCTTGCCCGCGCCAAGAACATCAGCGTGGATCGCGTTGCAGGGGCAGGCATACTTGCTGCGGGCGGGGGAACTGTGAGGCTGCATCGGCGGCACCAGTACGACCCGGGCTGGAACCCAGAGTCACAGGCGACGTCAGTAGTATGGGCTTGCGCGCAGCGGCTAGCTCGGTGCGTGGAGGCCGGGGCAGACGCTGGAGGCGAAGCGGCGGCGGCCCGCCTGCTGGCACAGATGCCGCCGTCTGTCGGTGAGTCTGCGCGGGCCCTCGCCTATCGCCTGTTCTCCAGTGACTGCTCAGCCCCTGGCCGCAGCTAGGGGGTATCGGTTACTGTCTCGGCATG